>NZ_JBVKAV010000002.1:41364-517755 GCF_055639295.1 Streptomyces sp. NPDC107528
ACTTCAGCTCCAGGATCTCGCCCTGGGCGTCGACGGTGATCTTCTGGCTCAGGTCGCCGTTGGCGACGGCCGTGGTGACCTGGGCGATGTTGCGGACCTGCGAGGTCAGGTTCGACGCCATGAAGTTGACGTTGTCGGTGAGGTCCTTCCACACGCCGGAGACGCCGCGCACCTGCGCGCGTCCGCCCAGCTGCCCTTCCGTCCCCACCTCGCGGGCGACCCTCGTCACCTCGTCGGCGAAGGCGGACAGCTGGTCCACCATCGTGTTGACGGTCAGCTTGAGTTCGAGCAGTTCGCCGGTCGCCTCGACGGTGACCGTGCGGGTCAGGTCGCCGCGGGCCACCGCCGTGGTCACCAGGGCGATGTCGCGCACCTGCGCCGTCAGCCGGGACGCCATCGTGTTGACGGCCTCGGTCACGTCCCGCCAACTGCCGGACAACCCGGTCACCTTGGCCCGGCCGCCGAGCCGGCCCTCGGTGCCGACCTCACGGGCCACGCGGGTCACCTCGCCGGTGAACAGGGAGAGCTGGTCGACCATCTTGTTCACGGCCCGGCCGAGGCGCCGCAGGTCGCCGCGTAACTGGCGGCTCCCGTCGTGCAGATCGACGCGCTGGGTCAGGTCGCCGCCGGCCACCGCGTCGAGCACGCGCGTCGCGTTCGCCGCCGGGGCGACCAGGGCGTCGAGCACCTGGTTGACGTCGTTGACGCGGGTCGTCCAGTCACCCGGGCCCGGGCTCGCCGAGAGCCGCTCGTCGAGCCTCCCGTGCCGGACCAACTCCCGCTTGACCCGCTGCACTTCACGGTTGAAGTGCGTGCTCCGGTCCATGATCTGGTTGAAGACCGCCGTCAGCTCGGCCACCACTCCGTCACCGGTCTCCGGGAGCCTCCGGAAGTCGCCGTCCCGCGCCGCGGTCATCGCGGCGAGCAGGGGGCGCAGTTCCGATGCTCGAATTTGACCGTCTTTCTGTCCGTCTTCGAGCACACGCGTAGCACGGTTCTCACTCATGGCGGCCCACTTCGGTAACTCGGTGCTTATGGGCGTGGCCAGTCTGTCACTCTGTCGGCGTCGACTGAGGCGTATTCGTCCGAACCGTTCGGGGAGCTGTAGATGGGGGCCATTCCGGCGCAACGGGAGACCGTTTCCCGTGCCTCTGATGCGCCTGCGCAGGGGGGCGTGGGCGCCGAAACCCGCGCCGTCCTCCCCGGCAGTCCGATCTCCCCGGGTTCCGCCCGCACCCTCGTGCGCAACGCCCTCACGGAATGGGCCGCCTCCGGGCTCCCCGGCACCGAGCACCTCAGCGCCCGCCTCGTCGACGACGCCGTCGTGGCCGTCAGCGAGCTGGTCACCAACGCCGTCGTGCACGCCGGCACCGACCTGGAGCTCACCTGCCGCCTGGAGGACACCGGCGCCCTTCTCGTCGAGGTCCTGGACCACCACCCCTCGCGCGCCCCGCGCGACGGTGAGGTCGAGGCGCCGTACGAGACACCGGAGTACGGCCGCGGCCTGCGGCTGGTGTCGCGGCTCGCCGAGTCCTGGGGCGTCACCTATCGCGCCGGCGCCAAGACCGTGTGGGCGCGGCTGCCCGCCGAGGACCCCGTGGCGGCCAAGGACGACATCGAGGCGTACGCCGAGGAGCGCGCGCTTGAGCGCGGGCTGCGCGTGGCCGAGATCCTCGCTCCCGAGCCCCAGCGCGCCGAGCGGGAGCGGGACTGGCTCAACCGCGGTGCCCTGTCCTTCCTCGCCGAGGCCTCCGACCTGCTCGCCGGGCAGCTCGACGAGAACCTGGTCGCCGCGCTCGCAGGCCAGCTGATCGTGCCGCGGCTGGCGGACTGGTGTGCGGTGTGGCTGGAGGACGAGGTCGCCGGGCGCTGGGGATACCCACGATCGGGCGAAGCCGGCGCCGGGGCGGGCTGGGCGGCGGAGGGCGCCGCCGGGACCGGGCCGCGGCTGGCCCGCGTCTGGCACGGCTCCGAGAACCTCATCGAGGAGCTCCGCCAGGCCCTGGAGAAGGAGCCGCCGCTTCCGGCCGACGACCACCGCACCGGCCCGGTCGCCTACCCCTGGCCCGGTGAGGCGCTCGGCGCACGCGGGGTGCGCGGCACGGCGCTCGCGTACCGCCTGATCGCCGGGGGCCGCCCGCTGGGCACGCTGGTCATCGGGCGGGCCGACCTCGTGCGCTTCCCCGACGAGGTCACCGGGCTCGTCGAGGACCTCGCCCGCCGGGTGGCCCTCGCCATCGGCGCGGCCCGCCAGTACGCCCGGCAGGCCACCATCAGCAGGGTTCTGCAACGCGGACTGCTGCCCGGCGCCGTCGCTGAGATTCCCGGCGTGGCCAGCGCGCTGGTGTACGAGCCGTGCGACAAGGGCGGCCCGAGCGGCGACTTCTACGACCTCTTCCCGGCCGGCGACGGCCGCTGGTGCTTCGCCATCGGGGACGTCCAGGGCAAGGGCCCCGAGGCGGCCGTGGTTATCGGCATCGCACGCCCGTGGCTGCGGCTCCTCGCGCGGGAGGGCTACCGGGTCGCCGACGTCCTCGACCGCCTCAACCAGCTCCTCCTCGACGACGCCACGGAGGCCGCCGACGCCGCCGCGCGCGCCCTCGTCGGCCCGGTCCCGCCGGCGCCCGGCGACGGCCCGCAGACCCGCTTCCTGTCCCTCCTCTACGGCGAACTCACCCCCTTCGACGGCGGCATCCGCTGCACCCTCGCCTCCGCCGGACACCCGCTGCCGCTGCTGCTGGGCGCGGGCGGCGAGGTCCACACCGCCGCGCACCCGCAGACCCTCCTCGGGGTCGTCGAGGACGCCACGTACACCAGCGAGACCTTCGAGCTGCGCTCCGGCGACACCCTGCTGTGCGTGACCGACGGGGTGACGGAGCGGCGCAGCGGCGCCCGCCAGTTCGACGACGGCGACGGCCTCGCGACCGCGCTCGCGGGGTGCGCGGGGCTGAACGCCGAGCTGATCGCGGAGCGGATCCGCAGGCTCGTGCACGAGTTCAGCGGCCGTCCGCCGGAGGACGATCTGGCGTTGCTGGTGCTCCAGGCCGAGTAGCGGTTGTCTCGGTTCCGGCGGGCACGCGCGCGTGCTGGACAATGGAACCCATGCCTTCCGCACTCCCCGACGGCGAGCCCGTCCCCGACGACGGCTCGCTCCCCGCGTCCGCCCTCGCCGGGTCCGCCGACCGCCCCCTCGGCTTCTACCTGCACGTCCCGTACTGCGCGACCCGCTGCGGCTACTGCGACTTCAACACCTACACGGCGACCGAGCTGCGCGGGACGGGGGGAGTGCTGGCGTCCCGCGACAACTACGCCGAGACCCTCGTCGACGAGATCCGCCTCGCCCGCAAGGTCCTCGGCGACGACCCGCGCGAGGTCCGCACGGTCTTCGTCGGCGGCGGAACGCCCACGCTGCTGGCCGCCGACGATCTCGTACGGATGCTGGGGGCGATCCGCGACGAGTTCGGGCTGGCACCGGACGCGGAGATCACGACGGAGGCGAACCCGGAGTCGGTGGACCCGGCGTATCTGACCATCCTGCGCGAGGGCGGCTTCAACCGGCTGTCCTTCGGCATGCAGAGCGCGAAGCAGCACGTGCTGAAGGTCCTGGACCGCACGCACACGCCGGGCCGTCCCGAGGCGTGCGTGGCGGAGGCCCGCGCGGCGGGCTTCGAGCACGTCAACCTGGACCTGATCTACGGCACACCGGGCGAGTCGGACGACGACTGGCGGGCCTCGCTGGAGGCGGCGATCGGCGCCGGCCCGGACCATGTGTCCGCCTACGCCCTGATCGTCGAGGAGGGCACCCAGCTGGCCCGCCGCATCCGCCGGGGCGAGGTCCCGATGACGGACGACGACGTCCACGCGGACCGGTACCTGATCGCGGAGTCGGTGCTGTCGGAGGCGGGCTTCGACTGGTACGAGGTCTCCAACTGGGCGACCTCCCAGGCGGGCCGCTGCCTGCACAACGAGCTGTACTGGCGGGGCGCCGACTGGTGGGGCGCGGGCCCGGGCGCCCACTCGCACGTGGGCGGCGTGCGCTGGTGGAACGTGAAGCATCCGGGCGCGTACGCGGCGGCCCTGGCGGCGGGGCGGTCACCGGGGGCCGGGCGGGAGCTGCTGTCGGAGGAGGACCGGCGTGTCGAGCGGATCCTGCTGGAGCTGCGGCTTCGGGAGGGGGTGCCGCTGGGGTTGCTGCGGGACCAGGGGCTCGCTGCCTCGCGCCGAGCCCTCGCAGAGGGGCTCCTGCAGAGCGGTCCGTACGAGGAGGGGCGTGCGGTGCTGACGCTTCGGGGGCGGTTGCTGGCGGATGCCGTGGTCAGGGATCTGGTGGACTGATCACTCGGGCGAGTGAATCGGTGCGGAACGTCGGTTCGGTCCCTAACCTGAATTCCTAGGCTGCCGCCAAAAGGACGCGGCGGATGGGAGGCCATGGAGATGACCGCTGTGGACGAGCGTGGAATGGCCAATTACCTCGACAAGTTCGAGCCTCCCGAGGGCGTCAAGGCTGAGCTCCTCCGGGGGGTAATCGTGATGATGGCCAGCCCAGATCTGGTGCACAACCTGATCGTGATGCACACACTGCGGCAGATTCCCATGGACCGCTGGTATCCCATCCAGACCCAGGATGTCGACATCATCGGCGAGGCGAGCGTGCCCATCCCGGATCTGGTCGTGGCGGCTCCGGACGTACTGCCTGCCTCGGGGCATCTGCTGCCGTCCCAGCTGGTCACCATGGTTGTCGAGGTCGTCTCCAAGTCCAGCGTTCATCAGGACTACGTGGTCAAGAGGTCGATCTACGCGGCGGGCAAGGTGCCTGCGTATCTCATTCTCGATCCGATCATGGCGCAGTGCGTCCTACTGACGAGGCCTGAGGGCGACGGCGAGGACGCCAACTATCTGACGCAGCAGATCACCAAGTTCGGTGACCTGGTGTCACTGGAGGTTCTGGGCGTCGAACTGGACACCAGCGAGTTCGGAACGTTCCCCAACGTCAGGCCCCACCGCTACCCGTAACGAAGTCGATCAGCTCCTCCACCCGCCCCAGCAACTCCGGCTCCAGGTCCTTGTAGGACCCCACCCGCTTCAGGATCGCCTGCCACACCGCGCCGGTGTTCTCCGACGGCCACCCCAGCGCCCGGCACACCCCCGTCTTCCAGTCCTGCCCGTGCGGGACGCGTGGCCAGGACTCGATGCCCAGGGCCGACGGCTTCACCGCCTCCCAGATGTCGATGTACGGGTGGCCCACGACCAGGGCGTGTTCGCTGGTCACCGCCTCGGCGATGCGCCACTCCTTCGTGCCGGGGACCAGGTGGTCCACCAGGACGCCGAGGCGGGCGTCCGGGCCCGGAGCGAATTCGGTCACGATGGACGGCAGGTCGTCGACGCCCTCCAGGTACTCCACGACCACGCCCTCGATGCGCAGGTCGTCGCCCCAGACCTTCTCGACCAGCTCGGCGTCGTGGCGGCCCTCCACGTAGATACGGCCGGCGCGGGCCACGCGCGCGCGTGCGCCGGGGACGGCGACCGAACCGGACGCCGTACGGCGGGGACGGGCGGGAGCCGAGGACGACGGGCGTACGAGCGTCACCACCTTGCCCTCCAGCAGGAACCCCCGCGGCTCCAGCGGGAACACCCGGTGCTTGCCGAAGCGGTCCTCCAGCGTCACCGTGCCCGCCTCGCAGCGGATCACCGCGCCGCAGAAACCCGTGCCCGGCTCCTCCACGACCAGGCCCGGGTCCGCCGGTACCTCGGGGGCGGGCTTGGGCTTCTTCCAGGGCGGGGTCAGGTCCGGGGAGTACTGGCGCATTCGGATGACGATAGGAGAAGCCCTGCGGGTACGTCTCGCGGATCAGGGCGACACGCCGAAGCGGGCCGCCAAGGCGTCCCGCTGCTGTCGTACGAACTCCGCATCCACCACCGCTCCGTGACCGGGCACGTACAGCGCGTCCTCGCCGCCCAGGTCCAGCAGGCGGTCCAGGGCGGCCGGCCACCGCGACGGTACGGCGTCGGGGCCCGCCTGGGGTTCGCCGGACTCCTCCACCAGATCGCCGCAGAAGACGACCTCCCGGTCGCCCGAGGCCCCGCCCGGCACGAGCACGGCCAGATCGTGGGCGGTGTGGGCCGGGCCCACGTTCGCCAGCAGGACCTGCCGGCCGCCGTCCAGGTCGAGGGTCCACTCGCCGCTCACCTGGTGGCGGGGACGGACCAGGGCGTCGATCGCCTCGTCCGCCGCGTCCGGGTCCAGGCCGTTGCCGACGGCGTCCGAGCGCAGTTCCGCACGCGCGTGTGCGGACACCGTGTCCATGCCCACCGGGCCGTACACCTCCGCCCCGGCGAACGCCGCAGCCCCGAAGACATGATCGAAGTGCGGATGCGTCAGCGCGAGATGAGTCACACGGTGACCCGCGAGCCACTGCGCCTGCGTCCGCAACCGCGCGCCCTCCCCGAGGCTTGACCCGGCGTCGATCACGAGCGCCGTTTCCCGGCCCACGACCAGCCCCACGGTGCAGTCCCAGCCCGGAAGCCGGCATCTGCCCACCCCGGCCGCCAGCCGTTCCCACCCGAGCTCTTCCCAAGTCACCGTCATACGGCGACGCTAACCAAGACAGCACCGTCGGGCATGGTGGTGCCGGACCGGCCTTGCCCGGGGCGTACCCCACCGCCGTACACTGGCCGGGGACGGTTGGCACTCACCAGCGCAGAGTGCCAGGCGAGATGTCAAGGGGACGACTTCTGGAGGTGTGCGCGGTTGCTGAGTGAACGCAGGCTTCAGGTGTTGCGCGCCATCGTCCAGGACTATGTCGGGACCGAGGAGCCGGTCGGATCGAAGGCGCTGACCGAGCGGCACAACCTCGGGGTCTCCCCGGCGACCGTCCGCAATGACATGGCCGCCCTGGAGGACGAGGGATTCATCGCCCAGCCGCATACCAGCGCGGGGCGCATCCCGACCGACAAGGGCTACCGGCTGTTCGTCGACAAGCTCGCCGGCGTCAAGCCGATGACCCCGCCGGAGCGGCGCGCCATCCAGAACTTCCTCGACGGCGCCGTCGACCTCGACGACGTCGTGGCGCGCACCGTACGGCTGCTCGCGCAGCTCACACGGCAGGTCGCCGTCGTGCAGTACCCGTCGCTGACCCGGTCCACCGTCCGGCATGTCGAGCTGCTCTCGCTCGCGCCCGCGCGCGTGATGCTCGTGCTGATCACGGACACCGGTCGGGTCGAGCAGCGGATGATCGACTGTCCCGCGCCCTTCGGTGAGGCCTCGCTCGCGGATCTGCGCGCGCGGCTGAACAGCCGGGTCGCGGGGCGGCGCTTCACCGATGTGCCAAGGCTCGTCGAGGACCTCGCAGAGGCCTTCGACATAGAGGACCGCGGCACCGTCTCGGCCGTGCTCTCCACCCTGCTGGAGACACTCGTCGAGGAGAACGAAGAGCGGCTGATGATCGGCGGCACCGCCAATCTCACCCGCTTCGGACATGACTTCCCCCTCACCATCCGGCCCGTCCTGGAGGCCCTGGAGGAGCATGTCGTGCTCCTCAAGCTCCTTGGCGAGGCAGGGGATTCGGGCATGACCGTACGCATCGGTCACGAGAACGCCTACGAGGGACTCAACTCAACGTCTGTCGTGTCGGTCGGCTACGGTTCGGGCGGTGAGGCAGTAGCCAAGCTCGGCGTGGTCGGACCGACCCGCATGGATTACCCGGGAACGATGGGAGCGGTACGCGCAGTGGCACGGTACGTCGGACAGATCCTGGCGGAGTCGTAAGTGGCCACGGACTACTACGCCGTTCTCGGCGTGCGCCGCGACGCGTCGCAGGAAGAGATCAAGAAGGCCTTCCGGCGGCTCGCGCGCGAGCTGCACCCGGACGTCAACCCGGATCCGAAGACCCAGGAGCGGTTCAAGGAGATCAACGCCGCTTACGAGGTGCTGTCGGACCCGCAGAAGAAGCAGGTCTACGACCTCGGCGGCGACCCGCTGTCCCAGGCGGGCGGCGCGGGCGCGGGCGGCTTCGGTGCGGGTGGCTTCGGCAACTTCTCGGACATCATGGACGCCTTCTTCGGTACGGCGTCCCAGCGCGGCCCGCGCTCGCGCACCCGTCGGGGCCAGGACGCGATGATCCGGCTGGAGGTCGAGCTCGACGAGGCGGCCTTCGGTACGACGAAGGACATCCAGGTCGACACGGCCGTCGTCTGCAACACCTGCAACGGTGAGGGGGCTGCCCCCGGCACCTCCGCCCAGACGTGTGACATGTGCCGCGGTCGCGGTGAGGTCTCGCAGGTGACGCGGTCCTTCCTGGGCCAGGTCATGACGTCGCGGCCCTGCCCGCAGTGCCAGGGATTCGGCACGGTGGTTCCCACGCCGTGTCCCGAGTGCGCGGGCGACGGACGCGTGCGGTCCCGTCGGACGCTCACGGTCAAGATCCCGGCCGGTGTCGACAACGGCACCCGGATCCAGCTCGCCGGCGAGGGCGAGGTCGGGCCCGGTGGCGGTCCCGCCGGTGACCTGTACGTCGAGATCCACGAGCTGCCGCACTCGACCTTCCAGCGGCGGGGCGACGACCTGCACTGCACGGTGACGATCCCGATGACCGCGGCGTCCCTCGGCACGAAGGTGCCGCTGGAGACGCTAGACGGCCTGGAGGAGGTCGACATCCGGCCCGGCACCCAGTCCGGTCAGTCGATTCCGTTGCACGGACGCGGTGTGACGCATCTGCGGGGCGGCGGGCGCGGCGACCTCATCGTGCACGTCGAGGTCACCACGCCGACCAAGCTGGACCCCGAGCAGGAGCGGCTGCTGCGCGAGCTGGCCAAGCTGCGCGGCGAGGAGCGGCCGACGGGGCAGTTCCAGCCGGGGCAGCAGGGGTTGTTCTCGCGGTTGAAGGACGCGTTCAACGGGCGTTGACGTGAGCTGTGAGGTGGTGCTGGGGGTCCGGGGGTCGGCCCCCGGGCGGGCACAGTCAGCCGGGGCAGCAGGGGTTGTTGTCGCGGTTGAAGGACGCGTTCAACGGGCGTTGACGTGAGCTGTGAGGTGGTGCTGGGGGTCCGGGGGTCGGCCCCCGGGCAAGCACAGTCAGCCGGGGCAGCAGGGGTTGTTCTCGCGGTTGAAGGACGCGTTCAACGGGCGCTGAGTCCGGCGGGCCAGTCCCCGTACATTGCACGGCACAGGGCCGATTCGGACTTGTTCGGAGGACGTGACAACATGCCGTCATGTCCTCCGCGCTGACCGGTCTCTTCCCCCATCCGATCGTGCAGGCCCCCATGGCGGGCGGCGTCTCCGTGCCGCAGCTCGCCGCTGCCGTGTCCGAGGCAGGTGGGCTGGGGTTCCTCGCCGCCGGGTACAAGACCGCCGACGGGATGTACCAGGAGATCAAGCAGCTGCGGAGTCTGACGGGCCGGCCCTTCGGGGTCAACCTGTTCATGCCGCAGCCCGAGTATGCCGACGCCGCGGCCGTGGACGTCTACGCGCATCAGCTCGCCGGTGAGGCCGCCTGGTACGAGACCGAGCTGGGGGACCCGGACAGCGGGCGGGACGACGGGTACGACGCCAAGCTGGCCGTGCTGCTCGACAACCCGGTGCCGGTCGTCTCGTTCCACTTCGGGGTGCCGAAGCCGGATGTGCTGGAGTCCCTGCGCCGCGCCGGCACCTTCACCCTCGTCACCGTGACCGCACCGGACGAGGCCCTCGCCGTACAGCAGGCCGGTGCCGATGCCGTGATCGTGCAGGGAGTGGAGGCCGGCGGGCATCAGGGGACGCATCGGGACAACCCGGAGACGGATCGGTCGGGCATCGGACTGCTCGCCCTCATCGCGCAGGTCCGGGAGACCGTGAGCCTGCCCATCGTCGCCGCCGGCGGCATCATGCGCGGCAGCCAGATCGCCGCCGTCCTCGCGGCCGGGGCCGCTGCCGCCCAGCTCGGCACCGCCTTCCTCGCCACCCAGGAGTCCGGCGCCAACGCCCTGCACAAGCAGGCGCTGACCAACCCCCTGTTCGCACGGACCGAGTTGACGCGCGCGTTCTCCGGCCGGCCCGCCCGCGGCCTGGTCAACCGCTTCATGCGCGAGCACGGGCCGTACGCCCCCGCCGCCTACCCCGAGGTCCACCACCTGACCTCACCCCTGCGTAAGAAGGCCGCAGCGTCCGGTGACGCGCAGGGCATGGCCCTGTGGGCCGGGCAGGGGCACCGCATGGCACGCGACCTGCCGGCCGGGCAGCTGGTGGAGGTACTGGCCGCCGAGCTGGCCGCCGCGGCGACAGCGTTGTCGGCGGCGCGCGAGGGGGGTGCGGTCGGATGACGGCGCCGGTGTTCGTCGTCGAGTCGCTGGAGCGGGGCCACCTCGCCGGCGGCGAGTACGTTCTCGACGGCCCCGAGGGACGGCACGCTGTCTCCGTGAAGCGGCTGCGGGCCGGCGAGGAGGTCGTCCTCACCGACGGGCTCGGGCGCTGGGTCGAGGGCGTCGTCAAGGCTGCCGAGGGCAAGGACCGGCTGGTCGTGGGCGTGGGTGCGGTGGCCGAGGAGCCGGCGCAGCAGCCTCGTATCACCGTCGTCCAGGCCCTCCCCAAGGGCGACCGCGGTGAACTGGCCGTCGAGACCATGACCGAGACCGGCGTCGACGCGATCGTGCCGTGGGCGGCTGCCCGGTGCATCACCCAGTGGAAGGGCGAGCGGGGGGCGAAGGCCCTCGGCAAGTGGCGGGCCACCGCCCGCGAGGCCGGCAAGCAGTCGCGCCGGGTGCGCTTCCCGGAGGTCGCTGAGGCGGCCACGACCAAGCAGGTCGCCGCGCTGCTCGCCGACGCCGACTTCGCCGCCGTACTGCACGAGGAGCGCGACTACGGCAGCGAGCCGCTCGCGACGGCCGAACTGCCCGCCGAGGGCGAGATCGTGCTCGTCGTCGGCCCCGAGGGTGGCGTGGCCCCCGAGGAACTCGCCCTCTTCGAGGAGGCGGGCGTGAAGGCGTACCGTCTGGGCCGTACCGTCCTGCGCACCTCCACCGCCGGAACCGCGGCGACGGCACTGCTCCTCGGCCGCACCGGCCGCTGGTCCTGACAGCAGGAGGGACGTCCCCCCGTGGAACTCGCCCAAGTACGGCTGCTGGTCGGCGACTTCGCCGCCTGCTACCGCTTCTACGCCGATGTCCTCGGCCTCAAGCCGCAGTCGGGCGCGACGAACGGGCCCTACGAGAAGTTCAGCCCCGCCACCGGTTCGGCGGGCGTCGCCCTCCAGGACCGGGCGATGATGGCCGCGATCGTCGGCGAACTCGGCGACGAGGCCAAGGGCCACCGCTCACTGGTGGTCCTGCGCGTCGACGATCTGGACACCTACTGCGAACAGATCACCGCACGCGGCGCGACCCTCCTGCACGACCCCGCCCCGATGACCGACCGCATGCGCGTCGCCCACCTCAAGGACCCCGAGGGCAACCTGGTCGAGCTTCAGGAGTGGCTGCTCCTGCGCTCCTGAGGATCGACTGCCTCCCGCCGTGAACTGCGCGAGCAGGGAGTGGCCGTATGCGCTCTACCGCGGCGGCCGGGACAGTGGCAGGCTGCGGTCCCATGGGGGCATTCAGGAGGGTCTGGCCTCGCGCGGACCGGCGTGCTGGGCGTCGTATGCGCGGGGCGCGGGTGGCCGGCGTGGCGGGGCTCGCGGTCGTCGCCGTCGGCTCGGTGACCGGCTGCGATCCGGGTGGACTGAGCTCGGCGACCGTGGCGTTCACGACCGATCAGACCGTGACCGAGGAGCTGGAGCGGCAGAAGGCCGACGTGCAATGGCTCAACTGCACGGGCTCGTACGACGGCGGCCAGAACGGCAGTTCGCCGACCGCGAGTGAGAACACCGTCGTCAAGGTCGACTGCGAGGGCGAGACCAAGGACGGCAAGGACATCGTCGTCACCGGCCGGATCACCCGGGCCGTCAGCGGTTCCTGTGTGCGCGGGGACCTGGTCGCCAAGATCGACGGCAAGGAATGGTTCCACGTGAACGGGCTGGGCAAGTGCGACGCCACGCCCTCGCCCGTCAACCCGTCCGGGGGCGGACAGGAGCCCGGCCCCACGGTCACGGTGACGGTCACCAAGACCGTCTACTGCAAGCAACACCCGAACTGCTGGCCGGAGGGCAAGTGACCGTGTCCTGGCGGGAGTTGGGGCAAGTGATCCAAAGGCCTGTCCGCGGACGCCGCGGTTGCCTAGGGTGATCGGGTGACACAGTCCGCGACGCCAGCTTCGACTTTGGCCCCCGTCCCCGCGCCGTCGTATCTGCGGTATCCGCACCTGCACGGCGACCTGGTCGCCTTCACCGCCGAGGACGACGTATGGCTCGCCCCCCTCGACGGCGGCAGGGCCTGGCGGATCAGCGCCGACAACGTGCCGGTCTCCCTGCCGCGCATCTCGCCCGACGGTACGACCGTCGCCTGGACCTCCACCCGCGACGGCGCCCCCGAGGTGCACATCGCGCCGGTCGACGGCGGCCCCTCCAGGCGCCTCACCCACTGGGGCAGCGCGCAGACCCGGGTGCGCGGCTGGACCCCCGACGGCCAGGTCCTCGCGATCAGCAGCCGGGGGCAGGCGGGCAGCCGCCGCACCTGGGCCCACACGGTCCCGCTCGACGGCGGACCGGCCACCACGCTGCCGTACGGCCCCGTCGCCGACGTCGTCCACGGACCCCGGCTGCTGCTCGCGTCCGCACCCATGGGGCTGGAGGCGGCCCGGTGGAAGCGCTACCGGGGCGGCACGGCGGGCAAGCTGTGGATCGAGCGTGACGGCGACGGGGACTTCGTACGGCTGCATGAGGAGCTGGACGGGAACATCGAGTACCCCATGTGGGTGGGGGAGCGGGTCGCCTTCCTGTCCGATCACGAGGGCGCGGGGGCCGTGTACTCGTCCCTCGCCGACGGGTCCGACCTGCGACGGCACACCGCTGTCGACGGCTTCTACGCCCGGCACGCCGCGAGCGACGGCACCCGGGTCGTCCACACCTCCGCCGGTGAACTGTGGCTCCTGGACGACCTCGACGGCGCCGAGCCGCGCCGGCTCGACATCCGGCTCGGCGGGCAGCGCACCGACCGGCAGACGTACCCGTTGAACGCCGCCCGCGCGTTCGGTGAGGCGGCGCCCGACCACACCGCGCGCGGCAGCGCCGTCTCCGTGCGGGGCGCCGTGCACTGGGTCACCCACCGCTCCGGCCCCGCCCGTGCACTCGCCGCCGAACCGGGCGTACGGGCCCGGCTGCCGCGCACCTTCCGCGCGGACGGCGAGGAGTGGGTGGTGTGGGTGACGGACGCGGAGGGCGACGACGCGCTGGAGTTCGCGCCCGCGACCGGGCTCGCGCCGGGAGCCACCCCGCGCAGGCTCGGCGCCGGGCAGCTGGGCCGCGTACTGGAACTCGCCATGGCGCCCGACGGGAGCCGGGCCGCGGTCGCCGCGCACGACGGCCGCGTGCTGTTCGTCGAGCGGGAGACCGGCGAGGTGCGCGAGGTGGACCGCAGCGCGGACGGGGACGTCTCGGGGCTGGTCTTCTCGCCCGACTCCGCCTGGCTCGCCTGGTCGCACCCCGGCCCGCGCCCGCTGTCCCAGCTCAAGCTCGCCAACACCACCGACCTGTCGGTGTCCGAGGCGACCCCGCTGCGCTTCCAGGACTACGCACCGGCGTTCACGCAGGACGGCAAGCACCTGGTGTTCCTGTCGACCCGCGCCTTCGACCCGGTCTACGACGAGCACGTCTTCGACCTCGCCTTCGTGGTCGGCTCCCGCCCGCACCTGATCACCCTCGCCGCGACCACCCCGTCCCCCTTCGGGCCGCAGCGGCACGGCCGCCCCTTCGACGCGCCCGACAAGGACGAGACGCCCGACAGCGAGGGCACCCCGACCACGCGCATCGACCTCGAAGGCCTCGCCGACCGGATCGTGCCGTTCCCGGTCGAGGCCGCCCGTTACAGCACGCTGCGGACCGCCAAGGACGGCGTGCTGTGGCTGCGGCACCCCGTGCGCGGCGCCCTCGGTGCCTCCCGGGCCACGCCCGACGACCCCGAGCCCAAGACCGAGCTGGAGCGCTACGACCTCGTCCAGCGGCGCGTGGAGCATCTCGCCGACG
Organism: Streptomyces sp. NPDC107528; assembly: GCF_055639295.1. Classification (NCBI taxonomy): domain Bacteria; kingdom Bacillati; phylum Actinomycetota; class Actinomycetes; order Kitasatosporales; family Streptomycetaceae; genus Streptomyces; species Streptomyces sp. NPDC107528. Next base: position 55,449 of record NZ_JBVKAV010000002.1, read on the forward strand.
ACGCCGACGACTTCGAGGTCAGCGGCGACGGCAAGCGGGTGCTGCTGTGGGCCGACGGACGGCTGAAGGTCGTACCGAGCGACCGGCGGGCCTCCGGCGACGACGACGGTGACACGAACATCACCGTCGACCTGACCCGCGTACGGCAGACGGTCGACCCGTCGGCCGAGTGGCGCCAGATGTTCGAGGAGACCGGCCGCATCATGCGGGACCACTTCTGGCGGCCGGACATGAACGGGGTGGACTGGTCCGGGGTGCTGGACCGCTACCGCCCGCTGCTCGACCGGGTGGCCACCCACGACGACCTGATGGACCTGCTGTGGGAGGTGCAGGGCGAGCTCGGCACCTCGCACGCCTATGTCGCCCCGCGCGGCGGGTACGGCAGCGGGGCCCGGCAGGGCCTGCTCGGCGCCGACATCTCCCGTCACGCCGAGGGGAGTTGGCGGATCGACCGGATCCTGCCCTCGGAGACCTCCGACCCCGACGCGCGGGCCCCGCTGGCCGCGCCCGGGGTCGCCGTGCGGGCCGGGGACGCGATCGTGGCGGTGGCCGGCGCGCCGGTGGACCCGGTGACCGGGCCCGGCCCGCTGCTCGTCGGCACGGCGGGCAAGGCGGTGGAGCTGACGATCTCGCCGGCCGGCGGCGGAGACGTACGGCATGCGGTCGTGGTCCCGATCTCCGACGAGCAGCCCCTGCGGTACCACGCCTGGGTGGCGGACCGGCGGGCGTACGTCCACGAGAAGTCCGGCGGCCGGCTCGGCTACCTCCATGTGCCGGACATGCAGGCGCCCGGGTGGGCCCAGATCCACCGTGACCTGCGCGTCGAGGTGGCACGCGAAGGGCTCGTCGTGGACGTCCGGGAGAACGGCGGCGGGCACACCTCGCAGCTCGTCGTCGAGAAGCTGGCCCGGCGGATCGTGGGCTGGGAACTGCCGCGCGGGATGCGGCCGTACAGCTATCCCGCGGACGCCCCGCGCGGACCCGTCGTGGCGGTGGCGAACGAGTTCTCCGGGTCCGACGGGGACATCGTCAACGCGGCCATCAAGGCGCTGGGGCTCGGCCCGGTGGTGGGCACGCGGACGTGGGGCGGTGTCATCGGTATCGACAGCCGCTACCGCCTGGTCGACGGCACGCTGATCACCCAGCCGAAGTACGCCATCTGGCTGGAGGGCTACGGCTGGGACGTGGAGAACCACGGCGTGGACCCGGACGTGGAGGTGCTCCAGCGCCCGCAGGACTGGGCGGCGGGGCGGGACGCCCAGCTGGACGAGGCGATCCGGATCGCGCTGGCGGGGCTGGAGGAACGGCCGGCGAAGACACCGCCGAGTCTGCCGACCTGAGGCGGGCGGGGTGCCGGCGGGCCGTGGCCGCTCAGCGCAGGACGGCCGCCAGCACGTCGGTGCCCAGGGCCGTCAGATCGGGCAGGTTGAGGGTGTGGCGGATGTAGCGGCCGTGCCGCCGGGCCGTGATCAGGCCCGCGCGGCGCAGGACGGCGAGGTGGCGGGAGACCTCCGGGGGCGACAGCTCCCAGGTGTGCGCCAGCTCGCCGGTGGTGTGGGGGCCGCGGGCCAGGGTGCGCAGCAGTCGCAGCCGTACCGGGTGTGCGAGCGCCTCCAGCCGTAGCGTGACCGTCTCCAGCGACAGCGGCTGCTCCGCCGGACTCGGCTCGGCCACGGGGTACTGCACCACCGGCTGCCAGCCCGGCGCGTGGACCGCCACCAGGTGCGGGCGGCCGAAGACACTGGGGATGAAGGTGACCCCGGTGCCGTGGGCGGAGGTCGCCTTGTCCTGCAGTTTGTCGACGACTATGCACTCGCCGTCCGGTGACAGGGTGACCGCGCTCGAAACCGACGCGAGTGCCGCCCCGACGCCCTGGTGCTTCAGCAGGTCGTGCTTCAGGCGCAGGTCGCCGGCGAGCTGCACGGCGACGCCCGCCCAGGCGGCGTCGAAGAAGGCCTCGGCGCACTGTTCCAGGGTGCCGCGCACTCGTGCCCGCACACCGGCCGGGTCCGCGAGCAGCCGCTGCGCGAAGGCCTCCTGCCGCGGGCCGCGCGCCTGGGCCAGATCCAGGGCCCGCTCGCGCGCGGTGGCGTCGGTCAGCGGGGACGGCGCCGCGAAGCGGGCCCGGTTGCCGCCGCACGTGGTGACCAGCGCGGCCGTCACATACGTCTCGTCGTCGATCCGGTCCACGTCGTCCAACTCCTCGGCGAGGGTCGGCCGGGGCCGGGCGGGAAGCAGGAAGTCGGCCTGTGAGGAACGCCAGAGGAACTCCGCCTCCCGGAGCCGCTCGGCCGGTTCGGGCCGCAGTCCGGCCCGGACGTCCCCGGCCCAGTCGGCGTGCTGCGGATGATGCCCGGGTTCGGCCAGCACGTGCAGCATCGCGGTCAGCTCGGCCAGCGGGGAGGCGGCGAACCGCAGCCGCTCGGGCGGCAGGCCGCTGATGTCGATCCTCAACGTCACCGCCTCATCATCACGGACCGGTCAGCATCGCCGACAAGGCGGCCTGCGCCGGCGTCGGTTGACGGTGTTCGTCAACCGACGTGGCCGGCCCGGCGGCCGTCCGCACCGTTGGCGCCATGGCAACCACCGGCAAGATCCGGCCCCGCGCCCTCGTCCGTTCCTCCGGCGGCCCCCGCTACGCCGTCGCCCTGGCCGTGGACGCACTCGGCACCGGCCTGCTGCGGCCCTTCCTGCTGCTCTACGGAGTGACCGTGCTGAGGCTGTCCGCGCCGGCCACCGGCATCGCCATGACGGCCGGCGTCGTCGTGGGCCTGGTGTGCATGCCCGCGGTGGGCCGATGGCTGGACCGGGGCGCACGCAGCACGGTCGTGGCGGCGTCGATGCTGGTGCGGGTGCTGGGCGTGGTGCTTCTGCTCGCCACCCCGACGGGGCACGTCTGGCTGTTCGCGACGGCGGCGCTGTTCCTCGGCGTCGGCAACCAGGCATGGCCCGCCGCCCACGCGGCTCTCGTCGCCACCGTCGCCCACGGCCGGGAACGCGACGCGGCTCTCGCGGCGGGCCGCGCCCTGCGCAACGCCGGCCTGGGCATCGGCGCGCTCCTCGCCACCGCGGCCCTGACGGGCGGCGCCACCGCGTTGCAGGCGCTGGCAGCCGTCACCGGGCTCGCCTATCTCACCGCGGCGGCCCTTGCGTGGTCGGTCCACCTTCGCGCGCATCCGGCCGCCACCCCGGCCGACGACGCGGACGACGGGCCCGCACCCCGGATGCGCGCGCTGCTGGCCGCCAACGTGGTCTACGTCTTCTGCCTCAACGTCCCCGAGATCGCGCTCCCCTTGATCCTGGTGACGCAGCTGCACGCATCCCCGGTGTGGTCGGCGGCCATCTTCGTGGCCAACACGGTGCTGGTGGTCACCCTGCAGGTGCCGGTCACCGTCCTGCTGTCCCGCTACTCCCGGCGGACCGTGCTCGCCCTGGCCGGGGTGGTGCTCACCGCGTCCTACCTCGGCTTCCTCGTGGCCACCTCACTCGGGGACGGCTGGGGCGCCCCGGCCGTCGCCGCGGTGTCCGTCGTCTGCACCATCGGCGAGATCATCTACGCGGGCAGCGCCACCGCGCTCGTCACCGCCCTCGCGCCGGCCCATGCCATGGGGCGCGCCCTCGCCCGCTTCGAGCTCTCCACGGGCCTCGGCCTCGCCGTCTCCCCGGCCGTCATCACCGCGCTCGCACCCCACGGCCCGGCCGCCCTGTGGGGCAGCCTCGGGGCCGCGACGCTCCTGTCCGCCTCAGCGGTCGGCACCGAGAAGCAACTCCCGTGACCGGAAACCGATCACCCGCGGCCGACGACGATACGATGCCCACCGTAACGACGCGCCCCACTCCCGGAGGGAACCCGCATGGCAGGCGAGCCGCAGGACGACTGTCTGTTCTGCAAGATTGTCGAGGGGCACGTCCCGGCGACGATCGTCCGGGAGACGGAGACGACCGTCGCGTTCCGGGACATCAACCCCCAGGCGCCCACGCACGTCCTGGTCATTCCCAAGGCGCACTACAAGGACGCCGCCGCCCTCGCCACCGCCGAACCGGCCCTCGCCGCGGACGTCCTGCGGGAGGCCGGCGCCGTCGCCGACGACGAGAAGCTGGAGAGCCACCGCATCGTCTTCAACACCGGCGCCGGCGCCGGCCAGACGGTCTGGCACGCCCACGCCCACGTCCTGGGCGGCCGCGGTATGCAGTGGCCCCCCGGATAGGTCGAAGCAGCCGTGTCCGTACGTGAATTGGTGGTCCTCGGCACCGCGAGCCAGGTCCCCACCCGGCACCGGAACCACAACGGGTATCTGCTGCGGTGGGACGGACAGGGAATCCTGTTCGATCCCGGCGAGGGCACGCAGCGGCAGATGCTGCGGGCCGGCGTGGCCGCGCACGACCTGAACCGGATCTGCATCACCCACTTCCACGGGGACCACTCGCTGGGACTGGCCGGGGTCATCCAGCGGATCAACCTCGACAAGGTTCCGCATCCCGTCACCGCCCACTACCCGCGCTCCGGGCAGCGCTTCTTCAACCGGCTGCGGTACGCGACCGCCTACCGCGAGACCGTCGACATCGCCGAGGCCCCGATCAGCGAGGACGGCTTCATCGCCGCCACCGGCGGCCACACCCTGGAGGCCGCCCGGCTCTCGCACCCCGTCGAGTCGTACGGCTACCGCCTCGTCGAGCCCGACGGCCGCCGCATGCTGCCCGAACGCCTCGCCCTGCACGGCATCAAGGGGCCGGACGTCGGACGGATCCAGCGGGAGGGCGTGCTGGACGGGGTCTCGCTCGACGACGTCAGCGAGGTCCGGCGGGGCCAGCGGTTCGCCTTCGTCATGGACACGCGGCTGTGTGACGGCGTGTACACCCTCGCCGACGGCTGCGACATGCTCGTCATCGAGTCCACCTTCCTGGACGAGGACGAGCACCTCGCGGTCGAGCACGGTCACCTGACCGCCGGTCAGGCCGCCCGGGTCGCGCTCGACTGCGGCGTACGGCATCTCGTGCTCACCCACTTCAGCCAGCGCTACACCGAGCCGGACGAATTCGAGCGGCAGGCGCGGGCCGCCGGGTTCGAGGGGGAGCTGACCGTCGCGCACGACCTGCTGCGGGTGCCACTTCCGAAACGGCGGTAGCACCCCCGTACGATGCTTCGATGCCCCTCCCCAAAGCTGAACTGCACCTCCACATCGAAGGCACCCTCGAACCCGAGCTCGCCTTCGAGCTGGCCGCACGCAATGGCGTCGAGCTGCCGTACCTGGACACCGACGAGATCCGCAAGGCCTATCAGTTCGAGGACCTCCAGTCCTTTCTGAACCTGTACTACGAGCTCATGGCCGTCCTGCGCACCGAGCGGGACTTCGAGGACCTCGCGAACGCCTATCTCGCCCGGGCAGCCGCCCAGGGCGTGCGGCACGCGGAGATCTTCTTCGACCCGCAGGCGCACACCAAGCGGGGCCTGGAGCTGGGCACGGTCGTCGAGGGGCTGTGGCGGGCGCTGGGGAGCAGCGAGGCGAACCACGGGGTCTCCACCCGGCTGATCATGTGCTTCCTGCGCGACGACTCCGCCGAGTCGGCCATGGACACGCTCCGGGCCGCCGAGCCGTACCTCGACCGGATCACCGGCGTGGGCCTCGACTCGGCCGAGGTCGGCCACCCGCCGGTGAAGTTCCGCGAGGTCTACGAGGCCGCCGCCGCGCTCGGTCTGCGGCGCGTCGCCCACGCCGGCGAGGAAGGCCCGCCCGCCTACATCACCGAGGCCCTCGACGTCCTCGGCGTCGAGCGCGTCGACCACGGGCTGCGGTGCATGGAGGACCCGGCGCTGGTCGAGCGGCTGGTGCGGGAGCGGGTGCCGCTGACGCTGTGTCCGCTGTCGAACGTACGGCTGCGCACCGTCGACGTCCTCGCCGACCACCCGCTGCCCGCCATGCTCGACGCCGGGCTCCACTGCACGGTCAACTCCGACGACCCGGCCTACTTCGGCGGCTACGCCGGCGACAACTTCGACGCCGTACGCCAGGCCCTCGGCCTCACCGACGACCGGCTCCGGGAACTCGCCCGCAACTCCTTCCTCGCCTCCTTCCTGGAGGACGACGAGGAACTGCGGGCGCGCTACCTGGCCGAGGTCGAGGCCTACGAGTTCGGGTAGCCGCCGAGGCTAGGTCGCCGCGGTGAGGCGGTCGGGGACTGCCGGGTTGGCCTCGGCGGTGTCCAGGGGGATCTCGACGACTTCGACGTGCTCCACGACCTCGACCGTCCGCCGGCTCCGGCGGCCCAGTGCCACCGCCGTCATCGGTACGGCGACGATCAGCAGTCCGACCGCGAGGACCGCGCCCATGACCGGGAACCCGGCCTGCGCCGACAGGACGCTCCCGGTCAGCGGGCCCGCAGCCGTGCCCAGCGACGACGCCGAGCCGACGAGGACGGCCCAGCGGCCGCGGGTGTCGAGGGAGGCGGCGAGACCGATGAGGTACGACAGGACGATCGGGTAGAAGGTGTTCCAGGCGATCTCGCCGGTCGCGAAGGTCGTCAGATCGGTGGCGGACGCGCTGAGCGCGATGCACGCCGCGATGATGCCCGTACCGGCGCCGATGGGCAGTGCCCGGCCCAGGCGCGGGCCGAGCGCACCCGCCCCGGTCACGCCCAGCAGGCCCGCGCCGAGCCCCACCGCGAACACCGCGCCGACCGTGGTCTCGGTCAACTGCGCCTGCGTCAGGCCTATTCGGCCGCTGACGCCCCACAGGGAGTTCTGGGCGAGCGACCAGCACAGCATGCAGGCGGCGAGGGTCAGGCCGTGGCGCAGGTGGGGGAGGCCGGAGCTGTCCCAGCCGGGCTGGTGCGAGGTGGCCGGGGCGGCCGGGAGCCGGCCCGTGAGCGGCCATACGGCGAGGGCGGTGAGCGCGATCGCGGCCAGCGGCTGGCCGTGGCCAGGACCGAGGTGCGGCACCGTCAGATAGACGCCGCCCGCGAGGGCGGAGACGCCGAGGAGGCCGAGGGTGGTGGCCCGGTGCGGGTCGGGCTGGGCGGCTATGCGGGTGGCGGCGACCGCGGTGGCCGTACCGGATCCGAAGCCGCCGACCAGGACGCCCAGGACGACGGACGGTACGGCGTGCGCGAGCGCTGCCACGCCGTAGCCGAGGACGGCGAGCGTGAGGCCGATACGGGCCAGCCTGCGCGCGCCGATCCGTTCGACGCGCGAGGCCAGCAGGAAGCCGGCCGACGCCGAACTCAGCAGCAGTGCGCTGCCGACGGCGCCCGCTTGGGTGGAGGAGAGCGGAAGTCCGGAGTCGAGCCTGCCGACGACCGTCGGCAGCAGAAACGGAGCGAGGTACCCGGCCGTGAAAAGGGCGACGAGGGGCCAGGTAGTGGTGCGAGGGGCGAACACGGGCGTTCCCAGGGCATGCGAAAGGAGCGGCTCAAGAGGGGGAGGAGCGCAGGCCGTCGACGGACAGGAACGCGCGGAGAATTTGTATCAAGCACATGGTTCGGAGAAGAAGCGCGGGGGGTGTGATCTGGCGCACGTTGCGTTTGGGGTGGGGAAGGCCGGGTAAACGAGGGCTTTCCTGAAGGCGCCGGATGCCGCGCGCGCCGGCGTTAACGCCAGTGCACCGACCCGCCCGCCGCAGGCGCCGTCGCCTCGATCTTCGCCCTGACCTCCCGCATCACGGCGACGATCCGCTCCTCGTGCCCCGCCGACAGCCGGGCCACCGGCACCGAGCAGCTGATCGCGTCCTGGGCCGGTGAGTCGTAGCGCAGGGCGAAGCCGAAGCCGACGATGCCGGGGACGCCCTCCTCGCGGTCGACCGAGTAGCCGCGCGCCCGCACCTCGGCGAGGTCGGCGGCGAGGGAGTCCCGGGTGGTGTGGGTGTGGGAGGTGAAAGGCTCGTACGGCCCCTCGGGGAGAGTGTCGTCCGGGCGCTCGGCGAGCAGCGTTTTGCCCAGTGCTCCCACGTGAGCGGGGAGCCGTCGCCCGACCCGGCTGATCGTCCGCAGGTACTCGTGCGACTCGCGCGTCGCCAGATACGCCACGTCCCGGCCGTCCAGCCGCGCCATGTGGATCGTCTCGCCCAGGGCCTCCGACGCCTCGTCCAGATATGGGCGTACGGCACGCACGCGCGGGTCGGAGTCGAGGTAGCTGGTGCCGGTGAGCAGGGCGTGGATGCCGATGCCGTACAGGGAGCCGGTCACGTCCGTACGCACCCAGCCCCGCGCGATCAGGGTCTGCAGCAGGGCGTACATCGAGCTGCGCGGCACGTCCAGCGCGTCGGCCAGCTCCTGGAGGCGCGCGGGGCGATCGCCGCGCACGGCGAGGAGCTCCAGCAACTCCACCGTGCGCGCCGCGGACTTCACCTCGCGGACGCCGCCTGTCTCTGACATGGGGCGATGGTAATCGGAGCGCCTCGGAACGCGCCTCGCAAAGCGCCTCGCAATGCACCTCGGGCCGACCGCGGCGTTGACGGTCGCGGTTCGCGTATCTAATCTCAATTCTCATACGTGGATAACGTCTACATGGGGAGATGGCGAGGGTGAGCCTCGATACCGACACGACCCGGCGGCTGCGGGACGGCATGGCGCAAGGGGTGCTGTCGTTCCCCCTCACGAGCTTCCACGAGGACGGCTCGCTGGACCCGGACGGCCTCCGTACCCATGTCGCCGCCCAGGTCGCCACCGGCCCCGGCGCGGTCTTCCCCGCCTGCGGCACCGGCGAGTTCTTCTCGCTGGACGAGGACGAGTACCGGCAGGTCGTGTCGATCGCCGTCGAGGAGGCGGGCGGACGGGTGCCGGTCGTCGCCGGGGTCGGGTACGGCTGGGCGCAGGCCACGAGGTTCGCCCGGATCGCCGAGGAGGCCGGCGCCGACGCCCTCCTCGTCCTGCCGCACTACCTCGTCGCCGCCCCGCAGGACGGACTGGTCGCCCAGCTGGAGCGGATCGCCTCCCGCACCCGGCTCCCGCTCATCGCCTACCAGCGCGGTCAAGTCGCCTTCACCGCCGACTCGTTGCAGCGGGTCGCGCGCATCCCGAACGTCATCGGCCTCAAGGACGGCCACAGCGATCTCGACCGGCTCCAGCGCCTCACCCTCGCCGCCCCCGAGGGCTTCCTCTTCTTCAACGGTGCCGCCACCGCCGAGGTCCAGGCCCGCGCGTACGCCGCCGTCGGCGTACCGGCCTACTCCTCCGCCGTCCACGCCTTCGCCCCCGAGATCGCGAACGCCTTCTTCGCCGCACTCCAGGGCGGCGAGCACGACACCGTCGACAAGCTGCTGCGAGACTTCTACGTCCCGCTCGTCGAGCTCCGCGACCGGGTGCCCGGATACGCCGTGTCCCTGGTGAAGGCGGCGGCCCGGCTGCGCGGCCGCCCCGTCGGCCCCGTACGCGCCCCGCTCACCGACCCGTCGGCCGGTGACCTGGCAGACCTGCGCATACTCCTCGCCACCGGACTCGACCTCGTAGGAGCCGCTCTGTGAACCTCACGATCACCGAGGTCCGTCTGACGCCCATCCTGGTCGCCGACCCGCCGCTGCTGAACACCCAGGGCGTCCACCAGCCGTACACACCCCGCCTGATCGTGGAGGTCGTGACGGCCGACGGGGTCACGGGGGTCGGCGAGACGTACGGCGACACCAAGTACCTGGAGCTCGCCCGGCCGTTCGCGCAGAAGCTGATCGGTCGTCAAGTCGAGGATCTCAACGGGCTGTTCGTTGTCGCGGACGAGGTGTCCGTCGACCGGTCCCGGCTGTCCGGACAGGTCGACGTCGGCGGGCTGCGCGGTGTCCAGACCGCCGACAAGCTGCGGCTGTCCGTCGTCTCCGGAATCGAGGTCGCCTGCCTCGACGCCCTCGGCAAGGCGCTCGGGCTGCCCGTGCACGCGCTGCTCGGCGGCAGGGTGCGGGACGCGGTCGAGTACAGCGCGTATCTCTTCTACAAGTGGGCCGGTCATCCGGCGGGCGTCGCGGCCGAGAAGGACGACTGGGGCGCCGCCGTCGACCCGGCCGGGGTGGTCGAGCAGGCGCGGACGTTCACGGAGCGGTACGGGTTCACCTCCTTCAAGCTCAAGGGCGGCGTCTTCCCGCCGGACGAGGAGATCGCCGCCGTACGAGCGCTCGCGGAGGCCTTTCCCGGGCACCCCCTGCGCCTCGACCCCAACGGGGCCTGGTCCGTGGAGACCTCGCTGAAGGTGGCACGGGAGCTGGGGGACGTCCTGGAGTACCTGGAGGATCCGACGCTGGGTACCGCAGGGATGGCGGAGGTCGCCGCGCGGAGCGGGGTGCCGCTGGCGACGAACATGTGCGTGACGACGTTCGCGGAGATCAAGGAGGCCTTCACGAAGGACGCCGTGCAGGTCGTGCTCTCCGACCACCACTACTGGGGCGGGCTGCGCAACACCCAGCAACTGGCGGCGATCTGCCGCACCTTCGGCGTCGGGGTGTCCATGCACTCCAACACCCATCTGGGTATCTCTCTGGCCGCGATGACCCACGTGGCGTCCACCGTCCCGAACCTCCACCACGCCTGCGACTCCCACTACCCCTGGCAGTCCGAGGACGTCCTCACCGAGCGCCTCACCTTCGAGGGCGGCAAGGTCGCCGTGTCGGACGCGCCCGGCCTGGGCGTCGAACTGGACCGCGACCGGCTCGCGGAGCTGCACCGGCGGTGGCTCGATGACGACGGCTCGCTGCGGGACCGCGACGACGCTGCCGCGATGCGGATCGCCGAGCCGGGCTGGGTCACGCCTTCGGTGCCCCGCTGGTAGGGGCTCGGGCAAGATCGCGGTGGCGTTGTCAGTGACGTGGTGCAGACTGGCCAGATCAGCACCACGTCAGGGAGCGCACCGTGACCACGCCCACCGCGCCGACCGGAAAGGGAGCCTCGCCCCAGAGGCCGTCGTCCAGAGCAGGGGGTCTGTATCGCCGGGCCCAGGTCGACCCCCTCGTCGGCCTGCGCACGGCCGCCGACCCGCCGTGGGACGTGTATCTGACGGGCACGGTCTTCCTCGACATCATCTTCACCGGCCTCGACTCCGCCCCCGTGCGCGGGACGGAGTCCTGGGCGCGCGGGATGGGCTCCAGCCCCGGCGGCGTGGCGAACATGGCCACCGCCCTGGCCCGCCTCGGCCTGAAGACATCGCTCGCGGCGGCCTTCGGCGACGACCACTACGGCGAGTACTGCTGGGACGCGCTGGAGCACGGCGAGGGCATCGACCTCTCACCCTCGCGCACGGTGCCGGGCTGGCACTCGCCGGTGACGGTCTCGATGGCGTACGAGGGGGAGCGCACGATGGTCTCCCACGGCCACGAGCCGCCCCCGGAGGAACCGGCGCCGGACTGCCCGCCCCGGGCGCGGGCCGCCGTGGCCTCCCTGGTGCCGGGCACGCGCGCACCCTGGATCGCGCAGGCCGCGCGCAAGGGCGCCCGGATCTTCGCCGACGTCGGCTGGGACGACACGGGGGCGTGGGACCTGGCGGGGCTGGCCGACCTGGAGCACTGCGAGGCGTTCCTGCCGAACGCGCAGGAGGCCATGCGGTACACCGGCGCCGACTGCCCGCGCGAGGCGGCCCACGCCCTGACCGAGCACGTCCCGGTCGCGGTGGTCACCCTCGGCGCGGAGGGCGCGTACGCGGTGGACAGCAGGACCGGGGAGACGGCCGTGGTCCCCGCGATCGCCGTGGAGGCCCTGGACCCGACGGGCGCCGGCGACGTCTTCGTGGCCGGCTTCGTCGCCGGCACCCTGGCCGACTGGCCGCTGGCCGACCGGCTGGCCTTCGCCGGCCTCACCGCCGCCCTGTCCGTCCAGGAGTTCGGCGGCTCCCTGTCGGCCCCCGGCTGGGCCGAGATCGGCGCCTGGTGGCGCCGGGTGCAGTCCCTCGACCGGCAGGACCCCGAGGCCCTGCGCCGGTACGCGTTCCTGGCCGACCTGGTGCCGCAGGATCAGGGCAGACCCTGGCCGCTGCGGCGAGCGGTACCGACGATCGGGTTCCGCCGGTCGGCATGACCAGGACCGACGACGACCAGGACCGACGACCAGGACCGACGACGACCAGGACCGACGACCAGGAGCCGACGACGACCAGGACCGCCGCCGCCTCCCGTGGGTGTCCCTCCCGCGACCGGGTCAGCTGGGCGTGGCCGGCGTCAGCACCACGAAGTCCGCGTTGGACGGGTCCACGCACACCGCCAGCCGGCCGACGCCCTCCGCGTCGTCCGGACCCATCTGCACACTGCCGCCGTTCCCGGTGACCTTGGCGACCGCGGCATCGCAGTCAGTGACGTTGAAAACCGGGTGCCAGTATGGCCGCCCGCCCGCCAGTACGAGGTTCTCCACGGGGAGCTCCATGAGGCCGCCCTGCATACGCTCCTCGGGCTGCCCGGCCGGGGTGATCAGGGTGTACGCGCCCCCGCCGCCCGGCATCGGCATGTCGCTGAACTGCCAGCCGAAGACACCGCTGTAGAACTCCTTCGCGCCCGCGGCGTCCGTCGTGTACAGCTCCGTCCACGACAGCGAACCCGTCTCGTCCGCCAGCTCGAAAGCACCCTGCTTCCCGGGCTGCCAGACGGCGAACTGGCCGCCCAGCGGGTCGTCGTACTGCGCCATGCGCCCCCAGTCGTCGAGGTCCCGCGGCGGCACCCGCACCGTGCCGCCCGCGCGCTCCACGGCCTGGGTCGTGGCGTCCGCGTCGGTGACGGCGTAGTAGATCATCCAGGCCGAGCGGGCGCCCTCCTCGGTGAGCTTGCCGAGCCCGGCGACGGTCTTGCCGTCCTTCTTGAACATCCCGCCTTCCATGTCGCCGCCCTCGCCCATGGACTCGTACTCCCAGCCGAGCACCGTGCCGTAGAAGGCCGCGGCGGCCCGGACGTCAGGGGCGCCGAGGTCGATCCAGCAGGGGGAGCCGGGAGCGAGGTCAGTGGTGATCATGGCGATTCCCTTCGCAGATCCGCTATGACCTCAGCGTGACACCCGGTACTGACAACCGCCCGTCGTGGCCCGACGGGGTGCCGTGCCGCACGGCTCTGGTTACGATCCGGCCATGAGCGACGACGCGCCTCACGACCGGCAGGTCCTCGCCGCCGTCGCGCACGACTGGGCGGCGGCGATGGTCTCCAACGACCCCGCACGGATCGCCGACTTCATGGCCGACGACTGGGCCATCGTCTCCGAGTCGGGCATCTCGACCAGGGAGCAGTTTCTGTCGTTCGTCGAGTCCGGCGAGCTGACCCACTCGTCGTTCCGACTCGTCGGCGAGCCGAGGATCCGCATGCACGGCGACTCGGCGGTCGTGACGGCACGCATCACGAACACCGCCCACTACAAGGGCGAGCGCTTCGACGCAGACGAGTGGACGACCGACGTCTTCGTACGGCTGGACGACCGCTGGCGCTGCGTCCTCAGCCACATCACACCGGCGGCCAGGACCTGAACTCCCGGGCGACCGAGGGTCTCCTGCGACTCCACGGGTCGGGGCCCCTGAGTCTCAGCCCGCCGTCACCGTCGTACGTACCGCCCCGTCCGGCCCCGCCACCAGCACCGGCGTCTGCGGGCCGCCGAGGTCCCGTACCGCCGCGCGGTCCTCGTCCGAGGCGCCCTCGGCGTCCGTCACGACCGCTGCCGCCTCCAGCGACTTCGCCCCCGACGCCACCGCCATCGCCACCGCCGTGCGCAGCGCGCTCAGCTTCAGGGAGTCCAGGGCGACCGTCCCGGCGACATAGGTACGGCCGGTCTCGTCCCGTACGGCCGCACCCTCGGGCACACCGTTGCGGGCCCGTGCGGAACGTGCCAGGGTGACGATCTTGCGGTCCTCGGGGTCGAGCGCGCTGTTGTCGGTCATGACCTGAGCATACGTAGCGGCGCCCGCGCTAACCGGCCACGGGGTACATGGCCCCGCGCCGCCCTTCCGGGGAGGCCAGCCACTCCAGTTTCGCCGCGGTGTTCGCCTCGTCCAGCGGCGTGTGCAGGACGATCGACAGGTCGGGCCGCACCGGCATCTGCATCACGCTCGACTCCATGCACAGCAGCCCGACGAGCGGATGGTTCAGCTCCTTGCGGATCTGCCCGGCATCCTCGATGTCCCGCCGCTCCCACAGCTCGGTGAACTCCGGGCTGGAGGCCTTCGCCTCGGCCAGCACGGACTGGAAGCCGTCGTCGTCGGGAGAGGCCGAGCACAGCGCACGGAACTGCGCCACGACCGTCCGGGCATTCTGCTCCCAACTCCTCGAACGCGACCGGTACATCGGGTCCGTGAAGAAGTCGATCAGGCAGTTCCACCGCTTGCCGGGCCGCATCCCGAGCACGGTCGCGGCGGCGTCGTTGTAGAGCACGCCGTTGTAGTACCGGTCCATGATGTGCGCCGGATACGGCATCCACGCGTCGATCAGCCGCCGCAGCCCGTCGCACATGTCCTGCTTCTCGGGCGCCACTTCGCGGACCGGCGGGTTCAGCCCCGCCAGCAGATACAGATGCCGCCGCTCGGCGTTGCTCAGCCGCAGCACCCGGCCCACCGAGTCCAGCACCTGCGGCGACACCGAGATGTCCCGCCCCTGCTCCAGCCACTGGTACCAGGACGCGCCCACTCCGGCGAGCACGGCGACCTCCTCGCGCCGCAGCCCCGGTGTACGGCGCCGCGCACCGCCGTCCGGCAGCCCGGCCTCGCCCGGTGTCACCCGGGCCCGCCTGCTCATCAGGAACTCGCGCAGCTCGCGCCGCCGATGACTCTTCAGCGAGGTACCGGACACGTCGGACACGGACACATCGGACACGTAAGGATCCCCCTCATCCCGGTGACTGGTGGTGCCACCACCAGGACAACTTCCCGCTCCCCACGGCTATTCCGATGCACGCAGGCTCTTACCCATGGCGATCGACACCACCACATCCGCTCCCGCCCCCACCACCCCACCGCTCGGCACCCCCCGGTCCCCCCGGATGTCGACGCGCGACAAACTCGTCCTGTTCGTCCTGTGCGCGGCCCAGTTCATGGTCGCCCTCGACTTCTCCGTCCTGAACGTCGCCCTCCCCGTCCTCGGCGCCGACCTCGGCATGAGCCAGTCGGCGCTGCAGTGGGCGGTGACGGCGTTCGCGTTGCCGTCCGGCGGCTTCCTGCTCCTCTTCGGCCGCATCGGCGACCTGTACGGCCGCCGCAAGCTCTTCCTCACCGGACTCGCCCTGTTCGCCGCGGCCTCGGTGCTCGCGACGTTCGCCTGGGACCCGGCGTCGTTCCTCGCGGGACGGGTCCTGCAGGGCCTCGGTGCCGCGGTCATCGTCCCGACGGGCATGTCCCTGCTGACCACCACCTTCGCCGAGGGCCCCGCCCGGGACCGCGCCCTCGGCATCTCCGGGACGCTGATGTCCCTCGGCTTCACCATCGGCGTGGTCGCGGGCGGCGTCCTGACCGACGCCCTCGGCTGGCGCTCCACGATGGGCCTGCTCGCCGTCTTCGCCCTGGTCGTGCTGCCGCTCGCGCCCGGCCTGCTGCCCGAGTCCCGCACCCCGCAGCGCCCGCACCTGGACGTGCCCGGCGCGATCACCGTCACCGGCGGTCTGCTGTCCCTGATCTACGCCCTCACGACGGCCGCCGACGACGGCTTCGCCCGCGTCGACGTCATCGCGACCCTGATCGCGGGTCTCGCGCTCCTGGCGGCCTTCGCGGTCGTCGAGTCCCGCACCGAGTCGCCGCTGGTCTCCCTGCCCATGCTGCGCCGCCGCACGGTGGCGTGGGGCAACCTGGGCGGTCTGGTCACCTTCTCGATGATGTCGACGGTGGTCTTCGTCCTCACCCTGTACCTGCAGGAAGTGCTCGGTCTGTCGGCCTGGGAGACGGGCCTGGTCTTCGGTGTGCAGGGCGTCATGTCGGTGATCGCCGGCTCGCTCACCCCGAGGTTCATCAGCCGTCTCGGCGCCCGCCGCATTCTGGTTCTCTCGCTCGCCGGCCAGGGCGCCTTCGGTGTCGCCCTGCTGTTCCTGAACGCGCAGTCCTGGTCCGTCTGGCTCGTCACGGCCGCCCTCGCGCTGGCGAGCATGTTCCACCTGGGCGCGATCATCTCCTACGGCCTGACCGTGACCTCCGGCGTCCCCGACGAGGAGCAGGGCCTGGCCACCGGCCTGGTCACCTCGACCCAGCAGGTCGGCATCACGATCGGCATCCCGCTGCTTGGCGTCCTCGCGACGACCTCCGGCGACCTGCTCTCCGGCACCCGCACGGTCCTGGCGCTCGACGCGGCGATCGTCCTGGCCGCGGCGGCCCTGATCGCCGTCGGCCTGCGGACCGGACGGACGGCCGGATCAAGGGACGACTAGGTCCGAGCGGCTCAGGGGCGGTCGAGGCGGAGCCGGTCGGCTCTCGGCAGGCCGGCCACGACCAGGTCGTACGAGTCCTCGACGAGCTCCCGGACGAAGCGGTCCGGGAGCTCGCCGTCGACGGTCACCGTGTTCCAGTGCCGCTTGTTCATGTGATAGCCGGGGACGATGAGCCCCGGATACTCGCCGCGCAGACGGACCGCGTCCTCCGGGTCGCACTTGAGGTTGACCGTCAGGGGCCGCGCGTCCAGGTTCGTCAGGGCGAACAGCTTGCCCAGCACCTTGAAGACCGACGTGTCCGGGTTGAACGGGAAGTCCTCAACGGTCGCGTTGAAGGAAAGGCAGAACGCGCGCAGCTCCTGAGGGTTCACTCCGTCACTCCCTCACTCCGTCACTCGGCCTTCGTCTCCTCGCCCAGGGGCCCGACCGGACCCACCGGCTCCACGAGCACGGTCACGATCTTGTTCCGGCGGCCGGCCGCCGCCTCCGCGGTCAGGCGGAGTTCCCGGGTGTCCGGGAGCTCGACCAGGGACGACGCCCCGGCGATCGGGACGCGGCCGAGTGCCTTCGCCAGCAGCCCGCCGACCGTCTCGACGTCCTCGTCGTCGTACTCGTCGAGGCCGTACAGCTCGCCGAGGTCGGTGATGTCCAGACGGGCGGTGACGCGGTAGCGGTCCTCGCCGAGCTCCTCCACCGGCGGCAGTTCACGGTCGTACTCGTCGGTGATCTCGCCGACGATCTCCTCGAGGATGTCCTCGATGGTGACGATGCCGGCGGTGCCGCCGTACTCGTCGATGACGACGGCGACGTGGTTGCGCTCCTTCTGCATCTCGCGCAGCAGGTCACCGGCGTTCTTGGTGTCCGGTACGAAGACGGCGGGCCGCATCGCCGTCGACACCAGCTCGCTCTCCGCTTCCCGGGAGATGTGCGTCTTGCGGGCCAGGTCCTTGAGATACACCATCCCGACCACGTCGTCCTCGCTCTCCCCGACGACGGGGATGCGGGAGAAGCCGGAGCGCAGGGCGAGGGTGAGGGCCTGGCGGATGGTCTTGTAGCGCTCGATCACCACCAGGTCGGTGCGCGGGACCATGACCTCGCGGACCAGCGTGTCGCCCAGTTCGAAGACGGAGTGCACCATGCGGCGCTCCTCGTCCTCGATCAGCGACTCCTTCTCGGCGAGGTCGACCAGCGCCCGCAGCTCCGCCTCGGAGGCGAACGGGCCGCGGCGGAAGCCCTTGCCGGGGGTGAGCGCGTTACCGATGAGGATCAGCAGATAGGGGATCGGCCCCATGATCCGGGCGAGCGGCAGCAGGACGTACGCCGCCGCCGTCGCCGTGTTCAGCGGGTGCTGGCGGCCGATGGTGCGCGGGGAGACCCCGACGGCGACGTACGACACCAGCACCATGACCGCTATCGCGACCAGCAGGGCCTCGGTGGTGCTGTCGAACTCCTGGAGGCAGGCATACGTCACGAGTGCGGCGGCGGCCATCTCGCAGGCCACGCGCACCAGCAGCGACACGTTCAGATAGCGGGTCGGGTCGGCGGCGACGAGCGCCAGCTTCTCGCTGCCGCGACGGCCGCTGCGTACGGCCTCCTCGGCGCGGAAGCTGGAGACGCGCGCAATGCCGGCCTCGGCGCAGGCGGCGAGCCAGGCGACGATCACCAGGGCGATCGCGCCGGAGACGAGGGCGAGGCTCATGACACGGTCGGGGCCGGGGAGGGGCCGGTCATGCCCTTCTCCGTGCGCCAGCCGTCCACGATGGCGGCCTGCAGACCGAACATCTCGGCCTTCTCGTCGGGCTCCTCGTGGTCGTACCCGAGCAGGTGCAGCACGCCATGGACGGTGAGCAACTGGAGCTCCTCGTCCATGGAGTGCTGCGTGGGTGCCTCGGTCCCCTGCTTCGCGGCGACTTCGGGGCACAGCACGATGTCACCGAGTAGCCCCTGCGGGGGCTCGTCGTCGTCCTTCGAGGGCGGCCGCAGCTCGTCCATCGGGAAGGACATGACATCCGTCGGGCCGGGCAGGTCCATCCACTGGATGTGCAGCTGCTCCATGGCGTCGGCGTCCACGACGATCACCGAGAGCTCGGAGAGCGGGTGGATGCGCATCCGCGCGAGTGCGTAGCGGGCGATGTCGAGGATCGCCTGCTCGTCGACCTCGGTTCCGGACTCGTTGTTGACGTCGATCGACATGGTCGCGCGTGTTCTCTACTTCCCCTTGTGCCCGGCCTTGCCGCCGCGGCCCTTGTGCGTGCCGTTCTGGGTGCCGTGCGTGTTGTCGAACTTCTCGTACGCGTCGACGATACGGCCGACCAGCTTGTGCCGGACGACATCCTGGGACGACAGCCGGGAGAAGTGCACGTCGTCGACGCCGTCCAGGATGTCCTGCACCTGCCGCAGACCGGACTTGGTGCCGTCCGGGAGGTCGACCTGGGTCACGTCACCGGTGATGACTATCTTCGACTCGAAGCCGAGACGGGTGAGGAACATCTTCATCTGCTCGGGCGAGGTGTTCTGGGCCTCGTCGAGGATGATGAAGGCGTCGTTGAGCGTACGACCGCGCATGTACGCGAGCGGGGCGACCTCGATGGTCCCGGCGGCCATGAGCCGGGGGATGGAGTCGGGGTCGAGCATGTCGTGCAGCGCGTCGTACAGCGGACGCAGGTACGGGTCGATCTTCTCGTACAGCGTGCCCGGCAGGAAGCCGAGCCGCTCGCCCGCCTCGACCGCCGGCCGGGTCAGGATGATGCGGTTGACCTGCTTGGACTGCAGGGCCTGCACCGCCTTCGCCATGGCGAGGTAGGTCTTGCCGGTACCGGCGGGGCCGATGCCGAAGACGATCGTGTGCTTGTCGATCGCGTCGACGTACCGCTTCTGGTTGAGGGTCTTGGGGCGGATCGTGCGGCCGCGCGAGGAGAGGATGTTCTGGGTGAGGACCTCGGCCGGGGTCTCCTCCGGGCCCTCGCCGTTCTCACTCGCTCTGAGCATGGCGATCGAGCGTTCCACTGCGTCCTCCGTCATCGGCTGTCCGGTGCGGAGCACCAGCATCATCTCGTCGAACAGGCGCTGGATGAGGGCGACTTCAGCGGCATCGCCGACCGCGCTGATCTCATTGCCCCGGACGTGGATGTCGGCCGCCGGGAAGGCCTTCTCGATCACGCGCAGCAGGGAGTCGCCGGACCCCAGCACGGTCACCATGGGGTGCTGGGCGGGGACGGTGAACTGTGCTCTCGCCTGCCCCTGCGCGGGTGTGTGAGCTGTGGGTGTCTGAGTCATGGGCCGGCTCGTAGGCCTTGCTCGTCCTCCTCGAAACGACTCGCCCGCCACGTGGGCGGCCTGGCGATTTCCAGAGTACGCCGGGGGACTGACAAGGCCGTAGGCCTTTTCCCCACGGTCCCCATCCGTGCACGTCGGGTACGCCCGCCGTCACCCCGGGTCGGGTTTTCGCCCCCGCAAGTGATCCCTCGGCTCAGAAACCCAGCTTCCGCAGCTGGCGCGGGTCGCGCTGCCAGTCCTTCGCGACCTTGACGTGCAGGTCCAGGAACACCGGCGTCCCCAGCAGGGCCTCGATCTGCTTGCGGGACTTGATGCCGACGTCCTTGAGGCGCTTGCCCTTGGGGCCGATGATGATGCCCTTCTGGCTGGGGCGCTCGATGTAGACGAAGGCGTGGATGTCGAGGAGCGGCTTGTCGGCGGGGCGGTCCTCACGGGGAAGCATCTCCTCCACCACGACCGCGATGGAGTGGGGCAGCTCGTCCCGGACGCCCTCCAGCGCGGCCTCGCGGATCAGTTCCGCGATCATGACCTGCTCGGGCTCGTCGGTGAGGTCGCCCTCGGGGTAGAGCGCCGGCCCCTCGGGCAGGAGCGGGACCAGCAGGTCGGCCAGCAGGCCCACCTGCTGGTCACCGACCGCGGAGACGGGGACGATCTCGGCCCACTCGAAGCCGAGTTCCTTGCCGAGCTGGTCGATCGCGATGAGCTGTTCGGCCAGCGTCTTGCTGTCCACGAGGTCGGTCTTCGTGACGATCGCGATCTTCGGCGTCTTCTTGATCGACGCCAGCTCCTTCGCGATGAAACGGTCACCGGGGCCGAGCTTCTCGTTCGCCGGCAGACAGAAGCCGATCACGTCGACCTCGGCCCAGGTCGTACGGACGATGTCGTTGAGGCGCTCGCCGAGCAGCGTGCGCGGCTTGTGCAGCCCAGGGGTGTCGACCAGGATCAGCTGGGCGTCCTCCCGGTGCACGATCCCGCGTACCGTGTGCCGCGTCGTCTGGGGCTGGTTGGCGGTGATCGCCACCTTCTGGCCGACCAGAGCGTTCGTAAGGGTGGACTTGCCCGCGTTGGGACGGCCCACGAAGCAGGCGAAGCCGGCGCGGTGGGGGGCCTCGGACGGCTCGGATGACTGGCTGCGAACGCTCATGGCGCCCATTCTCCCTGATCCACAGACCCTCGCCGCACAACAGACCGACCGCCGGCCGTCCGGTGAGCTTCCGGAAACCCCCGCGCAACGAAACGTCGCGGAAACACAGCCGTGCACGACCGGAAACGCACAGCGGTGAACCTCTGACGAGCCCCCGCACCGTTGGAGACGACCGTGACCCTCGCCGCCGCAAGCGTCGACACCGGCGACACCGCCTGGCTGCTCGCCGCCACCGCCCTCGTCCTGCTGATGACCCCGGGCCTGGCCCTCTTCTACGGCGGCATGGTCCGCACGAAGAGCGTCCTGAACATGCTGATGATGAGCTTCGTGTCCATCGCCCTGGTCACCGTCGTGTGGCTGGTCTGCGGCTACTCGCTCGCGTTCGGGGAGGACACCCTCGGCGGCCTCATCGGCGGGCTCGACCACGCCGGTATGGCCGGGCTCGGACCGGATAGCGTCCAGGGGACCGTCCCCACCGTCCTCTTCGCCACCTTCCAGCTCACCTTCGCGATCATCACGGCCGCGCTGATCAGCGGCGCGATCGCGGACCGGGCGAAGTTCGGGGCGTGGGTCGTGTTCGTGCCGGTGTGGGCGCTGCTCGTATACGTTCCCGTGGCCCACTGGACCTGGGGCCCCGGCGGCTGGATCCTCGACCGGCTCGGCGCCCTCGACTTCGCCGGCGGCCTCCCCGTCGAGATCACCTCCGGCGCCTCCGGCCTCGCGCTGGCTCTGGTCCTGGGTCCGCGGCTCGGGTTCAAGAAGGACGCCATGCGGCCGCACAACCTGCCGATGGTCGTGATCGGCGCCGGTCTCCTGTGGTTCGGCTGGTTCGGCTTCAACGCCGGCTCCGCCCTCGGCGCCAACGGCCTCGCGGCCGCCGCCTTCCTCAACACCCTCGCCGCCGGCTGCACCGGCCTGCTCGGCTGGCTCTTCGTCGAGCAGAAGCGCGACGGTCACCCGACGACGCTGGGCGCGGCCTCCGGCGCGGTCGCCGGACTGGTGGCCATCACGCCCTCCTGCGGCTCGGTCTCGCTGCTCGGCGCGCTCGTCATCGGCCTCGCCGCCGGCGTCGTCTGCTCGTACGCCGTCGGCTGGAAGTTCAAGTTCGACTACGACGACTCCCTGGACGTCGTCGGCGTCCACCTCGTCGGCGGTGTCATCGGCACCCTGCTGATCGGCGTCTTCGCGACGGCCACGATGACCGGCGGGGCCGAGGGCCTCCTCTACGGCGGCGGGCTCGCGCAGCTCGGCAAGCAGGCGGTGGCGATCGTGGCCGTGGGCGCGTACGCCTTCCTCGCCACCTACGGCATCGCCAAGCTGATCGACAGGGTGCTGGGCTTCCGGGCGAGCGAGGAGCAGGAGCACACCGGCCTGGACCTTACGGTGCACGCCGAGACCGCCTACGATCACGGGGTCCTGGGGCACGGCGCCCCGGTCACGGCGTCCCTCGCCTCGTCCGTCTCCTCCTCCCTCCCCGCCGCGCAGAAGGTCAAGAAGCAGGCATGAAGCTGATCACCGCGATCGTCAAGCCGTACCGGCTCGACGAGGTCAAGACCGCCCTCCAGGAACTCGGCGTGCACGGCCTGACCGTGACCGAGGCGAGCGGGTACGGCCGGCAGCGCGGCCACACCGAGGTGTACCGGGGCGCGGAGTACCAGGTCGACCTGGTGCCGAAGGTCCGCATCGAGGTCGTCGTCGAGGACGCGCTGTCCGAGGACGTCATCGACGCCATCGTGAAGGCCGCACACACCGGCAAGATCGGCGACGGCAAGGTCTGGGCGCTGCCGGTCGAGACGGTCGTACGGGTACGGACGGGCGAACGCGGCCCCGACGCACTGTGAAGCCGTAACAGCGCCGGGACCGCGTCCCTTTCAGCACATCAGCACATCAGCACGTCAGAGCGTCAGTGCGTCAGTGCGTCACGCGGCTCAGTCGAACACGAACGGGCCCGGCGACTGCGGCCCGGTCGCCGTGCACGTGATGGTGATGCCGAAGACGGTCATGGTCAGCGAGCCGCCGAAGGCCTCCAGGCTGTCCCCGGAGGCGACGGTGCCGCTGAGCGGGCCGACCTGGACGGGGTCGCCGGCGGCCATCGCCGGGTTCTCCGTGCCGGTGAAGGCGGTGGTGCCGCCGCTCGCCTTCACCAGGGTGAGCGTCGAGGAGATGGAGTCCTCGCCGAGCGCGATCGGCGCCGTGATCGCGGAGGAGTTGACGGTGATGGTGGCGGCGGTGCCGTCCTGCGTCGCCGTGAGGGTGGCCTCGCCACCGCCGAAGCTGCCGCAGTCGGCGGTGATCGTCGCCGAGCCGGGGGCGACCGCGAGGGCGGCGGGTGCGAAGGCCAGCCCGGTGACCGCGAGGGTCCCGGCCACCAGCGCGGCACCTGCTCCAATGCGCATGCGTCTCATGGGGATTCAGTCCCTTTCAAGGGTGGGGGAGTTCCTTGTGTGGGGGGCGGGGGAACTGTTCGGCAGGTGGATGCGGACACACTGCGTGGAGAGCTGAATCTGACGGTCCGTCGGAACCGCCGTTTCCATTGATGCGCGTGGGGCGAGGGTCGGCAAGGGTGATTTCCGGCCTCCATTACCGGAAGGTCAGCTACCGGATCAGGCCGTGCTGGGCGACATGTCCTGCAGGCCCACTACCCGCAGGAGTTGCAGGCGCTCGTAGGCCTCGGTCCCGGGCCGGGCCGAGTGCACGACCAGCAGGTGGTGGTGTTCGTGACTGACCATGACCTCGCAGTCCAGTTCCAGGAGGCCGACCACCGGGTGCAGGAAACGCTTGGTGGCACGGTTGCGCTGCGACACCTCGTGTTCCTCCCACAACCGGGCGAACTCCTCGCTGGACGACCGGAGTTCGGCGACCAGCGCGGCCGGTTCCGGGTCGTCGGGACGGGCCGCGGCCACCGCGCGCAGGGTGGCCACATGGGCGCGCGCGTGACCCGCGAGGTCCTCCTGCGGGAAGAGCGAGCGCGCGGCCGGGTCCAGGAAGTAGAGCCGGGCGAGATTGCGCTCGCGCCGCGGCCGGGACATCACATCACCGATCAGCGCCCGGGCCATCGCGTTCTGCGCGAGCACCTCGCCGCAGTCGTTCACCACCTGGGCCGGGGTGTCGTGCAGCCGGTCCAGGATCAGCAGCAGCCCGGGCCGGACATGCGCCGACGTCGTCTCGCGGCGCGGGGGCTCCTCGCCGGCCAGGTGGAACAGGTGGTCGCTCTCGACGGCGGTCAGGCGCAGCGCGCGGGCCAGCGCCGTCAGCATCTGGCGGGACGGGCGCGGGCCACGGGACTGTTCCAGCCGGGTGTAGTAGTCCACCGACATCCCCGCCAGCTGCGCCACCTCCTCGCGGCGCAGGCCCGGTGTGCGGCGCCGGGTGCCCGGGGTCAGTCCCACGTCCGACGGGGTCAGCCGGGCGCGGCCACGGCGCAGGAAGTCGGCGAGTTCGGCTCGGTTCACCACTCCAGCCTGCGGCAGCGCGGCCGGCTTAGCCAGGGACTGCCGATCCCCTGATCAACAGGTCTCTCCCGTCCGCGCCGGCCCGGCCCGAGGCTGGTCGGTGACGAGAGGAGCAGAACATGCTGACGTTGGTGACGGGTACGACAGGGCAGGTCGGCCGGCGCTTCGTGCCGAGGCTGCTCGCGCAGTCCCGGGCGGGAGAGCAGGTACGGGTGCTGGTGCGGGACGAGGCGCGGGGCGAGCCGTTCGCGGAGCTGGGCGCCGAGGTCGTGGTCGGCGATCTGCGGGACACCGGGACGCTCGGCAAGGCGGTCGCCGGGGTCGACGCGGTCGTGAACGTCGCGGCCTCCTTCCGCGGGGTCCCCGACGAGGAGGCGCGGGCCGTCAACCGGGACGCGGCCGTGGAACTGGGGCGTGCCGCGCTGGCTGCCGGGGTGCGGCGCTTCGTGCAGGTCAGCACGGGGCTGGTGTACGGCACCGGACGCGGCCGCCCGCTCACCGAGGACGACGAGAGCCGGCCCGGCGGAGCGATGTGGGGTGCCTACCCGGAGTCCAAGGCGGCGGCCGAGCGGGAGTTGCTCGCGCTGGAGGGCATGGACGTACGTGTCGGCCGGCTCCCCTTCGTCTACGGCGAGGGGGATCCGCATCTCGCCCAGTCCCTCATGTGGGCCAAGGACTGGGCGGCGACTCAGCGGCTGCACATGGGGCACCATGCGGACGTCGCCCAGGGGTTGCTGCGGTTGCTGTACGCGCCTGGGATCGCGGGCTGTGCGTACAACATCGCCGACGACGTGCCTGTGACGGCGGTCGAGTTGCATCAGCTGAACGGGGTCGAGATCCCCGAGGAGATGTATGCCCGCACGGACCCCGACCCGTGGCTGGCGGTCATGTCCACCGAGCGGATCCGGCGGGAGCTGGGGTATCGGCCACTGTTTCCGTCGGTTTACGCGGCCCGGGAGGCCGGAGCGCTGTGACCGGCCTCCGGTTCCCTGACAGATGTCAGGGACCGGCGCCCTGAACCACGCGCGATGCTGGGTCACTCGGGGGCGGCCCAACTGACCACGGCTGCCCCGAGTGACCGCAAAACGGAGGGGCGACATGATGAAGACACGGTTGCGCGAGAAGGCCGGCATGGGTGTGGCAGCAGTGCTGATGACGGCCGCCATGGGGGTGGCTGCGGCGCCCTCGGCGGCGGCCGCCCCGGCGGACTGCCCCCGGGAGTACGTCTGCGTGTGGAACAACGACACGGCGTCGGGCAAGCCGACGTGGAAGTCGAAGGGGAATCTGTACGACCTGCACTCGGAAAACGGGGTGACCATCGTCAACAACGGTGTGCGCCGGCCGGGCGCCGACCACATCTGGTACAACCTCACCACCACGCCGGAGAACGGCGGCAACTTCAAGGGCTGCCTGCACTACCCGAACGACACCAACATGGTGACCTTCGAGGGCCCCGTCACCCTGCACAGCGCACGGTGGGGCCGCGAATGCTGAGCTGATCGCCGCCCGCCCCGCCCCTAGTCCACACCCCTGATCCGTGCCACCAGCACCGCCCCGGCCAGCCCCGCCACCGCCGCCACCAGGTACAGCACCCGGTAGCCGCCGAGGTGGGTGACGATCGGGGCGGCCAGGGCGGGGGCCGCCACCTGGGGGAGGGCGTTCGCCACGTTGATGACGCCGAGGTCCTTGCCGCGGTCGAGGGCCTTCGGCAGGACGTCCGTCATCAGCGCGAAGTCGACCGACATGAACACCCCGAGGCCCAGGCCCAGCAGCGCCGCCACGACGATCGCGCTCGGCCAGGTCTGCCAGCCGGCCAGCAGGCCCGTGGCCGCCGCCATCAGCACCCCGGACCACATCACGAACGGCTTGCGGCGGCCCACCCGGTCCGACCAGGCGCCGCCCACCACGACCGTCGCCACCAGGGTCACGCTGTTCACCGCGGTGAGGATCAGGACGCCCTGCTCGGGGTCGTCGTGGTGCAGGCGGTCCCGCAGGTAGTAGAGGAGGTACAGGATCACCAGTGCGTTGCTGAGGTTGATCAGGAAGCGGGTCAGCCAGGCCCAGCCGAAGTCGGGGTAGCGGCGCGGGCTCAGCCAGAAGCCGCGTGTGAACGAACGCCAGGACCACGCCGGCCGGTCCGTGACCGCCAGCCGCAGATCCCGGTACCGCAGGACGTACGGCAGCACCCCCGCCACCGCGAACACCGCGCAGGCCGCATACCCCGCCGCGATCCCGCCCGCCGCCGTCGCAAGCCCGGTGCCGACGACCGCCCCGAGGATCTGCGCGGCCCCCAACCAGCCGCCCACCACGCCCCGTTGCAGCCGAGGCACCCGGTCCGGCACCGCCGCCGTCACCGCCGCGAAGGACGCGTTCAGCGTCAGCTGGACCAGACACCAGGCGACCGCCATCGCCCACAGCCCGCCCGCCCCGGCGAGCAGCAGCAGCGACAGCGCGCCGCCCGCCGCGCCGGCCACGATCCACGGCGTACGGCGACCCCAGCGGGCCGTGGTGCGGTCCGACAGCGCGCCGAAGAACGGGTTCGCCGCCAGCGACACGACCGCGCCCGCGCCGGTCACCCATGCCAGCAGCGTCTCCTTCGACATCCCGGTGCCGGGCGCGAAGTCCTCCGCCTGCTGGGCCAGCAGTATCTGCAACGGTCCGTACCAGCCCACCCAGATCGCCACGTTGGCCAGCGACAGCGCCGCCGTCCAGCCCCGGCCGACCCGGTCGACGGGCTCGGCCAGGGCACCCGGGGGCCGGGTGGACGTCACCTCTGGGCCCGGAGCACGTCCCGCAGCCAGCCGTAGGACGCCTTGGGAGTCCTGGTGAGCGTCTCGTAGTCCGTGTGCACCAGCCCGAACCGCCGCGCGTACCCCTCGGCCCACTCGAAGTTGTCGAGCAGCGACCAGACGAAGTACCCGCGTACGTCCACGCCCGCCTCCACCGCCCGGTGCAGCGCGCGGATGTGGCCGTCCAGGTAGGCGATCCGCTCCTGGTCGTCGATGCCCTCGTAACTGCAGCCGTTCTCGGTGATGACGACGGGCGGCAGCCGGTCGCCGTACCGCTCCCGGAAGCCGGTGAGCAGTTCGGTGAGGCCCTCGGGCACCACCGGCCAGCCGAAGTCCGTCGTCGGCACGCCCTCGATCTCCCGTACGGAGAAGGGCAGTTCCGCGGGCATGCTGATCCCGCCGAACTCGATCTCGGTGCCCTGCGGGGCGCCCACGCGGGTCGGCGCGTAGTAGTTGACGCCGTAGAAGTCGAGCGGCTCGGCGATGACCTTCAGGTCGGCCTCGACGTCGCCCGGCATCAACTCGCCGATACCGTCCGGGTATCGGCCGAGCAGCAGCGGGTCCGCGAACAGCCGGTTGAGGAGTACGTCGTAGAAGTCCGCCGCCTCCATGTCCGCCTGTTCCTGCGACGTCGGCCATGTCGGCCCGTGCGAGTTGGCGATGCCGATGTCCCTCGCGCCGGCCGCGCGCAGCGCCCGTACGGCGAGACCGTGGGCCAGCAACTGGTGGTGGGCGACGGGGAGGGCGTCGAAGAGGAGCTGCCTGCCGGGGGCGTGGGTGCCGAGGGCGTGGCCCAGCAGGGTGTGCTCGGCGGGCTCGTTGAGAGTGATCCACTTCTTCACCCGGTCGCCCAGGCGCTCGGCGACCACCGCCGCGTACTCGGCGAAACGGGCCGCCGTGTCCCGCTCCAGCCAGTCCAGCGCGACCGGCAGATCCCAGTGGAAGAGTGTCGGCACCGGCCGCACGCCCGCCTCGCACAGCTCGTCCACCAGACGGTCGTAGAAGTCGAGGCCCTTCGGCGCGTTCACCCGCGGCCACGAGATCGAGAAGCGGTACGCGTCGACGCCCAGCTCGGCCAGCAGGGCGACGTCCTCGGGGTAGCGGTGGTAGTGGTCGCAGGCCACCGCGGCGGTGGAGCCGTCCTTCACCCGGCCCGGCTCGGCCGTGAAGGTGTCCCACACGGAGGGCTCGCGCTCGTCCGCCGCGCCCTCGATCTGATGGGCCGAGGTGGACACGCCCCACAGGAAGCCGGCCGGGAACTGAGGTATCGGGTTCGTCGCGCCGCGCGCATCAGTCGCCATG
The DNA here is from genome assembly GCF_055639295.1 of Streptomyces sp. NPDC107528. NCBI lineage: Bacteria > Bacillati > Actinomycetota > Actinomycetes > Kitasatosporales > Streptomycetaceae > Streptomyces > Streptomyces sp. NPDC107528. The sequence continues at coordinate 83,687 of NZ_JBVKAV010000002.1, forward strand.
CGCCGGATCATCCGTACCAGCGGTAACGGAAGTCAACGGCCAGGCGTGAAGAAGCAGTTACGGCCCTCCGTGAGCGCCGGTCAGGCCCCCTCCTTCAGTACTCGCGAGATCAGCTTCCGCTGTTCGTCCGTGAGCCGGGGATCCGAGCAGTACACCGTCTTGCCGTCCACGGTGATCTGGTAGCTGAAGCCGTCCGGAACCCCGACGGGGGGCGTGCCCCGGCCGGACGCGACCGCGCGCTCGGCCAGGGCGTGCCACTCCTGGGCGTCGGGCCGCCCCGAGGTGTCCACCTCGGCGTGCCGCTCGATGCCCGCGAATCCACCCGTGCGCCGTACCAAAATCCGCATGGGTCCCTGTCTAGTACGGACTTACTGGATCCGCACCCCGACCTGCTCCCACGCCTTCGACACGGCCTGGAGCTCCTCGCCGCCCTCGCCGAAGCGCTCGCGGGCGGCCTTGACGGTCAGCTTGGCGAAGTCGGTGAACATGGCCCGCTCCGACAGCTCGCCGCCGGTCAGGACGTCGTACCAGACCTGTCCCGCCTTCTCCCAGGCGTTGCCGCCGAGCGCGGTGGCGGCCAGGTAGAAGGCGTGGTTGGGGATGCCGGAGTTGATGTGGACGCCGCCGTTGTCGCGGCCGGTGCGGACGTAGTCGTCCATGGTCGCGGGCTGCGGGTCCTTGCCGAGGACGTCGTCGTCGTACGCGCTGCCCGGCTCCTTCATGGAGCGCAGGGCCTTGCCGGAGACGCTGGGCGCCAGCAGGCCCGCGCCGATCAGCCAGTCGGCCTCGGCGGCGGTCTGGCCGAGCGTGTACTGCTTGATCAGCGCGCCGAAGACGTCCGACATGGACTCGTTCAGGGCGCCCGGCTGGCCGTAGTAGGTCAGGTTGGCCGTGTACTGGGTGACGCCGTGGCTGAGCTCGTGGCCGATGACGTCGATCGGGATGGTGAAGTCGAGGAAGATCTCGCCGTCCCCGTCGCCGAACACCATCTGCTCGCCGTTCCAGAAGGCGTTGTTGTAGTTCTCGTCGTAGTGGACGGTGGCGTCCAGGGGCAGCCCGTCGCCGTCGATCGAGTGGCGGGCGTACGCCTTGAGGAAGAGCTCGAAGGTGGCGCCGAGGCCGGAGTATGCGCGGTTGACCGTGGCGTCCTGACCGGGGTCCGCGCCCTCTCCGCGGACCTTGGTGCCGGGCAGGGAGGTCCGGTGCTGGGCGTCGTAGATGGTGCGCAGCGGCTGGTCCGACGGTGCCTTCTCCGCCGGGGCGGCCGCGAGGGCGAACTCGGTCGTGACGCGACGCCTGCCGCGCAGCTCGCTGTCGCGCATCAGGGTCCGGCGGGCGGGGCCGGAGAGTGCGGGGTCGTCGTTCCGGGCCAGCTTGTCGAGGACGTGCGGCGGTACGACGGTGCAGAAGACGGGCTCGAAGCCCCCGTTGGTCGTCATGTCCGGCACCATTGCACTGCGTTAGCGGGCTGTCACTAGTCGCAACCGTGATTGGTGAAATATGCGGATAGGGAGCAGCACGCTCCGTGACGAAGTGGTATGGCGCACTTTTTGTCCTATTCGTCCCCCGGGTCCCGCATACTGATACGACGCCCCGCACGGGGAGCGGCTCGGCTAGCATGCTTCGCATCATGCGTTTCGGGCTGCTTCTTCTTAGCTGCCGCGGCGAGGGCCTGTAGTCCAGGTCGACTCCCTCCCCGCGGAGCTTGGCGTTGCGTCGTCGGCCGTCCTTCCGGACATCCTGAGGAGCCCGAAGCATTATGGCGAATCGCCAGCAGCCCAGTTCCATGCCGATCCACAAGTACGGCCGCTACGAGCAGGTCGACATCCCGGACCGCACCTGGCCCCAGAAGCGTGTCACCGCCGCCCCCCGCTGGCTCTCCACCGATCTGCGTGACGGCAACCAGGCCCTGATCGACCCGATGTCGCCCGAGCGCAAGCGCCGGATGTTCGACCAGCTGGTCAAGATGGGCTACAAGGAGATCGAGGTCGGCTTCCCGGCGTCGGGCCAGACGGACTTCGACTTCGTGCGGTCGATCATCGAGGACCCCGAGGCGATCCCCGACGACGTCACCATCTCCGTACTGACCCAGGCCCGCGAGGACCTGATCGAGCGGACCGTGGAGTCCCTGAAGGGCGCCAAGCGGGCCACCGTCCACCTGTACAACGCCACCGCCCCCGTCTTCCGCCGGGTGGTGTTCCGCGGCTCCAAGGACGACATCAAGCAGATCGCCGTCGACGGCACGCGGCTGGTCGTCGAGTACGCGGAGAAGCTGCTGGGCCCGGAGACGGAGTTCGGCTACCAGTACAGCCCCGAGATCTTCACCGACACCGAGCTGGACTTCGCCCTGGAGGTCTGCGAGGCGGTGATGGACGTCTACCAGCCCGGTCCGGGCCGCGAGATCATCCTCAACCTGCCCGCCACGGTGGAGCGTTCGACACCGTCCACCCACGCGGACCGGTTCGAGTGGATGGGCCGCAACCTGTCCCGCCGCGAGTACGTCTGCCTGTCGGTCCACCCGCACAACGACCGGGGTACGGCCGTGGCCGCCGCCGAGCTGGCGCTGATGGCCGGCGCCGACCGCATCGAGGGCTGTCTGTTCGGGCAGGGCGAGCGCACCGGCAACGTCGACCTGGTCACCCTGGGCATGAACCTGTTCTCGCAGGGCGTCGACCCGCAGATCGACTTCTCCGACATCGACGAGATCCGTCGCACGTGGGAGTACTGCAACCAGATGGAGGTCCACCCGCGCCACCCGTACGTGGGCGACCTGGTCTACACGTCCTTCTCCGGCTCCCACCAGGACGCCATCAAGAAGGGCTTCGACGCCATGGAGGCCGACGCGGCCGCGAAGGGCGTCACCGTCGACGACATCGAGTGGGCCGTGCCGTACCTGCCGATCGACCCGAAGGACGTCGGCCGCTCCTACGAGGCCGTCATCCGCGTCAACTCGCAGTCCGGCAAGGGCGGTATCGCCTACGTCCTGAAGAACGACCACAAGCTGGACCTGCCGCGCCGGATGCAGATCGAGTTCTCCAAGCTGATCCAGGCCAAGACGGACGCCGAGGGCGGCGAGGTCACCGGCGGTGACATCTGGTCGGTGTTCCAGGACGAGTACCTGCCGAACCCGGAGAACCCGTGGGGTCGGATCCAGGTCAAGAACGGTCAGTCGACGACGGACACGGACGGCGTGGACACGCTGAAGGTGGAGGCGACGGTCGACGGCGTCGACACGGTCCTGTCCGGTACCGGCAACGGTCCGATCTCGGCCTTCTTCGACGCCCTGCAGTCCATCGGCATCGACGTACGGCTGCTGGACTACCAGGAGCACACGATGAGCGAGGGTGCGTCGGCGCAGGCCGCGTCGTACATCGAGTGCGCGATCGACGGCAAGGTCCTGTGGGGGATCGGCATCGACGCGAACACCACGCGTGCGTCGCTGAAGGCGGTCGTGTCGGCCGTCAACCGGGCGGGGCGCTCCGCGGGGGTGCCGCAGTAGGAAGTGCCGCGAGGGGTTGTCGATCGGCTGCCGCGCCGTCGTGGCTTGTCGCGCAGTTCCCCGCGCCCCTTGAGGGCGTTGTCGCGCCCGGCGTTCAGAGGCCCCCGTTCACTCTTTTCGGGTGGGCGGGGTCCGTCCGTTTTCGGCCATTGACCTGTGCAGGTCACGGAAAGGTCTCGTCCGGGGTGCTGACTCTGCCTCCATGATGTGGCTAACATCACGCAAGCGCGGCGATGTTGCCGCGGGGTTACGGAGGTGCGACGTGCTGCCAGGACGGGGACAAGACGGCCGTGCCGCCAGGCTTGCGCGCATTCTGGGCACCCGCACCGCATGGTCGGCCGTCGGTGACGGCGAGTTCTTCTGCCCGGGCTGCGGGGGTGACCGCAACTACCAGCGGCTGACCGGGCACCGCCGCTTCACCCTGCTCGGTGTGCCGGTCCTGCCGCGCGGCGAGACCGCCCCGGTCGTGGAGTGTGCGGCCTGCCAACGTCACTTCGGCACCGACGTCCTCGACCACCCCACCACCACCCGCTTCTCAGCGATGCTCCGGGACGCCGTCCACACCGTCGCCCTCGCGGTGCTGGCCGCCGGCGGCACCTGTGCCCGTCCGTCCCTGGAGGCCGCCGCGGCCACGGTGCGGGCGGCCGGCTTCGACGACTGCACGGAGGAGCAGCTCAACGCCCTGGTCGAGGCCCTGGCCGCGGACACCGGGCGGGTCTTCTCCGAGCCCTGCGGTGCCGGTCTGGCCATAGAGCTCCACGAGGCCCTGGACCCGCTGGCCCCCCACCTCGCGCCGCCCGGCCGCGAATCGATCCTCCTCCAGGGCGCCCGCATCGCCCTGGCCGACGGCCCCTACACCCCCGCCGAACGAGACGTCCTCGCGACGGTCGGCTCCGCCCTCACCATCTGCGCCGAGGACGTGACGAGGCTGCTGGCAGCGGCGGCCCGGACGCCGTCGTAGCCCCCGGCGTCACGACCGTCGTCGAACCGGGCGCCACTCACGGCGACGACCAGCACGGCCGTGGCCACGAGCACCTGTAGTCCGGCGCTGACGACGGCGCGGAGCCGGAGGAGCGGTGCGGCCGTCAACAGCACGACGCCGCCGGCGACGCCCACGTAGAGCCAGGTGAACCCGAACGTGACGTCGGAGTTGTCCGCGCCCGGGTCGAACGGCCTCCAGTCGCCGCTGACGTCGATGCCTGCCAGGAAGGCCGCGACTGCCCCGATGACGTCGAGGACCAGCAGCCCGGCCGCCAGGGCGATGTCCGCCGCGACGGGCAGCTGTCGGCGTCCGGTGGGCGGGGGCGGCACGTCGGCACCGCGGAAGTGCGGGAGGCCGACAGGGGCGGTCATGAGGGTCAGCATGGCCCGAGAGCAGGGCCGGCACCTGAGTACGGATGCTCAGGCGTGGTGTTCCGCGGTACTCCCCAGGGAGTAATCGCCCCGTCGTGCCGCCCGCGGCAGTAGGCCCCAACTCGCCCTCCCGCCCGACGAATCGGCCTTCCCGCGCCGGGAGTCTGGAAGCGACCCAGACACCCGATCCGGAGGGAGGCCCGTCTCATGGGGGCCGCAAGGACAAGTGCACGACGGCGGCGGGCCGTGCCCTGGCTCGTGCTCGGGTTGTGGATCGCGGTGCTGGCGCTGGCGTCGCCGTTCGCGTCGAAGCTGGCGGACGTGCAGCGGGACCGTGCCGTCGACTACCTGCCGGCGAGCGCCGACTCCACGCAGGTGGCGAAGATCGAGGACCGGCTGCCGGGTGGCGAGGCCACCGAGATGGTGGTCGTCTATCACCGGGACGGCGGGCTGAGCGCGGGGGACAGGGCGAGCGCCGCCGATCAGATCGAGCGGATCGCGGGGGTCCATCGGCTCACCGGGAAACCCGAAGGCATTCCGTCCCAGGACGGCAGCACCCTGATGTACCCGGTCGCCAGCACCGAACCGGGGCAGGACGAGGACGCCCGGGACGCACTGGTCAACTCCGTGCGGGACATCGCGAAGGGCAGCGACGGGCTGAACGTCGACGTCGGCGGGGCGGGCGCGCTCGCCACGGACGCGAGCGAGGTCTACAACTCGCTCGACGGACCCCTGCTGTACACCACGGCCGCCGTGGTCGCGCTGCTGCTGATCCTCATCTACCGCAGCCCGTTCCTGTGGCTCGTCCCGCTCGCCGTCGCGGGCATGGCCGACTATCTGTCGATGGGCGTCGCCTACGGCCTCAACCAGGGGTTCGGAACGTCCGTTTCCGGCCAGAGCTCCGGGATCATGACGATCCTCGTGTTCGGGGCGGGCACCGACTACGCGCTGCTGCTCGTCTCCCGGTACCGGGAAGAACTACGGCGGATCGAGCGGCCCTACGACGCCATGGTGGCCGCGCTCAAGGGCTGCGGGCCCGCCGTGCTCGCCTCCTCCGGCACCGTCGCCGCCGGACTGCTGTGCCTGCTCGCCGCCGACCTCAACTCCAGCCGCGGCATGGGCCCGCTCGGCACCGTCGGCGTGCTGTGCGCGCTGGCCGCCATGCTGACGCTGCTGCCCGCGATCCTCGTGCTGCTCGGCCGGCGCGTGTTCTGGCCGCTCGTGCCCCGCTACGGCAGCATGCCCAAGGCCCGCCGGTCCCTGTTCACGGCGATGGGCAGCTCCGCCGGACGCCGGCCCCTGACCGTCCTCGCGGGCGGCGCGGTCCTGCTCGGCGCGCTCGCGCTCGGCGCCCTGAACCTGCCCGGCACCCTCAAGCAGGAGGACTCCTTCACCAGCAAGCCCGACGCGGTCGCCGCCATGGAGACGCTCGGCAAGGCCTACCCCGAGCGCGGCACCCAGCCCATCACCGTCATCACGCGGGAGGGCCGCGCCGCCGGGACGCTCGCGTCGGTCCGCGGCACCGAAGGCGTCGACAGCGCGCAGGAAGGCCGTACCGGAAACGGCTGGACGGAGATCTCCGTCCTCGCCACCGCGACACCCCAGTCCGCCGGGGAGACCGCCACCATCGAGGCCCTGCGCGACAAGCTCGACGGCTCCTACGTCGGCGGGCCGAGCGCCGAGCAGATCGACCTGAAGGACACCAACGCCCGCGACCGTCTGGTCGTCGTACCGATCGTGCTGCTGTCCGTGCTGCTGATCCTGGTCGCCCTGCTGCGCTCGCTGGTCGCGCCGCTGATCCTGGTGGCGGCCGTGGTCGCCGTGTGGGGCGCGGCGCTCGGCATCGGCGGGCTCGTCTTCGGGCCGCTCTTCGGCTTCGAAGGCACCGATCCCGGACTCGGGCTGCTCTCGTTCGTGTTCCTGGTGGCCCTCGGCGTCGACTACGGCATCTTCCTGATGCACCGGATGCGCGAGGAGTGCCTGAACGGCGCCGAACCGGCGTCGGCCGCGCTCACCGCGCTGCGCACCACGGGCGGCGTCATCGCCTCCGCCGGGCTCGTCCTCGCCGCCACCTTCGCGGTGCTCACCAGCATGCCGCTCGTCCAACTCGTCGAGCTGGGCTTCGTCATCGCCGTCGGCGTGCTGCTGGACACCTTCCTGGTCCGCACCTACCTGGTCACCAGCGCGAGCGTGGCACTGGGGCGCAGGATGTGGTGGCCGGGCCGGCTCTCCCGCGCACCCGAGGGACCCCGGCCACCGGTCCCGCCGAAGGAACCGGAGCACGTGGCCGTCTCCGTGTCCTGACCGACCGGCGCCCCTCCCTGCCGGAGGGGCGCCCTCGTCACGGAAGATGAACACCGTGCAGCCAACCACGACAGCGGCCCGGTCCCGCATCGGCGAGCGGGTCATGGCGGCGATCAACCGCGACCCCCTCACCGCCCCGCACCGCACACGCAACGACGCGCTGCTGGCCGTGGCCTGGGCCGTTCTCGCCACGGCCATGGCCCTGCTCGGCGACAAGGGGCTGCGCCCCGACGCGCTCGGCTGGACCCTGCTGCTCGCCGCCCACGTGCCCCTGGTCTGGCGGCGCCACCGGCCGCTGCTGGTCCTGCTGGCGGCGATGGTCTGCATCGCCCCGTACCACGCCCTGGAGAACAACCATGCCGCGCCCATCCTCGCGACCATGGTGGTGCTGTACACGGTCGCGGCGACCGGCACGGTGCGCCGCACGCTGCTCACCGGCGCCGCCGCCCTCGGCGTGACACTGATCCTCAACGCCCTCACCAACCCCGACGGGACGGTGGAGATCCTGCGGATCTCCGGCTGGGTCTTCGCGTTCCTCTTCTGCGGCATCGACGTGCGCTACTACCGCCAGTACGTCGCCGCCATCGTCGAGCGCGCCGAGCGCGCCGAACGCACCCGCGAGGAGGAGGCCCGCCGCCGGGTCGCCGAGGAACGCCTGCGCATCGCCCGTGACCTGCACGACCTGCTCGCCCACAGCATCACGCTCATCGGCGTGCAGACATCGGTGGCCGCGCACGTCCTGGCCGCCGACCCCGAGCGGCTGAACCGCGAGGCGATCGCCAAGTCGCTCGACGACATCGCCGGGACCTGCCGCACGGCGCGCGGCGAGCTGCGTACGACGCTGGAACTCCTGCGCGAGCAGGGCGCGGTGGGCGAGGCACGCGGCCCGCTGCCCGGGATCGACGGGGTGCCGGACCTGGTGGCGGCGGCGCGGCTGGCCGGGGCACGGGTGGCGTCGGAGGTGCGGGTGGGGGAGGCGCCGCCCGCCGTCGGGGCGGCCGCGTACCGGATCGTGCAGGAAGCGCTGACGAACGTCGTCCGGCACGCGGGTCCCGAACCCGCCGTACGGGTCGAGCTGTACGAGGAGCAGGGCGCCCTGCGCGTGTCGGTCACCGACGACGGGAGGCGCCCCGCCCCCGGCTCCACCACATCCGTCCCCGGCTACGGCCTCGTAGGCATGCGGGAGCGGGCCCGCAGCGTGGGTGGCACACTCGACGCCGGGCCGGGCGACGAGGGGGGATTCCGGGTGAGCGCCGTACTGCCTGTCGGGAGCGACCGGGGAGGAGAGAGATGATCCGCGTCCTGCTCGCCGACGACCAGACGCTCGTGCGCGAGGCGTTCGCCATGCTGGTCGAGTCGGCCCCCGACATGGAGGTCGTCGGTCAGGCGGCCACCGGCAGGGAGGCCGCGGAACTCGCCCGTGGCACCCGCGCCGACCTCGTCGTGATGGACATCCGCATGCCCGACCTCGACGGCATCGAGGCGACCCGCCTCATCGCGGCCGACGAGGACCTGGCGGGGGTGCGCGTCCTGGTCCTCACCACCTACGACACCGACGAGAACATCGTGGACGCGCTGCGCGCCGGCGCCTCCGGATTCCTGGTCAAGGACACTCGCCCGGCCGAACTGCTCGACGCCATCCGCACGGTGGCCGCGGGGGAGGCGCTGCTGTCGCCGGGGCCGACCGCACGGCTGATCGAGCGGTTCCTGCGCAGCCCTTCCGCGCCCACCGCCGGCGGACCCGATTGCCTGTCCGAACGTGAACGCGAAGTGCTGACGCTGGTCGCCCGCGGGCTCAACAACACGGAAATCGCGGAAGCATTGGGGCTCAGCCCGCTGACGGCGAAGACACACGTCAGCCGCATCATGGGGAAGCTGGGCGCCCGGGACCGGGCGCAGTTGGTCATCGTGGCCTATGAGTCAGGGATGGTGACACCGGGGATCCTGTGACGGACAGGGCAATGTCTGACCCTCCGTCAAAGGAGCTCGATGGCCATCCTGAGGCGCACACTCAGTCGTACGTACCTAGTCACCGCAGTACTCCTGACCACCCCACTGGTCACGGCCGGCAACGCCTCGGCGGGCGAGGCCGGCTGCACGTCCTCCGTCCCCTACGTCTCGGGCGAGGGCGGCTACGACACGTACCGCATCCCGGCGACGGTCACGACCCCGCGCGGCACGGTCCTGGCCTTCGCCGAGGGCCGGCACGACGGGGCGGGCGACACCGGTGACATCGATGTCGTCCTCAGACGCTCCCTCGACGGCGGCTGCACCTGGGGCCCGCAGGCCGTGGTCGCCTCGGGGGACGGGGACACGCGGGGCAATCCCGCTCCCGTGGTCGACCCGCGCACCGGCGCGGTCGTGCTGGTCACCTCCTACAACAGCGGGGATGTGACGGAGGCGCAGATCATGCGGGGCGAGGCGACGCCGGAGCAGAGCCGGCGGGTGTTCGTGCAGCGAAGCGCCGACGACGGCCGCCATTTCTCCTCCCCGCGGGACATCACGGGCCAGGTGAAGCCGTCGAACTGGCGCTGGTACGCCACGGGGCCCGGTCACGCGATCACGCTGCGGCACGGTCCGCACGCGGGGCGGCTGGTCGTCCCGTCGAACCACTCGGTTGCGCCGGCGCCGGGGTCCGGGGACACCGGGCAGGAGCCCAAGTACTACGGCGCGCATGCCATCTACAGCGACGACGGCGGGCGTTCCTGGCGGATGGGGTTCGTCGACGACTCGTACGACGGTTTCAGCAACGCGAACGAGTCCACCGCGGCCGAACTTCCCGACGGCAGGCTGTACTTCAACGCCCGGGACCAGCACGGCACGAGTGCCGGGAATCGGCTCGACAGTCACTCCAGTGACGGTGGGGAGACGTTGGACCGGCCGTACACGGTTCAGCCGGCGTTGAACGAGGTGCCGGTGGTGGAGGGCAGTGTCCTCCAACTCGCGGGTTCTCGGGGCGCGTTGCTGTTCTCCGGTCCCTCCGTGCCCACCGTGCGCCAATCGATGGCCGTGTGGCGGAGTGCGGATGGCGGGGCGACCTTCACGAAGGCGCTGACGCTGTCTCAGCAGCGGGCGGGGTACTCGGATCTGGTGCCGTTGGGGCGGCGGGTGGTCGGGATTCTGTATGAGACGGGGGTGGAGGGGACTTACGAGACGGTCGAGTTCCGTAGGTTGCCGACGGCGGAGCTGGAGTAGGTTTTTCGCCCCCGCTCCTCAAACGCCGGAGGGGCTGTTTTTCAGCCCGTCCGGCGTTTGAGGACGAGGCCGTTCAGGCCGAAGCGGGGGTCTGGGGGCGGCAGCCCCCAGGGACGGGACGGGTAGGGGCGGCGGGGGCGAGGAACTCCCTACAGCAACCCCGCCCCCGCCAAGAACTTCCCCACCCGCTCAACCTCCTCCGGCGACAACGCCACCTGCGGCTCCGCCGTCGCCGCGCAGTCGATCACCCCCCGCAGATGCAGCGCCGCCTTGAACGCCCCCAACGCCGCCGACGAACCCCCCATCCGCCCGGGATCCCCGACGGTCACCATCCCGAACAGCCCGCACAACCGCTCCTGCTCGGCCCGGGCCAACTCCCAGTCCCCGGCCCGGCACAGCTCGAAGAGGCGGACGTACCCCCGCGGGTCGACGTTCGCGAGCCCCGGCACCGCCCCGTCCGCCCCCACCGCCAGCGCGGCGTCGGCGATGAGTTCCGAGCCGGTCAGGACGCTGAAGCCGGTGATGTCGGACCGGGTGCGGGCGCCGATGACGACCTCGCGGAAGGCGGCGAGGTCGCCGCTGGAGTCCTTCAGGCCGGCCAGGGCGCCCTCGGCGGCCAGGTCCAGGATGACGTCGCCGGGGAGTTTGGCGTGGACCGCGGCCGGGAGGTCGTACGCCACCACGGGGACGGGGCACGCGGCGGCGATCAGGCGGTAGTGGCGGGCGATCTCGGCGGGGTGGGTCCGGGCGTAGAAGGGCGCCGTGGCGACCACCGCGTCCGCACCCGCCCGCGTGACCTCGCGTACGTGGTCCAGAACCCGAGGCGTGGTCATGTCGATCACTCCGGCCAGCACCGGGAGCCGGCCCTCGACATGCCCGGCCACCGTCTCCACCACGACCCGCCGCTGCGTGTCCGTCAGATACGCCGCCTCCGACGTCGAGCCGAGCACGAACAGGCCGTGCACCCCGGCCTCCATGAGGTGGTCGACCAGCCTGAGCAGGGACGGGACGTCCACCTCGCGGTCCGGTGTCAGGGGCGTGCAGACGGGCGGGATGACACCGGTGAGCGGGGTGGGGTTCATGATCAAGGCTCCCTGGAACTGTGGCTCTGTCGTACGAGGTCGCGCGTGGCCTCGCCCTCCTCCACTGGATGGTGGCACCTGTAACGGTGCTCGGGCGTTGACGCGGCCGAGAAGTCCGGCATCGCCTCGGCGCACACCTCGTCCGCCTTCCAGCATCGCGTGCGGAAGGGGCACCCGCTCGGCGGACGCGTCGCGGAGGGGACCGGGCCGACCAGCGGGATCGGGTCGATGGGGTCGAGCAGGCCCGGGGTCGCCGAGAAGAGGGCGCGGGTGTACGGGTGCCGGGAACCGTCGGTGACGCCGGTCGCCCGGGCCTCCTCGACGATCCGGCCCAGGTACATCGTGATCACGCGGTCGCTCATCCGGCGTACCGTCTGGATGTCGTGCGAGACGAAGACCAGGGCGAGGCCCAGCCGTTCCTTCAGGTCGAGGAGGAGGTTCAGGATCTGCGCCCGCACCGACACGTCCAGCGCGCTCGTCGGTTCGTCCGCCACCACGAGGTCGGGGTCCAGGGCCAGGGCGCGGGCGATGGCCACGCGTTGGCGCTGGCCGCCGGAGAGCTGGCCGGGAAAGGCGTCCGTCAGGGCGCGCGGGAGGCCGACCAGGGACATCAGCTCCCTGACCCGGTCCTCGCGTTCGCTCCTCGTGCCCCGGTCGTGCACGTCCAGCGGGTCCCGCAGGATCTGCCGGACCGTCAGGCGCCTGTTCAGTGCCGTCGACGGGTCCTGGAAGATCATCCCGGTGCCGGCGCCCACCGCCGTCCTGCGTTCGGCCGGTGACATCGTCCACAGGTCGCGTCCCCGCAGGGACACCGTGCCCGACGTCGGGCGCTGCACCCCCACCAGCACCTTCGCCAGCGTCGACTTGCCGCACCCCGACTCGCCGACCACGCCCACCGTCTCGCCGGGCGCGATGACGAGATCGGCGCCGGTCAGGGCGTACACCTTGTCCCGGGTGAACAGCCCGCCGCTGCGCGCCTTGTGCACGACGTGCGCGTCCGAGAGCTCCACCAGCGCGTTCACATGGGCATGCGTCGCGAAGTTCGCGCCGGTCATTCCAGCTGACCTGCCTTTCTGCTGGGGGTCCGGGGGTTGTCCCCCGGGAGAATGCAGCCCGAGCGGTCTGTCGGCGCCAGCACGATCGCCGGGTGATGGCAGGCCGCCGTATGAGTCGGTGTTCCCACCAGGTCGGGCGGCGTCGTCCGGCACACCTCGCTCGCCAGCGGACAGCGGTCCGCGAAACGGCAGCCCGCCGGGAAGTCGGCGGGGGAGGGGACGACGCCTTTGATCTGTGTCATCCGCTCCTGTGCCGACTCCAGCGACAGCACGCTGCCGAGCAGGCCCCGCGTGTAGTGGTGCGCCGGCGCCTCCACCAGGTCGGCGGTCACGCCGGTCTCGACGATCTGGCCGCCGTACATCACGACCACCCGGTCGGTGACGTCCGCGATCAGTGCGAGGTCGTGCGAGACGAGGATCAGGGCGAAGCCCAGTTCCTCCCGCAGCCTCAGCAGCAGCTCTATGATCTGCGCCTGCACGGTGACGTCCAGCGCGGTCGTCGGCTCGTCGGCGACGATCAGCTTGGGGTCGCGGGACAGGGCCATGGCGATCAGGACGCGCTGGCGCTGACCGCCGGAGAGTTCGTGCGGGTAGCTGCGCAGGGTGCGGTCGGGGTCGAGGCCGACCAGCCCCAGGAGTTCGTGGGGGCTGCGGTGGCCTCCGCGGCGTACGACCTGCTTGAGCTGGGAGCGGATCGTCATCGCCGGGTTCAGGGACGACAGGGCGTCCTGGTAGATCATCGCCATCTCGTGGCCCAGCAGCTTGCGGCGCACCCGCATCGGCTCGCCCACCAACTGCCGCTGGTTGAACCGGACATGGCCGCGCACCCGGGTGCCCTTCGGCTCCAGGCCCATCACCGCGAGGGCGGTGAGCGACTTGCCGCAGCCCGACTCGCCGACCAGCCCCAGCACCTCACCCGGCTGCACCTCGAAGCTGATGCCGTCGACGATGTCCACGCCGTCGTGCCGGCCCTCGAACCCGATCGCCAGGTGCTCCACCGCGAGCACCGGCAGCTGCCCCTGCGGCAACGGCCGCGCCCGTGCCCGCAGCCGCGCCGCGGCCTCCGTCAGCCCCGGCAGCTGCAGTACCTCACCGCTGCCCGGCTCCGGCGCTTCGAGGCGGTCGTCGTGCTTCCGTACGTCGACCTCGCGAGCCGAGGGCGCCGCCCACGCGTCCGAGACGCCCTCGGAGAGGATGTTCAGGCAGAGCACCGTCACCAGCATCAGCAGGCCGGGGAAGACGGTCGCCCACCAGCCGCCGGTGAGCACCATGTTCTTGCCGTCCGCGATGACACTGCCCCAGGAGGGGTCGGGGGGACGGACGCCGGCGCCGATGAAGGACAGCGACGCCTCGAAGACGATCGCCTCGGCCACCTGGACCGTGCAGAACACCAGCACCGGGGCGGCGCAGTTGATCGCCACGTGCTTGATGACGATGTGCGGGGTGCGGGCGCCGATCACCCGTTCCGCCGTCACATAGTCCTCGCCGTACTGGTCGAGGACGTTCGCCCGCACGACTCGGGCCACCGGCGGCGTGAAGAGGAAGGCGATCGCGCAGATCAGGACGGTGATCCCGCCGCCGAAGACGGCGACGAGCACGGCGGCCAGCGCGATGCCCGGGAACGCCATCACCACGTCCAGGCAGCGCATCAGCGTCTCGTCGACCGCCTTGCGTGAGGTCGCCGCGATCGCGCCGATCAGGGCGCCGACGACGAGCGCGAGCCCGGTCGCGCCGAGCCCGATCGCAAGGGACCAGCGGGCGCCGTACATCAGCCGGCTGAGGATGTCCCGGCCGAGGCTGTCCTGGCCCATCCAGTGCTCGGCGGACGGATGCCCGGTGCCGTCGATCGGCGGCTGCTGGTCGAGCGGGTCGTGCGGGGCGAGGACCGGGGCGAGCAGGGCGGTCAGGACCACGACCGCCAGGAAGCAGACGGCGACCTTCGACAGCAGCGGCAGCCGCCGCCAGCCGCGCAGCCGGATGCCGGGCCGGGACAGCGCCTCGGCGAGACGCTTGCGGTTGAACGTCATGTCGCCTCCCGCAGGCGCGGGTTGACCAGCAGGTACAGGATGTCGATGACGAGGTTGACGACCACGAAGCCGGTCGCCGTGGTCAGGACGACTCCCTGGACGACCGCCGGGTCACCGTTCTTCACCGCGTCGATCATCAGCTTCCCCATGCCGGGCAGGGAGAAGATCGTCTCGATGACGACCGCGCCGCCCAGCAGGTAGCCGACGCGCAGACCGAGGACCGTCAGCGGGTTGATGAGCGCGTTGCGCAGGACGTTCCGCCCGACGACCACCCGCGGCGGCAGCCCGCTGCCGATCGCCGTGCGGACGTAGTCCTTGTCGAGCTCCTCCACCACCGACGTCCGCACGATCCGCGTCAGCTGCGCCGCCACCGGCAGCGAGAGGGCGAGCGCGGGGAGGGTCATGGTCTTGAGCCAGCCCGTGAAGGAGTCCGCCGGGTTGATGTAGCCGCCGGTCGGGAACCACCCGAGGTCGACGGCCAGGTACTGGATCATCAGCAGCGCCAGCCAGAAGCCGGGGGCGGCGACACCCGTGAGGGAGACGACCCGGATCATCTGGTCGGGCAGACGGTCGCGGTAGATGGCGGCCGTCACGCCGCCGGCCAGGGACAGGACGACCGCGATGCCGAGGCCCAGGAAGGTGAGCTGGAGGGTCAGCGGCAGCGCGGTCATGACCTGGTCGACGACCGGCGCCCGGGTCAGGGCGCTGATGCCCATGTCGCCGTGGAGCAGGTCGCCGATGAAGGCGACGTAGCGGACCGGGAGGGGGTCCAGCAGGCCGTTCTCCTCGCGGAAGTCGTGCAGTTGCCGGTCGGTGGGGTTCGCGCCCTGGAAGAACGCGGACGCCGGGTCGACGTCCGAGAACCGCATGACCAGGAACACGAACAGCACGATGCCCAGCATCAGCGGCACGAGCAGCGCGACGCGGCGGGCCAGGATCCTTACGACGGTGATCACAGAAGGGCTCCTAGGCCCACTTGGCCTGGAGGAGGTTGATGCCGGGGTACGGCTGTGCCCTTATCCCGGTGAGCTGCTGGGGGTTCCATGCCGTCATCAGCTCGTTGTGGACGACCGGGTAGAGCACGGCCTGCTCGGCGACGACGTCGATGTAGTCCTGCACGATCGTCTTCTTCTTCTCGGCGTCCGGCTCCCGGGTCGCCCGGTCCATGTCCTTGAAGAGCGCCTTGGCGATCGAGTTGTCGGCCCACCGCGTGTACTGCATCCACAGGTTCTCGGGGCCGTAGTTGTAGTGCATGATCAGGTCGGCGTCGAGGCCGAACTGGTTGGGGTTCGATGCGGCGGCGACCACCTGGTAGTCCTGCTTCTGGTCCATCTTGGTGAAGACGGCCGTCGTCTCCTGCGGGGAGAGGGTGGTCTTGACGCCGATCGCGTCCCAGGACGCCTTGACGGTCGGCAGACAGTCGACGATCCAGCTCACGTTGACGGCCAGGATCTCGATCTTCAGCCCGCTGACCCCGGCCTCCTTCAGCAGCGCCTTCGCCTTGTCGGGGTCGTAGTCGTAGACGCTCTTCGCGCGCCGGTAGCTGGGGTTGGCCTCGTTGAGGAAGGACGACGCCGGCTTCCCGTGCCCCTTGAGGGCGACCTCGATCATCTTCCCGGTGTCGATGGCGTAGTGCAGCGCCTGGCGGACGCGTACGTCGTCGAAGGGCTTGTGCTTGGTGTTGAACATCAGGAAGAGGTTGTTCATCCCGGCGCCGCCCGCCACCGTCAGCCCGCCGCCCTCCAACTGCCCGATGTTGGCGTACGGGATGTTGTCGGCGATCTGCGCACCCGCACTGGCACCCGAGATCCTGGCCACGCGCGGCGCCGCGTCCACGATCGTCAGCCAGTTCATCTTCTTGAAGGCCGCCTTGCGCGGGCCGTTGTAGTCGGGATACGCCTCGAAGGTGGTGTTGGACTTCGGGTGGTGCGCGGTCTGCCGGTACGGCCCCGAGCCGATCGCCTTGCCCGCGATGGCGTCCTCCCAGCCGCCCGGCTGGGAGAAGACGTGCTTCGGCATGATCTTGGCCAGGGTGAGCCGCGAAATCCCGTCCGGGAAGGGGAACTTGAGGACCAGCTCGACGTTCTGCGCGTCGATCTTGCGGACTTCCTTCAGCCAGCTCGCGAAGAAGCCCTTCGCGAGGGTCTGGGTCTTCGGGTCGAGGATCCGGTCGAAGACGAAGACCACGTCGTCGGCCGTGACCGGCTTGCCGTCGTGGAACTTCGCGCCCGCCCGCAGGGTGAACTTCCAGGTCGTGGCGTTGGGGTCGGCCGGCACCTGGGTCGCGAGCGCGGCGTACGGCTCCCGCGAGATCGGGTCGGTGTCCAGCAGCCCCTCGTAGATGTGGTTGTTGGCGGCCATGCAGAAGGCGGACGCGGTCTGGGTCGGGTCCCAGCTGCCGTCGTTGCCGTAGCCGATGACCGCCGTCAGCGTGCGGTTCCGGCCACCGCCTCCGCCGGTCTCGTTCGTGGACTGGGGCCCCGACGAACAGGCCGACAGCGACGCGGAGACGGCGGCGGCCGCGCCCAGCGCGCCGGTGTACTTCAGGAACGACCGGCGGTGCAGCGCCGGCACGTCGTGGGTCACGTCGCGCACGGGTCCTCCAGCGGTGGGGTGGTGTGCTCCGGCGATGGATGGTGTGAGGAGATACGACGTCCTACGTCCTGACGGTCAGCGCGACCATAGGTGGGGTGATGGGGGCGGTCAAGGGATCTCACACGAATGGCGCATCTGCCACAGGTCGGACCAATGGCGCTGTGAAATGGCGCGAGTTGACCCCCCGTCAGGGGCCGTTCGGGCAGACATGGGACGTGGGACGTCCGGGTGCGCGTACGATGCGCCGCATGCCCGGGCAGCCCAGGAACAGCCGTACGTCCGAGGAGTCCAGGAACAGCCGGATCCAGCGGCAGGTCATGCAGCTGATCATCGACCGCAGGCTCCAGGCGGGCGCGCTGCTGCCCACGGAGGCGGAGCTGATGGAGGACCTCGGCGTCAGCCGCAACTCCGTCCGTGAGGCGCTCAAGGCGCTCCAGGCCCTCGACATCGTGGAGATCCGGCACGGCTACGGGACGTATGTCGGCCAGGCCTCGCTCACTCCGCTGATCGACGGGCTGACGTTCCGGACGCTCGCCCGGCACGACCACGACGACTCGGCGGCGCTGGCCGAGATCCTTCAGGTGCGGGAGGTGCTGGAGGAGGGGCTGATCCGGCGGGTCGCGGCGACGGTGACCGAGGCCGAGCTGGATCGGCTGGAGGCGGTCGTGGGGCGGATGGAGGCGGCCGGTCGGGCGGGGCGGGCCTTTCCCGACCTCGACCGCGCATTCCATGAGCTGCTGTACGCGTCTCTCGGCAATGACCTCGTGCCGCAGCTGCTTGCCGCCTTCTGGACGGTCTTCCGACGGGTGTCCGGAGCCCGGGGCCGGCCCGACGATCCCTCGCCCGACCTCACGGCCGGCCGGCACCGGGACATCGTGACGGCGCTGCGGGCCCGTGACGTGGAGGGGGCGCAGCGGGCGATGGCGGTGCATTTCCGGGGGATCGCGGCGCGGGCGGGGCAGGAGTCGCGGGAGGCCGGCTGAAACGCCGGACGGGCTGGATTGCCGGGCTCGATGAAAATCATCCTGACCGGTCAGGAATCGAGAAGCGCCCGCAACCGCACGCGGCTAGCGTGACCGCCATGGACATCAGCATTCACGCCAGTTTTCTCCCGCACGACGACCCCGAGGCCTCCCTCGCCTTCTACCGGGACGCGCTCGGCTTCGAGGTCCGTACCGATGTCGGTCAGGACAAGATGCGCTGGATCACGGTCGGCCCCGCCGGCCAGCCCGGTACGTCCATCCTCCTCGCACCCCCCACCGCCGACCCCGGTGTCACCGAGGACGAGCGCCGCGTGATCGCCGAGATGATGGCCAAGGGCACTTACGGCTGGATCCTGCTGGCCACCGCGAACGTCGACGACACGTTCGAGAAGGTGCAGGCCAGCGGCGCCGAGGTCGTCCAGGAGCCGACCGACCAGCCGTACGGCATCCGCGACTGCGCGTTCCGCGACCCGGCGGGCAACCTGATCCGTATCCAGGAGCGGGGCTGAGGCCCGGCCCGCTCGGCCCGCCCCTCACCCCTTGCCCCTGCCTCCCGCCCTTGCCGGCAGCGTTCCCGACCGAGTTGCAGATGGAGACCTCACGATGACCGAGCCGCACGTTGCCGACAGCCACGACCTGATCCGCGTGCACGGGGCGCGCGAGAACAACCTCAAGGACGTCAGCATCGAGATCCCGAAGCGCCGCCTGACGGTGTTCACCGGCGTCTCCGGCTCCGGCAAGAGCTCGCTGGTGTTCGACACGATCGCCGCGGAGTCGCAGCGGCTGATCAACGAGACCTACAGCGCGTTCCTCCAGGGCTTCATGCCCAACAACGCGAGGCCCGAGGTCGACGTCCTCGACGGGCTGACCACCGCGATCACCGTCGACCAGCAGCGCATGGGCTCCGACCCCCGCTCCACCGTCGGCACCGCCACCGACGCCAACGCGATGCTGCGCATCCTCTTCAGCCGGCTCGGCAAACCGCACATCGGGCCGCCCGCCGCGTACTCCTTCAACGTCGCCTCGGTCTCCGCGAGCGGCGGGTTCACCATCGACCGGGGTGCCGACAAGACGAAGACCGAGAAGGTCAGCTTCAGCCGCACGGGCGGCATGTGCACGCACTGCGAGGGCCGGGGCAAGGTCTCCGACATCGACCTCACGCAGCTGTTCGACGACTCGAAGTCGCTCTCCGAGGGCCCCTTCACCATCCCCACCTACACCGGGGACGGCTGGGTCGTCCGGGTCATCGCCGAGTCGGGGTTCTTCGACAAGGAGAAGCCGATCCGGAAGTACACCAAGAAGGAGCGGCACGACTTCCTCTACCGCGAGCCGACCAAGGTCAAGATCAACGGGGTCAACCTCACCTACGAAGGGCTGATCCCGAAGCTCCAGAAGACCTTCCTGTCCAAGGACCGCGAATCGATGCAGCCGCACATCCGGGCCTTCGTGGACCGGGCGGTCACCTTCGCCCGCTGTCCCGACTGCGACGGCACCCGGCTCAGCGAACTGGCCCGCTCCTCGAAGATCGGCAAGATCAACATCGCCGACGCCTGCGCCATGGAGATCCGTGACCTGGCCGAATGGGCCCGCGGGCTCAAGGAGCCGTCGGTTGCGCCGCTGCTCGCCAAGCTCCGGCACACCCTGGACTCCTTCGTGGAGATCGGCCTCGGCTACCTCTCGCTCGACCGCGCCTCCGGCACCCTCTCCGGCGGCGAGGCGCAGCGCACCAAGATGATCCGCCACCTCGGCTCCTCGCTCACCGACGTCACATACGTCTTCGACGAGCCCACCATCGGCCTGCACCCGCACGACATCCAGCGCATGAACAACCTGCTCCTGCGGCTGCGGGACAAGGGCAACACCGTGCTCGTCGTCGAGCACAAGCCGGAGACCATCGCCATCGCCGACCACGTCGTCGACCTCGGCCCCGGCGCCGGCACGGCAGGCGGCACCGTGTGCTTCGAGGGCACGCTGGAGGGGCTGCGCAAGAGTGACACCGTCACCGGGCGGCACCTCGACGACCGGGCGACCCTGAAGGACACGGTCCGCAAGGCCACCGGCACGCTCGCGATCCGCGGCGCCGGCGCGAACAACCTCCAGGACGTCGACGTCGACATCCCGCTCGGCGTGCTGACCGTCGTCACCGGCGTCGCCGGCTCCGGCAAGAGCTCGCTCGTGCACGGCTCGATCCCCGCCGACGAGGGCGTGGTGTCGGTCGACCAGACCCCGATCCGCGGCTCCAGGCGCAGCAACCCGGCGACGTACACCGGCCTGGCGGACCCGATCCGCAAGGCCTTCGCCAAGGTCAATGGCGTGAAGCCGGCCCTGTTCAGCGCCAACTCCGAGGGCGCCTGCCCCACCTGCAACGGCGCCGGTGTCATCTACACCGATCTGGCCATCATGCAGAGCGTCGCCACCACCTGCGAGGACTGCGAGGGCAAGCGGTTCGACGCGTCGGTGCTGGAGTACCACCTCGGCGGCCGCGACATCAGCGAGGTGCTCGCGATGTCGGTGACCGAGGCCGAGGAGTTCTTCCGCGCCGGCGAGGCGCGGATCCCCGCCGCGCACAAGATCGTCGAGCGGATGGCGGACGTCGGACTCGGCTACCTCACCCTCGGCCAGCCGCTGACCACGCTGTCCGGCGGTGAGCGGCAGCGGCTGAAGCTGGCCACGCACATGGGGGACAAGGGCGGCGTCTACGTCCTCGACGAGCCGACCACCGGCCTCCACCTCGCCGACGTCCAGCAGCTGCTCGGCCTGCTCGACCGGCTCGTCGACTCCGGCAAGTCGGTCATCGTCATCGAGCACCACCAGGCCGTCATGGCACACGCGGACTGGATCATCGACCTCGGCCCCGGTGCCGGTCACGACGGTGGCCGGATCGTCTTCGAGGGCACCCCCGCCGACCTCGTCGCCGACGGCTCGACCCTCACGGGCGAGCACCTCGCGGCCTACGTCGGCGGCTGACCCGCGATGTGCTTCTGGACGGGCCGGGACCTGGCCCGCGAGAATGTGCGTGTGCGATCGAACTCGACGTCCGAGGAACAGCGGCTGCGGAACCTCGCGCTGCTGCGCCGGGTCCGCGACCGGATGGACCGGGAGTACGCCCAGCCGCTGGACGTCGAGGCGCTCGCGCGCGGCGTGCACATGTCGGCCGGGCACCTCAGCCGCGAGTTCAAGCTCGCCTATGGCGAGTCCCCGTACGGCTACCTGATGACGCGGCGGATCGAGCGCGCTATGGCGTTGCTGCGCCGCGGCGGCCTCAGTGTCACCGAGGTGTGCTTCGCGGTCGGCTGTTCGTCGCTGGGCACCTTCAGCACGCGCTTCACGGAACTGGTCGGCATGACGCCCAGCGCCTACCGGCGGCAGGCGGCGGACGAGACGGCGGGGATTCCGTCGTGCGTGGCGAAACAGGTGACCAGGCCGCTGCGGAACCGGGAAGTGCCGTTCAGCCGGGCGGCGGCGGTCGCCGGTAGGGCACCGGTCGGCAGCTCGGCGCAGCCGCAGGCGTCCTGACGGGCCGGGGGTGCCGCACCCGGTGCGGCACCCCCGGCCCGTCACACTGACCAGCGCGGCGACTCAGGTGAGCGCCTCCGCCAGCAGCCTGGCCGTCCCGGCCACCAGGGCGTCGTCCCACGCGGCGTCCTGGGCGGGCTTCGTGGACAGGACGGCGAGGACGAGCGGGGTGCCGTCGGGGGTCCAGGCGAGGCCGACGTTGTTGGTGGTGCCGTAGGATCCCGACCCCGTCTTGTCCGCGATCGTCCAGGTCGGGGGCAGACCCGCGCGGAAGCGTTTGCCGCTGGTCGTGTTGCTCAGCAGCCAGTGCGTGAGGAGCTCGCGGTCGGCGCGGTTCAGGGCGTTGTCGTCGAGGACCAGGCGGGCGTAGGTCCGGCCGATCGCGCGGGGGCTCGTGGTGTCCGTGACCCGCCACGGCTCGGCCGAGTTCAGCTCCGGCTCCCAGCGGTCGAGGCGCGTCACCGGGTCGCCGAGGGAGCGGGCGAAGCGGGTGACGGCGGTGGGGCCGCCGAGTTCGCGCAGGAGGAGGTTGGCGGCGCCGTTGTCGCTGTAGGTGATGGCGACCTCGCACAGTTCGGCGACCGTCATGCCCGTGGCGAGGTTCTCCCTGGTCTTGTCGGAGCCCTCCTTCGTCAGGTCGGCCTCCGTGTAGTGGATGCGGTGGCGCAGGAACTCGCCGTCGCGGTCGAGGTCGCGCACGACGGCCGCGGACGACAGGGTCTTGAACACCGAGCACATCGGGAAGAGCTCGTCGGCGCGGTGCCGGACGGTCCGCCTGGTGGCGAGGTTGTGCCCGAACACGCCCAGGCGGGCGCCGTGTTGCCGCTCCAGCGCGCGCAGGCGGCCGGTCACCTCGGTGCCGCCGGTGGCGTGTGCGGAGGTGCTCGCGAGCAGGGCGCCCGCGGTGGCGGCGGTGCCGGCCGTGAGGAGGGTGCGTCGGGTCATCGGGGAGTGGGCGGAGACTCGGATCGTGCTCTCCTTCGCTCGTGGGTCGTCGACGATCTCTTCATTGATCGACGCCGCCCGTCATCCCTTGGTTGCGACGCCGTAGACCATCGGCCGACGGCATAGACCATCGGCCGACGGCGCGCCCGGCCCGCGCTCGCCACAGTGGCCGTATGGAGAACACCAAGGGGATCAGCAGGGCACGGTTTCTGGCCGGTGCGGCGGCCGTCGGGCTGGCGGGGGCGGTACTGCCCGCCGGGCCGGCAGCGGCGACCGGGCGAGGGCACGGGCACCGCGGTCTGAAGCACCGGGGCGTCGTCTACACCGTCGGCGCCGACGAGACACCCGGCACCGCGTGGAGCGCCGCCCGGATGCGCGGGGACGTCCGGGTGATCCGCGAC
Organism: Streptomyces sp. NPDC107528; assembly: GCF_055639295.1. Taxonomy (NCBI): domain Bacteria; kingdom Bacillati; phylum Actinomycetota; class Actinomycetes; order Kitasatosporales; family Streptomycetaceae; genus Streptomyces; species Streptomyces sp. NPDC107528. The sequence continues at coordinate 106,642 of NZ_JBVKAV010000002.1, forward strand.
GACCTGCACGCCGACACCATCGACGTCACCGGCGACGGCGTCGATCGCCTCACCGCCACGGCCGCCGAGGCCGCCGAACGCGGGCTGCACGTCTGGCTCCAGCCGACCCTCGGCGATGTGCCGGAGCGGGAGATCCTGGACAGCATCGCCGAGTGCGGCCGGTTCGCGGAGCGGCTGCGCCGGCAGGGCGCGAGCGTCGACTTCAGCGTGGGCTGCGAGTTCTGGCTGTTCGTGCCGGGGATCATCCCCGGCGCGACGGTCCTGGAGCGCGTCGACAACCTCCAGAAGGGCAACGTCGACATGGCGAAGATGCAGCGCCGCCTGGCCCGCTTCACGGCGAAGGCCGCCGCCGTCGGCCGCTCCGTCTTCCACGGCCGGCTCAGCTACGCCGCCGCCCAGGACGAGGAGTTCGAACCGGTCGACTGGAACCTCTTCGACGTCGTCGGCATCGACTACTACTCGTACTTCCGCCAACCGACCGACTACGTCCGCGAGCTGCGCCGCCATCTGCGCTGGGGCAAGCCCCTGGCCATCACCGAGTTCGGCACGTGCGCGTACGTCGGGGCGCCCGAGGCGGGCGGCATGGGCTGGGACATCGTCGACTACACGAAGGAGCCCAACGAGATCAAGGGCGACCCGGTGCGCAGCGAGCGCACCCAGGCCGCCTACCTGGTCGATCTGCTGGAGGTCTTCGAGTCGATGGGCCTGTACGCGGCGATGGCCTTCGAGTTCGTCACCGCGGACGCCCCGCACCGCCCCGACAACCCGCGCTACGACCTCGACCTGGCGAGCTACGGCATCACCAAGGCCATCAAGGACCGCCCCGACGACCCCTCCTCCACCTGGCACTGGGAACCGAAGGAGGCGTTCCACGCGGTGGCCCGGCAGTACGGCCGACGGGCGGGGACCGGCCGCCGGGGTGACCATGGCTGAGGAGGTGCGCGTGTATGGATTGGACCCTTGAGCTGATCGGTGTGCCGGTCACGGACCTGGACCGGGCCAAGAGTTTCTACAAGGACCAGTGCGGTTTCAACGTCGACATCGACGCGCCGTTCTTCGACGGCGCACGCTTCATCCAGCTCACCCCGCCCGGTTCCCGCTGCTCCATCGTGCTGGAGGCCGGAATGCCGGACGCCCCGGGCCAGTCCCGGATGGCGCCCGGCTCGCTCCGGGGCCTTCAGCTCTGTGTCACGGACATCGAGGCGGCAAGGGCGGAGCTGGTGGAGCGCGGGATCGACGTGACGCCGGTGATGCATGTGGGCGCGTCCGGCTGGGCGGAGGGCCGGGGCGAGGTGAAATGGACCTCGTTCCTCTTCTTCCAGGACCCCGACGGCAACGGCTGGGCGGTCCAGGAGGCCCCGGCCCCCCTCACCGAACGCTGACCTACTTGCAGTACGTGTCCCGGGGCGGACGTTCGCCGGTCGCCAGGAACCGCGAGACGGTCGCGTCGCCGCACGCGTTGCCGTTGTCCAGGTAGGCGCCATGGCCGGTGGAATTCACGGTGACCATGACGGCCCGCCGGCCGAGGGCCTCGCGCATCTTCAGGGCGCCGCTCAGCGGTGTGGCCACGTCCCGCTCGTTCTGGATCAGCAGGACGTTGGACGGCCCCCGGTCGGTCACCCGCGGCGGCGCCTCCTTCGGCTGCCACGGCCACGCGGCGCAGACCATCGCGTTCCTCGGCATGCCCGCGGTGAGCGGATACTTCGCGCGGCTCTCGGCGACACCCTTCTCGTACACCGCGGCCGACCGCGGCCAGGCGGCGTCGTTGCAGATGGTCGCGGCGCCGACGGCGGTGTAGTTCTGCAGCAGCGCCTCCGGCGGGCTCTCCGGCGCGGGCGGCAGCGTGCCCTTGCCGGCGGCCAGCATCAGCTTGGCCGCCACCGGGTAGTCCTCGGGGTCGTACAGGCTGTCCAGCATCGTCTGGCGCAGGCCGTTGCCGTCCAGCTCTGCCGGGTTGGCGCCGGGCCAGGGAAGGGGCTCGCGGTCCAGGCGCGCGGCGAGGGCGAGGAACCGCGAGCGCACCTCGGCCGGTGTGCCGGCGACGCGGTTCGGGTTGCCCGGCCGGGACGCCCACTTGGCGAACTCGGGGAAGTTGTCCTCGACGCCCGCCTCGAACGACTCCAGCCAGGCACGCTCCGCCCGTACGGGGTCGGGGTTGTCGTTGCTGTCCAGCACGATGCGGTCCGTGCGGTGCGGGAACAGCTCGGCGAAGGTGGCGCCGATGTAGGTGCCGTACGAGTCGCCCCAGGCGGACAGCTTGCGTTCGCCGAGCGCGGCTCGGATGCTGTCGATGTCGCGGGCGTTGTTCCTGGTGCTGATGTGCCTCATCAGCTCGCCGCCGCTGCGGGCGCAGGCGTCCGAGATGCGCCGTGCGGTGGCCATGTTCTCGGTGACGGAGCCGTCCGGGGCCGGCCAGGGGCGCAGCGCCGTGCGCGCGAGGTCACGGTGCTCCACGTCGCAACTCACCGGCGTCGACGGGGCGTTGCCGCGCGGGGCGAACCCGATCAGGTCGTAGGTGTCGCGCACCTTCTGCGGCAGCCTCTGCCCCTTGTCCGAGGGCTCGCCCAGGCTGTCGCCGCCCGGCCCGCCGGCGATCAGCAGCAGCGCGCCCCGGCGGGCGGCCGGGTTCTCGCTTTGGATACGGGAGACGGCGATGTCAATTTTCGGGCCGCCGGGGTCGGAGTAGTCCATCGGGACGGCGAGGGTCGCGCACTGCTGGCGCGGATCGAGCCCCTCGCCCTCGCACTTGGTCCACTTCAGCGACGCGGGCGAGCCGGTGGCGGACGCGGTCAGCGGGGTGACGAGCCCGAAGACGACTCCGGAGGCGGCTGCGATCAGGGCGGCACTCTTCGCGATCTGCTTCATGCACAGCAGCCTGACGGACCTTCACGGAGCGTCACATCCGGGCAACTCCCGTATCTTCCCTGGGGATTACCTCCCGTATCTCTCCTGGGGTTTACCCCCATACGACCACCAGGGCCTGTTGCGAAAGTGGCGCCTGCCGCGCGACGCCCGGCACGCGCTCTCCCCGCACCGCCCGAAAGCCCGAGTACGCCCAGTACGAGGACTTCCGGGCGGCACGCCGAGAGCACGCACCGGACGCCGCGCGGCCGCCCTTCGGGCGACGACGCCACTTTCACAACAGGCCCTGGGCCAGCCCCAGCACCATGATGAGCCGGTCCTCCCCGGGCCCCAGATAGTCCCTGCGCACCCCGCCCTCGGCCGCGAACCCCAGGGTCCGGTACAGCATGATCGCCGCCGCGTTCGCCGGCTCCACGGTCAGCCGCACCTCGTGCACCCGCTCCCGGCGCAACTGCCGCAGCACCTCCAGCATCAGCCGTTTGCCCAGCCCCCGGCCGCGCTGGTCGGCGCTGACGGCCAGGCTCAGGACCCAGCACACATAGCCGTCGAAGGTGGTGACGAAGAGGACGTAGCCGTGCAGACAGTCCCCGTCGTCGAGGACGAGGATGCGGTCGCCGTGGACGTCGAAGTGCTGGCGCAGTACGAAGTAGGGGTACGGCTCCTCGGGGAACACCTCCCGGTCCACCCGCAGGAGCTCGGGCAGGTCCGCCTCGGTGACCCCTCGTGTCGTCAGTGGCCGATCGCTGCTGCCGGCGAAGAGCGCCTGGTCGGAGCGGCGGCCCAGAACAGGGAAACGTTCCTCCGGCATGGCCATCGACTGCCCCCTATGTGATGGATTGGCGTCACTCATGCGGGTGAGCACCCGTTGCCTGCCGTTTCAGGTGCTCGGTTCGAGATCCGCCCATCTTGAGCAGGGCAATCCCGTGGTTCAAGAGTGCGTGATGCTTATGCCTCGACGCGCTCCCAGTGCGCCTTCTTTTGGTACCGTGAGTGAATGACCCAGAGATCGTCGGGGGACGTCCAGTTGAAGAACAAAGATGTGCGCTGGGCGGCGTTCGACCCGATCGCCTACGTTGATCACAACTACCGCGACTTACAGGCAGAGGACGCGGAGATCCTGCACATGATCCGGGATCATTTCGGCGATCATTTCCGGAAGCAGGGCTTCGGCCCGGTTTCCGGAATCGACGTAGGCGCCGGCGCCAATCTCTATCCCGCACTCGCCATGATGCCGTGGTGCGAGGAGATCACTCTCTTCGAGCGCTCGCCGTCCAACGTCCGGTACCTCTCCCGCCAGGCCGAGTCCTACGACCGGAACTGGGACCAGTTCTGGGAGGCCCTGTGCGAGCACGAGGCGTACAACTCCCTTGGTGCGGACCCGCGTGAGAGATTCCGCAAGGTCGTCTCCGTGGAGCAGGGCGACCTCTTCGACCTGGCGCGGTACGAGCGCCGGTGGTCCATGGGGACCATGTTCTTCGTCGCCGAGTCGATGACCACGTCCCACCAGGAGTTCTCGCTCGGCGTCGAGCGTTTCATGCGGGCCCTCGCCCCCGGCGCCCCCTTCGCGGCCGCCTTCATGGAACATTCCAGGGGCTATCACGCCGGTGAGCATTTCTTCCCGGCCTGTGACGTGGGAGAATCCGAGGTGCGCGCGAGCCTTGAGGCATTCGCGGGCGACTTCAAGGTTCAGCGACTCGAATCCGCGGCCGAGGTGCGCGACGGATATTCGGGAATGATCGTCGCCTACGGCTGGCGAAATTCGGACGCGCTCATTCCGATCGGCTGATCGGTGGAGCTTCACAACAGCACAGCGATATTCCTCTAGTGATGGCAGTGCGGTCTGTGTGAGGGGCAGGGAATGCAGATCAAGCCACGCCAGCATCTGCTGGACATCTGGCAGGCGGTAGCCCGCCACTCTTTCGACGGGGGAGAGTGGGAGTGGGGCGAGTGGGGCAACGAGAGCAGCGTGGCCGACGCCGAGCGGCTGCTCTGCCTGTTGTACCCGGCCACCGAGATCCCCGCCTTCCGGCTGGACGACCCGGACACCACACAGGAGGACGTCCAGCAGGTCCTGAAGCGGGCCGGCGGACGGCTGGAGGTCCCGGCCAACCTCGTCACCGCCATGGCCGACTTCATGCGGGCGCACACCGGCGAGGACAAGAGGCCCACCTTCGCCGGGGGCTACTACTTCGGCTCCGCCGACAAGGCCAGGGAAGTCACCGAGGAACAGCGCCAACTCGGCGTCGTCGACTCGTTCTCCATGTCGATCACCCTGTGCCTCGCCACGCTGGGCTTCCTCAAGATCTACGAGACCAGGACCCGGCGCAGTGACGTCAAGGAGACCATCGCCGAGCTGCGCCTGGCCACCAGCAACCGGCTCACCGCCGCCATGGTGAGCCTGCTGCGCTCCTTCACCGTCAACGTCTTCGACGTCGACGCCTCCCAGGGCCGTACGCTCTGCGAACTCCTCGGCCAGGGACGGCTGTCGCAGCGGCAGGTGCTCAGCAAGTTCCAGAATCGTTTCCGTTCGCTGCGCGCGGCGATCAACGAGAGCGTGTTCCTCGGCATCGACGTCCAGGAAGGCCTCAAGGACGAGAACCAGCTCTTCGAGTGCGGCTGGGCGTGGAGCATGGTGAAGGACGCTCCCGAGGTCGAGACCGACGAACCCATCGGGCCGCAGCCCGAGGGCGTCGCCAACGCGGTGCCGTACCTGTACTTCACCGTGGTCGCCCTCGACGGCATCCAGGACCTGTTCTCCGACCGCACCCTCACCCTCGGCCTGCTCAACACCGAGCAGCAGAAGCTCGCCGAGGCGCTGCGGCTGCGATGGGAGCTGACCCAGCAGTACTGGTCCCGCATCGCCCGCTTCGACGACGACCGCTGGCCCCTGGAGGACATTCCCTGGCGTACGACGGGACAGAAGCTGGAGTCCGAGTACTTCTCCCTGTCCGTCGCCGCCATCCTCGTGCACGACCTGATGCGGCGCCGGGCCACCGACGACGACCTGACCCGCACCGTCGGCATCATGGAGCGCCTCGCCGAGCGCGGCCGTATCACCAGCCGGATGACGCGCGACGACCCCATGGTCGAGGAACTGCACAACCTGGGCGTCGCCCTGCCGCTGCAGGGCAGCGAGCGGATCGGGCCGCCCATGACCTGGTCGATGACCGACTTCTCGGCGCAGCTGCTGAAGCGGACCGTCCAGCTGTGCACGCTGTCGCGCAGCCTCGCCTCGCACGACCGGCTGCTCAGGCTGGCCGAGGACATCTTCGACCACATGTGGTCGCGCCGCATCCGCGACGGCGAGGGCGTCGGCCTCTGGGACAACGTCCACGCCGCGTATCCCCAGGCGGAGATCCAGAAGCGGCGCGTGCCGGTGTCATGGAGCATCACCGAACGGGTCACCGAGGTGATGGTCCAGGCCCACGACATGTACCGGCAGCCACCGATCCGCAGCCTCGAACTGACCGAGCTGGCAAGGGCGTTGCTCAGCGAGTCCGCCCATCTGCTCGGCAACGAACAGATGGAACCCGCGCCCACGGACTCCGGCCGGCACGGAATGGAACTGCGGAACATCGAGGTCAAGTTGCGCCGAGCCCGCAGCCTCGTGGACGAACAGCCGGGTACGGCCTACGCGTTGACGCTCGACGTGTTGGGACAGCTCGACTCGCTCGCCCGGGCCCGCGAAGCCGCGGACCGGGGAGTGTGACACGGTGCTGATCTTCGCAGCCTCCGACAAAGGAGGCACCGGGCGCTCCGTCACGAGCGCCAACCTCGCCTATCACCGCGCGATGGCCGGGGACGACGTCTGCTATCTGGACTTCGACTTCGGCTCCCCGACCGCGGCGGCCGTCTTCGACGTGGGCGACGCCCGCCAGGCCACCGAGGACCGCGGTCTGCACGCCTACCTGATAGGAGAGGTCAGCGAACCGGCCCGGATCGACGTCTGGGCCGAGACCGAGCACCAGGTGCTGCGCTTCCCGCCCCCCGGCTGCGGCCGGCTCGTCCTGATGCCAGGCGACGTCAGCGGCGGCGAGTTCGCGACCAGCGACGACAACCTGCGCCGCTGCGTCGACCTGCTGATGAACCTGTACTACGAGTTCGACCTGGTCGTCGTCGACCTCAGCGCCGGCCGCTCCTACGCCGTCGACATGGTCCTTGAGGCCACCGCACAGCCCGAGATGAGCGAGGTCACGGCCCGCTGGCTGGTCTTCCACCGCTGGACCCGCCAGCATGTCGAGGCCGCCGCGAGCCTCGTCTTCGGCAAGCGCGGCATCGTCGCGGGCGGCGCCGACCGGGGCCACGACGAGGAGACGCTCCGCAACGCGATCCGCTTCGTACGGGCGGCCGTACCCGACCCGGAATCGCCGCTGTGGTCGCAGGTCTCGCCCACGCAGTCGGCGTGGATGCGCAAGACCGACGGCGACCTCAAGCAGCTCGCCTCCACGCACGGCATCGGCTACAGCCAGGTCCTCGGCTCGGTGCCGCTCGAACCGGTGCTGCAATGGCGTGAGCAGCTCATCACCGACGAGGACGTGCTCGACAGCCAGATCGCCAACCAGGAGACCTGGCAGGCACTGAGCCGGCTCGCCGGCCGTCTGACCGACGACAAGTACTGGGAGCAGGCGTGAGCGAAGCCGTGTTCCAGGAGACCACCGCCGAGCTGCGCACCCAGTCCGTGCCGCTGTCCCACCTCTCCCTGGAGCTGGGCCACCTCTACATGGAGGACTTCGAGGCGGGCCCCAAGCGGCTGGGCGAGCACTTCGCGGAGGTACGGGTGTGGGCGGACGCGGTGCGCGCCTCGGCCGCCCGCCGCAGCAAGCGGCCCCGCATCAGCACCTGCTTCCTGGTCGACGACTACTTCACCCGCTTCTCCACCCCGGCCGAGCTGATCCCGATGGTGCTGAAGGAGGCCGAGAGGGCCGGCCTCGTCATCGACTACCTCGCCCGCGAGTCGGCCTGCGCGGTCGCCGACCGGATCGAGCTCGCCGAGTCCGTCATGCACCGCCTCGTCGAGTCGCCGCCACCCGGCAGCTACGGCTCCCGCCCGCCCGTCAGCCAGACCGGCTGGCTCGCCAACGGCCAGCGCACCCCCTCGACGTCCCGCAGCGCCCTGGGCGCGGTCAAGGGCTGGGAGCCGCCCCAGGAGACCGCCGCCCGCAACCACTCCGTCTTCATGGACGTCGAGCTGTGGTCCGAGAAGGACGGCAAGCGGCTGTGGTCCTGCCCTTTCCTGGCCGCCGTGTGGCAACTGGCCCGGCTGGGGCTCTTACGGCACCTCGGTGAGCCCGTGCTGGAGGCCAAGGACTGGCAGGGCGAGGACTTCCCGCACGACTGGGACCGGCTGCCGCCGCTGGTCAGGCTCACCGACACCAAGGCGGCCTTCAGCGCCTACCGCACCTGCACCCTCATGCCGAACCGCTTCCTCGCCGTCGAGGACGCCGTGCGGCTCATCCTCGACCAGACGGACGTCGACGCGGGCGCGCTCCAGCAGGTCGCCAAGCGGTCCGCCGACGAGGGGATGGCGGTCCCGCCGGCGGTCGCACAGCGTGCCACGTACGTCTTCTACGAGGAGCCCGGCGACTCCTCCCGGCCCGAGGAGACCTGAGATGACGGCGGCCACCGGACAGCCGGCGCGTTCGGTCCTCGCCTGCGGTGAGGTGCGCACCTGTCTGCTGCCGTCGTTCCAGGCGCTCGACGCCCGGGCCGCCGCCCAGCTGCTCAGGCTGCGCGCCGACGTCCACGTCCGGGTCTCGGAACGGCCCAGCATGTACGTCCTGTCGCCCGAGGTCCTGACCGGCGTGGACTGCCGGCTGCCCGCCGCCAACGGCAGCAAGGTCCGGGGCGTCGGTACGGTGGCCGCCCGCGCGGCGCTGACCGAGGGCCGGCTGCTCCAGTCGACCGCGTACTTCAGCCTCCCGGCCGCCGGCCCCGACACACGGCGCCCCTGGGGGCAGTACCTCGTACGACCCGGCCTGGTCGAGCCGTTCGGCAAGCTGCCCCAACAGGCCACAGCGGAAGGCGTGTTGCGGGGCGCAGGGCGTGGCGAACTCGACCTCGGGATGATCTCCGAGGGCCTGCTCGCCCAGCTCCGCCGCCACGCGCTGCTGGACCGCCGGGTGCCCTTCAAGTCCAGCCCGACGCGGCTGCGTTGGGTCGCGCGGCGGATCCCGGCCGGTGAGCGGCCGTCCCTGGCGAACTTCACCGTCGCCGAGGGCGGGCTGCGGACCGTGGAGCTACTGCTTCCGGAGGACGTCCCGGCCTCCGCCGCGGCCGGTCTGTGCGAGGATCTCGCCCTGCACGACTGGCTTTTGACGACCGTTCAGCACATGCTGGACAACAACCGGATCGGCGCCATAGACGGACCCTCGGTGGTCGAGGCGCTGCATCCGGTCGTGGTTCATCTGCTGCATCTGTGGATGCCGCGCGCACACGTGGACCCCGCGCTGGGTCACCTGTGGGACGTGCTCGAAGAGAAACCGGGGTTCTCCCGTCAGTGGGAGAACCTGAGCCGGCGCATCAGAGATCGACTGGCCCTCCAGGCCGTGGCGGTGCCCCACCAGGCGCTCAGCACGCGCTGAGGGGCGGTACCGGAACCAGATAACGACGGGGGAGAGAAATGGGCGGAGCGTCATCGTTAGGAGCAGGTGGCAACGGGCAAGTGGTACCGCGCCAGGAACCGCGCATGCCCAAGATGTTCTGGCGGATCCTGATCACCGCCGGGGCGGCGGCCGGGGCCTTCCTGCTGACCAGCATCCTCAGTGAGGACGACGGGAACATCTGGCAGTGGGTGGCGTCCATCGTCATCGGCAGCGCGGCCCTGATCGTGCAGTACCTGATCGACTTCGGGGAGCGGTTCGAGAAGGTCGACCGGCGCTTCAACGAGATCCTCGCCGCCACGACGCTGTTCAGCCAGGTCGACGGTTCGGTGCTGCGCTCCGACGAGGTGACCCGGCTGGTCCTCGGCTACACCAAGGTCCGTGAGCAGGGCGGCGACATCATGCAGGCCTTCGCCGAGAAGGAACTGGGCCGGCTCGCCAAGATGATGGAAGGCCTCGGCAGCGGCAGCGCGGACTGCCCCGGCGAGAACCACGAGTGGCTGATCGACATCACCGACTGCGTCAAGATGACCCTCGACGCCACCAGCACCTCGGTGGACCGGGAGTTCTGGAGCAGCGGGCCCGCCGAGCGGTATCTCGCCGCGCAGGAGAAGGCGATCAAGCGGCGGGGCGTGGAGATCCGGCGGCTGTTCATCGTGCGGACCGAGGACGAGGTCACGCCGGAACTCAGAGCGCTGTGCGACGGCCATCGCAGGCGAGGTATCGATGCGCGTATCGCGGTGCGGTCGCTGATGCAGTCCAACCCCAGGGTGAGCGACTTCATCGTCTTCGACGGCGAACTCTGCCACGAGACCAAGCCGGACCAGGAGAACAACCCGGACAGCACGTTGCTGAACGCCGAGCCGGACCATATCGAGGACCACGTCACCCAGTTCACCGAGCTGTGGGCTGAGGCGGAGCGTCAGCAGACGGCTCCGCGGGTCACCGCAGAGACGTGAGGAACCCGCGCCAGGCGTGCGCGGGGATGAGGAGTACGGGGCTGTCCGAGGCGAGTTTGGTGTCTCGGACGGGGATGACACCGGGGACTCCGTCGGCGACCTCGACGCAGTTGCCGCCGTTGCCGTCGCTGTAGCTGCTCTTGCGCCAGCGGGCGGCGCCTGGGAAGTCGTACGCGACCTCGACGCAGTCCTCCCCGCCAGCGCCGCCGCTGTAGGTGCTCTTGCGCCACCGGGCGTTGCTCAGGTCGTACGCTCGCATCGTCTGTAGTCCTCCGCTGCTGACTCGATCAGGGCCAGGGAGTCCTCCCGCGACAGTGCGGTGGCCCTGAGGAGATCGTAATGCGCCTGGGTTCGCTTCACCACGGCCGGATCGTCCAGCAAAGTCCCCGAAAACACGCCTTCTGTATAGACAGTTGGCGGGGCGTCCTCGAAGTCCATGAGCTTCATCAACTTGCCCATCTGCGCGTGTGCCCCAGCCGCGAACGGCAGCACCTGAACCAGCGCCGTGCGCTCCCGCACCTGCGCCACGATCCGGTCTAGCTGGCGGGCCATGATCTCCCGGCTGCCGACCGGGACGCGAAGGCATGTCTCGTGGAGAACCGCCCAATACACGGGCCTTGTAGCGTCCTTGAGGATCCGAGCCCGATCCATGCGGCCTCTGACCAACTCCTCGATGTACTCGTCGGTAGCGAACGGATTGTTCGCCAGGAACACCCCCCGCGCGTACTCCGGCGCCTGAAGGAGCCCGGGCACTACCATCGGCGCGTACTCGCAGATCTCCGTCGCCAGCCGTTCCAGCTCCACCACATGCGCGAAGTACTCCGTATACGGCTGCTCCTTGATGAGCTTTCGCCAAAGGCGCTCGAAAATACCGTCGGTTTGCAGCGCCTCATCAATCCGCTGCGCGACATCCCTCTGCGGCTTCCGAATGGCCTGTTCGAATTGGCCGATGTATCCGCCGGAGACGAATACCCGAGCCCCTAACTCCACCTGGGTGAGCCCGGCGTCCTCCCTCCGCCGTTTCAACTCCGCACCGAAGAACTCCCAGGCCGCCTGCCGCGAACCGTTGGCCATGGCCAACCCCCTTGTACTGCCCCGCACTTGTAGGGCACAGACTCCTGCCGAGTGTAGGCGTCGCAGGTCACCATGGATGTGAAATGCGTGAAACCCAAATAGGAGGGGAGCAAGGTGTCGGCACGACACTCGGCGCACTGCGTCGAAGAAGCGGAGGAAGCAGTGAAGGAATTGCGGGCGGTGCTGGAGAAGGCAGGAATTACGCTTCCGACACTCCGGATCGATCCGGCGAGTCTTGCGCGTGAAGCCCCTTGCCCGCTCGTCGAATTGGGCCGGTGTTCGGTCGAGACCGCGCGGCGCCTCGCGGCGGTGTTGCGGTGAAGCCACCGATCGGGTCGTACGTCGTGGACACACGAAAGGGGAGGATCGGCGTCGTGATGGGACATGAGGGGCCGTACGTTCAGCTGAGACCGTACGGGGGCGGGAAGGAGTGGGACGCAGAGCCGGGCGCCGTACGCACGGCCACCCCCGCCGAGCGGCTGCGCGCGGCGACGGCGTACGCCAACGCACGCAGCCGGGGTGAGGTTCCTTGACGTAAGGGCGGGCCCGTAAAGTGCGGCGGCATGGGCTTGTGGAAGAGATGGAGGAGCCGGGGGCCGAAGACGTCCCGGCGCTATCCCGTGCCGCTCACCACGCACCAGCTGTGGATGGTGTCGCTGAGCGCGCCGGTGAGCCGGGACAGCGGCGCCTCGCGGAACACTCTTTACCCGTACACGCGGATCGACGACGACAGTGCCCGGCGCTGGCTGGCCGAACAGTGGGAGATCACCTCGCGCGAGGAGCTGGTCGACCGGCTCGACGACCTGTCCCGCACCGGGTACCGGGCGCGGGCGCTGCAGGTCACCGGTGTCGCGCCGCTCGCCTGGGACGCCGCGCTGTACGTCGACATCACCCGCCGTGGCTTCGGCTGCGGGCTGATCGACGAGCCGGACGCCTGGACCGCGCTGAAGAACATCGTGCCGGCGGTGGTGGGGACGTACGGCTCCTGGCAGGAGTACGCCGCTCACTATCTGCTCGGCCGGCAGGTCTGGCGGGACGGGCTGCGGGGAAGGGCGGAATCCGCCTCCGACCTCCCGGCTCCGCAAGCCACCGCCGACGTGCATCTGCGGTCGCTGCTGGACCCGGCGAATCGTTCCAGCCCTTGGAACCTCGCCCCCTGGGGCACCATCAGCCACCCGGACCGCCCCCGCTGACTCCGGGCGTACGAGAGAATGACCCCATGAGTCTGTTCCCCCGGCCGGAAGTCCACGGAGGCCCGCGATGAGCCTCTTCCGGGATGACGGCGTCGTCCTGCGCACCCAGAAGCTGGGCGAAGCGGACCGGATCATGCTGTGCTGCCCCGGGGGACAACCCCCGGGCCCCCGGCCGAAAGCCCGCGGGGGTGCGGAATGAGTCTTTTCCGGGATGACGGCATCGTCCTGCGGACACAGAAACTCGGCGAGGCCGACCGGATCATCACCCTGCTCACCCGTGGACACGGGCGGGTGCGGGCCGTGGCCCGGGGTGTGCGGCGGACGAAGTCCAAGTTCGGGGCCCGCCTCGAACCCTTCTCCCACGTCGACGTGCAGTTCTTCGCGCGGGGGAGCGAACTCATCGGGCGCGGGCTGCCGCTGTGCACGCAGAGCGAGACCATCGCTCCGTACGGCGGCGGGATCGTCAGCGACTACGCGCGCTACACCGCCGGGACGGCCATGCTGGAGACCGCGGAGCGGTTCACCGATCATGAGGGCGAGCCGGCCGTACAGCAGTACCTGCTGCTCGTCGGGGCCCTGCGCACCCTCTCCCGTGGCGAGCACGCCCCGAACCTCGTTCTCGACGCCTTCCTGCTGCGGTCGCTCGCCGTCAACGGCTACGCCCCCAGCTTCAGCGACTGCGCGAAGTGCGGTATGCCCGGTCCGAACCGTTTCTTCTCCGTGGGCTCCGGGGGCTCGGTCTGTGTCGACTGCCGGGTGCCCGGTAGCGTCGTACCGTCGCCGCAGACGCTCGAACTGCTCGCCGCGCTGCTTACGGGAGACTGGGAGTCGGCGGACGCCTGCGAGCCGCGGTACGTCCGGGAGGGCAGCGGGATCGTGTCCGCCTATCTGCACTGGCACCTGGAGCGCGGGCTGCGCTCGCTTCGGTACGTGGAAAAGTAGAGGGAGACGGAAAGCACATGGTTGTGAGTGGGTTCCTGGGGCGCCGGCGCCGCGAGTACAAGAAGCCGGAGCCGCATCCGTCCGGTGCCCGCGCGCCGAAGCTCCCCGGCGAACTGGTCGCCAACCATGTGGCGATCGTCATGGACGGGAACGGCCGCTGGGCGAAGGAGCGCGGGCTGCCGCGCACCGAGGGCCACAAGGTCGGTGCCGAGCGGGTGCTCGACGTCCTCCAAGGCGCGATCGAGATCGGCGTCGGCGCGATCTCCCTGTATGCCTTCTCCACCGAGAACTGGAAGCGGTCGCCGGACGAGGTGCGCTTCCTCATGAACTTCAACCGCGACTTCATCCGCAAGACCCGCGACCAGCTCGACGAGCTGGGCATCCGGGTGCGGTGGGTCGGCCGGATGCCCAAGCTGTGGAAGTCGGTCGCCAAGGAGCTGGAGATCTCCCAGGAGCAGACCAAGGACAACGACAAGCTGACCCTGTACTTCTGCATGAACTACGGCGGCCGGGCCGAGATCGCGGACGCCGCGCAGGCCCTCGCCGAGGACGTACGGGCCGGGCGGCTGGACCCGTCCAAGGTCACCGAGAAGACCTTCGCGAAGTACCTCTACTACCCGGACATGCCCGACGTGGACCTGTTCCTGCGCCCCAGCGGCGAGCAGCGCACATCCAACTACCTTCTCTGGCAGAGCGCTTACGCCGAGATGGTCTTCCAGGACGTCCTGTGGCCGGACTTCGACCGGCGTGACCTGTGGCGCGCCTGCGTGGAGTTCGCATCGCGCGACCGGCGGTTCGGCGGGGCGATCCCGAACGAGGAACTGCTGGCGATGGAGGGGCGGTCGGAGCCGGCAGACGGCTGACCGTACGCCCGGCGTCGGCGCGGGTGGGGGCGTGTCGCTCACCCGCGCTTGCGGGGGTGCCGCCTGCGCCCACCCGTGCCGCGCCCAGCGGCACGACTGCCCGCAGGCTGGGCCGACTTACTGAGCGGCCGCGCACTCCGCACACGTGCCGAAGATCTCCACCGTGTGCGCCACGTTCACGAAGCCGTGCTCGGCGGCGATGGCGTCCGCCCACTTCTCCACCGCGGGGCCCTCGACCTCGACGGCCTTGCCGCAGACGCGGCAGACGAGGTGGTGGTGGTGTTCGCCGGTAGAGCAGCGGCGGTAGACCGACTCGCCGTCGGAGGTGCGCAGGACATCGACCTCGCCGGCGTCGGCGAGGGACTGCAGGGTGCGGTAGACCGTGGTGAGCCCGACCGAGTCGCCCTTGTGCTTCAGCATGTCGTGGAGATCCTGGGCGCTGCGGAACTCGTCGACCTCGTCGAGGGCCGCCGCCACGGCGGCCCGCTGCCGAGTCGCGCGGCCCTTTACGGGCGGTCCAGCGGTCGTCACCGGTTGCCTCCTCACGTCTGCACTTGCCGGGCCATTGTGCCAGCCCGGACAGTCGGCAGTCAGACGCCGACCTTGCCGGTGGCATCCCGGCTGGCCGGAATCGTGCACTCCGCCGGATCGCCGGCGGGTTGCGCCGCGGCCAGCGCACGGGCCCTGCGGCGGGCCAGCGGGGTCGCCAGGGCGGTCAGCGCGATGAACGCGCCGATGGTCAGCAGCACGATCGTCGCGCCGGGCGGGACGTCCTGGTAGTACGACGTGACCGTGCCGCCGATCGTCACCGTGACCCCGATCGCGACGGCGATCGCGAACGTCGCCGCGAAGCTCCGGGTGAGCTGCTGGGCCGCCGCCACCGGCACCACCATTAGCGCGCTCACCAGCAGCAGCCCGACCACACGCATCGCGACCGTCACCGTCACCGCCGCGGTGATCGCCGTCAGCAGGTTGAGGGCGCGCACCGGAAGGCCCGTGACCCGTGCGAACTCCTCGTCCTGGCTCACCGCGAACAACTGGCGGCGCAGGCCGAGGGTGACCAGCACCACGAACGCGGCGAGCAGGATGATCGCCGTCACGTCCGACTCGCTCACCGTGGACAGGGAGCCGAAGAGGTACGAGGTCAGGTTGGCGTTCGAGCCGCCCGGCGCGAGGTTGATGAGCATCACGCCGCCGGCCATGCCCCCGTAGAAGAGCATGGCGAGGGCGATGTCGCCGCGGGTCTTGCCGTACCAGCGGATCAGCTCCATCAGCACCGCGCCGAGGACGGAGACCAGCGTCGCCATCCACACCGGCGACCAGGAGAGCAGGAAGCCGAGGCCGACGCCCGTCATCGCCACGTGGCCGATTCCGTCGCCCATCAGGGCCTGGCGGCGCTGGACGAGGTAGATCCCGACGGCGGGCGCGGTGATGCCGACCAGGACGGCGGCGAGCAGCGCCCGCTGCATGAAGTCGTAGTTCAGGAATTCCATCAGCTCAGCAGCCCCGTCCGGATCGGTTCGGCGTCGTGAGCCGCGTGCGGGTGTACGTGGTCGTGGCCGGGCAGCGCGTGCTGGCCGACGGCCTTCGGAGGCGGGCCGTCGTGCGTCACGCAGCCGTCGCGCAGGACCACCGCCCGGTCGATCAGGGGCTCCAGCGGGCCGAGTTCGTGCAGGACCAGCAGGACCGTCGAGCCGGCGGCGACCTGCTCCCTGAGCGTCTGCGCGAGCACCTCCTGGCTGGCCAGGTCCACGCCCGCCATCGGCTCGTCCATAATCAGCAGTTCGGGCGCGGAGGCCAGGGCGCGGGCGATCAGCACCCGCTGGTGCTGGCCGCCGGACAGGGCGCCCACCGAGTCCTTCGCCCGGTCCGTCATGCCGACGAGGTCCAGGGCGCGGCGTACGGCGGCGTGGTCGGCCTTGCGGAAGATGCCGAAGCGGGTGCGCGACAGGCGGCCCGAGGAGACGACCTCGCCGACCGTGGCGGGCACGCCACCCGCGGCCGTCGTGCGCTGCGGGACGTAACCCACCCGCGCCCAGTCGCGGAACCGGGCCCGCGGGGTGCCGAACAGCTCGATCTCGCCGGCGCTGACCGGCACCTGGCCGATGATGCTGCGCACGGCGGTCGACTTGCCCGAGCCGTTGGCCCCGAGCAGGGCGACGACCTCACCGCGGCCCACGGTGAGGTCGATGCCGCGCAGCACGGGGCGCGAGCCCAGCTCGGCGCGGATGCCGCGCAGCGAAATGACGGGCTCGGTCATGCCGTCCTCCGTAGGTTGGTCACTTGGCCCCCAGCGCGGTCTGCAGCGCCTTGAGGTTGGCCTCCATGACCTGGAAGTAGTCGTCGCCCTTGGACTTGTCGGTGATGCCTTCCAGCGGATCGAGAACGTCCGTCTTGAGGCCCGCGTCGTCGGCGAGGGTCTTCGCGGTCTTGTCGGACACCAGTGTCTCGTAGAACACGGTGGTCACGCCGTCGGCCTTGGCTTCCGTCTGGAGCTCCTTGATCCGGGCCGGGCTGGGCTCGCTGTCCGGGTCGACGCCGGAGATGGCCTCCTGGGTCAGGCCGTAGCGCTCCGCGAAGTAGCCGAAGGAGGCGTGGTTGGTGAAGAAGACCTTGGTCTCGGTGTTCTTGAGCCCGTCCGCGACCTGGGTGTTGAGGTCGTCGAGCTTCTTGACCAGCGCGTCGGTGTTCTTCTTGTAGTCGGCCGCGTGGTCCGGGTCGGCCTTCTCGAAGGCCGCGCCGACGCCCTTGGCGATCTCGGCGTACTTCACCGGGTCGAGCCAGACGTGCGGGTCGAGGGCGTGGCCCTCCTCCTCGGAGTGCTCCTCCTCGGAGTGCTCGCCCGCGTGCTCGTGCTCGACGTCGCCGTGGTCCTCCAGCTTGGTGAGCGTGGCAGCGTCGATCTTGGTCTTGAGGCCCGACTGCTCGATGGTCTCGTCGACGGACGGCTGGAGACCCTTGAGGTAGAGCGCCGCGTCGGAGTCCTCCAGCTGGGCCCGCTGCCGGGCGCTGATCTCCAGGTCGTGCGGCTCCTGGCCGGGTTCGGTCAGACTGGAGACGTTCGCATGGCTGCCGCCGATCTGCTCGGCGAGGAAGGCCATGGGGTAGAACGACGCGACGACGTCGAACTTGTCCGTGTTGCCCGCGGCCGCGCTGTCCGAGGAGCAGGCGGAGAGCGTGCCGATACCGAGAGCGGTGACGGCCGCCAGGGCAAGCCCGGATATGTGATGTCGTCGTACGTTCATGACAGTCATTTTCAGCAAAGGTGGAAACGATTGTCAACAAGCGTGAGGGGCTGTCCACAGAGGGCTACCGATTTGGTTGAGGGGGAGGACCCGCCGGTACCCTGAAGCATTCGCTGTGAAGCGCCTCGCTTCGTCGCCCGTCGTCGTAATGAAGAGAGCACCGTGGCCGCCGACAAGATCGACACCATCGTCAGCCTGAGCAAGCGCCGTGGCTTCGTATTTCCCTGCAGTGAGATCTACGGCGGTCAGCGTGCCGCATGGGATTACGGGCCGCTGGGTGTCGAGCTCAAGGAGAACCTCAAGCGCCAGTGGTGGCGCTACATGGTGACGTCGCGCGAGGACGTGGTCGGTATCGACTCGTCCGTGATCCTGGCCCCCGAGGTCTGGGTCGCCTCCGGCCACGTCGCCACCTTCACGGACCCGCTCACCGAGTGCACCTCCTGCCACAAGCGGTTCCGCGCGGACCACTTGGAGGAGTCGTACGAGGAGAAGAAGGGCCGCGCCCCGGAGAACGGCCTCGCCGACATCAACTGCCCCAACTGCGGCAACAAGGGCCAGTTCACCGAGCCCAAGCAGTTCTCGGGTCTGCTGTCGACGCACCTCGGCCCGACCCAGGACTCCGGCTCGATCGCCTACCTGCGCCCCGAGACCGCCCAGGGCATCTTCACCAACTTCGGTCAGGTGCAGACCACCTCGCGCCGCAAGCCGCCGTTCGGCATCGCGCAGATGGGCAAGTCCTTCCGCAACGAGATCACGCCCGGCAACTTCATCTTCCGCACCCGCGAGTTCGAGCAGATGGAGATGGAGTTCTTCGTCAAGCCGGGCGAGGACGAGAAGTGGCAGGAGTACTGGATGCAGGAGCGCTGGAACTGGTACACGGGCCTCGGTCTCCGCGAGGAGAACATGCGCTGGTACGAGCACCCGGCTGAGAAGCTCTCCCACTACTCCAAGCGCACCGCCGACATCGAGTACCGCTTCTCCTTCGGCGGCAGCGAGTGGGGCGAACTGGAGGGCGTCGCCAACCGCACCGACTACGACCTGAACGCCCACTCCAAGGCTTCCGGCCAGGACCTCTCCTACTTCGACCAGGAGGCCGGCGAGCGCTGGACGCCGTACGTCATCGAGCCCGCGGCCGGTGTCGGCCGCGCGATGCTGGCGTTCCTGCTCGACGCGTACGTCGAGGACGAGGCGCCCAACGCCAAGGGCAAGATGGAGAAGCGCACGGTGCTGCGGCTCGACCCGCGTCTGGCGCCGGTGAAGGTCGCGGTGCTGCCGCTGTCGCGCAACCCGGAGCTGTCCCCGAAGGCCAAGGGTCTCGCGCAGGCGCTGCGGCAGAACTGGAACATCGAGTTCGACGACGCCGGCGCGATCGGCCGTCGCTACCGTCGCCAGGACGAGATCGGTACGCCGTTCTGCGTGACCGTCGACTTCGACACGCTGGACGACAATGCGGTGACCGTGCGTGAGCGGGACTCGATGAAGCAGGAGCGCGTGTCGCTGGACCAGATCGAGGGGTACCTCGCTGCGAGGCTCGTCGGTTGCTAGGTGGTTGCTAGATCGCTGAGTGGGGCTGCGTCTGCCTTGCTCGTGTGATTCGCCGCCGCGGGTTCGTCGTGGCCGGCCGCGCAGTTCCCCGCGCCCCTTGGGTGGGTGCGGGGAACTCTGCGTTTATGGGGCGCCGGTGATTGGTCCTCTTCGGGCGTGGGCGATTGGACCTGTTGGCGGGGTGCCCGGGGCCGGAAGGTGGCGGGCATGAGTATCGCCTTCTTGCTGACCACCCTTGTTGTCGTTGCGACGCCCGGGACCGGTGTCGTCTACACCCTGGCGGCCGGGCTGTCCCGTGGGCGGCGGGCCAGCGTTGTTGCCGCGCTCGGGTGCACCCTCGGGATCGTGCCGCACGTGCTGGCCACGGTGACCGGGCTGGCGGCGCTGTTGAATGCCAGCGCTGCCGCCTTCCAGATCCTCAAGTACGCCGGTGTCGCCTATCTCCTCTACATGGCCTGGGCGACCGTGCGGGACAAGGACGCGATCGCCGTCGAGGAGGGCACCACCCCGGACTCGGCGCGGCAGGTGATCGTCCGGGCCGTGCTGATCAACATCCTCAATCCGAAGCTGACGATCTTCTTCTTCGCGTTCCTGCCGCAGTTCGTGAGCCCGCACGAGCCGCACGCGCTGATGCGGATGCTGGCGCTGAGCGGGGTGTTCATGCTGGCGACGTTCCTGGTCTTCGCGGCGTACGGCGTCCTGGCCGCGTCGGTGCGCAGCCACGTCACCTCCCGGCCGAGGGTGATGACGTGGCTGCGGCGGAGCTTCGCGGGGTCGTTCGTGGCGCTGGGGGCGAAGCTCGCCCTCACGACCAAGTGAGCCTCAACGGCCCTGCAAGGACTTCACGTTGTCGCCGAACGTCCAGTTCTTCGAGCCGTCCCAGTTGAGCGACCAGGTCATCAGGCCCTTGAGGGACGTGCCGTAGTGGCGCCAGGCCTGGGCGACCAGGGACGGGGACATGTAGCCGCCGCCCGCGCCGGACTGGGCGGGCAGGCCCGGGACCTGCTTGTCGTACGGGACCTTGATGGTCGTGCCCTGGATGACCAGGCCCTGGTTGAGGCAGTCGGTCTGGGCGGTGAAGCCCTGGACGGTGCCGGCGGAGTAGGAGTCGCCGGAGCAGCCGTACATGCTGCCGTTGTAGTACTGCATGTTCAACCACCACAGGCGGCCGTTGTCGGCGTACTTCTTGATGACCGGCAGATAGGCACCCCAGATCGAGCCGTAGGTGACGCTGCCCCCGGTGACGTACGCCGTCTCGGGGGCCATGGTGAGGCCGAAGTTCGACGGCATCCGGGCCAGGACCCCGTCGATGATGCGGATCAAG
The DNA here is from genome assembly GCF_055639295.1 of Streptomyces sp. NPDC107528. Taxonomy (NCBI): domain Bacteria; kingdom Bacillati; phylum Actinomycetota; class Actinomycetes; order Kitasatosporales; family Streptomycetaceae; genus Streptomyces; species Streptomyces sp. NPDC107528. Next base: position 127,248 of record NZ_JBVKAV010000002.1, read on the forward strand.
TTGGCCTGTGATGTGGAGAGTTGGCTGATGCTTCCGCTGCCGACCAGGCCCGTCTCGATGTCTATGTCGATGCCGTCGAAGTTGTACTTCTTCAGGATCGGGACGATCGTCGCGACGAAACGGTCCGCCACGGCCGTCGAACTGAGGTCGATGCCGGCCGTCGCGCCGCCGATCGAGAGCAGGATCGTCTGGCCGGACGCCTTCGCCGCGCACATCTCGGCGGGGGTCGCCACCTTCACCCCGCTGTCCATGCCGTCCTCCCACAGCGCCGTCCCGTCGGAGCGGATCACCGGGAAGGCCGCGTTGATCACGTTGTAGCCGTGGGCCGCGATGCGGGAGTCGGTGATCGGGGTCCAGCCGAAGGGTGGGTGGACCCCGTTGGCGGCGCCGTCCCAGTTCTCCCAGTAGCCCTGGAGGACCTTGCCGGACGGCTTCGACTTCACGGCGCAGGTGTCGGCGGCGACGGCGGGGGTGGCGACGGGGACTTGGGTCAGACAGGCGGTCGCCAGGGCGGTGGCGAGCAGGCGCAGGGCGCGGCGGAGCATACGGGGCCTCCCGGTGGGGGTGCGGTGAGGTGTCGTAGGCATGACAGTGCTCGTGGTCCAGACCTTTCGTCAATAGGTCTGGACCACGTTGGGTGCATGAGTCGGCACGTAGGGGCTGGCGAGCGTGAGCTGACAAGTATGGGCTGACAAGTATGGACTGACAGATATTGAAATCTGTCAGCTGTTAAGGCATGGTGGAAGGCATGACGATGCGAACCCGCTCCCTCGGAACCACCGGCCCCCAGGTCTCCGCCCTCGGCCTCGGCTGCATGGGCATGTCCGCGCTGTACGGCGACGCGGACCGCGCCGAGTCGATCGCCACCGTGCACGCCGCCCTGGAGGCCGGCGTCACCTTGCTCGACACCGGCGACTTCTACGGCATGGGCCACAACGAGATGCTGATCGGCGAGGCCCTGCGCGCCGCGCCCGCAGGGCTGTGCGAACAGGCCCAGGTCAGCGTGAAGTTCGGCGCGCTGCGCGACCCGGACGGCGGCTGGGTCGGCTACGACGGCCGCCCCGCCGCCGTGAAGAACTTCGCCGCGTACTCGTTGCAGCGCCTCGGCGTGGACCACATCGACGTGTACCGGATCGCCCGGCTCGACCCCGACGTACCGATCGAGGAGACGGTCGGCGCGATCGCGGAACTGATCGAGAAGGGGTACGTCCGGCACGTGGGCCTCAGCGAGGTCGGCGCCGACACCATCCGCCGGGCCGCCGCGACCGCGCCGATCGCCGACCTGCAGATCGAGTACTCCCTGATCTCCCGCGGCATCGAGGAGTCGGTCCTGCCGACCACCCGTGAGCTGGGGATCTCCGTCACCGCGTACGGCGTGCTGTCCCGCGGGCTGATCTCCGGCCACTTCGCCCCGGACCGGCAGCTCGCCGCGAACGACTTCCGCGCCTACTCGCCCCGCTTCCAGGGCGAGAACCTCCAGCACAACCTGACCCTGGTCGAGGCGCTGCGGAAGATCGCCGAGCGGAAGGGGGTCTCCGTCGCGCAGATCGCCATCGCCTGGGTGCTCTCCCGCGGCGACGACATCGTGCCGCTGGTCGGCGCCCGCACCCGGGAGCGGCTCGCCGAGTCGCTGGGCGCGCTGGACGTCACGCTGGACGCGGCCGACCTGACGGCGATCGAGGAGGCGGTGCCGGCGGACGCGGCGGCGGGCGACCGCTACCCGGCCGCGCAGATGGCGCACCTGGGCAGCAGGTAGTGGCCCCGGCGCCGGGTCCTGGGCCGGGTACGGTCTAGGGCATGTCGCAGACGCCCACGACCCTGACCGCCGAGCGCATCCTCGAAGCCACCGAGGAGGTGCTGCGCCGCCACGGCCCGGCCAAGGCCACCGTGGTCGACGTGGCCCGTGCCCTCGGCGTCAGCCATGGCAGCGTCTACCGGCACTTCCGTACGAAGGCGGCGCTGCGGGAGGCGGTGACGAAGAGGTGGCTGGACCGGACGACCGGGGTCCTGGCGGCCATCGTCGCCGCCCCGGACCTCGATCCGGAGACCCGGGTGCGCGAGTGGCTCGCGGCCCTGTTCGCCGCCAAGCGCCGCAAGGCGTTCGACGACCCGGAGCTCTTCGCCACGTACTCGGTGCTGACCACCGAGACCGTCGAAACGGTCGTCGGCGAACACATCGCCGAACTCACCGGCCAGCTGACCGAGATCGTCCGCACGGGCGCCGAAGCGGGCGCCTTCACCACCGAGGACCCCGCCACCACGGCGTTCGCCCTCTTCCGCGCGACCGACCGCTTCCACGACCCGCACTTCGCGGGGGAGTGGGAACAGCCCGGGGTGGAGAGGGAGTTCGAGGCGGTCGTGGACCTGTTGATGCGGGGGTTGCGGGCTCGGAGCTGAGCGGGGTGCCTCCGGCGGGGGCGGGTGTGTGTCGGCGGTGCGGCGGGGGCTTGGTCGGGGCTGCCGTTGCCCTTGGTGGGCTCGCTGGTGAGGGGGCGAGGTTGTCCGCGTGGCGTGGAGGCTGGGCGCTGTCTCGGTCGGGGGTCCGCCGCCCGGTCGTGGTGCGCTGATGCGGGGTGCGGTCTCGCGTGTGGGTGCGGGGCCGTGATTGAGCGGCGGCGTCTCCCGTGGGGGCGGGTGTGTGTCGGCGGTGCGGCTGGGGCTTGGTCGAGGCTGCCGTTGCCCTTGGTGGGCTCGCTGGTGAGGGGGCGAGGTTGTCCGCGTGGCGTGGAGGCTGGGCGCTGTCTCGGTCGGGGGTCCGCTGCCCGGTTGTGGTGCGCTGATGCGGGGTGCGGTCTCGCGTGTGGGTGCGGGGCCGGCGGTGGTGGGCCGTGCCTGGTGGGGCGGCGGTGTGGCTGGGGTTCGGCCTGGGCCGGCGTCGCCGTCCGCGGGCTTGCCGGCCTGAGGGTCGAGGTCGTCCGCTTGGCGCGGAGGCCGGGCGCTTCCGGCGACGGGGCCCGGCACCTGGGTGTGGACGCGTTGTGGGTGTCAGCGGTCCGGGTGGGGATCCGTCGGGTCCACCGTTGCCTGGTGGGCCTCCGCCAGGTGTTCCTCTGCCTTCAGCCAGGGCAGGAACTGGGCGTTCTTGCGCCAGCCGCAGGTGTCGCATCTGATCGTGCGTTGCGCGCCCTTGCGCTGTACTCGCACGACGTGCTCGCGTCCGTGGTGGTCCCAGCGGCTCACCTTGCTCGTGTTGATCTCCAGCATGACGCCTCCAGCGTCCGAGGACATCGAGTCCGCGTGCCCGGCCGGGAGCAGCCGTGCGCAGCAAGGAGTGTGCAGCAAGACCAACATCAACAGGGACTTTTCCCCGGCGAGTTGACCAACCTGTGGCCACACCCTCACCGGATGATCTCAACGCGGGGTCAGCCGATCGTGCGCGGCAGACGCAGGCTGAGCAGGCCCGTCAGCGCCACTCCGGCCAACTGGACCAGGAGCGTGGTGACCAGGGCGTCGCCCATGCCGATCGTCGAGCTCAGGGAGAGGAAGAGCGTGCCCAGCGTCGCCACACCCAGAGCCAGCGACGACTGCTGGGTCGTGATCATCACCCCGCTGCCCACGCCCGCCCGCGCGGCCGGCACCTCGGAGAGGACGATCCGGAAAATGACCGGGAGTTGGAGGGCCTGCCCGGCACCGGCTGTCGCCGCGCCCGGAAGCAGCTCGACGAAGCCGAAGTCCGGCCAGAAGCGCCAGGCGGCCACCGCCATCAGCACCACGCCCACCCCCTGGATCACCGCACCGGCGGTCACGACACGGGTGCCGTAGCGGGCGACCAGCCGGGGACCGGCCAGCGAGACGAAGAAGAACACCACCGCCATCGGCACGAGCGCCAGTCCCGCCGCGACCGGGCCGAGTCCCGCACCCTGCTGCAACGCCACCGCGATCACGAACATGAAGCCGCTGAAGCCGATCGAGAAGGGCACGATCATGATCAACCCGCGCCGCAGGGACGTGAGCTCGAACAGGCTCGGTGGTACGAGCGGAGTGCGCCCCGCCCGGTCCGCCCTGCGCTCCACCGCGTAGAACGCCCCCGCCGCGAACGGGAAGGCCGCCAGCGACAGCCACGTCCACAGCGGCCAGCCCGCCGCCCGGCCCTCGGTGAGCGGGGCCAGCAACGCGAGGAGGGAGACGGCGAGCAGGACCGTGCCGGGTCCGTCCAGCGGCTCGGGGCGCTGGGAACGGGTCTCCGGGACCGCGCGGGAGGCCAGGAAGAGGCCGACGAGGACGACGGGGACGTTGACGAGGAAGACCGAGCGCCAGCCGGTGCCCGCAATGTCCGCGGCGACGAGCACGCCGCCGAGGATCTGCCCGGCCACCATCGACAGACCGGCCGTCGCGCCGTACAGGCCCATGGCCTTCGCGCGGCGCTGACCGCTCGTGGCCGACTGGATCGTGGCCAGCACTTGCGGCAGCATCGCCGCCGACGCCGCGCCCTGCGCGACCCGCGCCGCGACGAGCGTCCATGCGCTGGGCGCGAGCCCGCACGCCAGCGAGGTCAGCCCGAACGCCGCCATGCCGCCCAGGAAGAGGCGCCGCCGGCCGAACAGGTCACCGAGCCGCCCGCCGAGGACGAGCAGCACGGCGTACGCCAACCCGTAGCCCGCGACGACGAGTTCGAGCACGGCCTCGCTCGCCGCGAGGTCGTGGCCGATGGTGGGCAGGGCCACGTTGACGATGAAGAAGTCGATGAGCGGAAGTGCCGCGCCCAGCAGCACCGTGAAGAGTCCGAGGCCGCCGAGCGACGGTGGTGCCGCGATGGCCGGGGCCTTGCGTGAAGTGATGGTTTCGGTCACGGTCAACAGCCTGCGCCCGCTCAGAGACGGGTACCAGAGTGTCCTTATCCTGGTAGCGGAAGCACCTGGAAACAGGATCCAGGGAGCGGCAGGCTGGAGGAATGACGACCATGGCCGAGGAAACGGCGACCGAAGCTCCCCGCCCCGTCGCCGCGTCGGCGATCCGGCGCCACGAACTCGCCGCCTTCCTGCGCCACCGCCGCGAGCACATCACCCCCGAGCAGGTCGGCCTGCCCCGCGGCCGCAGGCGCCGCACCCCGGGCCTGCGCCGAGAGGAGGTGGCCCAGCTCGCCGCCGTGGGTGTCACCTGGTACACGTGGCTGGAGCAGGCGCGGGACATCCAGGTCTCCGTCCAGGTCCTGGACGCGCTCGCCCGTACGCTGATGCTCGACCCCAGCGAGCGTTCCCACCTCTTCCAGCTGGCCGGGGCGGTGGATCCGACCCCGGCGACGACCTGCCCGTCGGTGACGCCCGCGATGCGGGCCGTCCTGGAGCAACTGGAGCCGTACCCGGCCTGTCTGCAGAACAGCCGCTACGACATCCTCGCCCACAACCGCACCTACGGTCTGCTGCTGTGCGACCTGGAGGCGGTGCCGCCCGAGGACCGCAACTGCCTGATCCTGTCGTACACGCACGAGGAGTGGCAGTCGTCGATCGTGCACCTGGAGGAGGTCCAACGCCTCATGGCCGCCCGCTTCCGGGCCGCGATGGCCGGCCATCTGGCCGAGCCCGTCTGGAAGATGCTGCTGAAGAGGCTGCGCGCGGAGTCCCCGCAGTTCTGCGAGGCCTGGGACCGCCACGAGGTGGTGTCTCACCGGAGCAAGCGCAAGGAGTTCCTCAACCGTCATGTGGGGCGGGTGGTCGTCGACCACACGGACCTGTGGCTGAGTCCGGAGGTGGGGCCGAGGATGGTGACGTACGTGCCGGCGGACGAGGAGTCGAGGGAACGACTGGAGAGGCTGCACGAAATCGCCCTCGCAGGGGCGCGGGGAACTGCGCGACCAGCCCTCACCGGCCGTTAGCCGCCGCCCTACGCACTGACCCGGGACGCGTCGCGAACCTCCACCGACTCCAGCCGCTCAGCCGTGCGTTCAGCAGTACGCCGAGCCCACGGCCCGCTCGTGACCGCGCCCACGATCAGGACCATGAACCCACACCCGGTGAGGATCCACCAGCCGGGCACAGCGGCGTCGACGAACGTCTGCCGGTACGACGACACCGACACCCCGGCCGCCAGCACGGCACCGACCACGGCCACCCCGAGCGTCTGCCCCAACTGCCGGCTCGTGGACGCGACGGCCGCCGCGACCCCGGCCTGCGCGCGCGGCATTCCGGAGACCGCCGTGTTGGTGATCGGCGCGTTGACGAACCCGAAGCCGATGCCGAACATCGCGTACCCGAGGATCAGCGTGGCGTTGGACGTCTCGGCGTCGAAGAGGGCGAACAGGGCCGCGCTCAGGGTCATCGCGGTGCCGGCGATCAGCAACGACAGCCGTGGCCCCCGGGTACCCACCAGCCGTCCCGACAGGGGTGCGCACAGGAACATCGGCGTCGCCATCGGCAGCATCCACAGCCCCGCGTGCAGGGCGTCGAGCCCCCGCACGTTCTGGAGGTACAGGGTCGACAGGAACAGGAACCCGCCCAGCGCCGCGAACGCGCTGACCGCGATCACCGTGGCCCCGCTGAACGGCGCCGAACGGAAGAACCGCAGGTCGATGAGGGGCTCTGCGCGGCGGGGCTCGTAGAACAGGAGGGCGATCAGTGCGGCCAGGGCCACGCTGCCGAGGAGCAGGGTGTCGGACGCGGGTGCCGTCGGCGCCGCGATGATCGAGTACGTCAGTGCGCCGAACAGCGCGATGACCAGCACCTGGCCGACCGGATCGGGGCGGCGGGCCCGCGCGGCGCGCGACTCGGGGACGTAGCGGAGGGTGAGGAGGAGTGCCGCCAGGCCCACCGGCAGGTTGACCCAGAAGATCGACCGCCAGCCGACCGACTCCACCAGCAGCCCGCCGACCAGCGGGCCCGCCGCCATGGAGAGGCCGACCACGCCACCCCACACCCCGATCGCCCGCGCTCGCTCGCGAGGGTCCGTGAAGGTGTTGGTGATGATCGACATCGCGACCGGGTTGAGCATCGAACCGCCCACCGCCTGCACCATCCGGAACGCGATCAGAGCGTCGAGGTTCGGCGCGAGGGAGCACAGCGCGGAGCCGATGGTGAAGATGACCAGGCCCGCCATGAAGACGCGCTTGCGGCCGATCCGGTCCGCCGTGGAGCCGGCCAGCATCAGCAGCGAGGCGAGGACGAGGGTGTACGCGTCGATCGTCCACTGCAGGCCCGACGTGCTCGCGTCGAGGTCGCGCTGCAGGGCGGGCAGGGCGACATTGAGCACGGTGTTGTCGAGGCTCACGATCAACAGGCTCATGCAGCAGATCGCGAGGACCAGCAGTCGGCGGCGAGGGCTGAGCTCCGGCATCCTTGAATAGTACGCCTAACTAATGAATTTCGCCGCACCCGGTTCGGTACGTGAGAATGGGTGGATGTCCATGACCGCCCCGCCCGCTGTCTCGCCCGTCGCCCCGCCCCTGCCGATCGGCCCGCACACCGTGCAGCCGCCCGTCGTCCTGGCCCCGATGGCCGGGATCACGAACGCGCCCTTCCGCACCCTGTGCAGGGAGTTCAGCGGCGGCAAGGGGCTGTTCGTGAGCGAGATGATCACGACCCGGGCGCTGGTCGAGCGCAACGAGAAGACCATGCAGCTGATTCACTTCGACGCGACCGAGAAGCCGCGCTCGATTCAGCTGTACGGCGTCGACCCGGCCACTGTCGGCAAGGCCGTCCGCATGATCGCGGAGGAGGGCCTGGCCGACCACATCGACCTGAACTTCGGGTGCCCGGTGCCGAAGGTGACGCGCAAGGGCGGCGGCTCCGCGCTGCCGTTCAAGCGGAACCTGCTGCGGGCGATCCTTCGGGAGGCGGTCAGCGGGGCCGGTGACCTGCCGGTCACGATGAAGATGCGCAAGGGCATCGACGACGACCACATCACCTACCTCGACGCCGGCCGGATCGCCGTCGAGGAGGGCGTGACGGCCATCGCGCTGCACGGCCGTACGGCCGCCCAGCACTACGGCGGCACCGCCGACTGGGACGCCATCGCGCGGCTCAAGGAGCACGTCCCGGAGATCCCCGTGCTCGGTAACGGCGACATCTGGTCGGCCGAGGACGCGGTGCGGATGGTGCGGGAGACCGGGTGCGACGGGGTGGTCGTCGGGCGTGGGTGCCTGGGGCGGCCTTGGCTGTTCGCCGATCTGGTCGCGGCCTTCGAGGGGCGTACGGAGGCCGTCGCGCGGCCCGGCCTGCGCGAGGTCGCCGACGTCATGGTCCGGCATGCCACGCTGCTCGGCGAGTGGATCGGGGACGAGGCGCGGGGCGTCATCGACTTCCGCAAGCACGTCGCCTGGTATCTGAAGGGCTTCGCGGTCGGCTCCGAGATGCGCAAGCGGCTCGCCGTCACGTCGTCGCTGGCCGAACTCCGGTCCGGGCTGGACGAGCTGGACCTCGACCAGGCCTGGCCTGTCGGAGCCGACGGCCCCCGTGGCCGTACGTCCGGCAACAACCGGGTGGTGCTGCCGGACGGCTGGCTGAAGGACCCGTACGACTGCGCGGGCGTGGGCGAGGACGCCGAGTTGGACACGTCCGGGGGCTGACTAGTTCGAGGCGTGCGGTGTCGAGCCGTACGCCGTCAGGAAGCGGTCCCGGAAGGCGCTCATCCTCCAGACCGGGGCGTCCTTGGCGGGCTTGAGGCCGTCCGTCCAGTTCCAGTCGGCGATCTTGTCGAGGACCTTGGGGTCCTTGGCGACGATGGAGATCGGTACGTCACGGCTGGCGTGGTTGCCGCTGACGCGGGCCATGGGCTGGTGGTCGCCCAGGAAGACGAGAACGGTGTCGTCGGTGCCGTAGCGCTCCATCCACTGCGTGAGGCTGGTCAGCGAGTACTCGACTGACTTGCCGTACTCCTCGCGGGACTTCGTGGTGTCGGTGAGGACGTCACCCGGCTTCTTCCCGGCCTTCTGGATCGCGTCGAAGACCGAGCCGTCGCCCAGGTCGTCCCAGTCGACCATCTTCGGGATCGGGGCCCAGGGCTGATGGCTGGAGGTCAGGATGACGAAGGACATCAGCGGCTTGTCGTGCTTCTTGCCGTGGATCTGGCGCTGGAAGGCCTCCAGGGCGTACTGGTCGGGCATCGTCGACCAGCTGAACTTCGGGCCCTTGTAGCCCAGTTGCCAGGCGTTGTACAGCCTGTCGAGGCCGTACCACTTCGACTCCGGCCAGCCCTTCTGCACGCCGGGCATGACTCCGACCGTGTCCCAGGCTCCGGTCTTCTGGAACGCCTTGGTGAGGGTGAGGTGCTCGCCGGCGGTAACGGTGCGGTACCGGCGCTGGTTGTCGATCCACAGGCCCGACATGGTCGTGGAGTGGCCGAGCCAACTGCTGCCGCCGAACGTCGCCGAGGTCAGCCAGCCGCTCCTCGCGTGGAAGCCCGCCCTGGCCAGGGCCTCGTTGCTCGCGTCGAGGGTTCTGCCGACGCCGGGGGCCATGATCGGGTCCTCGATGGCGCTGCGGCCGTAGCTCTCGATGAACGTGAAGACGACGTCCTTGCCGCGCAGGTCCGGCAGCAGTTGGTCGGGGGGCGTGTTGCCGAAGGTGTCGGCCTTGGCCTCCTCGGCGAACCGGGCCTCGTCCTCCAGGGAGTCCACCGTCCGCTGCGCGTGGGTCCTCAGAGCGCCGGCGGCGTGGTCGGAGGCAATCGGTATGCCGAAGGCCTGGAGGTTGAGTGCGGTGCAGGTGATCCAGACCGTGCCGGCTATGAGTGCCCCCTGGGTGGCCCTCGCCTTGTGCGTCGTGAGGAGGGTGCTGAGGTGGATCGTTGCGGCTGCCATGAGGGCCATCAGCAGCAGGATCAGGATGACGCCGCCGATGGCAGCGCCGGTGGCCACGGCTCCGCCCATCGTGTCGGCGACGTACGACTGGGCGTCGGGGAGGAGGTCCCAGTCGAGGGCGGCGTTGAAGCCTCGGCCGAGGTACTCGTTGAAGCCCATGTCGAGGAGGTTCAGCACGGTGAGTACGGCGAGGCCGATGCCGTAGAGCGTTGCCGCGACGAGTCTTGGGCGGCGGGGGAGGGCGAGCATGACCACTGCGCCGATGATCGCCTCGGCGGGGATGCGGGTGAATCTGTTCGGCTGCAGGGCGGGGAGGGTGTTGGGGAGGAGGAGGGCGGCGAGGATCAGGGCGGCGGCGAGGGTGGTGGTCGTCCAGTGGAGGGCGCGCCTGATTCTGAGGGCGCGGGTGGTTGGGGGCGTTGCTTCGGGCTCGGCTGCGCCTTCGCCCGTGTCGTTGTTCCCACCCGAACCACCCGTGCTGCTTTCGTCGCCCGGTGCCGGTGGCTCCTGTGCCGTGTCCTCGCGGTCGGCGGCTGCGGGTCCCTGGGCGGGGTGTGGTGCGTCCCTGCTGTCGGCTGGCGCGGGTTTGTCGGAGGGGGTGGGTGGTCCTTGCGAGGTGTCCTCGCTGTCGGTGCCCGCGTCGTCGTGGGGCGCTGGTGTCTCGACGGAGGGGGCGGCGGGTTCCGGTGCCGTGTCCCCGCCCTCGGTGGACGCGGGCGGGGACGGCGTGGGCTCGCTGGGGGACGTCTCGTCGGGCAAGGTGTTCTTCTTGCCGGGTAGTTGACGTAGGCGCGTGAAGACAGGCACCCGAAGGTCCTTCCGTGCGAGGCCCCTGGTGGAGTGGTGCGGCGGGCCTCGCTGGGGAGGCTGGGGGCCCGCCGTCATCCCGTACGGCCGGCCCCCGGCCGGTGTTCAGCTCCGGTGCCCCAGCGCTCGGCAAACGCTGGGCAAACGGCAGGCCAACAGGCCCGCGGGCAAGGTCTCTAGGCCCCGCCCACCGCCGTCAGCAGCGCCAGCGGGGCCGCCGCCGAGCGGGACTCGCGGACGCAGGCGTGCGGGTACGGCACGGGCTCCGCGTGGGTGTCGCGGCCGTAGCCCGCGAGGACCTCCGGGAGCCGGTGGCCGGTGGTCGTCGCCGCGTCGACCAGGGCGTGGGCCACCGTGCGGGCCTCGTCGTGCAGGCCGTAGCGGGCCAGGCCCAGGGTGATCAGCGCGTTGTCGTGCGGCCAGACCGAGCCGCGGTGGTAGGAGAGGGGATGGTAGGCAGGCTGGCCGGAGGCCAGGGTGCGGACTCCCCAGCCCGAGAAGAAGTCCGGTTCGAGGAGGCGACGGCCCACCGCCTCGCCGTACTCCTTGTCCAGCAGCCCGGACCACAGGAGATGCCCCGCGTCCGAGGCCAGCGCGTCGACCCGGCGGCCCCCGCCGTCCAGCGCCAGCGCGGGGAAGGAGTGCTCCGGCATCCAGAAGTCCCGCTGGAAACGGTCACGGAGGTCGCCCGCCGCCTGTTCCAGGAGGGCCGCGTAGGTCTCGTCCTGCCACACCGTGCGGGCCAGCCACCCCGTGCGGCGCAGGGCGTCGTACGCATAGCCCTGGGCGCCCGCCGCCATCACGGGGCCGCCGGGACGGGTGCCGTCCGCCGAGCAGATGGCGCCGGGGGAGTCCTTCCAGTTCTGGTTGGCGAGGCCGCCCTGGTCGGCGCGGTAGACCAGGTAGCCGCGGGAGGTCAGCCCGCCGTGGTCCAGCATCCAGCCGATCGCCGCGCGGGCGTGGGGCTCCAGGGCGCGGGCCAGGGCTGTGTCGCCGGTCTGTTCCACGTATGCGCCGAGCAGGATCAGGAACAGCGGCGTCGCGTCCACCGAGCCGTAGTAGCGGCCGTACGGCACCTGCCCGAAGTGCGCCAGCTCGCCGTGCCGTACCTCGTGCACGATCTTGCCGGGCTGGGCGACGGACTCGGGGACCATCTCCGTGGCCTGGGTCGCGGCCAGTGCGGGGAGGGTGGCGGCGGCGAGGCGGGGGCGGTAGGGGAGGGCGAAGAGCGAGGTGAGGAGGGCGTCGCGGCCCAGCAGGGTCAGGAACCAGGGGGCGCCGGCCGCGGGGACGCGCAGTTCCTCGCCGTCCGGACCCGTCGCCGGGACCTGGAGCGCGGCCAGGTCGGCAAGGCCCCGGGCGCAGGCGGCGGCCAACTCGGGCCAGCCGGTCGGGAAGGCCACGCCCTCCACGAACTCGCCCTCCTGGGAGAGGAGGTGGGAGGACAGGGCCGCGGGGGAGCGGGGGACGCGCAGGGCGCGTTTGTCGCCGTGCGGGCGGGCCATCACCCGGAGGGTCAGCTCCGCCGTGCCGTGCGGGTCGAGATCGAGGGTCCAGACCAGGCGGCGGGCGCCGGTGCCGGTCTCCTCCACGCCGTCGGGCGCGGGGTCGGCCGTCACGGTGGTGATCGAACGCCATTCGCCTCGCTGGTACGTGAACTCCACACCGTGGTCCAGGACCTGGCGGGAGCGGGTGACGCCGGTCTTGGCGTACGTGCGGTGGTCGGAGCGCAGCTCGAACTGGTCGGTGAAGTCGGCGTCCGCGGTGATCGCCAGGCGGATCGTCGTCGGCACCGGGCGGTTGCTCGTCACACGCAGGGACTCGATGAACGACCCGTCCCCGACGGCCTGTTCACGGAAGAGGGTGTAGGCCGGAGGCTCGTTGCGGCCGCCGCGCGGGACCAGGACACAGCGGGCCGTGTCCCCGTCGGCGACCGGGGAGAGCGCCTCCGGTACGGCGCCGTCCACCGTGAGCTGCCAGCGGCTCAGATGCCGGGCGTCCCGTACGAATAAGCCCTCAGGGGAGCCGGCGGCGCGTACGCCGCTGATGTCCCCGCCGTCGCCCACGGCGGCGAACGTTCCCCCGTAGACGAGCAGATGATGGCGGTCCGTCATCCCCGGTCCCCTCCCTTGAGTTCCCTGACGGCGTTCGTGTCCCACGCGGGGTGGTCGTGCATCAGGTCGAGCGTGAGCGCGGCGGTCCAGCTGAAGCCGGTGGCTCCGCAGGCGTCGCCGCTGTACGGGCTGACGTACTCGGCGAACCCGGAGGCGTCGGCGGTGTGCAGGATCGCCCTGCGCAGGGCGTCGGCCCGGCCGCGCTCACCGTGCAGCCGGAGCCCGCGCTCCAGCAGCCAGCTCGTGTTGAACCAGGACGGGCCACGCCAGTAGCGGTGCGGTTCGAAGGCCTCGCCGAGCAGGTCGTAGCTCGGCACGAGGCGGGTCGTGCCGCCGAGGCCGAAGTGGGGTCCGCCCAGCGTCCGCACCAGCGCGGCGGCGATGTCGCGGGGGAGGGTCGGGAGGAGGAGGGGGACGAGGCCGGAGACGCTGCGCTCGCGGATCGGCTCCCCTGCCGCCGACCCGTCGCTCCGCCTCTCGCTCAGCCTGTCGCTCCACGGCTCGACCGGTCCGTCGCTCCGCCCCTCGCTGCGCACGTCCCGGCAGAAGAACATGCCCTCCGCCGGGTCCCACAGTCGCTCGATCAGCGCCGCCGTCAGCCGCTCGGCGCGCGCGTGCCGGGCCGTGCCCGTCGCCCCCAGCTCCCGGGCGATCTCGGCGAGCGCGTGCTCGGACGCGATGAGCAGGGCGTTGAACGCGGGGTCCTCGACCGCGAAGTCCCCGGTGCCGTCCGCGTACCCGCCGTCCCGGTAGTCCGTCGCCAGCCGCACATACCGCCCGTAGTCCAGATCCGTCGGCCGGTCCTCGGCCGCCCCGTGGTCGAGGTCGGCGCGGCGGAAGGAGCGGGCCGGGGCCGGGGTGACGCGGGAGAGCGGGGCGTCCCAGCAGGGGCTGTTGTCCATACCCTGTTCCCAGGGGTGCACGACGGACGCGAGGCCGCCGGCGCCCAGGTCGCGCCGGTGCAGCAGATAGCGGTGCCAGGCGGCGAGGCGGGGATACATCCGGGTGAGGAAGCCGCGCGCCCGGGACAGGCCCGGGTCGGCGCGGTGCACCAGCCAGGCCGCCAGCGCGTGCACCGGTGGTTGCACGATGCCGGAGGTCTGTACGGTGCGCGGGGCGCCCGCAGCGCGCCCCGCGGTCGAGGAGCGCCAGAAGTCGGGGCTCGGGAAGTAGGCGTCGAGCGGCACGGAGGGGTTGAAGACGATGTGCGGGACCCGCCCGTCACCCCACTGGGCGCCGAGCAGCGTCTCCAGCTCCGTCTGCGCCCGCAGCGGCGAGACGTGCCTCAGGCCGATCGCGATGAACGCCGAGTCCCAGGACCACTGGTGCGGATACAGACTGCGCGAGGGCACCGTCGAGGCGCCCGTCCAGTTGTCCTCCAGCACCCGGGCAGCCCTGACGTGCAGTGAATCCGCCACGGGAGGCGGATCGTATGCAATGTCACGCTCCGTGGGGCGGGCTGTGAGCTGGGCAGTGCGATCCACTCGGGGCTCCCCGAAAGACGTCCGGCCGACCGGTTCGGTCATGGCTACCGTAGAGTTACGTCTATTTAACACGCAAAACCCAATATGTAATGCAGAGTTGAGAAGCACAAGGGGGTGTGCATGAGCGCACGGGGCCAAGCGAGTGCCGGGGAACTGCTCGAACTGGTGCGGAGCGGGCGAGCTGTCACGCGCGGAGCGCTCCAGCAGGCCACCGGCCTCTCCCGCGCCACCGTCGGCCAGCGCCTCGACCGCCTCTTCCGGGCCGGCTGGCTGCGCGAGGGCGCCGGCGGTCCCGTGGACTCCCCGCTGGGCGGCCGTCCCTCCATCACCCTGGAGTTCGACGACGCCCACGCCGTGGTCCTCGCCGCCGACCTGGAGACCCGGCACGCCCGTGCCGCCGTACTGTCCCTGACCGGCGAGATCCTCGCCGAGCACACCGGCACGCTGGTCATCGAGGACGGACCGGACGTGGTGCTGGGCGGGCTGGGGCACTGGTTCGCCGAGCTGCTGGAGAAGACCGGGCGCCGGGCCGACGAGGTGGGCGGCATCGGGCTCGCGGTGCCGGGTCCGGTGGACAGCGGGACCGGCCGGGTCGTCCAGCCGCCGATCATGCCCGGCTGGGACGGCTACGACATAACCGGACGCCTGGCCAGGGCCTTCACGGAGGCCACCGGCGCAGCGCCGGTCCCGGTGCTGGTCGACAACGACGCCAACCTGATGGCGTACGGCGAACAGCGCTCGGGCTTCCCCGACTGCTCGGCGTTCGTCCTGGTCAAGGTGTCGACCGGCATCGGCGCCGGGGTCGTGGTCGACGGCTCCATCTACCGGGGTATCGACGGGGGCGCCGGCGACATCGGCCACATCCGGGTGCCGGCGGGCGCGGACGCGCTGTGCCGGTGCGGTTCGTACGGCTGTCTCGCCGCAGTGGCCAGTGGCGGCGCCGTGGCCCGGCGGCTGGCCGGGACCGGGGTGCCTGCGGCGTCCGGCTCGGATGTGCGGGACGTGCTGGCGTCCGGGCATCCGGGGGCGGCGGCGCTGGCACGTGAGGCCGGGCGGCAGGTCGGGGACGTGCTGGCGACGGTCGTGACGCTGCTCAACCCCGGGGTGCTGATGATCGCCGGGGATCTGGCGGGGACGCCCTTCCTCACCGGTGTACGGGAGTTGCTGTACCAGCGGGCGCTGCCGCGCTCCACCGCTCATCTGAACGTCGTGACCTCGCGGCTGGGGGAGCGGGCCGGTCTGGTGGGTGCCGGGGCGCTGGTCGTGGAGCATCTCTACGCGCCCTCCCGGGTGGAGGAACGGCTGCTCGCGCTGGGCGTGTGACGTCCGTGTTTCCCGTCTCAGGGGACGTCCGCATGGTGAAATCTCGTCGGCTGTGGCAGCGTGATTCTCGCCACCCTTGATAAGGGTTGCGCTCAGATGAGCGGATCTTGAGCGGCTGCACTTCTCCAAAGGGTGGCACTCGGTGCCACCCTTTGATCGTTCATCGATCGAAATCAAACGTGCGGGATGGCCGCTCATCTGAGCGATTTACCGCACCTGTGAACCCTCTTGCGTTCAAGAAGTGAAAACATCCGCCCGTCGCGGCTTGCCAAGCCTTGACTTTCGATCCACTGGCGGACGGGTGGTTACAGGCGCATGACGCGTGAGTAGACGTACCCAGGCGCCTTCGATCTGGGTATGTTCCTCGCCGTCAGGGCAGCCACCGCGTCCTCGAGGGAGTCGAGACCGTGTCGGAAAACAAAGAACCCCACGTAGCGAAGTTCGTTTACGACTTCACCGAGGGAAACAAGGACCTCAAGGACCTCCTGGGTGGCAAGGGCGCGAACCTCGCCGAGATGACCAACCTGGGGCTTCCCGTTCCTCCCGGCTTCACGATCACGACGGAGGCCTGCAAGGTCTACCTCGACAGTGGCGAGGAGCCCGCGGCACTGCGTGACGAGGTGAGTGCGCACCTCGACGCCCTTGAGTCCCGCATGGGCAAGAAGCTCGGCCAGGCCGACAACCCGCTGCTCGTCTCGGTCCGTTCCGGCGCCAAGTTCTCCATGCCCGGAATGATGGACACGGTCCTCAACATCGGGCTCTCCGACAAGTCCGTGAAGGGCCTCGCCGAGCAGGCCGGCGACGAGCGGTTCGCGTGGGACTCCTACCGACGCCTCATCCAGATGTTCGGCAAGACCGTGCTCGGCGTCGAGGGGGACCTCTTCGAGGAGGCGCTGGAGGCGGCGAAGGCCGCCAAGAAGGTCTCGGTCGACACGGACCTGGAGGCGGCCGACCTCAAGAAGCTGGTCACCAAGTTCAAGAAGATCGTCAAGACCGAGGCCGGCCGGGACTTCCCGCAGGACCCGCGTGAGCAGATGGACCTCGCCATCCACGCGGTCTTCGACTCCTGGAACACCGACCGCGCCAAGCTGTACCGCCGTCAGGAGCGCATCCCGCACGACCTGGGTACGGCCGTCAACGTCTGCTCGATGGTCTTCGGCAACTTGGGCCCGGACTCCGGCACGGGCGTCGCCTTCACCCGTGACCCCGCCTCCGGCCACCAGGGCGTGTACGGCGACTACCTGCAGAACGCCCAGGGCGAGGACGTGGTCGCGGGCATCCGCAACACCGTCCCGCTGGCGGAGCTGGAGTCGATCGACAAGAAGTCGTACGACCAGCTGATGCAGATCATGGAGACGCTGGAGAACCACTACAAGGACCTCTGCGACATCGAGTTCACCATCGAGCGCGGTCAGCTGTGGATGCTCCAGACGCGCGTCGGCAAGCGCACGGCGGGCGCCGCCTTCCGTATCGCGACGCAGCTGGTGGACCAGGGCCTGATCGACGAGGCGGAGGCGCTCCAGCGCGTCAACGGCGCCCAGCTCGCACAGCTGATGTTCCCGAAGTTCGACGACGAGGCCAAGGTCGAGCAGGTCGGCCGGGGCATCGCGGCGTCGCCGGGTGCGGCGGTCGGCAAGGCGGTCTTCGACTCGTACACCGCGGTGAAGTGGTCGCGTTCCGGCGAGAAGGTCATCCTGGTCCGCCGGGAGACCAACCCCGACGACCTGGACGGCATGATCGCCGCCGAGGGCATCCTGACCTCCCGCGGCGGCAAGACCTCGCACGCGGCCGTGGTGGCGCGCGGCATGGGCAAGACCTGTGTCTGCGGCGCCGAGGAGCTGGAGGTCGACACCAAGCGCCGCCGTATGACGGTTCCGGGCGGACAGGTCGTGGAGGAAGGCGACCTGATCTCCATCGACGGCTCCAACGGCAAGGTGTACCTGGGCGAGGTCCCGGTCGTCCCGTCCCCGGTCGTGGAGTACTTCGAGGGCCGGATGCACGCGGGCGCCAACGACGCCGACGAGCTGGTCGAGGCCGTGCACCGGATCATGGCGTTCGCCGACCGCAAGCGGCGCCTGCGGGTGCGCGCCAACGCGGACAACGCCGAGGACGCGATGCGCGCCCGTCGCTTCGGCGCCCAGGGCATCGGTCTGTGCCGCACCGAGCACATGTTCCTCGGTGAGCGCCGCGAGATGGTCGAGAAGCTGATCCTCGCCGACACCGAGGAGGTCCGCGAGGCCGCCCTCTCGGAGCTGCTGCCGCTGCAGAAGAAGGACTTCGTCGAGCTGTTCTCGGCGATGGACGGCCTCCCGGTGACGGTCCGTCTCCTGGACCCCCCGCTGCACGAGTTCCTCCCCGACATCACGGAACTCTCGGTCCGTGTGGCCCTGGCGGAGTCCCGCCAGGAGCCCCACGAGAACGAGCTCCGCCTCCTCCAGGCCGTGCACCGCCTGCACGAGCAGAACCCGATGCTGGGCCTGCGCGGCGTACGCCTCGGCCTGGTCATCCCCGGCCTGTTCACGATGCAGGTCCGCGCGATCGCGGAAGCTGCCGCCGAGCGCAAGAACGCCAAGGGCGACCCGCGCGCCGAGATCATGATCCCGCTCGTCGGCACCGTCCAGGAGCTGGAGATCGTCCGCGAGGAGGCCGACCAGGTCATCGCGGAGGTCGAGGCGGCGACGGGTACGAAGCTGAAGCTCTCCATCGGCACGATGATCGAGCTCCCGCGCGCCGCCCTCACGGCCGGTCAGATCGCCGAGGCGGCGGAGTTCTTCTCCTTCGGCACGAACGACCTCACCCAGACGGTGTGGGGCTTCAGCCGGGACGACGTGGAGGCCTCGTTCTTCACGGCGTACCTGGAGAAGGGCATCTTCGGCGTCTCCCCGTTCGAGACCATCGACAAGGACGGCGTGGGCTCCCTGGTCGCGGCCGCGGCCAAGGCGGGCCGTGAGACCCGCCCCGACCTCAAGCTCGGCGTCTGCGGCGAGCACGGCGGCGACCCCGAGTCGGTCCACTTCTTCCACGAGGTCGGCCTCGACTACGTCTCCTGCTCCCCGTTCCGCATCCCGGTCGCCCGCCTTGAGGCCGGCCGCGCGGCCTCCACCTCGGTGGGCAGCGACCACCGCTAGGCCGTACGGCCACGCAACTCCGGAGTCGTCTCCTGTCCCCGACCCTCAAGACCGATGGGGGGCGACTCCGGTGCACCAAGGAGGGCGGCACCCTGTGCGGGGGTGCCGCCCTCACCTGCATCGCCTGAGGAGACTGTCAAGCTACTTCGCTGACCAGGGAAAATGGCGTTTGCTGGCGTTGGCTGCCATTGAACCTGCGAGAAGTCGTTGTGCCCTCGTTGTGCCCTCCACATGCGGCTGAGCCTGTCCGATCCGACACCACAGAGGCCCCGCGCCGATTGGGTATCTTCCAGGGCGGGGCTGTCGTTTTGCTAGTTGAGGCGGCGGTGGAGGATTCCAGACCTCGGCTCGCGAAGCGTTGCCCCCGACACGCTTTCCAACTGTCCGTAGGCTGTGGCAGGTGGGTAGAGCCGCGAATCAGACACGCGACGTGGACGTCGGGTTTATTGGCCTCGGTGCAGCTGTCGCCGCCCTGGTGCGGCCCGATCGTGAGTGAGCGGGCGGGCCCGCTCCTCAGCCTGGGCAGCTAAGCGCATTCGGGGCTTGCTTCGGGGCTGACCTGCTGTGAGTAGCGGCGGGGCCTGGTGGCGGTCGGCTGATTCCCCGTGGTTCCCCCGCACTATCTGGCACGTGTCTGGCACGCCCCTGGTCATCTGCCCCCTTCCATCCCTCAAGATGATGTTCATGAACGTGGACATAGCGACGGCCCTTGTGGGCTTCGGCGGCGCGGTCTTGGGTGCAGGAGCGTCACTGGCAGGGACGTGGCTCACTCTCCGAAAACAGTCGGAGGACGCTCGGGAAGCGCGCAGATACGAGATCGGCAGACTGGCAGGTGAAGAGGCTCTGACGACGCTCCTCCAGCTACGTGAGTACTTGGAGACAGTGACGGTGCCGACAGGTCCGATCAGTCCGGATCCGTGGGAGGAGCAAGCTACGGCGTCACTGACCAGGGCCGCTGTCACCATTGGTCGCATTCCCGGTCACACTCTGCCCGACCGAATCCAGAAGCCTTACGATCTGGCTCGTGCATACAGGTATGCCGGCCCCCGGCATCCGCTGCGTGTCCGGTGGGTGCGCTTGATGGTCGAGGACATGATCAGCGTGCTGCTCGACTACCTACGCCAGGAAGAGCTTCCGAAGGTGAGCCGCAACGTCGAGCAGTTCCAGGAGACTTACGACCGCAGGAAGGAAGCCGAGCGTCGGGACTACGAGCGTCTGCGACGCGAGGCTTTCGATGACGCTGACCCTGACTTCACCTCAGACGACGCGCCTCTCGGGCCGTGACAGTCCCTCGGTAGCAGATCGCGCAACACGCTTTCCAACTGTGGTGGTGGGCTGTCGGGCGGCGTGCAGGGGGCGTTCACCTGCGTTTATGGGCGGTTGGCTGTCAATGCTGGGGCACCCTCAGGCCTCGCCTGAACGGCCGTGAACGGTACTGAACGAGACGGAAAATGAGACGGGCGGTGTAGCCGGGCTCGGTAGCATCTCTGCTGTTGAAGAGGGGGAAGGCATGGCGCTGGTCCGCAAGGGGGCACGACGGATCGTTGTCGACGGCACGGTCTACCGCTGGCGGCTACGGGGCAGCCCGACGTACTTCCAGGGGCTCTCCTGGTCGCCGTGCACGTTCGCAGTCGAGCATGTGGACACCCCGGGCACGACGCTGGTGGTCACCACCGACCGGCCGCATCCGAGTAATTGGATCGGCCGCGAGGCTGAGCCTGTACTGCCGTCCGGTGTCGCCGCGGCTGTTCGGTTTGCCCTGCGTGTGGGTTGGACTCCGACGGTTCCGGGCACCGCCTTTCACCTCGACCAGTCCGCCGGCTTCACGCCCTCGTCCTGAGCGGTGTAGGGAGCGAGCACCGCTTTAGGAGTTCGATCGCTCCTCGGCACTGCCGGGGAACCACCCGGCCACACTGGCCGTGTCGGACCGCCTAGGAGTGCTAGCGTCCGGCGTCGTTGATGTCACTCGTGGATGTCAGAACGGAGCAACCCGCGCGCGCTCGCTGGCACGATGGTCCCGTGGTTGACCTGGAGCGCATCAAAGCAGAGACCGTGGCGTACTTCCGAGCACTCGATGAAGCCGCCACCCTGCGGCACCACTTCCGCCACGCTGACGAGGAGGGCGGTCTGTGGTACATCGAGGCCGTACCTGACCGCGGTGAGTTGGTCGTCATCAAGCAAGCCGAGCTGACTTCGGTCGGCCAGCTCCACCGGTACAGCTGGGAGCACCTGGAGGACGAGCACGGCTTCCTGACGGACCAAGCGATCGATCCTGAAGAGGATCCGCTGGAGATCATCCCGGCCGAAGAGTTCCTGCGGGTGTGGACTCAGTGAACGGGCTGGACAACCACTTTAGGAGAGAGGCTGAGTGATCCTGGGCCTGAGCTGCGGCTTCGGTGATTGAGGATGAGAGCGGCTACTCGACCGCAGAGAACCGGTTGCGGTTGCTGTACTTCGTTGCTGTGCCGCGGCGAGGAACTGAGTTACATCGTGCTGTCTGACTCGAACGCCGGCTCTCGCCGTCTTGGACTCGGGGGGGTGTGGATCACCTGGTGAGCGGCACTGAAGAACTTTGTGCGTGCTGCATCGGCGTGGTCTTGTAACTTGTGCAGTTCCTCGAAGGCTTCTTCATTCAAAGGGAAGCGGACCCGACGAACCGTTTGGACTGCCGTCTCCGCAGTGTTGGCGAGGGTGACACACGCGGCATGAGCGATGCTGGGGCCCAGCAGTTGCACCCGTTCAAGGTGCTTTTTGAGGTCCTCCTTGATCTGGAGCGACTCGTTCCAGATGCTCTCTTCGGTCGCCTCGATTAGGTCTCCCTGGTATGTGGCCTCTAGGTGAGTCCAGTACTCCCCGTACGGGGGTAGATCGATGAGCTTCGAGACGCTCGAATCCCAGGCAGCGAGAAGCGCTGTATACGACTCCAGTCGTTGTCCGCAGAGCCATTGTTTGTGGTCCACGACCGCCTCGTCCCGAACCTGCCGACGTCCGATGTAGACGCCAGCAAACCCCGCACCCACAACACCTACTAAGGCCGCGATCACGGTCGCCTGCTCGACAGTCATGCCTGAAGTGTGCCGGGTGTTGGCCCTTGGTCGTGTACCTCCGGCAGGATTCGAGCCTGCGACACCCGCTTTAGGAGTTCGATCCGAGCTGGCTCCGCCTGCGGCTGTCGGCTGAAGCGGCAGCCAGGTAGAGGTGCGGATGTGCGCCCCTGTCCCGCGCCGTTGATATCAGCTGTGGATGTCAGGAGCCGCCTAATCCGTAGCTCTACAGAGATCAGAAGAAGGTCATACAGGCTGCGGGGAGGGGCTTGGTGCGCACTCCGGCCGGCCTGCCAGTTACCTGGGGCCCAGGCTGATTTCAAGATCGACGAGCAGGAGGTGCTGGCCGCCCTGATCGATAATGAACCGGACCTGGCCGCTGACCGGCCCGATCTTCTTATCCGGCAGCTACATCGCCGCCGATCTCGACCGCTTCCTGGCCGCCCGCAGCGTCAGCCTGCCGCGGCTCTCCTACCGCAACCGCGGCGCCCAGCGGCCGGGAGAAGCCCCGCTCAAGAGGCCGGCCCTCAGGGCTAAGGATGGTGGTCACTCTCCGAATTTCACCCGAGGCCCGAAGCCGCTGCCCGCAGAGGGTTCTGCTTGTCCTCGCATTCCTTGATATGAGCCTGGATCTGCGAATGATTCCCGAACTCCATGGGAAGCCGGGTGGAGGAGTACAGGTGGGCGGAAACGAGCAATTCGACTGTGCAGCCAACGACATCAGTGAGAATGGCCCCGGTCAGGTCCGCACCGGCCAGATCCGTGCCGGTCAGTGGCGGATCGAAGTCCATCACTGCCCCCGTCATGTCCGCCCCGATCAGGTTTGCCGAGGACAGGTCTGTCGCGGTCAGGTCTGCGCCCATGAGCTTGGCGCTCGTCAGGGTTGACTCGGACAGGTCAGCTCCGAACAGGTTGGCCCGTTCGAGGCGGGCTCCGGACAACTGTGCCCCGTGCAAAGCGGTGTCAGACAGGTCGACCCGGAACGACTCGTCGCGAGGAGGTCGACGGCCGAGCACTGTGAGCGCCGTCCGAACGTGCTCCTCGGGAACAAACCGATAACCGTCTTCGGTGGCACTTGTGGGAGGAGCGTTGTCCTTCTCGCTTCCGCCTCCGATCTCGCGTGGCGCATGCTGACGAACGAAAGCCGCCAGCACCTCGACAACGGTCGCGTGATCTTTCTCCGAGTCGCGCATGATGCGCTCCAGCGAGTAAATGCCGCCGAGCCACTGCGTGAGGTTCTTCTCCGCTGACAGCAGTTTGATGGCCTCCACATAGCGATCAGTGACTTGGCCTTCGCGTGTCAGCTCCTCCTGCCTTCGATCCTTCGCCTGGGTGTGCTCGAACTGCTCCTGGACGTGCACGAACTGCTGCTGAGCGAGGTCGAATTGCTTCCGCGTCTCCCGAAGCTGATCCAGCGAGACCCTGTGGTTCTTGCAGGCGAGGTAGAGGGTTCCAAGGGCGATGAGTCCAGCGAGCGCAGCAAGGAGCGCCGTGCGCAGGCCGGTGATGAGAATTCCCGCCGACGGTTGAAGAGTCTTGTCCCGAGCGTTGTCGCCTTCTACTGCCCATGGCACCTCTGTGATCAACGCATAGATCCCTACGGCGCCCAGGGCGACCAGCATCACCAAAGCGATGCGCTTCACAAGCGCGTTCATGCCGTGCATCATGGCCCAGCCGTGGCCCGCGCAACCGGGGGACCTCATGACTCAGAGCAGAAGTTGAGGTTCAACAGGTGGAGAGACTACGCGGCCTGAGCCGTCGTCAAGAGCGGACGCCCGCCGCGCCCCAGTGGCGTACCCACACCCGAAGTGGGTCATGGCCGGAGTGGCTACAGTCGAGGTAGGCTCGCGCCAACGGACCTCTGTTGTGCTGCATTTCCGTGACCCCCGGTATACGGATCGCGACCAAACTGCGCTGGAGCCTGACCGCCGACGCCACCAAACTCGAAGCACTCACCCAACACGCGGAAGCGTGCCCTGGCACGACCCGTCCGGGGTTGTGATGTCAGCTTTGGATGTCAGCGACCCCGCTCCGGGACCGGGCAGACCTCCAATGAAGTGGAGGCGAAGCAGAGTGCGCCACGCAAGCGCTATTTACAACACCTGCGCTTAGCTCCGCCCGACACAACATAAACCGACGCTGTGAACGTGTGCGCTCCTGTCTGACAGAACCACTCGCACTTCAAGTTACTTTTGAGTCTGAGGTTTTCTGGAGTACGGGTTGGATCCTTCAGGCAACGGATGAACCTAGCGGTGATGGTTGGACAGAGCTCGGCAAGTGACTTCCCAGGTTGCGCCATTGATCGGGAAACGTTGTTGTTGTTTACCCCTTGGCGGTGGCATGCGTGGCATCCGGAGCCGCTGTGTGCTCTATTGCGGATCATTGTTTCCCAGATGTGCCCGCACTTGCCGCATTTCCATTCTGCCACGTCGAACGAAGAGGGCGAGCACAGAGTGAGGTCGTACTCAGGGCGGGTGAGATTCCTTCTAAACTCGGAGAGAAGATCGGGGTGCTTCTTTGCTGCGGACTCAAACCTAACTCCTCCCTTGATCGTTGCCCAGGTATCTGCTGCATGCCCCAGCGCTCTCTCCCTTTGTGCCTTACTAAGCTTCTCGAATTGAATTCCGCGAGCAATCAACGTCGGGCCAATGGCGGATGCCCAGACCCATGGATCGATTCCGCTTCGAGGGTCGTCGGTGACCACTATGCACTCGCCAGGGATACGAGCAAGGCCATCGGCGCGAACCCGCACATAGTCCAAATCGCGTAGGAGTGTGCTCTTCCTGGCGTCCTTCTCTCGGAGGTGGTCTGTGCTGTGAGTATGGAATGGGTCAAGGTCCACGTGAAGTTGAATAGAGGGGATGAATAGATCCACTCGGGGATGCCGCCCCGACGCTCCCCGCACAGACTCCACGGCGTGGTCACACACGACTTCGGTCCCTGTTGCTGCTGCAAGAAGAGACTGCACCTCCAGCTCGAAGCGTGACCTGCCAGCTGACGTGCACTTAGGGCAACCGGAACCATATGTGCGGGACAGGACGTTAGCTTCCCATTCGTGCCCGTAGTCGCATCTCCAAAGGCACCGGTCATTGCTGCGTATTCTCAGGTGCTCGGGTCCTGCTCCTGGCGTTGTTAGGTTTTGCACGAAGGAGCGGCTAATCTTTGGGAATCGCTCCCCGAGGGAATTTCCTTGCTTCGGAGCTCTGCGGCGTGCGGCGATGAGTTGGTCATAACACTTCCGGCATCCGGAGCCGCTACGATTCTCATTGGAGCGGACACGGGATGCGACCGTAGCAATCCATTTGTGACCGCAGGTAGAGCACAGCCAGACGCATCTATCGCCAGATCCAGGTCTGAGCAGGGTCAGGTCATGATCTGGCGTTGTTTCGTTTCGGATAAACTCTTTGGCGACCTCTTCGAGTGCATCGTGCGCGGTTTGAAATTCGCTCTGCGGTTTTCGTTTCCACTTTCCCCGCCTTGCTGCAAAACACGCTGGACAACCTGTCCTATTGGCTACGCGGTTTTGTGGAATTGCAACCCATTCGTTATTGCAGACTCGACAGCGCCAGCGGCATTTGTAGCCACTGCCTGGCTTGAGTTGTGAAGGGGTGAGTTCATTTTCTAGGTTCGCGACGAACTCTTGAGCCAATTCGGGATGCAGGTCTGCAAGGGACTCACCCGGCCGAGCGACCCTGCGTGCGTTGATTGTCCGCAGGCGGGCGCACTTCGGGCATCCGCTGCCGACGCCGCCAGTTGCCCGCTTGGTAACGGAGCACGACCATTCATAGGCGCATACCGCGCAGCGCCACCTGTACTCCAGTTGGTCGGATGGCTGAAGACAGTCACTCGTTACGGCGTCGTGGCCGATGACTGCGATCAGCTCCGCTGCGATGTGAGGATGTGAAACCGTGAGTACGTGGTGCTGTCTGTCGGGCGCACCGATTGAGCGCGACATGCCCCCCCTAGCTAGCAGATCGAAATAGCCGCATAATATAGCGAGATCGCTGCCGTGGGTGGCAATTGGCGGAATCTCTAGTGCAAGCGCGAAGGGCACGCCAGCGGCAAGGAGGCGACGCTGGCGGTCGTTACGAGGAGGCATGCATGTGTCGGAGATGTGTCACGAACGCACCGTTTCAGGGTCCTCCGGTGGTGGCTGTTCGTCCTCGCGGAACCAAGGTGTGCCGGGCAGCGGCGGTAGTTGAGCAACGCGCCGGCATAGGCCGAGTAGCTTCGAGATGCTCCTTGATAGAGCGTCTCGCGGCGGGTGCACTGGTGGCTCCTGTCTGTGGTGCGCTGCTGGAATGCCAAAGTGATCCCCGAACCGAGCAGCGCCCCCAGGACGGCTATGCCGCTGGCGTGATGGTCTCCACTTCCCAAGCGGATCACGCATCGCCGTCCTGCGCGGGCCGTAACACAACTCCGATGCCAACACGTTTTCCAACTGTGTTGGTAGGTGCAGAGACTTCGGACAGGGCCGTTCACCTGTGTGCATGGTCGTCCGGTCGTGGAGCTGATACCGCCATCGGTCTCGTCTGAACGTCTGTGAACGGCCCTGAATGAGACGGAAACTGAGACGGGCTGCCCTTCTCGCTCGTGCTGATTTTCCAGCGGACTGAATCGACAACCGAGGAGCCGGCAGGGTCGGTGCTGAACCTGTTGGGTCGTCCCTGGGTGGCCGTACGGGGGAGGCACTGAGCCCAGGTGCCTGTCTCCTCGGCCCGGCGTACGCCTCGACGAACTCGTCGCACATCACCTGGGGGCGGAGCAGGAGTTCGAGGTCGCCGATCTCGACGACGTGGGGCTCTTCGTTGAAGGTGTTCTTTGTCCTGGCCACGGGTCGTGTTCTTGTCTCCCGCGCTTCTCGCCCGGCCCACAACCTGCGGCGTACCGGGAGAGTAGAACACCCCGCGCGCTCCCACCGGCCAGCGGGATCATCTGTCCATGGATCTTCAAGGAGTCGGAGCGCTGGCCGCGGCCGGCGTGGCATTGCTCAGCGTCCCCGCCACGCTGCTCGTGGGCCGATGGCAGACGAAGGCGGCACTCCAGACAGCGCAGGCCGCCATGAGGCAGGCAGACTCCACCTATCGGGCCGCACTGGACTCTGTACGCGCACAGGGCAGCAATGAGCACGAGCAATGGAGACGTGGCATCCGGCGAGACGCATACGCCGCCCTGCTGCAAGCCGTCCTGAACTACAAAGAGCAGGCAAGCAGCGTGTTCTCGCAGGGCGCCACCGACGGGCATCAGGCACCGGATGTCATCGCCGCTTCCAAGCCGCTGGCGGCCGACATGACACACAAGAATCTGGTGGTGAGACTGGAGGGTCCGGACGAGGTGTCCAACGCTGCACAAGCTCTGGTGGACGTTGCCGAGGGCCTCATGAAGGTATGCCGCACCTGGGCGAACTCGGCTCTCACCCGCACGCTGCTCGACGAATGTCGTGCGAGCAATCCGCAACAAGTGGAGCGAATCGCGGATCTGGCCGCAACTTTCCGTGTCAGGAACTACTGGCACCTGATCGGCTCTCCGGACATGCCAAACGAAGCGGACGAGATCTT
This sequence comes from Streptomyces sp. NPDC107528, assembly GCF_055639295.1. NCBI lineage: Bacteria > Bacillati > Actinomycetota > Actinomycetes > Kitasatosporales > Streptomycetaceae > Streptomyces > Streptomyces sp. NPDC107528. The sequence continues at coordinate 154,436 of NZ_JBVKAV010000002.1, forward strand.
GAGTGAACTCCGCACCCTACTGCGCGCCATCGGCCTACTTGGGCGGATCCCCTTCCTGCTGACCGAGCAGGAGCCAAGCGCCTACGGGGACGCATCGTCCGCTCTTGAGACCGCCATCGGCGACTTCATCACGACGACCCGGACGGCATTGCACGCCGAGCCGCAACCGATAAGTGATCCCTCCGCCCTTGCCTGACGCGGGTTAACCGGCCGGTCATCGGCTCTCAAGGCCTCTCAGCTTGGGAAGCTTGGGTTTTCTGGCGGCAGTTGCTGCGATGACCTGCGGCGGGGCAGTGTGGGGCCCGGTCGCATGCGTGGGGCCAGTCCCCGCTGTTCCCCGTGGTTCCCCGCACGATCTGGCACGCGAATGGCACGGCCCCTTCAGCCCCGAACACCCTGGTCAGAGGCTGAGTCTCGGAGCGTCTGAGCCTCAGCCGACGACAGTCAGCCACGACGGCGGGTGCGTCGACCGATCCGGCGCGCGTATGTCAGGGCACCTACCACCGAGCCCCAGCCACGCTCCTCAGTGACGTCTGTCGGAGCAAGCAGCGAGGGCGGAGCGTGGTGGGGAGCTCTTGGGATAAAGACTTCTCAGTCCAGAAGCAACTGCAAGCTCCCGTCAGCAGATTGCCTCTGAATCCAGCCGCCCCCTTGGGCACGTGGTCTACAACACAGGAGCGGAATGGGGCAAGCCTGCCGGGGCCTTAGTCGCCGCGCGCATCTCATGGGACGGGACTAATGTGGTTCTTGGAGGGGCTCTCGAGAGGCACTGAACGCCCCTATAGGCGTTGATCGCATTTATTCGAGGAGAAGTGCCATGCTTGAGGCGATGATCGCGTTGGCCTCTGCAGCTGGAACTGCGGTGGTGCAGGCGGCAGGTACTGATCTGTGGGCAGGGTTTCGCGACCGCGTTGCTAACGTCTTCGCCCGGGGCAATCAACGGGAGGCTCGGGTGGTCAGCGAGCGGCTCGACAAGACTGCGGGCGCACTGACCGAGGCGGCGAAGAAGATAGAGAACACATGCAGAAAAGCCAGGAAGCATCTTGGCAAACGCGGTTCTCAGATTTTCTTGAGGGCTTGACGATGCAGAACGTGAGCATGCGGCTAGCGAGTTGCGCAGTCTCGTAGGACTGGTACAGCAACAGGGTGGCAAGAGTGTGGCAGCCGGTGACCACGGAACGGCCGTTGGTGGGGATGTTGATATCAAGTCAGATCGGGGTTCGGCGGCTGCCTTCAACATGCACGGGGCGGTGCATGTAGGAAACCCCGGTCAATTCGCCTGTCTCCGACCGGTGTCGCGTACGACGCACAGACCGGTGAAAAGCACTCTCGGCGATGTGCTCCGCGAGGGTGCGCCAGGCCGCGCAGCGGTGCTTTCAACTCATGGCAGGAGTGATCAATCAGCGATTGTGACAGGTCTGGCTGCGGTGAAGTAGAGGCGGGTGCGCTTGCGGTCGCGGGACGCAACGACGTATGCAGCGCTCATAAGCGAGGGGCGCCAGTTCCTTGACGTCGGATTGTTCACCCCGGACGAGGCCGCTGCCTACCTCACAGCCCCCGGTAGCGCACCTGCCAGCGCTTGCCGACTCCATGCTCTGTGCTCGGGTACACGGTCGCCGTCTTGGTGCTGTGCACCTCGCACGGCTCGGCGTCGGCCGAGTGTGTGGGTTAGCGCTGGCAGTCGAGGATCCATCCTTGACAAGTACATACAGGCTGGCATCGAGGTGACCGCAGCCCAGGAGGGCGACGAAGCCTCCCTCGGGGTGCGCCTGTTGACGGACCTGAGGACCGGAAGCGGACGGCCGCGGACTCTCGGGCTGCCAAGGTGAAGGCTGAACTCGACGGCGGCACGTTCGTGAACCGGGAGCTTGGCAAGCAAAAATTCAGGGCCGTCGCAGAGCGCTGGCAAGAGACGGCCGTGCACCGCGAGCGGACAGAGACGAACGTTGAGCGGGCGCTACGGCTGCACATCTTCCCGACGTTCGGCAACCGGCAGATCGGGAGCATCCAGAGGGCAGACGGCCAGAAGTGGATCAAAGATCGATCCACAGTCATCGCTCCATCGACGTTCGCGACGCCCTGGAACGTGTGTACCAGCATCCTGAAGATGGCCCACCAGGAGGGCATCATCCCGAAGTACCCGTGGGAGGGCCTCAAGCCGCCAGAGGTGTTCTATCCGGAGATTCATCCGCTCGACCCGGAAGCAGTGAGGGCGCTGATCGTCACAGCGTCCCCGAGGTATCGGGCATTGGTTCGGCAGGCGGCTTCCACGGGGCTCCGCCAGGGCGAACTATTCGGCCTGGAAGACGCTGAGCCGGCCGCTAGCGTCGCGGTCACGCAGCAACTGATCGGCCCCGACAAGGGCGTGCCGTACCTGGGAGAACCGAAGACCAAGCAGAGCTACAGAGCCGTGCCCCAGGGGCAGTCTGTCGTCGACGAGATCGAGCGTCATCGGAAGGGTTTCCCTCCCAAGGTCGTGTACATCGAGGACCGGACGAACCCACGCAAGCCCGTGTGGCGACGTGCCCGGCTGCTGTACACGAGCGAGACGGGCGGGGCGATCCGGCGCGGCAGTTGGGCGAAGCTGTGGGCCCGCAACATCAAACGGGCGAACACCCACCTGTCCAAGTCCGGCAGCAAGGTACGCGTCCCTGAGGGCACTACGCTCCACGACCTGCGCCACTTCTACGCTTCCGTGCTGATCAAGAGCGGGGCGACGCCGAAGCAGGTACAGATGCGCCTCGGTCACGCAAAGCCATCGATCACGCTGAACGTCTACACACATCTGTGGGAGGCGGAGGCGGATCAGACAGCCCACATGATGGAAGCCGTACTGAGCGATGTTCCGTGATAGCGCCCTGACGGTATGAAAAACGGCTGGCTCCCAGCTCAGGGGGCCAGCCATACACCCTCTGCCGTGCATCGGCCTTCTAGGGCTGCTAGTCATCAGGTTCCTGGATGTAGAGCACGGTTCCGCCTCTTCCCACAGCACTGGTGCACAGGTCGAAGTGCCTGCGCCTATCATTTCAGCTCAGGGGCGGGTTCGGGGGATCGGGGAGGCCGTGGGAGATCTGTTAACACGGCTCGACGCTGCGGTCAGGCTACTGAGTGCGGGGCAGGAATTTTCAGAAATACCTGACGTGGCTCTGTACGCCGACATTAAAGATCAGTGGAGAAAAGGGTATCGCGAGATCCTTATGCGCTCGATCTTGGACGACGACTATGGGCCGCGCCATACGGAGATCGTTGATTACCCTAAGAATGCCATAGCCGTGCGACCGCTTGCGCGGTTTTCGGCCCGCGATAGATTGATCTATGATGCTCTAGTCTTTGATTTAGCTGCACATGTCGATCTGCACAGGCATAACTCCGTTTATAGCTATCGATGGGACCACCGTGCCGGAGAGCCGGTTTTCTGGAGTCAATCGTGGAAGCTTATGAGGAGAAATGCGCTACTGACTCTTGGGCGAAATCGCAGACTCTGCATGGCCTCCCTCGATGTCTCATCGTTCTATGAACACATCGACGTCAACCTCTTGTCGGAAGATCTAGGGCTTATGGTCCCCGACCGGCTGGCAGTTCGTCGAGTGTCGAATTTTCTCGATAAGTTTCAAAACATCAATCACGCTTGGGGGCTTCCTCAAGGCTCAGACGCCTCTGGAATACTGGCCAATGTCTACTTAGCGTCGACGGATCAGTACCTGTCGAATTGCCGGGTTCCGTTTTTTCGCTACTCGGATGACGTTTCCATATTTGATGAGGATTGGAATTCTCTGCGTGATATTTTGGCAGGTGTCAACAAAATTTTCCGCGCCAGGAAGCTCTCGATGGCTGCCCATAAGACCGCAATAGTTGACTATGAGACGGCCTATGACCGGCTGCAGAATGCTCGCGAAGCCTCAATAGACCACGGAGTTTTCGTGGGCGACCCCGATGTCGACATCGAAATTCGATCGTACTTCAACAAGATATGTGAACGAAGTGAAATTGATACTCGGCGCCTTAAGTTCGCACTTAATAAGCTGCGTAGAAGGAGGGATGATTACGCAGTTAGTTGGTGCCTGAATAATCTCCGGTATATTGCGCACGTGAGTAAGGAGATCTTCGCCTACTTCGCTGCTTGCGAGCATCGCCTGCCTGAAGTGCAACGGAAGCTCACCGCGTTCATGCACTCTCGCGAAAGCTCCAGCTATCCGTACGTTGAGCAGCGTGTGCTTCGGTATTTAATCCATGCGAATGTAGATAACGAGCGCCTCAAGGAGGCTGCTTGGAATATTCTTCACGACAGGAATCGGGAAGAGTTTCCTCGTGAATTTGCCGCTCGCTACCTCGGTCGATGCGCATCCGTCGCCGAATCACAGCTGCTGCGCCACGAATTTGAACGCGAGCCGAGTGAGGCTATGCGGAGGGCTTTGTTCATCGCGCTCTACGAATCGGGCTATCTTTCGCCGCGATATCGTCGAGACGTCAAGAACGCTCTTCCGGGCTTGAGCTGGCTCTGCATGTACTTGGAACAGAATCCGAAGATTCCGACGTCGTGAGGTGATAATGGAACAGGTGCAATTTGAGGCGATCAAGTCTGAACTTGAGCGTCTAGCCGACAACTGCCTATACAGTGCTCAAGCGTACTTCGAAGCGGCGAAGCGCGCCGAGTTCTGGGGGCGTTTCATGGTGTTCATACCGGCATGCTTTGCAGCCGTGTCAGGATTCATGTCAACCATGAGCAAGGTTGAAGTTTGGGGCGCTATTTCGGCTGTGGCAGGCGCCATTGCGGCCACCGCCTCCTTTCTGGGTACGACCAAAAAAGCTGCTGACTATCAACTATCGGCACGCTCTTACACTTCGCTCCGACATCGCCTCCGGTTGGAGCTTGGATTACTATCTGAGGTGACGGACTATGATAAGGCGCAGGAAATGCTCCGAGAGCTTAGCGCGGCATACACCCGTATAGTCGAGAACGATGTCCCGGTTCCTAATCGGTCCTTCAATACAGCTCGCGAACGAATCGGGCAAGGATTGGCATCGTGAGGCCGGCTCCGTAGGCCGGCCTCAGCATGTCAAAGCTGCTCTAGCCCAAGCTTGCTGAGTCGGGATCGAATAGCGCTAGGCTGTCGGCCAAATTTCGCGCTAAGTGCATCGAAATCTCGTTCACCCTCCCGGTATAGGGTGAGCAGCTTTGCTTCGTCTTCGGCAGTCCAGGGCTGTCCGAAATTGGGATAGCGGCTGCGCAGTTCTTCTGGACCTTCGCGGCGTCCGTTGCTGGGCGCGCTCTCGATCTTGACAGATACGATTGCGCTGAGCTCGAACCGCGCAATCTCAGTGCCCGCCAGCCAGAGTATGAGCTGCGAGTCTTCGAAAGTGATCTCATTGGCCGGAATCGTCATGGAGCGCCGTAGACAGTCGGCGTCACTCGGGTCCGGCACGTAGTCGGTGAAGCTGAGACGCAACAGCGCTCGCACTGTAGGTACCCCCATGGCTCCAGCGTGCCCGACAAACGCCGTTCAGAACAGGGAGCCGCTAGCCCAGGCGCCCGCCTGCGGGCGCCTCGCTGGCGAAGGGCGGAGCGGACCAGGCCGCTGAGGCGGGGCACGCCGCGCTGTGTGGCCCATTGATCCACATGCCAGACTCCGATGGCGCATGCTCAAGTTTCCCTGGCACAGGACGTTCACAGGCCACTACCGCCCGGCTGCCACAGAGCCATCGCTGTCCGCGCGGCTGGCTTCCCCAGTCAACCTTCGTAGTTGGTGGCGAGCTCCATCGTTGAACGTCTTTCATCTGTGGAGGGTGGAGGTGGATCGGACGGGCCGACATGATGGAAGCCATTTTGAGCGGTGTGCCCTGAGAGTGCCCTAAGGGCATGAAGAACGGCTGGCTTCCCAGGTCAGGAAGCCAGCCATACACCCTGTGCGGGGGTGCCGCCCTCTACTCCATCGTCCGCGGAGCTGTCTCGGGGAAGCCTCGTCAGCTCCCGAACGAACCCTTGGTCCGTTCTTTCTGGCCCCGCATCTTGCCCCGTGCTTCGAGAGCGGCGCCCTTTGCTGCGAGGGTTTCCTTGTGCACCGTGTGGGCCGCCTTGCGCACGGTCTTGCCTACGAGCTGTTCGGCTTTTGCCTTGGCTCTCTCTCCGGCACTCATCTCGGTACCTCCGCGAGGTCTCACCTGGCCGTGTGCCCTTGAGGCAGGGGGCAAAACGCAGGCTTTCCTTCCCTTGCATCGACCGGAACCCATCCGTGGCCCCGGCCCGATCGAGCCCAGGCCTTCTCAGGCGGCCGTCTGCGTCTGTCGCGCTGATACGGCTCTCACTGCCGAGCCCGAGACGAGTACTCCTGACAGAGCGATCAGACTGGTCAGGATGTCCTGGATCTGTGCCGCCGGGCCATAGACGATCACGATGACGATGACCAGGGCCGCCCAGTCCTTCGGGCGAGCGATTGACAGTACGGAGCGGGTTGGAGCCACACTCATAGCGGTACCTCCTGGTACTCAGAGCCCGCCTCACCGACCATGCCGCCAAGCCCGTTCGGTGGTGCGGGCCTCCTGCTTGGACACATAGTGGCGTCTGTTTTGTCAGGACGTATCTTGTGCGCCTCGGACAAGGCCTACGGTCCCTCGGACGGGCGATTACGCGGGCGTGCGCCTGCAACGTGGCGGCGCATGCGTGCGGCCTCGTGCGCCTGGCGCAAGCGGTCGTGATCGCGGGCGGTGCAGGGGGTGGAGACATGCGGCAAGCGCCCACCGGGAATCCCGCGGGCTGCCGTGCCCAGAAGGCCGTCGCTTCCTCCCAGGTCGTCCACGGCGCCGGCCTCCCAGGAGACCGGCGCCCGGGGGTGCCTCGAAGTGTGCGGGTGCGCCCGGCTACGTCCGGAAGGGCCCCTTCACCTCATACGTGATCCCGCCTGACGAACTCCCGCTGGTGCCCCGCTGGCTGGAGAAGTAGAGCCGGGTGCCGTCGGGGGAGAAGGCAGGGCCCGTGATCTCCGAGCCCGACTGGCCGTCGATGCGGAGGAACGGGGCGATGACGTCGGCCGGAGTGATGACGCAGATCTCCATGTTGCCGCCGTCCTCGGCGACGAAGAGGTCGCCGGAGGAGGTACCGGTGATGTTGTCGACGCCCGTGAGCGGGGCCGTGCCGGAGGTGACGAGGGAGTCGTCGTAGGCCAGCTCGTAGGTGTTCGACGTGAGGTTGAGCTGCCAGACCCGGTTGTCGCCCTTCGTCGTGAACCACACCGTGTCGTCGGCGTAGTGGCAGCCCTCGCCGCCGTTGAAGGACTTGGAGCCCGAGACCTGGGAGCGGGTGGCCGTCGGGGAGCCGTCCGGGTCGGGGATGTCGGCCCAGGTGAAGGAGCCTGACGTGGCGCTGCCCGCGACCATGACCTGAAGGGTGCCCGAGGACAGGTTGCCCCAGGTCGTCGGGACGAAGCGGTAGAAGCGGCCGTTCGTCTCGTCCTCGGTCAGGTAGATCACCTTGCGCACCGGGTCCGCGGCCGCCGCCTCGTGCTTGAAGCGGCCCATCGCGGCACGGCGGACCGCCGCCTGAGTGCCCCACGGGTCCGTCTCGTAGACGTAACCGAGGGACACCTCCTCGCAGGACAGCCAGGTGTTCCACGGGGTCTTGCCGCCCGCGCAGTTCTGGCGGGTGGAGGAAAGGATGCGGTACGCGGCCGTGATCGCGCCCGCCGACGAGAACTTCACCGCGCTCGCGCCGCCGGAGGGGTTGATCTCGGAGTTGGAGACGTAGATCCAGCCACTGCCGTCCGCGTAACACGCGCCGCCGTCAGGGGCGTTGTGCCAGGTGTACGACGTACCGGAGACCGTCTGCCCGGAGCGGGCGATGACGCGGCTGGTGAAGCCGCTGGGGAGTCTGATGCCGTTGGCGTCGGGGGAACCCAGCGCCCCGTAGGGGCCGGTGCCGGGCTGGGCCGGGGCCGCGTACGCGGCGCCGCGCCACAGGGTTCCGCCGAACACGGCGGCCGAGCCGCCGAGGACGGCCGCACGCAGGAGGCTACGACGTTCCACTCTCACTCCAAGAGGTGCCGTACCGCCCCGCCGCCGGTCGACGACGGGGTCGTGCCAGAGGGAGCGGCATGGAACCTAAGGGAGCATGGTGGACGGATCGTAGCCAGTTAATGGCCATCGGACGGCGTACCTGAGAGCCGTCCATGAGGGAGCAGGTCAGGCGCGCAGCGCCGGCACCCCCCGCCCCCGCCCCCGCGTCCGCTGCCCGGGCCGCTCGACTCCCGGCCCGTGCGCCTCGCGCGGCGGTTCCGCCGACGGCAGCCGGACCACCGCGTCCAGGCCGCCCGCGGCCGAGGCGTGCAGGCTCGCCTCACCGCCGCTCGCGTGCGCGAGCCGGTGGACCAGCGAAAGGCCGAGCCCCGTACCGCCCTTGGGGGCACCCGGCGCGCGCCAGAAGCGGTCGAAGGCGCGAGCGCGCTGCTCCGAGGTCATGCCCGGGCCCTCGTCGGTGATGTGCAGGTCGACCCAGGCGGGGCGGGCGTCGCGCAGGGCGCGGCGGGCCGGCACATGGAGCCGTAGCTCGATGGCGACGGTGCTGTCGGGCGGTGAGGCGCGCAGGGCGTTGGAGAGCAGGTTGTCCACGATCTGCTCGACCCCGCCCGGCACCGCGAGGACCGGCCCCACACTGCCCGCGAACAGCACCAGGGAGACCCGCTGCTGCTCGAACAGCGGCAGCCAGGTGCGGTGCCGTTCCGCGCAGACCGCGCCCACGTCGACCGGGGCGGGCGTCGCGGAGTCCTCCTCCAAGCGGGCCATCGCCAGCAGCCCCTCGACCATCCGCGCGAGCCGGTCAGTCTCGGTCACGGCGGCGGTGAGACTGCCGATGCCGCGGTCGGAGACGTTCGGCTCCAGGTTCTCCAGCCGCAGCCGCAACGCCGCGAGCGGCGTCTTCAGCTGGTGCGACGCCTCGCCCGCGAACGCCCGCTGCGCGGCGAGGAGATGGGCGAGCCGGGCCGCCGTACGGTTGAACGCGGCGGCCAGCCGGCGGACCTCCGGCGGGCCCTTCGTCATCGTCACCGGACGGGCCCGGCCGCCCTCCGCCAACTCATGGGTGGCGCGCTCCAGTTCACGGATGGGACGGCCGGCCCAGCAGGCGATGGCGAACCCGACCACCGCGACCGCGGTGAGCACCCCGAGCCCGCCGAGCGCCAGCAACAGCCAGACGTGATGGACGCGTTCATGCACCGTCCGCGTCGGCAGCGTCAGCCACACGGCACCCTGCAGCCGCGCATCGCGCATGACCGGACCGGCGACCGACAGATACTCGACGCCGCCGATGGTCGACGTACGGACGTCCACGGTGGACGTGCCGCGCAGGGCGGCCGCGATGCCGGGGCGGGACGCCAGGTTGGACGACATCACCGACGCCCGCGGATGCGAGGTGGCGAGCAGGGCACCCGAGGCGTCCACGATCACCACCTGCCCGCCGATGCGCTCGGCGCAGCGCGCCACCCGGCGTGGCAGATCCCGCTCGGCACGGCCGGTGCTGAGGGACAGCGACGCGTAGGCGGCCACCGACTCCGCCTCGTCCTTCGCCGCGCTCACCACCCGCTCCCGCTCGCTGCGCGAGTAGACGAAGCCCAGCGGGATCTCCAGGCAGGCCAGGACGAGCGCGGCGAGACTGAGGTAGCTGAGCAGCAGCCGGCGGGTCATGGCGAGGACACCTGCGGCCCGCCCGGCTCGGTCTGCACCGCCAGCCGGAAACCGACCCCGCGCAGGGTCTGGATCCATGCCGGGTGCCCCAACTTCCGCCGCAGCGCGGCGATATGGACGTCCAGCGTCTTGGTCGGACCCTCGTAGTGCGGGTCCCACACGCGGTCCAGGATCTGCTGCCGGGAGTAGACCGCGCCGGGATCCTCGGTCAGCAGCGCCAGCAGCTCGAACTCCTTGGGGGTGAGGGTGACGGGGACCTCGCCGACCCAGACCTGACGGGTGCGGCGGTCGACGACGAGGGGGCCGGGGGCGTACGAGGGTGAGGGTGCGGATTCCTCGTACGCCGGGCCCGGCGCCGTCTCGCGCGACAGGGGTGCGGGTGGCGGGGACGGCGGTGCGGGTGGCCGGGTGACCGCCGCTGAAGCCGCCGCCTCCGTGCGCAGCCGCTCCACCAGCGCTTCCGTACGTCCCCGCTCGACCGACGCCGCCATGTCCAGGGGCGCGGTCATGTCCACGGACGCCGCCATGCCGACCGGCGCCGCCACGCCGCTCGGCTCCGCCTCCGTGCGCTGCGTCCGCCGGGTCACCGCCCGCACCCGCGCCACCAACTCCCGCACGCTGAACGGCTTCGCAAGATAGTCGTCCGCCCCCAGCTCCAGGCCCAGCACCCGGTCGGCCTCCTCACCCCGCGCACTCAGGATGATGACCGGCACGTCCGAGACCCGCCGGATGCCCCGGCACACGTCGATGCCGTCCATGTCCGGCAACCCGAGGTCGAGCAGGACGACATCGCCGTACGGCCTTCTCAGTCCCTCGGCGCCGGTGGTCACGTGATCCACCGTCAGGCCGAAGTGGCCGAGGCCCTCGGCGAGTGGTTCGGCGATCGTCTCGTCGTCCTCGATGAGCAGCACTCGTATGCCCATGCGTCCTGTCTCTCGGTGAATTTGCATTCTCTGCCCTGACGTCGACACGCTACAAGAAACAAGCGCTTGCAGGGAGTTGCGACAAAGAATGTCCAATTGCTGGACGCGCTCTGGCCTTTACTTAACCTTCCTCTGGTGTCGGCTCCTCTACGGTGCTGTGAACTTGCCGAACTCCCCACCTCGGAGGCACTGTTGAACGCGTTGCTGGACCGCGCCCGCTCGTTCAAGCGACGGGTCGATTTCGAGAACGGTGAATACCGGAAACTGGCCGACGGGCAATATCCCGAGGCGCTGTTCATTACCTGCTCGGACTCACGGGTCATACCCGCCCTGATTACCGGCGCACGGCCCGGGGAGATATTCGAGCTGCGAAACGCGGGCAATATCGTGCCGCCGTACGGCAGCCCTGGTGCCTCCGGCGAGGCGGCCACCATCGAGTACGCACTGGAGGTGCTCGGGGTTCAGGACATCGTCGTGTGCGGTCACTCACACTGCGGCGCGATGGGCGCGCTGAAGTCCGGCGACGATCTGTCCGCGCTGCCCGACGTGGACGCCTGGCTGCAGCTCGCCCGCCCCGAACTGGCGCCGGTCCTCACGGCCGCCTCGGACGACCCGTCGCTGCCGGACGTGTCCCAGGGCAACGTCGTCAACCAGCTTGCCGTACTGCGGACCTACCCGGTGGTGCGGCAGCGGCTGGACGGGGGGCGGCTGCGGCTGCACGGCTGGTACTACGAGGTCGACACCGGGCAGGTGCACGAGCTGGAGGACGACGGCCGGTTCCGGGTGCACGCCGGATGAGCGGGGCGCACGCGCGCGGGCGTACGCGCACGAAGGTGAACGTGCCGAGGATGGGCACGCCGAAGGCCGAGAGTGCCGTCAGGCCGTCGGGAAACGGGGGCAACGGCGCCGCCGGAGGCGCGAAGCCCGACCTCGCCAACGAGATCACCGCCTCCCTCGTCGTCTTCCTCGTCGCCCTGCCCCTGTGCATCGGCGTGGCCGTCGCCTCCGGGGTCCCCGCCGAGCTCGGGATCATCTCCGGGGTGATCGGCGGCCTGGTCGTGGGCGCGGTCCGGGGCAGCACGCTCCAGGTCAGCGGGCCGGCCGCCGGGCTCGCCGCGCTGGTCGCGGAGACGGTGACGGAGCTCGGCGTGGCGATGCTCGGCGTGATCGTCCTGTTCTCGGGCATCCTGCAGATCGTCCTCGGCGTCGTACGCCTCGGCCGGCTGTTCCAGGCGATCTCCCTCGCCGTGGTCCAGGGCATGCTGGCCGGCATCGGACTGCCGCTGATGTTCAGCCAGGCCTACCCGATGGCGGACTCCAAGGCCCCGGGCACGCCGATCGAGAACATGGCGGGCATCCCGGGCCTGTTCGCGGACATCCTCACCAGCCCCCAGGCGATGATCGCCACGCTGCTCGGCGTCGCCACGATCGTGCTGAGCTTCCTGTGGAAGAAGGTCCCGGGCCCGGCGAAGAAGGTCCCGGCCGCGCTCGTGGCGGTCGGCATCGGCATCGCGGTCGCCGCGCTGCCCGGCGTGGACGTGAAGACGCTCCAGGTCGGCAATCTTGTGGCGTCGGTGCAGGTGCCGGGGGCCGAGCAGTTCGCGGGCCTCGCGGACACCGCTGTCATCACGGCCATCCTCACCTTCACGGTCATCGCCTCCGCGGAGAGCCTGTTCACCGCGGCCGCCGTGGACCGTATGCACAGCGGCCCGCGCACCCGCTACAACACCGAACTCATCGCCCAGGGCGCCGGCAACACCGTCGCGGGCATCCTCGGCGCCCTCCCGATCACGGCGGTCGTCGCCCGCAGCTCGGCGAACGTCCAGGCCGGCGCCAAGACCCGTATCTCCCGCACCCTGCACGGCCTGTGGCTGCTCGCGTTCGCGCTGCTGCTGCCGCAGGTCCTGGCCCTGATCCCGATCTCGGTGCTCGCGGGCGTCCTCGTCCACAGCGGCTGGAAGCTGTTCGCGCCGGACGAGTTCCCGAAGATGTGGCGGCAGGACCGCGGCGAGTTCGTCGTGATGACGACGACCACCCTGGTCATCGTGGCGACCGCGCTGCTTGAGGGCGTCCTCATCGGCCTCGCGGCCGGGATCGTCCTGGCCGCCCTGCGCATGTCCCGGACGGTGATCCGGCAACACGTCGAGGACGACACCGCGAAGGTCGTCATGGCCGGCAACGCCACCTTCCTACGGCTGCCGCAGGTCATCGAGGCACTGGAAGGAGCGGCAGCCTCGGGCAAGCCGCGCATCCGCCTGGACCTGACCGGCGTGACCCATCTGGACCACGCCTGCCGGAACCAGGTGGAGGAGTTCACGGCGCAACAGCGGGGGCTCGGGTTGCGGGTGGAGCTGCTGATGCCGGGGCCGGCGAAGACGGAGACACCCGTCGTCGCGACGCCGGCTCCCGCACCGCCCGCGGCGTCGGCCCCCGGCCCGGACGCCCAGTGGTTCTATCTGGACACCCGGCCGCCGTCCGAGGGCCACGCGGACCATGCGGAGAGCTACTTTCCGGTCACGTCACGTTAGCATCACGGGTCCTTCATATCTCCTCCGCAACTGCGGCCCCTGGCTACGTTCGTCACCTCGCGAACGACCGTCATGAACGACCAGGGAGGACCCCCCGTGAACCTGCTCCGCAAGCCCGGCGCCATCGTCGTCGCCGCGCTGGCACTGGCCGCACTGCCGGCCACCGCCGCGGCCCATGAAGGAGTCCACCCGTTCAAGAACTGCACCGAGGCCTACGCCGGCGGGTACTCCGACATCCCGAAGGGGGACGAGCACTACGGCTCCCACCTCGACCGGGACGGCGACGGCCTCGGCTGCGACAACCCGCCCTCGGACTTCGTCCCGGCCGACGACACCTCCGACGAGACCGCGGAGCAGAACGGCGCCGACCTCGCCGCGACCGGCGGCGACGACAGCACCCCGTACCTGGCGGCGGGCGGCGCGGCCGCTCTGCTCGCCGGCGGCGGGGTGCTGGTGGCGGCGCGCAGGCTGCGCCGGACGGACGGCCGCTCGTAGGCTGGGCCGGAGCCGTCCACATCCGGAAGGAGCTCCTCATGCCCGGCTGGAACGCACAGCACATCCCCGACCGAAGCGGCCGCGTCGCCGTCGTCACCGGGGCCAACAGCGGTCTCGGGTACGTCACCGCGCGCGAGCTGGCGCGCAAGGGGGCGCGGGTGGTGCTCGCGTGCCGGAGCGAGGCGCGGGGCGCGGCGGCGGGGGAGCGGATCGCCTCCGAAGTGCGGGGCGCGGAAGTCGAGTTGAGAAGGCTCGACCTCGCGGACCTCGGCTCCGTACGGGAGTTCTGCGCGGAATTCCCGTACGACCGCCTGGACCTGCTCGTGAACAACGCCGGTGTGATGGCCTTGCCGTACGGCACCACCGTGGACGGCTTCGAGACGCAGTTCGGGGTCAACCACCTGGGGCACTTCGCGCTCACCGGGCTGTTGCTGCCCGCGCTGCTCGGTGCGCCGGGCGCGCGGGTGGTGACCGTTTCCAGCCCGCTGCACGCGATGTCCAACATCGACATCGACGACCTCAACAGCGAGCATCGGTACCGGCGTTGGACCGCCTACGCCCGGTCCAAGACCGCCAACCTGCTCTTCACGCACGAGCTCGCACGCAGGCTGGCCGGGCAGGGGGCGGACGTGGTGGCAGCGGCCGCTCATCCGGGGTATGCGGACACCAACCTCCAGACGGCGGGGCCGCGCATGGCGGGGCGCCGGGGGAGCGAGTGGTTCGCCCGCCTCGGCAACCGCGTCTTCGCCCAGCCCGCCGAGGCGGGCGCCCTGCCCACCCTGTACGCCGCCACCGCCCCCGACGTCCGCCCCGACTCCTTCACCGGCCCGTCCCTCGCCGGCTGGCGCGGCTCACCCGCCCGGTCCTGGCGGGCACCATGGACCCTCAACGACCGGGCGGGCGAACGGCTTTGGGAGGCTTCGGAGCGGTTGACCGGGGTGGCGTACGACGACCTGAAGGTGTGAGCGCGAGGCCACCGTCCACGGGGCCCGCTACGCGGCCCGCACCTCGTACGCGGTCACCCGCACCGCCTCGTCGTCCAGGCACTGCCCGGTCTCCAGGTCGAAGCGCTGCTTCAGCAGGGGCGACGCCACGAACGGGCGGCCCTGGTGGGTGCCGGTCAGGCCGCGGGAGAGGACTGCCGCGCCGCCGAACGGATCGCGGTTGTCGATGGCGTACAGCCGGCCGGCGCGGTCGCGGAACAGGGCCACCTGGCCGCCGTCCGGCAGCAGGGCCGCGACGCCGCGGCCGGGGAGCAGGTGGGTGAGGTCGCAGACCGTCAACCAGTCATCGTTCAGGCGTACTTGGACCTTCAGGTCGGTCGTCTCGGGTGCCAGGGTCATCGCTGGGCGCTTCCTTCCAGGGGGCGGTGGCCGATGGTCAGCAGCGGCAGGTCGGGCTTGATCTGGTCGCGCTCGGCGACGAAGCCGACGACCGGGTCGGGGGTGTCGGGGGCGTTCACGAAGGACACGAACCGGGCCAGCTTCTCGGGGTCGTTGATGGTCTCCGACCACTCGTCGCGGTAGTTCGCGACATGGGCCGCCATCAGGGACTCCAGCTCCTCGCAGATGCCGAGGGAGTCCTCGACGACCACGTCACGCACGTGGTCCAGGCCGCCGGGGATCCGCTCCAGCCACACGCTCGTGCGCTCCAGACGGTCCGCGGTGCGGATGTAGAACATCAGGAAGCGGTCGATCAGGCGGATCAGCTCCGCGTCCGACAGGTCCTGGGCGAGGAGGTCCGCGTGGCGCGGGGTCGCGCCGCCGTTGCCGCCGACGTAGAGGTTCCAGCCGTTGGCGGTGGCGATCACGCCGAAGTCCTTCGACTGGGCCTCCGCGCACTCGCGCTGGCAGCCCGACACCGCCGACTTCAGCTTGTGCGGCGAGCGCAGGCCCCGGTAGCGCAGCTCCAGGTCGATCGCCATCCGTACGGAGTCCTGGACGCCGTAGCGGCACCAGGTCTGTCCGACGCAGGACTTCACCGTGCGCAGCGACTTGCCGTAGGCGTGGCCGGACTCGAAGCCGGCGTCCACCAACCGGGCCCAGATGAGCGGGAGTTGTTCCACCCGGGCCCCGAACATGTCGATGCGCTGGCCGCCGGTGATCTTCGTGTAGAGACCGAAGTCGCGGGCGATCTCGCCGATCACGATCAGCCCCTCCGGGGTGATCTCACCACCGGCGATCCGGGGTACGACCGAATACGAGCCGTTCTTCTGGATGTTGGCGAGGAAGTGGTCGTTGCTGTCCTGCAGAGCCGCCTGCTCGCCGTCCAGGACATAGCCGCTCGCGCCGATCGTGGGCGCCAGCGACGCGATGACCGACCCCACCGCCGGCTTGCAGATCTCGCAGCCGTCGCCGCCCCGGGCGCCGTCGCGGCCGTAGCGGTCCAGCAGGTCCTGGTAGGTGTTGATACGCAGGGCCAGGACGATCTCGTACAGCTCCTCGCGGGTCTGCGAGAAGCAGCCGCACAGGCCCTTGTCGACCTCGACGCCGGACGCCTCCAGCTCGGCGGTGACCAGCTGGCCGAGGACCTTCACACAGGAGCCGCAGCCCGTACCGGCCTTGGTGCACTTCTTCACCTCGGGCACGGTCGTGCAGGAGTGCTCCGTCACCGCACCGCGGATCGTGCCCTTGGTGACGTTGTGGCAGGAGCACACCACCGCCTCGTCCGGCAGCGCGGACGGGCCCAGCTGGGCGGGGCCGCCGGCGCCGGCGGGCAGGACGAGCGACTCGGGCGAGACGGGTGGCACCGAGCCGGTGAACGCCTTCAGCGTGCCGTACGCGTCCGCGTCACCGACCAGGATGCCGCCGAGCAGCGTGCCGTCGCGGCCGATGACCAGCTTCTTGTAGAGGCCCGCGCGGGAGTCGGAGTACACGACGTCCAGGCAGTCCTCCGCGGTGCCGTGCGCGTCACCGAAGGAGGCGACGTCCACGCCGAGTAGCTTGAGCTTCGTCGACAAGTCGGCGCCGATGAACGCGGCTTCGTCGGACGCGATCGTCGCCGCCGCGGTCTCCGCCTGCTCATAGCCGGGGGCCACCAGGCCGTACACCCGGCCGTCCGACGCCAGCGCGCACTCGCCGATCGCGAACACGTGCGGGTCGGCGACCGTACGGCACTGCTCGTCGACCGTGATGCCGCCGCGCTCGCCGACGGTGAGGCCGCAGTCGCGGGCCAGCTGGTCCCGGGGGCGGACCCCGGCGCTGAACACCACCATGTCGGCGGCGAGTTCGGAGCCGTCGGACAGTTTCATGCCGGTGACGGCGCCGTCCGCGTCGACGACGATCTCCTGCGTGCCGACGCCGGTGTGGACGGTCAGGCCCATGTTCTCGATGGTGCGCAGCAGCGCCGCGCCGCCGCCGTCGTCGACCTGTACCGGCATCAGCCGCGGCGCGAACTCCACGATGTGCGCCTCGACACCGAGTCCCTTGAGAGCGCCGGCGGCCTCCAGGCCCAGCAGACCGCCGCCGACGACGGCACCGGTCGTGGCCTTCGTCTTCGCGTACTCCTCGATCGCGAGCAGATCCTCGATCGTGCGGTAGACGAAACAGCCGGCGGCGTCCTTGTTCGGGACCGGCGGCACGAAGGGGTACGAGCCGGTGGCGAGGACGAGGGCGTCGTACGCGAAGACCCGGCCGGACTCGGCGGTGACCTGCCGGGCCTCGCGGTCGACGGAGACGGCCGGGTCACCGACGTACAGCTCGATGCCGTGGTCCTTGATGAACTCCATGTCGGTCATGGAGAGGTCCTCGGGCGTCTTGCCCGAGAAGTAAGAGGTGAGCGCCACGCGGTCGTACGCCGGACGCGGCTCCTCGCACAGCACCACCACGCGGTGTGTGGCGGTCAGGCCGCGCTCGGCGAGCGCCTCCAGGAAGCGCTGGCCGACCATGCCGTGGCCGACGAGCACGATCGTGGGGGCGGCCTCCGTGGCCTCCGGGGTGGCGGTCATCAGGAGCCTCCATCGTTGGTGAGCAGGTGGAGCAGCGGGGCGTCGTCGGGGAGCGGCTCTGCTCCCTCCCAGGCGCGGGCGAGCGCGCCGACGGTGCCGAGTTCGCCGACGAGAACCCCGCCGACCAGGCGGTCGTCGCGGACGACGACCTTGCGATAAGTGCCGCGGGTGGCGTCGGTCAGCTGCACGACGTCGTCGCCGGGCAGGGCCTCCGTCTCGCCGAACGCGGCGAGGTCGAAGAAGCCCTCACCGGCCAGCGTCAACCGGGTCAGCGCCCGGGTGCCCTTGTAACGGGCGCTGCCGTTGCCCGCCAGCAACTCGGCCAGGACGTCGGCCTGTTCGAGGGCGGGCGCGGCCAGCCCGTACACCGTCCCGGCGTGCTGCGCGCAGTCGCCGACGGCCCGGATGTGCGGGTCGGACGTACGGAGCTCGTCGTCGACGACGATCCCCTTGCGGACGTCCAGCCCCGCGATCTGCGCGAGGCCCGCGCGCGGGTGTACTCCGCAGGCGAGGACCACGAGGTCGGCGTCAAGGGCGTATCCGTCGGCCATCTCCACCGAGCGGACCGCGCCGCCGACGCAGCGCACGTCACGCACGCGCAGGTCGGTGTGCACCTCCACGCCGAGGTCGACGAGATGGCGCCGGACCAGCTTCGAGGCGGCCGGGTCGAGCTGCCGCTCCATCAGCCGCTCGGACTGCTGGGCGAGCACGACCTGCGCGCCGCGCAGCGCGAGGGCACGGGCCGCGGAGACCCCGAGGAGCCCGCCGCCGATCACGACCGCCCGGACACCTGGCCGTACGGCCTTGGACAGGCCCAGGCAGTCGTCCATGGTCCGGAACGCGTGCACACCCTCGGGCAGCACATGGTCGGGCGTGAACAGACCCCGCAGGGGCGGCAGCACCGGGTTCGAACCGGTGGCCAGGACCAGCGTGTCGTATGCGATCTCCGACCCGTCCACGAGGTGTACGGCTCGCACCTCGCGGTCGATGCCGGTGACCCGGCCACGCGTCAGCTCCGCCGGCGCCGGGAGGGCGATCACGTCGGGGCTGTACCGGCCGGCCAGCACCTCCGCGAGCAGCACCCGGTTGTACGGGCGGTGCTCCTCGTCGCCGACGAGCGTCACGAGCGTGCCGAGCTCGCCGAGCCGCCGGGCGAGCCGTACGCCCGCGAGGCCGGCGCCGATCACCACCACACGCGTATTCGAGGTCATGGCGTCGAGCGTGCGGTGCGGGTGTTTCCCGACCGCATCACGTCTGTTTCCCACGAGGAACGCTGCCCTCAGCGGGGGCGCGGGGGCGGTGTGAGGGTTCGGAGAGCACGCAGGGGGCGGGCTGTGAGGTCACTCCGGTGCCGTGGCCCGAACCTCAGATGCTCCTCATGTACATGGACGGCACACGCATCGTCTGCCTAGGGTCGCGATCATGCCCGACATATCGCTGACCATGGTCGTCGTCCTGTGCCTCGCGGCCCTCGCGGCCGGCTGGATCGACGCCGTGGTCGGCGGCGGAGGCCTCCTGCTGCTCCCGGCGCTGCTGCTCGGCCTGCCGGCGAGCACCCCGGCCGCGTACGCGCTCGGCACCAACAAGGCGGTCGCGATCGTCGGCACCTCGGGCGCCGCGGTGACGTACGCCCGCAAGGCACCCGTGGACGTACGGCTCGCGGTACGCATCGGTCTCGCGGCCCTCGCGGGCTCCTCCGGCGGCGCCTTCTTCGCGGCCGGCATGAGCACCGAGGTGCTGAAGCCCGTGATCATGGTGGTGCTGCTCGCCGTGGCCGCCTTCGTGATCCTGCGCCCCGCGTTCGGCACCGCACCGGCGACGGGCCCGGCCTCCCGCCGCCGGGTCCTCGCCGCGATCGGCCTGGCCGGCCTGGGCATCGGCTTCTACGACGGGCTGATCGGCCCCGGCACCGGCACGTTCCTGGTCCTCTCCCTCACCGCCATGCTCCACCTCGACCTCGTCACCGCCTCCGCCACCGCGAAGATCGTCAACTGCTGCACCAACGCCGGTGCGCTCGCCACCTTCGCCTGGCAGGGCACGGTCCTGTGGCAGCTGGCCGCGGTGATGGCCGTGTTCAACCTGGCGGGCGGCACGCTCGGAGCCCGTACGGCACTGAAGAAGGGCAGCGGATTCGTGCGGGTGGTGCTGCTGACGGTGGTGTTCGCGCTGGTGGCGAAGCTGGCATACGAGCAGTGGTTGGCCTGACCGAGGGTTACCGCCTGAGGTCGAGCAGCTCGACCATGCCGGTGGTGTCCTCGTTGCCATGTCCCTCGGCGAGCCACCGCTCCATGAGGGTCGTGTACGGCGTCAGCAGCTCGGCGCTCACATCCTGCTCCTCGGCCGTGGCCAGCAGGGTGGCGTTGCCCGCGACCTGCATGGCGAGGTTGGACACGACGTCCTTGCCGTAGTCGCCGCTCTCCAGTTGCTCGGCGGCCGTGTGCACGGCGGGCGCCATCGCGCCGAGCCACGACACCAGCAGCGGCGCGAAGTCCGTCGGGGCGATGTCCTCCCGGCGGATCAGCGCGAAGGCGTGCAGCACGCCCGCGAACATGCCGTCCATCGCGCTCAGCAGCGCGACGTCGTGCAGCGCGGCGAAGCCGGGGTCCGAGCCGACGTAACGGGTGCCGGCCGGGACGGCGAGGGTCTCGCCGTGCTCCTCGAACAACTCGGGGGAGCCGCTGTAGAAGACGTACGCCCCCGACTCCGCATGCCCGATCATCGGCGGTACGGCCATGATCCCGGCGTCCAGGAAACGGGCGCCGCGCGCTTCGGCCCACGCGGCGCGGGAGCGGCCCTGGGCGGGGGTGCCGGTGGTGAGGTTCACCAGGTCACGCCCCGACAGGTCGGCGCCTTCGAGGGCTTCGCCGACCGAGGTGTCGTCGAGGAGGCAGACGACGACCAGCCGGTTCGCGGCCACCGCGTCGGCCGCGCTCGCGGCGACGGTCGCACCCTCGGCGGCCAGGGGTTCGGCCCGGGCGGGCGTGCGGTTCCAGACGGTGAGCGGATGCCCGGCGGCGAGCCAGGTGCGGGCCAGGGCGGTGCCCATGGCACCGGTGCCGAGGAGGGTGAGCGGGGTGGGGGTGGGGTCTGGGGTCGTGCCGGGCGCAGGGGCGTTGTCAGTCATGACGATTAGGCTCGTGGTAGGGGAACCGCCTGCTCAAGTACGCACTTTGGAGTGGGTGGTTACCACGGGGAATGAGTCCAGGCAGGAGGACGGCAGCATGGGGATCGGAAGGCGGCCGGGGGCGTACGTCTGCGGGATCGACGCGGCGATGGACGTGGTCGGCGGCAAGTGGAAGGTGCTCATCCTCTGGGCGCTGCATGTGCGGCCGTACCGCTTCGGGGAGCTGCGGCGCGAGCTGCCCGGTGTGACGGAGAAGGTGCTCGCGGCGCAGCTGCGGGAGCTGGAGGCGGACGGGATCGTGCACCGGGAGGCGTACGACGAGGTCCCACCGCGAGTCGAGTACTCGCTGACGCCGCTCGGGGTCTCGCTCAATGAGGCGCTGGGCCCGCTCGGGGTCTGGGGCAGGGTGAACATCCTGGGTGGCGCCGGGGAGCCGGCCGGAGAGACGGCCGACGAGGCGCACGGATCCGCGACGCCGGATTCAGCGGCTGCCGGTGAGATGCGCGAACACGACGACGTTGCCCTGATACCCGGTCGTCCGTGAGTAACCGCCACCGCAGGTGATCACCCGCAGCTCGGGGCGCGGTGCCGGGCCGTACACCTTCTCGTCGGGGAAGTCCTCGGCGTCGTACACCTCGACGGCGTCCACCGAGAAGAGCGCCGTGCCGCCGTCGCGCCGGTCCACCTCGATCGTGCTGCCCTTCTTCAGGGCGCCGAGGCGGTAGAAGACGGCGGGCCCTTCGGCGTTGTCGACGTGGCCGGCGACGATCGCGGTTCCGGTCTCACCGGGCGTGGTGCCGGCCTCGTACCACCCGGCGAGGTTCTTCCGCTCGGCGGGCGGCACATCGAGGCTGCCCGTCCGCGTCAGACCCAGGCCCATGAGGGGCGCGGAGACGCGGATCGAGGGGATGCGGATGTGGTCGGGAGGGGAGGGGGGAAGTGCGGGGGCGGCGCTCCGCCCGGCCTCGGGGGCCTCGTCGGCGGCGGCGGTCTCGCGGGTCCCGGCATGGGTCCTGCCGTCGGCACCCTTCCTGGCCCCTGCGCTCTCCCCGGCCTGCGCTGCCGACGGCTGCGGCGGGGCGTGCGTCTCGGTGCCGTTGCGCAGGAGCCAGGCGCCGGAGCACAGGGCGAGGGCGGTGACCGCGGCTATGGCGGCGTTGCCGACGCTCCCGCGACTGCGACGACTGCGATTGCGCACGTGAGCCTCCCGGGACTCTCCTCCGTTCGCCCTCGTCCCCCTCCGGGCCGCGAGGGGCGTCGGACCCGGAGGGGGAGGGGACGTGCGGTACCGGCGACGGACAGCGGAGGGTGTCCGTCAGATCCCGTCGCCTCTCGCCTGGCGATGCAGGAGCCAGGTACCGCCCGCGGCGGCGACGGCGAGAGCCGTCACGCCGGCCACGGTCTGCACGGGATCGCGGCCGAAAGCGCCGCCGACCCCCGTCTTCACACTTCCTTTCGGATGCACCTGCCCGCGCGCGGCCGTCAGCATGACGACCAGGTCTCCCGTGACCTTCCGGCCGCCGTCGGCGCAGGTCGCGACGATCTCGTACGTCCCCGGCTGTGCGCTCGGCGGCACCCGGAACTCCCCGGTCGCGTCCTCCTCGTCCGTGCTCGGCGCCAGCGAGAAGGAACCGGCGCCGACCGCGCTGGCGTCGCCCGCCGCCCCGCCGTTCCGGCAGGCGGCCGTGGCCACGGTGACCTGCCCGCCCGGTACGACCGAGGCCGGGGAGACCTTCAGCTCACCCGCGTCGCCGCCGTACGCGGGTGTGACGACGAGACCGACGGCGCCGACGGCCAGCGCGGTCCCGGTCAGCAGACGGGCGGTACGTCGCATCGAAGCTCCTCCGAGCACACGGACTCACGACCCGCGGCACCCCCAAGTGCCGCCGCCTCGGCCGAGCCCTGCCCTTCCGAGCAAAGGGCCACCTCGCCGCGAGCGCTTCCCGAGAAGGGGCCGGAAGTGGGGTGAATGGGTGTCGAGCGGGTGGGAGGAGAGCGGGGGGTGGGCCTGTTTCAGCAGGTCATCGCGGGGGGCGGGGTGGGTCGGGGGAAGAGAATGGGTTGGGTGGGGGGTGGGGGTGTGAACGGGTGACGGTGTCGGCCGGTTCAGCCCGGCGCGTCCCCCGAAGCCCACTCCGCCAGCACCTCGCTCACCGCACGGCGGCCCACCGCCGCCAGCACCGGGTTCGTGCCGTTCCCGCAGACCTCGCCGTAGTAGTGCTCCGCCGTCAGCCCGAAGCGCAGTGCCCACCCCCGCCCCCGCGCCCACGTCGCCGCGTCGACGTCGGCCGCCGCACGGAACACCCCCCGGCTACCGGCGTCGAAGACCGTCCACGCCGCCATCGTGTCGGCGGCCGGGTCGCCGACCCCGAGGCAGCCGAAGTCGATGACCGAGGTGAGGCGGCCGGAGGAGGTCAGGAGGTTGCCCGGGAGGAGGTCGCCGTGGAGCCAGACGGGGTCGGCGTCCCACTGGGGCAGACGCAGGACGTCCTCCCAGGCCACCGTCGCCGCCGTCGCGTCGAGCGTGCCCGCGGCACCCAGGTCACGGATGGCGGCCCGGACGCCGGCGTCATCGGCGCCGACCGGCCCGCCGCGGTAGGACGGCGGGCCGTCACCCGCGTCCACGCTCCGCAGCGCAGCCACGAAACGCCCCAACTCCTCGGCGGCTCCCCGTAGTTCGGTGAAAGGCGCGTCGTACGCGTTCTCGCCGCCCAGCCATTCGTACACGCCCCACGCAAGCGGGTACCCGTGCCCGGGCGTGCCCTTCGCGAGCGGCGTAGGGATGGTGAGGGGGAGATGCGGGGCCAGGCGCGGCAGCCACCGGTGCTCCCTGTCGACCTGACGCCCGCCGCCGGGAAGCCTGGGCAGCCGTACGACCATGTCGTCGCCCAGCCGGTACATGGCGTTGTCCGTCCCGGCGGAGCCGACCCGCAGCACCGCCAGCCCGCCCCACCGCGGGAACTGCTCCGCGATCAGGCGGGCAACCAGCCCCTCGTCGGTGTCCAGCTCGTCGGCGTGCATCTTCGCGGGCGAGGACATGTGACTCCGTAACGGCGGGGGTGGAGGGCCGGACGGCAGCGGAGCGTATCCGACCCCGCTGCCGAATCCGACAACTCAGCCTACGTTCACGGCCTTCCAGGCAGCCCCGACCGCGGAGTACTCCGCACTCCCGGCCCCGTAGAGGTCCTTCGCCGCACTGAGCGTCGCAGACCGCGCCCCCGCGTAGTTCGTCGAGGACGTCATGTAGACCGTCAGCGCCCGGTACCAGATCTTGCCGAGCTTCCCCCGGCCGATCCCCGTCACCGAAGAGCCGTCACAGGTGGGGGAGTTGTAGCTGACGCCGTTCACCGTCCTCGCCCCGCTGCCCTCGGCCAGCAGATACGCGAAGTGGTTGCCGATGCCCGACGAGTAGTGGACGTCGAGGTCCGCCGTCCCGGTGCTCCAGCAGTCGACCGAGACACTGTCCTTCGACGGCTTGTCCATGTACCGCAGGGCGCTCCGGCCGAGCCCCGACCGGACGACCTTCTCGCCGATCAGATAGTCGCCCGGATCCGAGGAGTTGCCCGCGTGGAACTCCACGAGCGACCCGAAGATGTCCGACGTCGCCTCGTTCAGGCCACCGGACTCGCCCGAGTACGTCAGCGCGGCCGTCTTCGACGTCACGCCGTGCGTCATCTCGTGGCCGGCCACGTCCAGCGACACCAGCGGCCCGAGCTGGTTGCCGTCACCGTCGCCGTACGTCATGCAGAAGCAGGTGTCGTCCCAGAAGGCGTTGTTGTAGTCGTTCCCGTAGTGCACGCGGTTGAACGAGCCCTTGCCGTCACCCGCGATGCCGTTACGGCCGTGGACGTCCTTGTAGTAGTCCCACGTCACGTCCGTGCCGTACTGAGCGTCCACCGCGGCCGTCGCACGGTCGCTCGCCGCACCGGTGCCCCAGCGGTTGTCGGCGTCCGTGAAGACGGTCGACGGGGCACGGCTGAGGCAGATGGTCAGGATGCACAGGTCGGTCTTGTTCGCCGCGTCCCCGGTGTACGTGCCTCCGCGCGTGGCGTCCTTCAACTGGTACGTCGACCCCGACGCCGTCGTCTCCAGCGGCACCGTGCCCGCGTACAGCGACTTCCCGTCGCCCGCTGCCTGCTCGATGCTGTCCCACGCGTCGATCTTCGCCCCGGTGCGGGCGTCCGTCAGCACCGTGCGGGCGACCGGGTTACCGGCGGAGTCCTGGGCGACGGCATCGGTCCGCCAGGCCAGCTTCGGGGCGCCGTGCAGGGCGTCTACCACCAGCTCGGGCTTGGACGTGAGCCTCTTCAGCGTCTCGCCGACGTTGGCCGCACGCAGCACGGTCGCCGCGAGGTCGGCCGCCTTGGGCGCCGAGACCTTGGGCGTCACGCTCGACAGGGACAGCGCGTCCTTCGTCGCGCGGGAGGCGCTGCGGTACGTACCGTCCTTCGCCAGGTGGACGACGAAGTCGCCGCCGAGAACCGGGAGTTGGCGGTAGGTGCGGTCGTAGCGGACGTGCTGGGTGCCGTCCGCGTCCACGATCACGTCCCGCACGGCGGTGTCCGTGGCTGCCGTCAGCCCCAGGCTCCCCGCGCGATCCTTCAGGGCCGACGCCGCGTTCTTCAGCGCGGTGGCCCTGGTCGGACTGTCGTCCGCACCGGCGTTGGGGGAGAGCGTGGTGGCCAGCAGGGTGGCGGTGGTGGCGGCGATGCCGGCCGTGGCGAGTCGGGAACCACTCAGGTGCGGCCGTATTCGGCTCATCGGTCTCCTTCGAGCAGGCGGGAGCACAGAAGATGACCAAGATTCAAGGGGCCGTGCGTATGCCGTGGACAGGGTGAGTACGTGCAGGTGTGTGAGGGGAGAGGACCGTTTCTGCGAAGGCGGTGATCCTGGTGTGCGCACCGGTGCCGCCGAGGCCGGCATCCCGAGCGCACGCCCCCGGCCGGTACGCTGCGCCTCGGCCGCCCGCCGAGGCCCCCGGCCACCTGCTCAGCCCCAGCCCCAGTCCCAGCCCTGCGCCGTGCCGGCGCCCGCGCCCGCGCCGAGGAGACGGCCCGAAGTGACCCCGCCGCCCCTGCCCTTCTTCGTCTACGGCACCCTCCGCCCCGGCGAGCCCAACCACGACGCCCTCCTGCGCGGCCGCACCCTCACGGAGGAACCGGCACGACTGGCCGGGGCGGTGCTGTACGACGGCCCCGGCTACCCGTACGCCGTCGAGGCCCTGGGCGGCAGCGGCACGGTGCACGGCGACCTCGTCACGGCCCGACCCGAGGACTACCCCGCGCTCCTCGCCGCCCTGGACCACCTGGAGGAGTACGTCCCGAACGACCCGCACAGCCTCTACGAACGCGTCGCCCGCGAGGTACTCCGCGACACCGACGGAACGGCCGTACAAGCCTGGGTATATGTCGCGGCGCCCCCAGTCGCAGCCCGCCTGCGCTCCCGAGGCAGACTCATCGAGACCGGCGACTGGACGACACGGCGGCTTGGCTGAGTCGGGTGCCGTTGCGGATGAGTGAGCGGCGGCTCGGCTGAGTGAGGTGGCGGCGCGCTTGTGCCGAGTGTCGGCGCGGCTGTGCCGAGTGGCCGCGCGGCTGGGTCGGGTGCCGGTGTGGCTGAGTGAGGTGGCGGGCGCCCGGCAGTGAAACAGGCGGCGCCGCCCGGCTGTGCGGAGCGTCGGCGGGGGCCGAGCCAAGAAGCTCGCCCGGCCCGGCCGAGCGGCTATCCGATTGGGGCGAGCGTTCATGAGGCGCCAACTGGCGCATTTTGCCTATGACTTCACCGCGAGAGCGGCGCCTGGGCGACACGGCTGGCTGGCTGAGTTGGGGTGCGGTGCGGCAGGGTGCGGCGGGCGTCAGGCTCGCGGAGCGTCGGCCGCGCCGAGCCAAGGGGCCGCCGGGCCCGGCCGAGTGCCTGTCCGATTGGGGCGAGCAGCCGCACCGCCTCCGACTGGCCCAGTCCACATACGACTTCACCGTGATGGCGGTGCCGGGGCGGCACGGCCGCCTGGCTGGGTCGGGTGCCGGTGTGGCTGAGTGAGGTGGCGGGCGCCGGCTGGGCGCAGTGTCGGCGGGGTCGAGGCAAGTGGCCGCCCGGCTGAGTCCGGTCGCATGTGGCCGTGTCGTCGTCGCCCGAATGCCCACCCAACCGAGCGGAGCAGCCCCCGTACCCAAAAACCCCCGCCCGACTAGGACTTCACCGCCTCCACCCGCACCGCGCATGCCTTGAACTCCGGCATGCGTGATGTCGGGTCGAGTGCCGGGTTGGTCAGGGTGTTGGCGCGGCCCTCGCCCGGCCAGTGGAAGGGCATGAAGACGGTGTCGGGGCGGATGCCGGTCGTGATGCGGGCGGGGGCCACCGCACGGCCCCGGCGTGAGACCACGGCCACCGGGTCGCCCTCGGCCGCCCCGAGCCGTGCCGCAAGGCGGGGGTGCAGTTCCACGAAGGGGCCCGGCGCGGCGGCGTTCAGTTCGGGGACGCGGCGGGTCTGGGTGCCGGACTGGTACTGCGCCACGACCCGGCCGGTCGTGAGGAGGACCGGGTACTCGTCGTCGGGTTCCTCGGCGGCCGCACGGTGCGACACGGGGACGAACCGCGCCCGTATGTCCGGCGTGGCGAACCGGTCGAGGAAGAGGCGCGGCGTGCCGGGGTGCGCGGCGGCGCTCCTGCCCTCTTCGCCGGCCGCGCTCACCGCCGGACACGGCCAGAACACCCCGTCCTCCTCCGCCAGCCTCCGATACGTGATCCCCGAGTAGTCAGCAGGCCCACCCGCACTCGCCCGCCGCAGTTCCTCGAACACCTCCTCGGCGTCGGTCGGGAAGCCCTTCTCCAGGGCCGTTCCCTTTCCGTCACCCAGCCGCGCGGCGAGCTCGTGCATGACCTCCAGGTCGCTGCGCACCCCCTCCGGCGGGCCGATCGCCCGCCGGCGCAGCAGCACCCGGCCCTCCAGGTTGGTCGTCGTGCCCGTCTCCTCCGCCCACTGCGTGACCGGAAGGACGACGTCCGCGAGTGCGGCCGTCTCCGACAGCACCACGTCACACACCGCAAGGAAATCAAGGGACTTGATCCGCTCCTCGATGTGCGCGGCACGCGGCGCCGACACCACCGGGTTGGAGCCCATCAGCAGCAGCGACTTGATGTCCGAGCCGAGCGCGTCCAGCAGCTCGTACGCACTGCGCCCCGGCCCGGGCAGGCTGTCCGGGTCCACGCCCCACACCTCGGCGACATGCCGCCGCGCCGCAGGGTCGTCCAGCTTGCGGTAGCCGGGCAGCTGGTCGGCCTTCTGGCCGTGCTCGCGTCCGCCCTGCCCGTTGCCCTGCCCGGTGAGACAGCCGTACCCGGACAGCGGCCGGCCCGCCCGTCCCGTCGCCAGGCACAGGTTGATCCACGCGCCCACCGTGTCCGTGCCCTTGGACTGCTGCTCGGGCCCGCGCGCGGTGAGCACCATCGCGTGCTCCGGCTCGCAGAACAGCCTTACGGCTTCCCGGAGTTGAGGAACGGACACCCCCGTGATCCGCTCCACGTACTCCGGCCAGTGCGCCATCGCCGCCGCCCGCGCGTCCTCCCAGCCGGCCGTGCGCTCCTGGACGTACTCCTCGTCCACCCGCCCCTCGGCGACGACCAGGTGCAGCAGCCCGAGGGCCAGCGCGAGGTCGGTGCCGGGGCGGGGTGCCAGGTGCAGGTCGGCCTGCTCGGCGGTCTTCGTGCGGCGCGGGTCGACGACGACGAGCGTGCCGCCGTTCTCGCGCAGCTCGTTGAAGAAGCGGAGCGACGGCGGCATCGTCTCCGCGAGGTTGGAGCCGACGAGGATGACGCAGCCCGTCCGAGGGATGTCCTCGAGCGGGAACGGCAGCCCCCGGTCCAGGCCGAACGCCTTGATCCCGGCCGCGGCCGCCGACGACATGCAGAAACGGCCGTTGTAGTCGATCTGCGAGGTGCCGAGCACGATCCTCGCGAACTTGCCGAGGCTGTACGCCTTCTCGTTCGTCAGTCCTCCGCCGCCGAAGACCCCGCACGCGTCCGGGCCATGTTCCGTACGCGTGCGGGCGAGGCCCTCGGCGACGCGGTCCAGCGCCTCGTCCCAGGTGGCCGGCACGAGCGTGCCGCCCGACCGCACCAGCGGCGAGGTCAGGCGGACGCTCGACTCCAGCACCGCTGGCGCCGTACGGCCCTTGCCGCACAGCGCCCCCTTGTTCACCGGGAAGTCCGGCCGCTCGACCACCGCGACACCCCCGCCCTGCAAGGGCGTGAGGTTCATTCCGCACTGCAGGGCGCAGTACGGGCAGTGCGTGGGCGTCGCGGAGTTCGGCATGTCGTACAGCGTGCTTCGGGCGTGTTACGTGCGGCACGGCTCCCTGTTACGCGTCCGGGACGGTGACCTCTTCGCCGGCGTCGGGGCGCCGTGAGGCGAGCCGTCCTTGTCGACACGGCCCGGCACGCCGAAGGGCGGGAGCAGGGCATCGGCCCCGCTCCCGCCCGGTCAGGGACGGTCCTTGGTCAGAGGACGCCCTTGGTCAGCACTCGTAGGCGTAGTACGGAGTGTCGCCGGGCTCCAGACCGATCCTCGCGGTCTCGCCCGGACCGATCTGGATGCACGGCGGGTCGAACCCGTCGACCTCGACGGTCGCGTAGATCGTGTACCCGCACTCGTTCCAGATGTCCGCCCAGCCGTAGCCGTAGGCGACGACGTGGGCGCAGCCCGGCTCCCTCGCGTCAGCGGCCTCGGCCGCGGTGGCGGTACCCGCCGCGGTCGCCCCGGTGAGCAGTGCCACCACGGCGGCCGTGGCGAACAGCGAGCGAAGACGAGTCATCAGGTGTCCTTTCCCCCAGGTCGCGGCAGGCGGCCCGATCCGCCCCCGCACTGCCGTGGACACTATGGGTAGTCGCTCGGCTACGGACAGCTTCCGCCGGGCTCTTCACACAGTTGGCTGGCGTGCGCGCGTCAAAACCTGCGCGTAAGAGCATCCGCCACCCCGCCCGGGCGCCTCACCGCTCCGCCGCCAACGCGTTCGCCACCCCCGCCTCCCGCGGCCCGAGGAACCGGGGATCCGGCTCGAACACGGCGTCCAGGGCCGCCTTTCCGGCCGCGAGGATCTCCCGCGTCCCGCCGTAGTACCAGGTGGCGTCGTGGCGGGCGTCGACCCCGACCCCGTACGACGTCACGCCCGCCTCCTGGCACAGCGCGACCGCCCGCCGGATGTGGAAGCCCTGGCTGATCAGCACCGCCTCGTCGACGCCGAAGATCTTCTTCGCGCGGACGCAGGAGTCCCAGGTGTCGAACCCGGCGTAGTCGCTGACGATGCGGGAGTCGGGCACGCCGTGCCTGGTCAGATACGTCCGCATGGCGTCGGGCTCGTCATAGTCCTTGCGGCTGTTGTCGCCGGTGACGAGGACGACCTCGATCCGCCCTTCGCGGTACAGCTCGGCCGCCGCGTCGAGCCGGTGCGCGAGGTAGGGGGACGGCTCGCCCTCCCACAGTCCGGCGCCGAAGACGACCGCGACTTCGGTGCGCGGCACGTCGGCCTTGGTGTGCAGCCGGCCGTCGGTCACGACGTACATCCAGGTGGCCGGAAGCAGCCCCAGCACGCACCCGGCCATCACGGCCTGCACCAGCCGCCGCTGCCCCGCGCGGGTGCGCGGCAGACGTGGTCTTCGCAGCTTCGGTCGGCGCATGTGGATGGTCCCTCCCCGGTCGGCGAACCGCCTGTCCTCGACACAAAGGGACGTCCCGTCAGCCCCCGCGGTTCACCCCGGGTGACGTGACCAGGTTCACTCCGACTGCGAAACCGCAGGTCACCACACCTCACACACCCCGCACCCCCCGCGGTGAACCCGGTGTAAAAACCCGTCATTCCCGCGCAACGGGGAGGCAACGTCCTGCCGCCACCATCGGTTCATGACGGCGTCGAACCCGCTTCACGACGAGTCCACGACGGCCCACCTCGACAGTACGGCGCACCTCATGAACCGGATCAGCAGCCAGCTCGCCAGCCAGCTCAGCCTCGTCTCGCTCGACGGCAGACGGCGGCCCGAACCGCCCGCGCTCGTCGTCGTGGCCCACGGCAGCCGCGACCCGCGCGCCCTGAGCACCGTACGCGCGCTCCTCGACAAGGTCCGCGCCCTGCGCCCCGGCCTGCCGGTCCACCTCGGCCACATCGAGCTGAACGAGCCCCTGCTCCCCGACACCCTCGCCGCCCTCGGCACCCGCGAGGCGGTCCTCGTCCCTCTCCTCCTCAGCCGCGGCTACCACGTCAAGCGGGACATCCCCGAGATGGCCGCCGAAGCCGACGTCCACGCGCGCGTGGCCCCCGCACTCGGCCCGCACCCCCTGCTGGTCGAGGCCCTGTACGCCCGCCTCGTCGAGGCCGGCTGGCGCAACCGCATGGACGAGCCCACCCGCCGAGCGAGCGCGGTCGTGCTGGCAGCGGCCGGCTCCCGCGACCCCGCTTCCAAGGTCGACACGGCCCACACGGCCCACCTCCTGGCCAACCGCCTGGGCGTCCCGGTGATCCCGGCCTACGCGACCACGGCGACCCCGACGGTCCCGGAAGCCATCACCGCCCTGGCGGCCCGGGGCCGCACACGGGTAGCGGTCGCCTCCTACTTCACGGCCCCGGGCCGCTTCGCAACGGAGTGCGCGGAGACGGCCCCGTGGATCGCGGCGGCCCCGCTGGGCACGCACCCGGCCATGGCGAAGCTGATCCTTCACCACTACGACCGGACAGCGCGGACTCCGGCCACCACGGCGCCTGAACTGGCGTCGGCTTGAAACGCCGGGCGGGACGGCCAACCCAGGGGCGCGGGACTGTATCGACTTGCGGCTCCGCCGCGTGGGCGCGACCGGCCCGCCGCAACCCGCACCAGGCCCTGTCGTTTGGATCATCCCGGCGTCGCGGGCCCTGGCACGCGCATCTGCGGCCTTGTCGTCGGTCGCCGACTCCCCCACGCTCGAACCGGCTTCGCGCTGCTCGCGCGGGGGACCCCCATCGCGTTGACTCCCTCCTCGTCTTGCAGCTGGACGCCCCAGGCCCCACGCCCCCCAATCCCGGCTTCGCTTGAGCGGGAGGGTCCCCCACCGCGGCACCGGTCGAAGGCCCAAGTACGTCCAGTACGAGGGCCTCCGCCCGGCACGCCGAGAGCACGCACCAGACGCCGCGGGGCCCGTCCTCCGGGCGAACGACGGGACTATGCGGACACGACCTAGCACGCCAACGGATCTCGGCAGACGAGTAGGCGCAAGGCAGTCCTCCGTTTGTCAGCGCCTGCCTTTAATGTCGGGTGCATGAACTACGACGAGTCGGCCATCGAGCGCTGGGCTGTCGAGCCGGACAAACGCCCCGGCCGCACCGCCTTCCAACGCGACCGCGCCCGAGTACTCCACTCCGCGGCCCTGAGAAGACTCGCCGGCAAGACACAGGTAGTCACCCCAGGAACCCACAGCCATGCCTGGGACCCCAGCCCCCGCACCCGCCTGACCCACTCCCTGGAGTGCGCCCAGGTCGGCCGAGAGCTCGGCGCAGCCCTCGGCTGCGACCCCGACCTCGTGGAAGCAGCCTGCCTCTCCCACGACCTCGGCCACCCCCCTTTCGGGCACAACGGCGAAGTGGCACTGAACGAATTCGCCGAGGACTGCGGCGGCTTCGAGGGCAACGCCCAGTCCCTGCGGCTCCTCACCCGCATCGAACCCAAGCGGTTCACCCCGGAGGGCTCCGTCGGCCTCAACCTCACCCGCGCCACCCTCGACGCCGCCACCAAGTACCCCTGGCCGCGCGGCGCCCACCCGACCGACCCGAAGTCCCCGAAGTTCGGTGTCTACGATGACGACCGTCCGGTCTTCGACTGGGTCCGCAAGGACGCCCCCGGCACCCGCACCACCTTCGAGGCCCAGGTCATGGACTGGTCCGACGACGTGGCCTACTCGGTGCACGACGTCGAGGACGGCCTGCACGCCGGCCACATCGACCCCAACTGCCTGCACGCCGAGCCGGAGCGGCAGGAGATCTTCGCGGTCGCCATCGGCCGGTACGTCCCCGAGGGCACCGACCCGGCCGAGCTGGCCGCCGCCCTCGACCGGCTCCAGGAAGAACCGTGGTGGCCGCACGGCTACGACGGTTCGGCCGTCGCCCAGGCCCGTCTGAAGGACGCCACCAGCCAGCTCATCGGCCGGTTCTGCCTGGCCGCCGAGAGCGCCACGCGCACCGCGTACGGCGCTGGCCGGCTCTCCCGCTACGCCGCCGAACTCGTCGTACCGCACGAGACGCGCCTGGAGTGCGCGGTCCTCAAGGCCGTCGCCGACCGGTACGTCATGCAGCGCGCCGAGCAGGAGCGGCTCCGTGCCGACCAGCGCATCGTGGTCGCCGAGCTGGCCGAGGCGCTCACCGCCCGTGCGCCCGAAGGGCTGGACCCGCAGTTCCGGGCCCTGTTCGACGAGGCCGAGGACGACCGTGCCCGCAAGCGTGTGATCGTCGACCAGATCGCCTCCCTGACGGACGCGTCGGCCCGCACCCTGCACAGACGGCTCACTCAGCGCGCCTGACGGGACCCGGGACACGGGGGTGGTGCGCTCACCCGACCGGTACGGGTGAGACACCTGTGGCGAACGGGCACTCGAAAGTGACCC
Organism: Streptomyces sp. NPDC107528; assembly: GCF_055639295.1. Lineage (NCBI taxonomy): Bacteria > Bacillati > Actinomycetota > Actinomycetes > Kitasatosporales > Streptomycetaceae > Streptomyces > Streptomyces sp. NPDC107528. Next base: position 187,740 of record NZ_JBVKAV010000002.1, read on the forward strand.
TGCGTGGCCTGATCGGGTCACCCCCTCTTCCCGCATCACGCTGCGTGCGGGACGCTCATGTGGCGGCACCCTTACGAGGAGGCATCAAGTGGTCGACGCGGATCAGACATTCGTCATCGTCGGAGGCGGACTCGCCGGCGCCAAGGCGGCCGAGACGCTCCGAGCGGAGGGCTTCACCGGGCGGGTGATATTGATCTGCGACGAGCGCGACCACCCGTACGAGCGGCCGCCCCTCTCCAAGGGCTATCTCCTCGGCAAGGAGGAGCGCGACAGCGTCTTCGTGCACGAGCCCGCCTGGTACGCGCGCAACGACATCGAGCTGCACCTCGGCCAGACCGTCGACGCGATCGACCGTACGGCGAAGACGGTGCGGTTCGGCGAGGACGGCACCGTCGTCCACTACGACAAGCTCCTGCTGGCCACCGGCGCCGAGCCGCGCCGCCTGGACATCCCGGGCACGGACCTGACCGGCGTCCACCATCTGCGCCGGCTCGCGCACGCCGAGCGCCTCAAGGGCGTCCTCACCTCGCTCGGCCGCGACAACGGCCACATCGTGATCGCCGGCGCCGGCTGGATCGGCCTGGAGGTCGCGGCGGCGGCCCGCGAGTACGGCGCCGAGGTCACCGTGATCGAGCCGGAGCCGACGCCGCTGCACGGAGTGCTGGGCCCCGAGCTGGGCGGACTCTTCGCCGAGCTGCACCGTGAGCGCGGCGTGCGCTTCCACTTCGGGCGGCGGCTGACGGAGATCGTCGGCCAGGACGGCATGGTGCTGGCCGCCCGCACGGACGACGGCGAGGAGCACCCCGCGCACGACGTCCTGGCGGCCATCGGCGCCGCCCCGCGCACCTCGCTGGCGGAGTCGGCCGGGCTGGAGATCGCCCACCGCTCCTACGGCCGCGGCGTCGTGGTCGACGAACGGCTGCGCACCTCCGACCCCGACATCTACGCGGCCGGCGACGTCGCCTCCTTCCCGCACGCCCTCTTCGACACCCGGCTGCGCGTGGAGCACTGGGCCAACGCGCTCAACGGCGGCCCGGCCGCGGCGCGGGCGATGCTGGGCCGCGACGTCACCTACGACCGCGTGCCCTACTTCTTCTCCGACCAGTACGACTTGGGCATGGAGTACAGCGGATGGGCGCCGCCGGGGTCGTACGACGAGGTGGTGATCCGCGGGGACGCCGGGAAGCGGGAGTTCATCGCGTTCTGGGTGAAGGACGGCCGGGTGCTGGCCGGGATGAATGTGAACGTGTGGGACGTCACAGACCCCATTCAGCAGCTGATCCGCTCGAAGGCACAGGTGAACACGGACGCCTTGGCGGACCCGCACATTCCACTCGAATCCCTCGCACCGTAGGTGTCAGTCCGCACCCGTGCTGCAATTCCCGGGGGACAACCCCCGGACCCCCCGGCCGAAGGCCGGACTCGCCCCAGGAGTGTCAGTTCTGCCCCGTAGAATCACCACGTGGCAGGACGGATCAACGACGAGGACGTAAAGGCGGTACGGGACGCGGTCCCGATCGACGCCGTGGTGTCTGAGTACCTCCAGCTGCGCAACGCCGGGGGCGGGAACCTCAAGGGGCTGTGCCCCTTCCATGACGAGAAGTCGCCGTCCTTCCAGGTCAGCCCGAGCAAGGGGTTCTTCCACTGCTTCGGCTGCCAGGAGGGCGGCGACACCATCACGTTCGTGATGAAGGTCGACCACCTCTCGTTCTCCGAGGCAGTCGAGCGGCTCGCCGCCCAGGCCGGCATCACCCTGCGTTACGAGGAGGGCGGGTACAACCCGTCCCACCAGCGCGGCGAGCGGATCCGCCTGGTCGAGGCCCACAAGATCGCCGCCGACTGGTATGCCGAGCAGCTCGCGAGCAGCCCCGAGGCCGACACCGGCCGGATCTTCCTCGCCGAGCGCGGCTTCGACCAGGCCGCCGCCGTCCACTTCGGTGTCGGCTACAGCCCCCAGGGCTGGGACCACCTGACCCGCTATCTGCGCGGCAAGGGCTTCACCGACAAGGAACTGCTCCTGTCCGGGCTGTCGCAGGAGGGCCGCCGCGGCCCCATCGACCGCTTCCGGGGCCGCCTGATGTGGCCGATCCGCGACATCGGCGGCGACGTGGTCGGCTTCGGCGCCCGCAAGCTGTACGAGGCGGACAACGGACCCAAGTACCTCAACACCCCCGACACGGCGATCTACAAGAAGTCCAACGTCCTCTACGGCATCGACCTCGCCAAGAAGGACATCGCGAAGTCGAGCCGCGCGGTCGTCGTCGAGGGCTACACGGACGTCATGGCCTGCCACCTCGCCGGCGTCACGACCGCCATCGCCACCTGCGGCACGGCCTTCGGCGGCGACCACATCAAGATCCTGCGCCGACTGCTGATGGACAACGGCTCGGCCCGCGTCATCTTCACCTTCGACGGCGACGCGGCCGGCCAGAAGGCGGCCCTGCGCGCCTTCGAGGACGACCAGAAGTTCGCGGCGGAGACGTACATCGCCATCGCGCCCGACGGCATGGACCCCTGCGAGCTGCGCCTGGCCAAGGGCGACGACGCGGTCGCCGACCTGGCCGAACCCCGCACCCCCCTCTTCGAGTTCGCGCTGCGCCAGATCGTCCTGCGCTACGACCTGGACACCCCCGCGGGCCGCGCCTCCGCGCTGGACGAGGCGGCCCCGATCGTCGCCCGCATCAAGAACAGCGGCGCCCAGCACGAGGTGGCCGTCCAGCTCGCCGGCATGCTCGGCATCCTGGACACCCAGTTCGTCGTCAAGCGGGTGGCACAGCTGGCGCGTTGGGCCCGCGACCGGGGCGGACGGGGCCCGGCCCCGCAGTCCCGCGACGCGCGGCAGTACGACGCCGCCCCCGGCCCCCGCACCTCCGGCCCGGCTCTCACCCTCCGTAACCCGGTCTACGCCACCGAGCGCGAACTCCTCAAACTCGCCCTCCAACGCCCCGAGTTGGCATCCCCGGCCTTCGACGCATACGGCGTCGACGAGTTCACCGCCGCGCCCTACGCCGCCGTACGCCAGACGATCATGGACGCGGGCGGCGCGGAGTTCGGCATCCGGGACCCGCAGGAGTACCTGGTCCGCGTCCGCGAGGCGGCCCCCGACGACCAGGTCCGCGCGATGGTCACGGAACTGGCGGTCGAGCCGATCATGCGCCGCACCGTCGACGAGGTGTACGCGGGCACGGTCCTGGTCCAGGTCCGCCGCCGCGCGGTGGAGCGCCGAATCCGCGACATCCAGTCCCAGATGACCCGCCTGTCCTCGGGCGGCGACCCCGCCCAACTGGCCGCCGTACAGAACGAGCTGTGGGTGCTCCAGCAATACGACCAGGCATTGCAGGGGCAGGGCGCCGCGGCGCTCTGACGGATCCGCGGGCTTCCGCGTACGGCAGGATAACCACGCGGTCACGGACCGGACGCAAAAAGTCACCGCACGCCCCTCGTGGCGGCGATGTGTCGTACTCCACACTGGGTTCCGGTGCCTGAGTCCTCGGAGCGCGGCCGATCCGTTCCCCACGGGTCCCACACCCCCGCGGTTCCGCTCATCGCGTACGGGACGGACAGCGGCGAGGCCGCCGACTCCGCCCTCGAAGCAGCGCTGCCGTACGCCTCGGCAGCGATCATCCTGGAGGTCGCCCCCGTGCAGACCCAGACCCTGATCGAGACCGACAAGAGTTCGGACGGCACGGAGCCGGACGCGGAGACCGACGTTCTCGTCGCGGTCCCGCCGCAGAGCCGTGTCGCGCACCACCCCGAGGCGGAGCCGGAGGCCTCGCCCGAGCCCGCGGAGCCGCCGGTCGGTGCGCTGGACGGCGCCGAGGCCGCCGAGCCGGTGGAAGCACCGCTGCCGGCCCGCACCCGCGCCGCCGACACCAGCGGCCCCTCCTCCGACCTGTTCCGCCAGTACCTGCGGGAGATCGGCCGCATCCCCCTGCTCACCGCGGCCGAGGAGGTCGAACTCGCCCGCCGGGTCGAAGCCGGCCTGTTCGCCGAGGAGAAGCTGAGCAGCACCCCCGACCTGGAGAGCCGCCTCGCCCTCGACCTGGACCGCCTGGTCGTCATGGGCCGGATGGCCAAGCGCCGCCTGATCGAGGCGAACCTGCGCCTCGTCGTGTCCGTCGCGAAGAGGTACGTCGGCCGCGGGCTGACCATGCTCGACCTGGTCCAGGAGGGCAACCTCGGCCTGATCCGGGCCGTCGAGAAGTTCGACTACGCCCGTGGCTACAAGTTCTCGACGTACGCCACCTGGTGGATCCGCCAGGCCATGTCCCGCGCCCTCGCCGACCAGGCCCGCACCATCCGAGTGCCGGTCCACGTCGTCGAGTTGATCAACCGGGTCGTCCGCGTCCAGCGCCGCATGCTGCAGGAACGCGGCTACGAACCGACGCCGGACGAGGTGGCCGCCCACCTCGACCTCGCGCCCGAACGCGTCAGCGAGGTGCTGCGGCTGGCCCAGGAGCCGGTGTCGCTGCACGCGCCGGTGGGCGAGGAGGACGACGTGGCGCTCGGCGACCTCATCGAGGACGGCGACGCGACGTCACCCGTGGAGTCGGCGGCGTTCCTGCTGCTCAGGGAGCATCTGGAGGCCGTGCTGTCGACTTTGGGCGAACGGGAACGCAAGGTCGTCCAACTCCGCTACGGGCTGGCGGACGGGCGTCCCCGGACGCTGGAGGAGATCGGGCGGATCTTCGGGGTGACTCGGGAGCGGATCAGGCAGATCGAGTCGAAGACCCTGAACAAGCTGCGGGATCATGCGTTCGCGGATCAGCTGAGGGGTTATCTGGACTGACACCGTCTGCGGGCCGGTGGGGGCTGGTCGCGCAGTTCCCCGCGCCCCTTGGGTACGTGCGGGTGACGCCCCTCTGGGGGCGCGGGGAACTGCGCGAGCAGCCACAACGGTCCCGCAGCCGTCAGTCCACCTCCGCCACCGCCTGCGCGAACTGCGCCTGGTACAACCGCGCGTACGCCCCGTCGGCCGCCAACAGCTCCCCGTGAGCGCCCTGTTCCACGATCGAGCCGTTCTCCATGACGAGGATCGTGTCCGCGTCCCGGATGGTCGACAACCGATGGGCGATCACGAACGACGTGCGCCCATGCGCCAGCTTCGCCATGGCCTTCTGGATCAGGACTTCCGTACGGGTGTCGACCGACGACGTCGCCTCGTCCAGCACCAGAATCACCGGATCCGACAGGAACGCCCGAGCGATGGTGATCAGCTGCTTCTCACCGGCGCTGACCCCGCTGCCCTCGTCGTCGATCACCGTGTCGTACCCGTCGGGCAACGTACGGATGAACCGATCGGCGTGGGCGGCCCGAGCCGCCTCCTCGATCTCGCCCCGGGTGACGTCCCGGGAGGCGCCGTACGCGATGTTCTCCGCGATCGTGCCGCCGAACAGCCACGTGTCCTGGAGCACCATCCCGATCCCGGCCCGCAGTTCGTCCCGGGACATCCGGGCGATGTCGACCCCGTCGAGGGTGATGCGCCCGGACGACACGTCATAGAAGCGCATCAGCAGGTTCACCAGCGTCGTCTTGCCGGCACCCGTGGGACCGACGATCGCGACCGTGTGCCCGGGCTCCACCGTCAGCGACAGGTCCTCGATCAGCGGCTTCTCCGGGTCGTACCGGAAGGACACGCCCTCCAGCGCCACCCGCCCCCGCAGCTCCTCCGGCCGCACACCCGGCACCGGATCCGCGCCCTGCTCCTCGGCGTCCAGCAGCTCGAAGATCCGCTCCGCCGAGGCGACACCCGACTGCACGAGGTTCGCCATCGACGCGACCTGCGTCAGCGGCATCGAGAACTGCCGCGAGTACTGGATGAAGGCCTGCACATCACCGATGGACAGCGAGCCGGACGCCACGCGCAGACCGCCGACCACCGCGACCAGGACGTAGTTGATGTTCGACACGAACAGCATCAGCGGCTGCATGACCCCGCTGTTGAACTGCGCCTTGAACCCGGCCTCGTACAGCGCCTCGTTCTGCTCGGCGAACTGCTGCGCCGACTCCTCCTGCCGCCCGAAGACCTTCACCAGGGTGTGCCCGGTGTACATCTCCTCGACGTGCGCGTTGAGCTTGCCGGTCGTGCGCCACTGCTGCACGAAGTGCGGCTGCGACCGCTTGCCGACGCGCGTGGCGACCACGAAGGACAGCGGCACGGTCACCAGCGCGACCAGCGCCAGCAGCCACGACACCCAGAACATCATCGCCAGCACACCGATGATGGTGAGCACCGAGTTGATGAGCTGGCCCATCGACTGCTGGAGCGTCTGCCCGATGTTGTCGATGTCGTTGGTCGCCCGGGACAGCACCTCACCGCGCCGGCTCTTGTCGAAGTACGACAGCGGCAGCCGCGACAGCTTCGTCTGGACGTCCTCCCGCATCCGGTACATCGTCCGGTTCACGGCACGGTTCACCAGCCGAGTCGCCACCGCCATCAGCAGACCGGCCACGAAGAACACGGCGAGCGCGAAGAGCAGTACGTTCCCCACCGCGCCGAAGTCGATGCCCTGGCCCGGTGTGAAGTCGGTGCTGCGCAGCATGTCGGCGATCTGGTTGTCGCCGCGCTCCCGCATGGCCGCGAGGGCCTGCTCCTTGCTCATCCCGGACTCGAACTGCCGCCCGACGATGCCCGCGAAGACCAGGTCGGTGGCCGTACCGAGGATCTTCGGCCCGGCGACCGACAGGCCCACGCTCACGACCACGCAGACGAGCAGCGCGTAGATGGTGACCCGCTCGGGCTTGAAGTGCGCGATCAGCCGCCTGCCCGACACCTTGAAGTCCAGTGAGCGCTGGTCGGGGCCGCCGCCGGCCATCATCCGCCCCATCGGCCCGGCCATCAGGCAGCCTCCGCTTCCGTCAGCTGGGAGAGAACGATCTCCCGGTATGTCTCGTTGTCCGCCATCAGCTCGTGGTGCCGGCCCGTGCCGACTACCTGCCCCTCGTCGAGCACGACGATCCGGTCGGCGTCCCGGATGGTCGCCACCCGCTGGGCGACGATGACGACGGTCGCCTCGGCGGTCTCGCGCCCGAGCGCCGCACGCAGGGCGGCGTCGGTGGCGTAGTCGAGGGCGGAGAAGGAGTCGTCGAAGAGATAGATCTCCGGGCGCTGGACCAGCGTCCGCGCGATCGCGAGCCGCTGCCGCTGACCACCGGAGACATTGGTCCCGCCCTGCGAGACGGGCGCGTTCAGCCCGCCCTCCAGCCGCTCGACGAACTCCTTGGCCTGCGCCACCTCAAGCGCCTGCCACAGCTCCTCGTCCGTCGCGTCCGGATTGCCGTAGCGCAGGTTGGTCGCGACCGTCCCGGCGAACAGGTACGGCTTCTGCGGCACCAGCCCGACGGTCCTGGCCAGCAGCTGGGGATCGATGGTCGCCACGTCCTCCCCGTCCACGAGCACCCGCCCGTCGGTCGCGTCGAACAGTCGCGGGACGAGGCCCAGCAGGGTCGACTTCCCGCTGCCCGTCGAGCCGATGACGGCGGTCGTCTCGCCCGGCAGCGCGACCAGGTCGATCGACTTCAGCACCGGCTCCTCGGCACCCGGGTAGCGGAACCCGGCACCCCGGATCTCCAGATGACCGTGCCGGCGCAGCTCCCGCACCGGCGCGACCGGCGGCACCACGCTCGACGACGTGTCCAGGACCTCCTGGATGCGCTCGGCGCAGACCTCCGCGCGCGGCACCATCATGAACATGAAGGTGGCCATCATCACGGACATCACGATCTGCATGAGGTAGGCGAGGAAGGCCGTCAGATCACCGATCTGCATCCCGCCGCTGTCGATGCGATGGGCGCCGAACCACACCACCGCGATCGACGACAGGTTCACCACCGTCATGACGATCGGGAACATCAGCGCGAGCAGCTTGCCCGTCCCCATCGCCATGTCGGTGAGCTCGGCGTTGGCCTTGCGGAAGCGGTGCTGCTCGTACTCGTCGCGGACGAAGGCACGGATCACGCGGTTGCCGGTGATCTGCTCGCGCAGCACCCGGTTCACCGTGTCGAGACGCACCTGCATGCTCCGGAACAGCGGCCGCAGCCGCCGCACGATCAAGGTCACGCTGATGCCGAGGACCGGCACCACGGCCACCAGCACCGCGGACAGCGGTACGTCCAGGCCGAGGGCGAGCACGATGCCGCCCACGCACATGATCGGCGCCGACACCATCAGCGTGAACGTCATCAGCGCCAGCATCTGCACCTGCTGGACGTCATTGGTCGTCCGGGTGATCAGCGAGGGCGCGCCGAAGTGGCCCACCTCACGCGCCGAGAACGACTGCACCCGGTCGAAGACGGCGGCCCGCACGTCCCGGCCGAGCGCCGCCGCGGTCCGGGCGCCGTAGTACACGGCACCGATGTTGCACACGACCTGCGCCAGCGAGATGCCGATCATCAGGGCGCCGTAGGACAAGATGTAGCCGGTGTCGCCGGTGACGACACCCTTGTCGATGATGTCCGCGTTCAGCGTGGGCAGGTAGAGCGTGGCGCAGGTCTGCAGGAACTGCAGCAGCACCAGCCAGGCAATGGGTTTTCGGTAGGGCCTGAGGTAGGTCCGCAGAAGTCGTATGAGCACGCTGCTTCTCTCGGAGGTCGACGACGGGGCGATTGGTTGCCCCTGGCCCCTATCGTCGGACACTCCCGCCGCGTTACCCCAACCGATTAATCCGTCAGCGCCGCCTCATACGGCCTTCCGGGTGCGAACTCCTACCGGTCTCTTACGTTCCACGGGTCCGGCGGCCCCGCACTACGCCCGGAACGCCCCCGGATGCGTCTGCTCCCGCACCGACACGAACTGCTGCCGCACCGCCTGCCCCACCGCCAGCTCCTCACCGGGCTCCAGGACCTGCGCGGCCGCGCCCTGCCAGACCGGCGGAGTGCGCGGGTCGAGCGTGCCCTGCGACACGCCCAGCGCCCACGCCGCCTGCCGGGCCGCGCCGATCGCCGCGTAGTCCGCGGGCTGCGGTACGACCACCTGCGCCCCGAAGAGCATGGGCGCCGCCGCCTGCACCGCCGACAGCTCGGCCGCCGCACCCAGCAGGAAGATCCGCCGTACCTCGACACCCCGGCCGCGCAGCACGTCCAGCGCGTCCGCGAGCCCGCACAGCATGCCCTCGAACGCGGCCCGCGCCAGATGCTCCGGCTTCATCGACTCCCGCCGCAGCCCCGCCAGCATCCCCGCCGTGTGCGGCAGCTGCGGCGTGCGCTCACCCTCCAGATAGGGCAGCAGCACGAGGCCGTGCGAGCCCGGCGTCGACTTCATCGCCAGATCGGACAGGCCCTCCAGATCGGCCACGCCGAGGAGTTCGGCGGCGCCGCGCAGGGTGCGTACGGCGTTGAGGGTGGTGACGACCGGGAGGTGCATGCCGGTCGCGTCGGCCAGTGAGGTGATCATCCCGCTGCTGTCGACGAGCGCCTCGGGATGAACGGCCATCACGGACCCGGAGGCGCCGAGCGACACGACCGCGTCGCCCAGCCCGATGCCGAGCCCGAAGGCGGCGGCCATGGTCTCGCCGGTCCCCGCGGAGATCAGCAGCCCCTCCGGCGTCGTACCGGCCGCCTCGGCGGGCCCGATCACCTCGGGCAGCATCGCCTGATGGCCGAGCGCCAGCTCGACGAGATCGCTGCGGTAGGAGCCGGTCGCCGCCGACCAGTAGCCGGTGCCGGAGGCGCCGCCCCGGTCCGTGGTCCTTCTCACAGGGCGGCCGAGCAGCTGCCACACCAGCCAGTCGTGCGCCTGCATCAGAACGGCGGCGCGCGCCGCGTTCTCCGGCTCGGTCTTGGCGAGCCAGCGCAGCTTCGTCACCGGCTGCGCGGCCTGCGGCACACACCCCACGGCCTGCGCCCACGCCTCGCGTCCCCCCAGCGCGTCGATCAGGTCGGCCGCTGCGACCTGCGCCCGCTTGTCGCCGCCGACCATCGCGGGGCGCACGGTGTTGCCCTGCGCGTCGAGCGGCACCAGCGCGTTCTGCTGCGCCGACACGCCGATGGCCTGCACACCTTCGAGCAGCCCGCCGCCCGCCGCCTCACCGAGGGACAGCAGCCAGGCCTGCGGATCCACGTCGGACGGACGCGCGGTTCCGTCCGGCGACTCCACCGGGTGCGGGGCATACCCCTGCCTGAGCACGGCGCCTGTGTCTGCGTCGCAGACGACGATGCGAGTGAAATCGGGCGAACTGTCCAACCCGGCGACTATCCCCATGGCCCAAATTGTGCCGTAGCGCTGCGCTTGCTTGGGCCGTGGGCGGCGTGGGGGTGCCGGTTGTGTTTCGGGTGCGGCATGTGTGGGGGCTGGTCGCGCCCACACGGCGGAGCCGCAATCGATACAGACCCGCGCCCATGAGGACGTGGCAGGGACCGGCGCCCAGGAGGCCCCGATCCCACACGCATCGCCATGTCCGTTACGTGTTGCTGGTGCCCCAGTCGTCCTCCGCGCCTCCGTTGTGGGCGCTGCGTTCGCGCAGGGAGCGGACCCGCTGGGCGACGGACTCGGGGACGCGGTCGCCCATCTTGTCGCTCACCGTGTGGTACGCCTTGCCGGCGAAGACGCGGCCCTGTTGTGCCGCCGTCTCCGCGGTGTTGCGGACGGCGGGGTTCTGCGCGACCTGGCGCGCGGACTTCTTGAGCTGCTCGTAGCGCTCGCGTCCGGCGCGTGTGCCGAGGACGTAACCGACGGCGAGTCCGATGACGAACGTGAGTCGGTAGCGCATGGCGGCCACCCTTCCCTTGCGTAGGTCCCTGGTGCGGCGTCGGCGCCGGGGGGAACCGATTGGCGGAGCACCCCCCTGCTTGCGCTAATGTATGTGTCGCAGCGAGCGCACGCCCCCTGGCGAATACCCAGGTAGGTACGTTCGATGCAAACGAGGCATTCCTCCGTAGCTCAATTGGCAGAGCAGCCGGCTGTTAACCGGCAGGTTACTGGTTCGAGTCCAGTCGGGGGAGCTCGGTCCTCCGTAGCTCAATTGGCAGAGCAGCCGGCTGTTAACCGGCAGGTTACTGGTTCGAGTCCAGTCGGGGGAGCATGCTGAAGAGGACCCCGATGGGGTCCTTTTTCATGTGTGATCACCTGTCACGGGAACCGTGCAGGTCGTGGGGGAGTCCTTGAGGGCATGCGAAGTCGACCATACGAAGCAGGAGATCGTATGAGCGGCTATGCTGCGGCAGACGGCGCGCACACATGTACGCGACACGCCGCTATGGGGCGGTAGCTCAGCCGGTTAGAGCAGCGGACTCATAATCCGTCGGCCGTGGGTTCGAGTCCCACCCGCCCCACCACGCACCATTCGCGCAGAAACGATGCGACCAGCCCGTTGCCGGGAGTTCACTCGCAGACGATCTCGTCACGCGGCTTGTAGTGGGTGCGGAACGGCTCTCGTTTCAGCTCTCGGCCGTCGGCGACGAACACCCGTTGCACGGTGACGTCGAATCCCTCCAACGGAGTCTGCGGCACGCACTGTTTGTCGGTGCTGACCTTCTTCGCCGGCTCCTCCACGTTGGTGCGCGGTCCCGTGATCGAGCCGATCTCGTCGTACTTCCTGGTGCCGAGGAAGGTGATGGTGACGGACGTGTCGGTGGACTCGGCCTGGATGTAGATGGCGTTGCCGGAGTCGTTGTTGAACTTGAGGTCGAGGCTGCCCCAGGCGACCGTCGCCTCGCGGCCCTCCGGGTAGCGCTCGATGTAGAACGAGTGGGCGCCGTACTCGACGGGGTCGACCCCCGCGAAGAACATCGCGTTGAACATGGTCGTCGCCACGGCGGAGACGCCGCCGCCGGGGGCCTTGTGGAACTCGTCGTTCAGGATCATGACGCCGTCGACGAAGCCGTTGGCCTCGGTGCGTTCGCCGACGGTGCGGTTGAAGCTCCAGGTCTTGTTCGGCATGACGACGGAGCCGTTGATGAGTTCCACCGCGCGGCCGATGTTCCGGGTGCGGTACGGCGCCGGCTCGAAGTTGACGGTGAAGGACGACATCCGCTCGCGCAGGCCGAGCCGTTCGACGTTGTCGCGGGTCACCTGCGGCTCGCTCACGTGCGTGGCGATCTCGCCGCTGCGGGCGGCGCCGGTCCTCCTGAGCAGCGGCATGACGGCCTTGCTCAGCGCCTTGTCGGTGATCACGTGACCGGCCCGGCCGTCCTCGGCCACCGCGACCCTGTTGCCGACGAGGCGCAGGTCGGCGTTCCGGGCCGTGCTGGGCAGCACGGACAGCGGGCGGTCCACCTCGGGGTCGGCCCGCAGGCCCTTGGCGTCCAGCCTCGGGGTGAGCCGGCCGCCGTCGTCCGGGCGCATCGTCAGGTACTCGCCGAGAACGGGCTGGTCGATCGTGAAGCGATGGCCGGCCGCGACGAGGGTGACCGGCGCCGACATGGCCGGGCGCGCGAAGTCGCGTACCGCTCGCTGCATCTCCCGGTCGGTGACCTTGGGCTTGGTCTCGCTGGTGGGCAGGGTCGTGACCGCGTCGGTCCCGCCCTTCAGGAAGGCCGTGCGCAGGGGGTCGATCGCTGCGTCCTTGTCCAGGGCGTAGCCGTTGTGCGGCGTGACCTGGTGGACCTGGCCGTCGGTGAAGGTGATGGCGCCGTCGCGGACCTTCCGGTCCAGGGACTTCGCCAGCTTTCCGAGGGCGGCGTGGGCCTTGTCCTCGTCGACGTCCACGACCGGATCGACGGTGCCGCCCGACCGGAAGAGGCCGCCGATCACCGTGAACGGATCGGCGTCGTGGGTGCGGGCCGCCCGGTCGACGGTCTCCCCGAAGTCGAAGGTCAGGCCGGCCTGTCGTGGATCGACCGTGCCCTTGCCGTCACCGACCGTCACGGGCAGGTCCCGCGAGCCGGCCGGCCCCAGCCGCTGCTCCAGCTTCTCGATGGCCGCCGCGCGGCTCAGGCCCCCGATGTCCACGCCGCGCACCGTCGTCCCGGCGTCTATGTCCCCGCCCGCGATCAGCAGCCCGGCGACATACAGCCCACCGACACCCAGGGCCAGGGCGCCGCCGGCCAGGGCAAGGGGCGGGATGGACGCGATACGGGGTGGTGAGGCGTTCGGAGGGTCGGAGGGGGCGCGCAGGCGCATGGGTCTCCCGGGCGGACGATCGACAGGACGGCGGCGGGTCGGATGACGCGTCGCTGGGCGCGAGGCAAACACATCCAGCTAGCCATAATCGGGCGAAAACGTATATGTCCCAGGACACGTATGTTCCGGATCACGCCCGTGTCCCGCCCACGGGCATACGGACGGCCCCGACGGACCCCCCTCGACGGGCGACGGAACGCGTCGCGCCTGGTCGTGTCCCCGGTGCGGCTCGGGCGAAGGGTGTGCGGCATCGCACAGGGCAGGGGCGGTGGCGGGTGGGTGCGGCCGGGGCGTGCGGGGGTGGCTGGGCGGGTCGGGGGTGGGTGCGCGGCGTGTGGTCGGGTGGCGCTGCTGTCGGGGTGGGCGGTGTGGGGGATCGCAGGCGTGCGGGGCGGTGACGGGTGCGTTGCGGCCGGGGCGTGCGGGGTGGCTGTGTTCCGGGCGATGTGCGGCACGTTCCGGTCGGGCCCGGGCGAACGCACCCGCGCTGGCCTGCGGCGGGTGCGTTCCTGCGGGTCGCGCCGCGTGCAGGTCAGGCCTACCGGCCTCACTGCCACGCGGCGCAGACAAGGCCGGGTGCCGTCGCGGCGAACGATCAGCCGAGGGTTCGCCGCGTCCTCGGCTAGCTCTCCGCCTTCACGGCGAGGACCGGGCAGTCCACCCCCAGCAGGATCTGCTGCGCCGCCGAGCCCATGATCAGCTTGCCGACGGCGCTGCGGCGGCGGAGGCCGATCACGACCAGGGACGCGTCCATCGTCTCCGCCATGTCGATGATCTCCGCCGCGGCGTCGCGGGCGCCGAGGACCTGCCGGATGTCGAAGTCGACGCCGAGCGCCGCGAGGTCCTCGCGCACATGGGACAGGTCGGGTTCCTGGGCGAAGCGCGGGTCCACATACGCGTCGCCCCGGGTCGTGTTCACCACCAGCAGTTTCTCTCCGCGCCGCCGGGCCTCGCCGATCCCCGCGCGCAAGGCCGCCTCACCCTCGGGTGAGGGGACGTAGCCGACCAGGATGGTCATCTCGATCTCCAGATGTCTCAGGAAGTCCCAGGCGATGTCTCAGGAAGTCTCACGCGGCACTGCGCGCGCGCAGAGGACGTACGACGAACCTGCCTATCAGCGGCCACGCCAGGACCAGCGCGATCGCCGCGTAGACCGTGTACGACACCGGGCCGCCCAGCAGCCCCGAGAACTCGCCGCCGGAGAGCTGGAGGGAGCGGCGGCCCTGCAACTCCGCACGCGGGCCCAGGATCACGCCGACGATCAGCGGCAGGACCGGCAGTCCGAAGCGGCGCATGGCGAAGCCCAGGAGGCCCAGGGTGAGGAGGATGAACAGATCCAGGGGCTGGGCGTTGACCGCGTACGCGCCCATCGAGGCGAAGAAGAGGATGCCCGCGTACAGGTACGGCCTCGGGATCTGCAGCAGCTTCGCCCAGGCCGGGGCGAGGGGGAGGTTCAGGAGCAGGAGCAGCAGGTTGCCGATGAACAGGCTCGCGATCAGGACCCAGACCAGGCTCGCCTCACGCTCGAAGAGGAGAGGCCCGGGCTGGATGCCGTACGACTGGAAGGCGGCCAGCATCACGGCCGCCGTGGCGTTGGTCGGGAGGCCGATCGCCAGCATCGGGACCAGCGTCCCCGCCGCCGACGCGTTGTTCGCGGCCTCGGGGCCGGCCACGCCCTCGATCGCACCCTTGCCGAACTCCTCGGGGTGCTTGGTGAGCCGCTTCTCGGTGGCGTACGACAGGAAGGTCGGGATCTCGGCGCCGCCGGCCGGCAGTGCGCCGAACGGGAAGCCGTACGCCGTGCCGCGCAGCCACGGCTTCCATGAGCGCTTCCAGTCGTCCCGGCCCATCCAGGGGCGGCCGACCGGGATCACCTCGGCCGGCTTGCGGCGCAGGTGTGCGGCCACCCACAGGGCCTCGCCGACCGCGAAGATGCCGACCGCGACCACGACGACGTCGATGCCGTCGGCCAACTGCGGTATGCCGAGTGTGAGTCGTTGCTGGCCGGAGACCGAGTCGATGCCGACCAGGCCGATCGTCAGGCCCAGGAGGAGGGAGATGAAGCCCCGGATGCGGGACGAGCCCAGCACCGACGTCACCGCTATGAACGCCAGCAGCATCAGCGCGAAGTAGTCGGGGGCGCCGAGACTGACCGCGAAGTCGACCACGAACGGGGTGATCAGGACCAGCAGCAGGGTGCCGATCGTGCCCGCCACGAAGGACCCGATCGCCGCCGTGGCGAGGGCCTGGGCCGCGCGGCCCGCCTTCGCCATCCTGTTGCCCTCGATCGCGGTGACCACGGACGACGACTCGCCGGGGGTGTTGAGGAGGATCGACGTCGTCGAGCCGCCGTACATGCCGCCGTAGAAGATGCCGGCGAACATGATGAACGCCTGCACCGGCTCCATGCCGTAGGTGACCGGCAGGAGCAGGGCCACCGTCATCGCCGGGCCGATGCCCGGCAGGACGCCGACCGCGGTGCCGATGACCACGCCGACCAGGGCGAGCAGCAGGTTCAGCGGGGCCATGACGTCCGCGAAGCCCTGCATGAGGTTGTTCAGGTTGTCCATCGCGGCCTCACAGGATTCCTTGCAGGACACCGGCGGGGAGGTTCACGCCGAGGCCGATCGCGAACGCGTAGAAGGTCGTGAGGGAGAGCGTGACCGCTATCAGCAGGTTGCGGACGTAGTGGCGGTTACCGAGGGCGAACGCCGTGCCCCAGAAGAGCAGGGCACCGCTGATCACCCAGCCGAGCCGCTCGATGAGCAGCGCGTTCGCCACGAACACCGCGACCAGCAGGGCCACGGTGCGCCAGTCGCTGCCGCCCGACAGGTCGACGTCCTCGCCGGCCTCCGGCTCACCGCGGCCACCCCTGGCCACGTCGACGGCGTACAGCGCCGCGAGCAGTACCAGCAGCGCGCCCAGGATCAGCGGGACCGCGCGCGGGCCGACCGGGTCGGTGCCGCTGGTGATGTGCGGGATGCCGAGGGCGTCCACGATCACCGCGGTGCCCAGCAGGGCGAGGAACACGCACACGCCGTACTGTGCGCGGTCCCCGCCCTCCCGGGGCGGAGGGGAGTCCTCCGCGGTCCGTTCGTCCTTCACCTCGGAGCTCATGCCAGCCCGAGCTCTGCCAGCAGGTCGGCGACCGCCTTGTCCTGCTCGGTCAGGAAGGCGCCGAACTCGTCGCCGGTGGCGAAGGCGTCGACCCAGCCGTTCTTCTCCAGCTGCGCCTTCCACTCGTCGGAGTCGTGCATCCTGGTCATCGCGTCGACCCAGGTCTGCTCCTGCTCGTCGGTGATGCCCGGAGGGGCCACGATGCCGCGCCAGTTGGTGAAGACCAGGTCGATGCCGGAGTCCTTGAGGGTGGGGGCGTCCTTGAGCGCGTCGATCGGCTTCTCGCTGGTCACCGCCAGGACCCGCACCTGCCCGGCCTCGATCTGGTCGAGGAACTCACCGAAACCGCTGGCCCCGAAGGCGATCTTGTTGCCGAGGATGGCCGGAAGCAGCTCGCCGCCGCCGTCGTACGAGACGTAATTGACGTCCTTCGGCTTGATGCCGACCGCCTTCGCCAGCTGCATCGGCAGGAGGTGGTCGGGGCCGCCCGGCGACGAACCACCGCCCACGGCAAGCTTCTTGGGGTCCTTCTTCCAGGCGGTGACGAGGTCGTCCATCGTCTTGTACGGGGAGTCCTTCGGCACGACGATCGCGCCGGCCTCCTCGATCAGTTTGGCGACCGGGGTGGTGTCGGTCAGCGTCGCCTTCGACTTGGAGGTGTACGAGGCTCCGACGACGCCGAGGCCCATCTGCATGGCCATCTTGCCGTTGCCCTTCTCGTTCACCAGGCGCTGCAGGCCCACGGTGCCGCTGGCTCCGGGCAGGTTGAACACCTGGATGCCGGAGGCGACCTTGGTGTCCTGCATGACCTGGGAGACGGTGCGGGCGGTGAGGTCGTAACCGCTGCCCGGGGTGTTGGGGACCATGAGCCGGAGGCCGGTCACGGGCTTGCCGGACCCGCTCCCACTTCCGGACTCCTCCTTGTCGGCGGTCGCGCCACAGGCGCTGACCGCGATCATCGACACGGCGGCCAGTGCTCCGACAAGTGCGGCTCGTCGAGTTCTCATGGCTCATCTCTTTCGCTCGGCCCGTTCCGGCGCCATGATTGTGCGGTTCCTGAGACACCCCGTCTCGGTTGTGTGACCATTGAAGGTTGAGTTCATAGTGGTCATAGCGTCACGGTCACCGTCCCGAAAACAGCGGCGTCAGACCCTCGCCGGCGAGCTGCTCGTATGGCAGCTCGCCATTGTCGTGATCGTGCTGGCCGCCGTGGCCGCGGTGTCGCTGGCGCAGTCGAAGGCGACGTTCGACCGCGTCGAGGGACGCCGGGTGACCGCGCTCGCCGAGGAGATGGCGGGCAACCCCCTCGTGCGCACCCAGCTCGTGCGGCCCGCTCCGGCCGAGATGCTCGCCCCGCTCCTCCAGTCCACGCTGACCAGGTCCGGTGTCACGTCCGCCGCGGTGGCGAACGCGCACGGAAAGATCGTCGCCGCCACCGACCCCACGCTGGTCGGCACGCGCATGCCGTCCGACGGCCCGCAGGTCGCCGGGGGCCGCGGCTGGTCCGGCGAGCTGCCGGTGAGCGGCGTCATCCAGCTGGTGGCCCAGGCGCCGGTGCTCGGCGCGAAGTTGGGCAACGCCGGAGACCACCTCGGCACGGTGATGATCGGGCGGGCCTCGCCGTCGGTGGGGCAGCGGCTGGTGGGCGCCTCGTCCTATCTGCTGGTCTACCTCGGCGTCGCCAGCGTCCTCGGGGTGGCCGGTTCCTGGCTGCTGGCCCGGCGGATCAAACGGCAGACCTTCGGCATGGAGCCGCGCGAGATCGCCGGGCTCGCCGAACACCGGGAGGCGATGCTGTTCGGGATCGCCGAGGGCGTGGTGGCCCTCGACCCGCAGCAGCGGCTCACGCTGGTCAACTCGGTCGGCCGCAGACTTCTGGACCTGCCCGAGGCCTGCGTCGGGATGAGCCTGGCCGACCTCGGGATCGAGGGGCGGCTGTACGACGTCCTGGCCGGGACCGCGCCCGAGGGGGAGCCCGGCGATCTCGCGCGGCGCGACGAGGTGGTCGTACGCCGGGGCCGGGTCCTGGTGATGAACCGGATGGACGTCACCAAGGACGGCCGCCGCCTCGGCTCGGTCACGACCCTGCGGGATCGCACCGAACTCGCCCAGCTGGAACGGGAGTTGGGCTCCTTCCGCAGCACCACCGAGCTGCTCCGCGCACAGGCCCACGAGTTCTCCAACCAGCTGCACACCATCTCCGGGCTCATCCAGATCGGCGAGCACGACGAGGTCGTACGGTACGTCCGCGCCCTGCGCAAACACCGCGAGTCGCTCGACCTGAACCTCACCAGCCGGGTCCGCGACCGGGCCGTCGCCGCGCTGCTCATGGCCAAGTCGGCGCTCGCCGCGGAGCGCAAGGTGCGGTTGAAGATCTCCGAGCGCACGGCACTTGACCGGCTGGAGCCGACGGACTCCGCGGACGTGGCGACCGTACTCGGCAATCTCGTGGACAACGCGGTCGACGCCGCCGCGAGCGGTTCCAGGGCGGGGGACGACGACCACGAGGCCTGGGTGGAGGTGGAACTGCGCCAGGACGCCTCCAGCGTGGAGATCGTCGTACGGGACTCGGGGCCGGGCGTGGCTCCGGAGCTCGCGCAGGAGGTGTTCTCGCACGGGTTCACCACCAAGGCCGCGCAGGGCGGCGACCGGGGGATCGGCCTGGCGCTCACCCGGCTGGTGTGCAAACGCCGGGGTGGAGAGGTGTCGGTGACCAACACGCAGGCGGGGGCCATGTTCACCGCCCGGATGTCCGTCGGCCGGCCGGCCGTACGAGTGACGGAGGGAGCCCGATGACCGGTGTACCGGACCCACTGGACGTGCTGATCGTGGAGGACGACTTCATGGTGGCGCGGATCCACCGCGGATTCGTCAACCACGTCGACGGGTTCCGGGTGATCGGCACGGCGAACTGCGGGGAGCAGGCGCTCACAGCGGTGGCCGAGCTGCAGCCCGACCTCGTCCTGCTCGACCTCTACCTCCCCGACATGTTCGGCCTGGAGATCATCCCGCGGCTGCGCAGCGCCGGGCACGACTGCGACGTCATGGTGATCAGCGCGGCCCGCGAGTCGGACGCGGTCCGGGGCGCCGTACGCCAGGGCGTCGTGGACTACCTGCTCAAGCCGTTCGACGCCGAGGACCTGCGGGCCCGGCTGGAGCAGTACGCCGCGCGGCGCAGCAACCTGTACGCGGCCGTGGTCAGCGGGCAGTCCGACGTGGACCGGGCGCTGGCGAGGGGCGCGGCGCCGTCCGCCACTTCGGCCACTCTGCCGAAGGGCATGAGCGTGGAGACCGCCGAACTGATCGAACGCGAGCTGCGCACCGCCGACGGCAGCCTCTCCGCCGCCGAGTGCGCGGCCCGCCTCGGGGTCTCACGGGTCAGCGCCCGACGGTACCTGGAGCACTTCAGCGTCACGGGGCAGGCGGAGGTGTCCCTGCGGTACGGGCACGCGGGGCGTCCGGAGCGGCGGTACAGCTGGCTGGACGGTTAGGGCCGCTCCCACGCCCGGCTGCCGTCCTGATCGACCGGGCCCGCCAGCTGGACGATGTCGTCGGAGGCGAGATCGTGCAGCCTGATCGCCAGGTCCTGCAGAGCGCGGCTCGCGGCGAGCTCGTCGCCGATCTCGGGGGCGGGCCGGTCGACCGGGTTGCGGTGGGCCATGCCCCGGCCGGTGACGGCCCTCATGTCCTCGGGCGTGTCCTGAGTGGTCGGTTCCTGAGCGGTGAGTACCGCTTCGGCGCGGGTGTCGTCGCCGTCCTCGGTGATGTGGATCCGGACGGTCCAGTGCTTGTCTTCCATCGAGATCACTTCCGTACGGGTTGGGGACCCCACTGACGAGAGTGCGCCCGTTTTGCCGGGCCGGACCGTCGCAGGTCGCCGAGTTCCCCCAGGGGTGCCCTCCTCCCAAGGAAGTACCCCGGCACGCACCCGCTCCTGCCGCGGAGGCATGACAAGTGCCTCCGTGGGCACGATGTGCCGAAAGGTTGCGGAGAGAAGGCTGGTCGCAACGGACCCGGGATACGAGGAGGGCGCCATGAACCGCCAGACCCACGTTCGCGTTCGTGTCACCCGCCGGCCTGCCGCTCCCCGTGACACGAGGGGCGAGATCGACCGGCGCACTCCTTCGGGGCGGATTCTGCCGTACTGACTCGGCCCTACTGACTCAGCCGTACCGACTCAGGTGGCCGGGTCGAGCTCCAAGGGCTCGATCTTGCCCTCCAGCATGGTGCCGAGGCCCTGTACGGCGCAGACGTCGGGGCGCTCGGCGATGTGCACCGGCATGCTCGTGGCCTGGCGCAGCATCTCGTCGAACCCGGGCAGCAGCGCACTGCCGCCGACCATCATGATCCCGCGGTCGGCGAGGTCGGCGACCAGGTCCGGCGGGCAGTCCCGCAGCACCTTGCCGATGCTGTCGAGGACGGCCGTGAGGGGGGTCTGGATGGCGTCCCGCACGGCGGCGGTGTCGACCTGGACGGAGCGGGCGAGGCCGGTGCAGACGTCCCGGCCGTGGATCTCGGTGGAGGCCGGGCCCTGCGGGGTCAGCCCGTTGCCGGACAGGGCGAGCTGCAGGGGCCGTACGTTCTGGCTGGGCAGCATCAGCTCGTGCTGGTGGCGCAGGTGCTGCACGATCGCGTGGTCGACCGCCTCGCCGCCGACGCGGATGCGTTCCGCGGTCACGATGCTGCCGAGGGAGAGCACGGCGACCTCGGTCGCGGCGGCCCCGCACACCATGATCATGCTGGCCTCGGGCTGCTCGACGGGCAGACCGCATCCGACCGCGGCGGCGATGAGGGTGTCGACGAGCTCGACGCGCCTGGCCCCGAGACCGACCAGGGTTTCTATCGCGGCACGCTGGGCGAGCGGGTCGGCGTCGTGCGGCGTGCACACGGCGGCGCGCAGGAAGGGCTTGCGGCGCAGGGCGCGGCGCATCTTGTCGCCGAGGAGGTGCCGCAGCATGCGCTGCGCCATCTCGATGTCGACGACGGTGCCGCCGGAGACGGGCCGTACGACGCGGATGTAGTCCGGGGTGCGGCCGGTCATCTTCTCCGCGAACTCGCCCACCGCTATGAGGGCGCCGGTGCGGGTGTTGACGGCGGCGGCTGAGGGCTGGTCGACGACGAGTCCGGCGCCCTTCACGTAGACGCGGGTCCTGGCAGCCCCCAGGTCGACGGCGAAATGGCAGCGGCGCAGCTGCTCCAGTGTGGCGGTCATGGGGGTCCTCCCGAGAGCGCAGACCGTGGGTCCGCCGGGTTGGGTGGCGGGCCTCCGTGACCTCGATCGTGCGTGCCGCAGGGAGGGGGCCGCCTTCTGGAGGGGGCCGGGTGGGGTGCCGCTGAATGGGGGTTTTTGTTTCTGATGGGAGGTCAGGTCGGTGTGTCGGGTCACAGGGAGCGGGCCGCGTCGAGTATGGGGCGCAGGGAGTCGACGATCACGTCGCAGCCGGCTTTGCGGAGGCGTCGCTCGGCGGCGGGGGAGTCGGCGTAGCCGATGACGGGGAGGTCCAGTTGCCGGGCGGCGGTGACCTCGGCGGCCGTCGATCCGGGTTGTCCCGGTTTCCGCCCCCTCCCGCCCTCCCGCCCCGACTTTCGACGCCCCCGCCACCCCCTACCCCTCCACGACCCCCCGGATCACCCCCAGCTCCACCAGGTCCTGTGGCCGAATCCGCAGCTGATCCGCCGTCGCCTCCACCTCCGCCGCCCGCCGCTTCAGAATCGCCGCCGCCGGCTCCGGCGCGATCACCGAGAAGTAACTGTCGGGCGTCGCCCAGGTGTTGCCCGGTGCCGCCAGTGCCAGCGCGCCGCCCGAGCCGCCCTCGCCGATGACCAGCGTGGTGATCGGGACGCGGGCGCTGGCCACCGCGGCGAACAGGTCCGCGATCGCCGCGCCGACCCCCTGCCGCTCCGCGTCCGCGTCGTTGGCGGCGCCCGGGGTGTCCACCAGGGTGAGCACCGGGATGCCGAGCCGGTCCGCGAGGCGGATCAGGCGGGTGGCGGTGCGGTAGCCGGCGGGGCGGGTGGCGGTGCCGGTCTGGGCGGCGTACGCGACCGTACGGCCGTCGTGGGTGCCGAAGCCGCAGAGGATGCCCTCGGGGTCGGTGCCGCCGCAGCGGTCGCCGCTGATCGTGACGCGGGTGGTGAAGCAGGCGTCCAAGTACGCCCCGGCGCGCGGGCGTTGTGGTGCGCGGGCCCGTCGGACCGCTTCCCAGCCGGTGGCCGGCAGGCCGGGCGAACCCAGGGCGTGGGGCACCGGGGCCTCCTGCGCGGGCGGCCCCGCCAGCAGCCGCAGCCACCGCCCCAGCTCCGCCCGCAGCACCTGCGGCCGGACGACCGCGTCCACCGCCCCCGCCGCCACCTGCGCCTCAGCCGTGTATGCCGTCGGATCGGCGTCGGGCGGGCGGACCCGGGAGCCCGCGAAGCCGACCTGGGCGCCGGGCAGGGCGAGGGTCACGTCGGCGCCCGCGCCCAGGGTGGCCCAGCCGCCGCCGGTCGTCGGGTCCCGGAGGACCGCGATCTGCGCCAGCCCGGCCTCCCGGGTGAGCGTCGACTGCCGTGCCACGCGCTGGAGTTGGGTCAGCGCGAACATGCCCTCCTGCATCCGGCTGCCGCCCGTGGCGACCAGCGGGACGACCGGGAGACGGTGGGCGCGGGCATGGGCGTACGCCGACTCCAGCCGGTCCCCGGTGCGTCGGCCGAGCGAGCCGCCGAGGAAGCCGAACTCGAAGGCCAGCAGCATGGCCCGGGTGCCTGCCACGCTCGCGGTGCCGCAGACGACGGACTCCGCCTCGCCGGTGCGCTCGGCGGCACGCGCGCGTGAGGCGTCGTAGCCCTGCCAGCCGAGGGGGCCGTCCGGCCCGGAGTCCCCTGCCGGGTAAGGGAGTTCGGTGAACGTGGATTCGTCGGCGACCAGCGCGATCGTCTCGCGTGCCGACGGGCGCCGCTCAGTCATGGGCCAGGGCCCGCTTCATGATCTTCCCCATGTCGTTGCGGGGGAGGGCGTCGAGGTAGTGGACCCGGCGCGGACGCTTGTGCGGGGCGAGGCGGGCGGCGACGTGATCAGCCAACTCATCGGCGTCCGGCGGTGCTTGAGGGTCCACTGGGACGATCCACGCCACGATCCGCTCGCCCAGGTCGGCGTCCGGTTCGCCGGTGACGGCGGCCTCCCGGACACCCGCGTGTTCGAGGAGCGCGTTCTCGATCTCCCCCGCCCCGATCTTGTAACCCCCGCTCTTGATCAGGTCGGTGGCCTTGCGGCCGACGATCCGGACGTACCCGTCGGGGTCGCGCACCGCCATGTCGCCGGTGCGGAACCAGCCGTCCTCGGTGAACGCGGACGCCGTGGCGTCGGGGCGGTTGAGGTACTCGGTGAACAGGTTCGGGCCGCGCACCTGGATCTCGCCCACGGTCTCGCCGTCGTACGACGCGATCGGTGTCCCGTCCTCCTCCACCAGCCGCAGCTCCACACCTGGCAGCGGCACGCCCACCGCCCCGGGCCGCGGCTCGCCGTCCGCGCGGACGCTGGTGTTCATCAGCGTCTCCGTCATGCCGTACCGCTCGACGACCCGCTGTCCGGTCGCTGCCGTGATCCGCTCGTGGTCGTGCACGGGGAGCGCGGCCGAGCCCGAGACCAGGAGCCGGGCCTTGCCGAGCGCCTGCGCCAGCCCCGGGTCCTCGGGGAGCGCCTGGGCGATGCGGTGGTACATCGTCGGCACGCCGAACAGCATCGTCGCGCGGTCGTTCAGCTCGCGCGCGACCCCCTCGGTGTCGAACCGGCCCAGGTGGCGCACGGATCCGCCGCGGCGCAGCGGGCCGAGGATGCCGAGGACCAGTCCGTGCACATGGAACAGGGGCAGGCCGTGCACGAGGGTGTCGTCGCCGGTCCACTGCCAGGCGTCGGCGAGCGCGTCCAGGGTGGCGGTGATCGCCCGGCGGGGGATGACCGCGCCCTTGGGCGGCCCGGTGGTGCCGGAGGTGTAGACGACGAGGGCCGGGTCGCTCTCGGTGGCCCGCTCGGCCGGCCGGGCGGCGGCGGCCCGTACGTCGACGTCCACTCGCGCCAACTTACCGACGGGTGACGGTAGTTCATCGCCGTGCGCGGCGAGTACGAGGCTCGGCGCGCTGTCGGACAGGATGTGCCCCAGCTCCTTCTCGCCCGACTTCGGGTTGAGCGGTACGGCGGCGATCCCGGCCTCCAGCGCCGCGACCACGGCGACAGCGGTCTCCAGGGTCGGTGTCGCCCACACGGCGACCCGCGCCTCACCCGCGATCCGGCCCGCGAGGGCGCCGGTCGCGGCGGAGAGCTCCGCGTACGTCAGGGCCCGGTCACCGAACCGCAGGGCAACCCGCCCCGCCGGACCGGCCGTCAGGGCCGGGAAGAGAGAGGACACGCGTCGTACTCCTTAACTGTTCAACGGACACCGAGTGTTGCCGTCCCACGACCTACCCCCAGCCGGGCACGACCAGCACCAGCCACACCACAGCGGGTACCGCCGCCACCACGATCCCTCCGTACACCATCAGCTGCCGGAAGAAACGCTCACGGTCGACATCCGGGGCCGCGGCCAGCACCAGAGCGCCGTTCGTCGAGAACGGGCTCACGTCCACGACGGTCGCCGACACCGCGAGCGCCGCCACCATGCCGACCGCCCCGATCTCGCCCTGCGCCAGGAACGGCACGGCGAGCGGGATGAGTGCGCCCATGATGCCGACGGACGAGGCGAACGCCGACACGAGCGCGCCGATGTAGCAGAGCAGGACGGCGGCCAGCAGCGGCACGCCGATGCCGCCGACGCCCTCGCCGGCCCAGGTGATGGTGCCCATCTCGTCCAGCACACCGACGTACGTCAGGACACCGCAGATCAGCAGCACCGTCGGCCAGGCGATCTCGCCGACCGCGGTACGGCTGTCCGCCGGCCACGCCGTGCTCAGGACGACGGCAAGGGTGATCGCGGTCAGACCGGCGTCCAGATCGAAGGCGAGGACGGCGACGACGAGGGCGACCAGGGAGAGGAGGGTGGCGACTCGGGCGGGGGTGAGGTGGGCGGCGGGGGGCGCCTCGGGGCGGACGGCGACGGCGGTGGCGGTGGTTCCGGTGGTGGTGGTTCCGGTGGTCGTGGTGCGGGTGGTGGGGGTACCGGCGGGTGAGGTTCCGCCACCGGAGGTCCTGTCCTCCTCCTCCGACACTGCCACCGCCCCCTGCGCCCACAGCTTCAGCCCGCCGAAGAGGGCGAACACGACCGCCGCGATGACGAGGTTGGCGACCAGGGACGCCAGGAAGAGCGCCACCTCGTTGCCCGGCAGCTTCTCGCGCTCGACGATGCCGTTGACGATCGAGCCGTAGATGCTGATCGGCGAAAAGCCGCCGGCCTGGGCGCCGTGCACGACCATCGCGCCCATCAGCAGCGGGCTGATCCCGTAGCGGGCGGCGAAGCTCAACGCGATCGGCGCGACGATCGCGACCGCGGCCGGGCTCACGGCACCGATGGCGGTGAGCGCGCCGGTGAGGGCGAACATCACCCAGGGGATGAGCGCCACCCGACCCCGGACGAGCCGGATCGAGGCGTGCACCAGCCAGTCGGTGGTGCCGTTGGCGCGGGCGATGGCGAAGAGGTACGTGACGCCGACGAGGACGACGAAGAGGTCGCCGGGGAAGCCGGCGAAGATGCCGTCCGCGTCGAGGTCGGCGACCAGGGTGCCGACGGCGAAGGCGGCCGCGAAGGCGAGTGCGCCCATGTTGATCGAGCGGGTGGTGGCGATGACGAACACCACGGCGAGGACGAGGATCGAAATGAGTTCGGGGGACATGCGGGCTCCCGTCGTTGGGTCCCGAGCGAAGGGAATGAGTGGACGAGTGGCTGAGCCAATCGGGGCGCCTGGCTGGTTAGCGTGGGCGTGCTCGGCGGGCGCGTCAAGAGGTCGCGCATGAATTGGCTCAGCCACTCGTCCACTCGGGGTGCCGGTGTTACGCTCCCGGCGAGAGGGGGAGCCCGTGACCGACGCTCTGCGCCCCATGGCCAAGCAGCGACTGTACGAGCAGGTGCTCGACCGGCTGCGTCAATACGTCACCGAGGGGGGCCTGCGGGCCGGTGACCGGCTGCCGCCCGAACGGGACCTGGCACAGCGGCTGGGCGTCAGCCGGGCCTCGGTGAAGCAGGCCATCGTGGTCCTGGAGGTCCAGGGCCTGGTGGAGGCGCGGCACGGCGGCGGCACGTACCTGGTCCGCGACAGCCTCGACGTGGAGCCGGTCGAGAAGCTGGTCGAGCGCCGGCGACGCCTCCCCGATGTCCTGGAGGCCCGCGAGGCGCTGGAGACGAAACTCGCCGAACTGGCCGCGGAACGCCGTACGGACGAGGACCTCGCGGCGATGCGGGCGGCCCTCGCGCACATGGCCGAGGAGATCGAGGGCGACGGTCACGGCGTGGAGGGTGACCGCCTCTTCCACGCCGCGGTCACCGCCGCCGCCCACAGCAGCATCCTCGCCGAGTTCATGCGCTCCATCGCCGACCAGATCGCCGAGAGCCGCACGGAGTCGCTCCGCCAGCCGCACCGCCCCGCCCGCTCCCTCGCCCAGCACCAGGCCATCCTGGACGAGATCGCCGACCGGCGGCCCGGCCGGGCGGCAGCGGCGATGCGGCGGCACGTCCGTACGGTGGCGAAAGTGCGGCTGCTGGACTGGGAGCCGGAGGAGGAGCGGGAACCGTAGGTTGTCCGGCCCGGCGTTCGATCAGGCCGCCCCCTCCACCACGTCCGCCACCACACAACTCACGTTGTCCGGCCCGCCCGCCTCGTTCGCCGCGTCGATCAGGGCGTGTACGGCGATGTCGGGGGAGGGGGCGGTGGTGAGCAGATGGCGGATACGGGCGTCGGGGACGACCGTGGACAGGCCGTCGGAGCAGAGGAGATAGCGGTCGCCGGGCTCGGCGTCCCGGAGGCGCAGGTCCGGGGGAGTGGCCGGGGAGAGGGTCTTCAGGAGCAGGGAGCGCTGGGGGTGGCTCGTGGCCTCCTCCGGTGTCAGCCGGCCCTCGTCGATCAGCGACTGGACCACCGTGTGGTCCTCGGTGACGCGGAACAGGGCACCGTCGCGCAGGAGATAGGCGCGGCAGTCACCGATGTGGACCAGGGCGAGGCGGGATCCCGTCCACAGCAGTGCCGTCAGAGTCGTACCGGCGTCATCGGCGCCGTCCACCGCGTCCCGGACCGCCTCCGTGGCACCCCGCACCGCCTCCTCCAGCAGGTTCAGGACGTCGCCCGCCGGGAGTTCGGCCGTGTCCAGGAAACGCAGCGCCTCCACCGCCGCGCTGCTCGCGGGGACGCCCGCGGGGCCGAAGCCGTCGGCCACCGCGAGCAGCCGGGTGCCGGCGTAGGCGGTGTCCTGGTTGGCGGGGCGGGTCCGGCCCCGGTCGGAGTGGGCGGCGTAGCGGAGTTCCAGCATGGTGGTGTCCTTCCTCGGTACTGCGACGAGTTGGTCCACGAGGAACGCGGCGAGATCCCGCCGTACCGACGTCTCCGCCTCGACCTGCGCCCAGTAGGCACGGATCGCGCGGGCGGCGTCGGCCGCCGGCAGCGCGCACACCTGACGGATCCGGACCAGCGGCATGCCGAGCCGGCGCAGCCACGCCACCAGGCGCGCCCGCTCCAGCTGGTCGACGGCGTAGTACCGGTACCCGGTGTCCGGATCGACCCGCCGCGGCTTCAGCAGCTCCAGCTCGTCGTAGAGCCGCAGTGCCTTCGGCGACAGTCGGCAGGCCTTCGAGAAGGCCCCGATCGTCAGCATGTCCTCGCGCATTCCGATCCCCTCCGGTTCCTCGGCACCGATGCTGTGGCTTCACCGAAGGTGAAGGTCAAGCGGCCCGCCCCGGTTCCGGGAGCGCTGTCCGGGACGCGCTTGTTAGCCTGCGCATCGCACAGCCGTGCTACCTGCCGTGCTGCCCGCCGTCCCGCCCGCGTCCGACCCGGAGGAACCCATCGTGGCCCGCATCGCCCTCGTCACCTGCCGTCCCGGCCCCGAGGTCAGCGTCGACCGCGACCTCCCGGTGCTGGTGCGGGCGCTGCGGGAGGCCGGGGCCGAGGCGGAGTCCGTGTACTGGGACGACGAGCGGGCCGACTGGGGCGGGTACGACCTCGCCGTGCTCCGCTCCACCTGGGACTACAGCTGGCGCGCGGCCGAGTTCCTGGCGTGGGCGGACAGCTGCGGCAAGGCCACCCGGCTCGCGAACCCCGCCGAGGTGGTCCGCTGGAACGCCGACAAGCGCTACCTCGGCGACCTCGCCGAGGCCGGGGTGCCCGTGGTGCCCACCCGCTACTTCGCGCCCGGCGGCACCCCGAGCGCCGCCGACCTCCCCCTCGACGACGAGTACGTCATCAAGCCCACCTCCGGCGCCGGCGCCCGCTTCGCCGCCCGGTACACGCCCGACGAGCACGACACGGCCGTACGGCACCTCGCGCGCATGCACGCCGAGGGGCTCACGGCGATGGTGCAGCCGTATGTGAAGGGCATCGACGTCAGCGGGGAGCGGGCCCTGCAGTTCTTCGGTGGCCGCCTGCTGCACGCAAGCCGCAAGGGTGCCGTCCTCACCCCCGGCACGCCGTACGACCAGCGCAAGGTCGCCCATCCCGGCCTCGAACCCTGGACCCCGACCCCGGCCGAACTCACCGTCGCCGAACGCGCCCTGGCCGCCGTACCGCACACCGCCGAGCTGCTGTACGCGCGCGTGGACCTCGTCGACGGGGAGGACGGGCCGGGCGGGCAGCCGCGGGTGATGGAGCTGGAACTCGTCGAGCCGAATCTGTTCCTGTCGCTGCATGCGGGGTCGGTGCCGGGGGTTGTCGAGGCCATTCTCGCGGCCGCGGTTCGGTGAGACCACGCCGGACGGGCCCGTCGGACGCGTCCTGCGGCCGCCGGTCAGGGACGGTCGGCCGGGCCGGGCCCGGGCGGGGGCCCGCCCGGCAGCGCGGGGGGATCGGGGGCCGCTCCCGAGCGCAGGCGCTCGAAGACGAGGTCGAAGGTGAAACCGGCGCTGAATCCGAGGGGCAGCGTGAAGAACAGGAGCCTGCGCACGTCCAGTTCGTCCAGCAGGGAAGGCACCGTGAGTAGCTGGGACGCCACGTACAGCAGGACGGAGACCACCCCTGCGCCCAGCCCGCGCACCGCCGCTCTCGGCCACTGACCGGCCGTCTCGAAGGAACTGCGGATCACCGCACCGGCCATGGCCGCCAGCAACGGCGTCACCACCAGCACCCCGAGCCGGCGGCCGGTCGCCGGGCCGGGCTCCCCGGCGAGCACGAAGCCCAGCAGCGAGCACACCAGTAACAGCAGGGCAACGACCGTACCCAGGCCGGCGGAGAGCAGGGACCGGCGCTCGCTCCGGTCGCGTTCGCGCTGCCAGTCCGTGCGGCGCAGCCGCTGATGGTCCAGGCACCGGACGAGCCGGCGCGCGGAGTCGGCCCGCCAGTCCTGTCCGAGGAGAACGATGTCGTCGTCGGTGGTGTCGTTGCGGACCTTGTCCAGGTTGGCCCACACCTGGCTCGCCCCGCCGCCGAAGGCGGCGACCGGCAGCAGCGGAACGCGCTGAGCCATGGCGATGACCCCGGCCACCCGGGTCGACTGGCCCCCGCCGACGAGCAACGCGGCGTCACTGGCCAGCAGCGTCCGGTAGAAGGAGACCTCCCACTCCGGGCCGGTGTCCCGGACCACCCGCACTTCCGCCGCACTGCCCTCCGGCAGCCCGAAGTCGTGGTCCTGGTGCCGGGGTACGTGAAGGAACACCACGCCCGCGCCGTCCACTTCCTGGGCGTATCCCTGGACGACGTCGTACTCGATGTATCTGGGCTTGGCGGAGAAGACGGCGAGGTCGTAGCCGGCCAGCGCGAGTTGACGGCCCAGCTCGCGGCAGGCGGCCGGGGCGGCCTCGGGGTGTTTCAGCCCGGGTGAGTACGTGCGGCCCGGCTCGACGCTGCCGACTATCGCGATGACCGGGCGTGCTCTGTCGGTCGACACCATCCCCCGCTTCCCCCGCGGTCGTCGTCGACCGGCGGTCCGCTGCTTCCGTGAGGATTTCCGGCAGCTGAGCCCACCACACGTAAGTTTCACATAAGGGGCCGTCAATTCGTCGACATAGCGCCGAGTTGACCTATGTCCCGATCACCTGTCAACCTCTCCGTCCTACAGGGGCGAGTGAGTCCCGACTGGGCACGTGCGGCAGGACGGTCAGTGGTCGATGGCGATCACCTTCATCAGTCACAGCTCGGCGAAGACCGAAGAGGATCAGGCGAACGCCGATTCGGTACGGACCGAACTCATCAAACGGTTGCCCGACTTCGGCTGGGACGTGCGCGTGGACGACCTGCTGCCGCCCGGGACGGACTGGCGGTCGGTCCTCTACGGCTGGCTGGCCGACTGCGACGCGGCGGTCGTGCTGGTGAGCAAGGACGGGCTGGAGTCCACCTGGCTCAAGCGCGAGGTCCACATCCTGCTGTGGCGGCGGGCGGTGGGGTCACGCCTCACCATCGTGCCCGTGCTGCTGAAGGGGCTCTCGCCGCGGGAGCTGCGGCGCTCGGAGCTGTCCCAGCTCGCCGATCTGCAGTGCGTCCAACAGGACGAGACCGAGCCCGCGGACCTGGTCTCCCGGATCGTCGAACGCCTCGGTGACCTCGGCGGATGCGCGGACAACTCGGCCATGCGCGCCATGACGACCAAGATCGAACACTGTCTGGACGAGGTGACCGACCGGTTCACACTGCGGTCCATGGCCCACCGACTCGGCTCCGAGGGGGACTGGCGCTTCCCGACCGCTTCCGAGGAGAGGCGCCATGTCGCGCACCAGGTCCTGGCCCCGGTGCCCACCCAGAAGGTGCCGTCGGCCGTCAACGAGGTGGAGTTCTTTCTCTCCCTCGACCGGTTGAACAAGCTCATCAGCCTGCTGCTCCCCACCTGGATCGATCCCCTGGGCGTACGGCAGCTGCTCCCCGGCGAGCGCCGGGTGGTCGCCACGCTGACCGGTGCCCGGGCCGAGACGGCCGAACAGCACATCCACCGCGCCTCCTGCTTCTCGGGCGCCTACTGGGTGAAGGCAGTCGACCTGGTGGCCGGCGAGGCCCAGCACGAGGAGCACATGAAGGCCTGTCGGGCGGCGATACGCGCGCTGCTCAAGTCGGACGACGAGAACGAGCTGCCGATCGAGGGCGAGATCCTCTTCCTCGTCATCGACCCCGCCGGTACCGAACTCGGCGTCGTCGGACATCTGGTGCGCACGCTGATCGGGCGATTCCACTGGCTCAACATCATCGTCCTCACCGACCGGACCGATCCCGCGGACCTGGGCGTCCCGACCGCAGGCGCCGTGCACATCCCGGTGCAGCCCGGTGCCGAGGAGCAGATGGAGCGCACGCGGCGGGCGCTGAAGGAGATCCGCGACAGGAGAAGTGGTCACGGAAAGGACCCCGAGTCGTGATCCCCGAGCCGACCCCGCCGCAACCGACCGCCCGCAACGCCCCCGACCGCCCCGACGGCCGGGCCTACGTCGTACGCGGCGACCTCGACCTGGCCGTCGACATCGCCCTCGCCACCGGACGGCCGCTGCTGCTGCGCGGCGATCCCGGCTCCGGCAAGTCGTCCTTCGCCGCGCACGTCGCGTGGCAGCACAACTGGGCGTATCACGAGCACGTGGTGACCTCGCGCACCCAGGCGCCGGACCTGCTGTGGTCCTTCGACCATGTGCTGCGGCTGGCGGACGCCCAGGCACAGCGGCTCAAGCCGATCGACGCGTATGTGGAGCCCGGTGTGCTGTGGAAGGCGTTCGCGCCGCACTCCGCCCGCGCCCACGCGCTGCGCGCCCACCGCCTGCCCCGGTCCCGTGGCCGACGGCCCGTCAGGACGGACACCGCCGATCTGCGCGCCCGTTCCGTCGTACTGATCGACGAGATCGACAAGGCGGACCCCGAGCTGCCCAACGGACTGCTCGTCCCGCTGGGTTCGCGCCGTTTCACCCTCTCCCAGACGGGGCGTGAGATCGAACCCGAGGACGACACCAAGGCACTCGTGGTCATCACCACGAACGAACAGCGCGAGCTGCCCGAGGCGTTCCTGAGGCGCTGTCTGGTCGTGAAGCTCGAACACCCGGAACCGGCGGAGCTGGTCGAGGTCGCCCGCGCCCATGTGGACGCCTACGACGGCCCCTTCACCGAAGCGGACCTGCTCCTCGCCCAGGACCTGGCGGAGGCGGTGCAGCGCCTGCGCAAGGACGCGGACCGAAGAGCGCACCGCAAGCCCAGCACCGCCGAGTTCCTGGACGCCTTCCACGCCTGCCGGCAACTGGGCATCCGGGTCGAGGACAGCGACGAGCGCTGGCGGACGCTGCGCCGGATGGCGCTGCTGAAGCAGGACAACGTGGCGTGACCGGACAGGTCCCCGAGATCTGGGTGGCCGATCTGGCCCGGGCCTTGGACGCGGTGGGCGATGACCCCGTACTGCAGCGTCGCGCCGCCCGGCTGCTCGGCTTCGCCGATGAGCCACCGCCGCCCGGGCCGCCGCCGGACCCGGCGCCCGGGGCGCCCGCGCCTGCCCCGCCCGGCCCGCCGGCCGAGGAGCCGCCGCTCCCTCCGCCCACCCGCCGCCCCGGTGACGGCGGCGCCCCTCCCGAACCACCGCCACCCGACATCGGCCCGGGGCCGTCCGACGGGCGTACCGGACCGACCGGCCTGCCCGTGCTGGAACCCGTCCGCCTCGACGCCCTCGACCCCACCGACTGGGAAGCCGTCCGCTCCCTCGACGAGGTGACCGAGCGTCACCTCACCGCCCGGCCGCCGCTGGAGCCGCTGCTCACCAGACGGTCCTCCGCCGCCATCCTCAACGCCGCCCTGACCACCCTGGTCCGTGACGACGGCGAACCGGACATCGACGCCCTCGTCGAGGCCTTCGCCCGGGGCATCCCGCTGACCCGGCTGCCGCGGGCCGCCCGTCCCACTCTCCGCTTCGGCGTGCAGGTCCTTCTCGACCAGGGCGACAGCATGGAGCCGTACCGGCGTGACCAGAAGGAACTGGCCCGCCAGATCACCGGGTTGGTCGGCGCGGAACTCACCCAGGTCCGCTGCTTCGCCGATGTGCCGGCCCGGGGCACCGGCCCCGACTCCCCGCGCACCTGGCAGCCGTACCGGCCACCCAGTCCGGGGACCCGTGTCCTGGTCGTCTCCGACCTCGGTGTGGGCGGGCCCGTGCTGCATCCGCGGCGGGCCTCGGTCGCCGAGTGGTACCACGTGCTCGACGAGATCGTCCGGGCCGGATGCACGGTCCTGGCCCTCGTGCCCTATCCGGTCAACCGGGTGCCCGCGGAGCTGGCCCCGCTGCTGTCCGTCCTCACCTGGGACCGGACCACGACCGTGAGCACGGTCTCCGCCCTGGTCGGGCCGCGGCGGTGACCGTGACACGCGACCGGCAGGCCGTCGACCCCGTCGAGAAGCTGGCGACCGCGCTCAGCGTGGCCGTGCGCGTGGAGCCCGAACTGATCCGGGCCGTGCGGCTGGCGCTGTTCCCGCGGCTCGGCGTCCAGACCGAGTCCGACCTGTGGTTCAGCGGACTCGTGCGGTCCCAGGGGCCCACGGGCATCGTCTTCGACACCGCCGAACGCCACCGGCTGCAACGCCGGTTGGAGCGATGGCTGCGACAGCAGCCGCAGGACGCCCCGGTGCATTCCCTGTGGCGGATCGTCCAGCATGTGCACGCCGATCTGTCACCGGCCCTGCTGCTGGAGGAAGAGGTCACCTGGCTCGCCGTGGCCGGACGCCTCGCCGAGATCGACGGCGCCCTGGCCCCGGCGTTCAAGGCCATCACCCAGCAGAATCGTGACGGCCTCAGACAATGGCTGGCCTCGGCCTGGGACCGGCTGCCGCAGGCCGTCCGCGACTCGCCCACGGGCTGGCAGCTCGCCCAGACCGTACGCCCCCGCGTCCCGGCCCGGCGTTTCCCGTTCGCCGTGGAACGCGCTCCGCTGCCGGCCCGCCGGCTCGGCGACCTCGCCCGCGTCCTCGACGACATCCGGATCACCGTACGCCGGGACGGCGACGAGCTGGAGGTCGACGGCCGGGCGATCGACCCGGACGCGCTCATCGACGTGCCGCCGGGCACGTACGCCCTCCCGGTGCCCGACACGGCACCGCGCGTACTGACCCTGCTGGCCGGCGGTCCGCGGGAGCGGGACGAAGATCTGTCCGTTCCGGTGACCTGGCAGATCCGCGTACAGGTCGGTCCGGGACCGGTCCTGCTGCGCAGCGCACGCGGGCAGGTGTTCCGCCTGCCGGACCAGGCTCCGGCGCAGCGCGGCGGGGGACCGGCCGGCCGTTTCCTCGGCATCGCCGTCGCCCGGTACGAGCACGCGCAGCTGCCCCCGCTGGACCACTCCCGCGGCGTGTGCCGTGAGGTGGGGGCCGCCTTCGGCGACACCTACGCCAAGGAGTACCTGGCCGACCCGTCCCTCGCCGCGGTCACCGAGCGGCTGACGCGGCTGGCGGCGCTGCGGCACGACGGCCCGCTGGTGGTGTATGTCCGCGGGTACGCCCTGCCCGGTCCGGGCGGCCCGCGGCTCGCCTTCCGCGACAGTGACCCCGCCCGGCCGGACACCGCCCTGCCGAGCGAAACGCTCTTCCGCCTCGCCGCCGGTTCGGGCGCCGACCAGGTACTCGTCCTGCTCGACACCGTGCGGCCGCCGGGCAGCGATGTCGACTGGGGCTATCCGCCCCCGCCCATGGACCTGACCACGGCGAGCTGGACGGGCCGGATCGCCGTCGTCGTACCCCACGACACCGGATGGGACAGGCTGTTCGGCTCCTGGCTGGTACGGCTGCTGCGGCGCGGCCCGGACGAGGTTCCCCAGGGGTGGGGCTGGTCGCCGCGGGACCGGTTCATCACCGGCGGAGAGGTCTTGCGGGCGGTCGGCACGGACTGGCCGGGTGAGTATCCGTCGACACCGCGGGACTTCGCCACGGGCGTGCCGCGCGAACTGCTGCTCAACCCGCGCTTCGCCCTGCGGCGCTTCCCCGACGACCTGAACCCGGCCGACTTCGGGGAGGCGTACGCCCACGAGGCCGCCGCGTTCCTCGGCGAGGTCATCGGCGACGTCACCACCTCGCGCGAGGACCGGGACCTCGCCGTCGCGAACATGGTGCTGTTGGGACCGGACCGGGGCGTCGAGGCCGCCGGCGCCCTGGACGATGCGGCGGAACGCCTTGCCGCGGTCGGCCGCCGCACCGACGCGGCCGCCGCTCACCGGCACGCGATCACCGTGCTGCGACCCCTGGTCGAGCAACTGCCCCTCCAGGCGCTGCCGGCGCTCGGGGCCTCCCTGTACGGTCTCGCGAGCCGGCAGGCCGAGGCATACCGCTGGGCGGAGGCGGGCCCGGCCGTCGAGGAGTCCGTGGCGCTGCGCCGCCGACTCGCCGTCGACCGGCCGGAGCAGCGGCCCCGGCTGGGCGAGAGCCTGCACCTGTGGTCTCTGGTCCTGCACGGCAGCGGACAGCACGAGGCGGCCCTGAGCGCCGCCGCCGAGGCGGTCGACCTGTTCCGCCGGCTGGCCGACGAGGATGCCCTCACCCACCGTCCCGCGCTGGCGGTGAGCCTGAGCAGCCTCGCCAACCGGTACGGGTCGCTGGGCCGGCGGCAACAGGCCCTGCAGGCCGCCGTGTCGGCCGCGGCCGTGCGACGGGAGCAGGCCGAGGCGGATCCGGGCGGCCGGGCCGACCTGGCGAGGAGTCTGCACGTTCGCTGGTACTGGGAACGTGCCGTGCAGTACGTCGCGGCGGCGCACGCGACGATGTTCGAGTGCGTGAGCATGCGCAGGGACCTGGCCGCGCTGCACCCAGAAACGTATCGCCCGCAGCTCGCCGAGAGTCTCAACTGCCTCGCCATCAGCCTCGCGGACCTGGGCCGCGTCGACGGCGCGATCATGACCGCGCGCGAGGCCGTGGGAACCTACGGCGAGCTCGTCGCCCACGGAGCGGTGGACCTCCGCCAACCCCTCGCCCGCAGTCAGCGCAACCTCGCGCTCTGGCTGGGCACCCAGGGCCGGCCCGCCGAGGCGGTGTCGGCGGCGTCCGAGGCGGTCGGACACTACCGGGAGCTGGAGGCCGAACAGTCGGGCCTGCACCGCGCCGATCTGGCGGACGCCCTGGAGATGCGGTCCTGGGCCCTCGACCTGCTCGGCGACGGCAGGCCGCGGGCGGCCGACGCGGCCCGGGAGGCGGCCAACCTCTACCGCCGGCTCTTCGCCACGCAACCGCGGAAGTACCGGCGTGCCCTCGCCAGAAGCCTCAACACGCTGTCCATCCGGCTGGACACGCTGGGCCGCGCCAAGGAGGCGGCGAGGCTGCGCGAGGAGGTCCGCGCCGTTCTGGCCGACTCGGACGGCACCTCCTAGCCGCGAACCGCCACCCGCTGCAACAACCCCCAGCTGAACTCCGCAACCACCTCCCGCCGCACCCCTTCCCCGTCCGGCGCCGCGAACGCCAGCCCCCAGCGTGACGGGGCCGTTCCCTCCAGGGGCCGGGCGGGGGCGAAGGCGCGGGCCGCCTCGTCGACCGTGCAGGACCAGGGGGTGAGGTCGGCGAGGGTGCGCAGGGCCGGGGCCTCGGAGCCGGGGGCGCGGACCAGCCACTCGTTCCAGACCGCGCCGTTCGGGGCGAGCAGCACCTCGAAGCGGAGGTCGGGCCAGAGGGGGACCGGCCAGAGCCAGGCCTCGCAGTCCAGGTCGCCGACCTTGCGGGTGACGACCGACTCGGGGGCGCCCAGCACCGAGCGGTAGCGGGAGGCGGCCCCGCGTGCGCGCGGGGAGCGGACCATCGCCTGCCAGCGCTTGTTGGCCTCGCGCATGTCGGCGATCGAGACGCCCAGCTCGTGGCGGGCACCGTCCACCAGGTCCGGGTTGTGGTCGGCCATGCGGCGCAGCAGCACCAGCTGGAAGTCGAGCGGGGTGAAGGGGCTAGCGGGGTGCTTTCCGGAGGGCATGCGGTCCATCGTCGCCCACGGGGCGGCGGCCGTCGGGAAGAAAGAGGACCGAATTGACGTACCGGGGGCCTCGGAACGGCAGCACGCGGCGCAGCAGGCCGTGGGTGACGACGTGGGCGGCCTCGGCCTGGTGTGCCTCCAGCGGGAAGGCGGACAGGGGGATCCAGTCGCGGCCGGGCAGGACCCAGCCGTCGTAGCCGAGCAGGGAGAGATACGTCAGCACCGGGGCGATCGGCTGGATGCGGGACTCCAGCTCGACGAACAGGGCGGGCCGGTCGCGCGCGAGGAGACCGGTCGCGCCGCGCAGCACCGCGAGCTCGCTGCCGTCCACGTCGACCTTGACGAACCCGACGTCCTTGAGGCCGAGTTCGTCGAGGGTGACACAGCTGACCGGGAGTGCCGTGGCGTGGATGTTCCGGCGGACCAGGGAGGACACCCCCCGGTCGCCCGCGTCGTGCGGCGGCAGCCAGAGCCGGGCCGTGCCGGGACGCTCGGCCGCCGCGGCCTGCACGACCCGGACGTTGGGCGGGGCCGTCGCGGCGAGGAGCCGCGCGAGGTGCGGGACCGGTTCCACGGTCACCACCCGGCGGGCCCGCCGCGACAGCCGCCGCGTCCACGGGCCGTACCACCCGCCGACATCCACGGCCGTCCCGCACCCGGCGGGGCACAGCTCCGCCAGCCGGGCCAGCTCGGGCTCGAAGCGCGGGTACACGGCCCGGGCGACAGCGGCGACCACGCGGGTCGGCAGGAGTGGGGCGATGCTCGCGGCCAGGGTCATGGGGCCATCCGTTTGAGTAGTTCCTCGTGTTCGTCGTCGGAGACCTGCTCCCCGGAGGCCGGCAGCAGCTGCGGGATGCCGTCCACGATCGGGTAGCGGCGGTGCAGGCGCGGGTTGTAGAGCGCCTCGGCCGCCGTCCGGGCACTCGGCTCGTCCGGTACGACCAGGTGCAATGGCCCCTTGTCGAGCGGGCACGCCAGGATCTGGAGCAACGGGTCATCGGGCTTCATGGTGGGGTCAACTCCTTGGCGCCGACGGCGGGTTGGGGAGAAGGCGGGGCCGGCGGGTCGTGCCTCGGCATCGACAGCAGCACGACTACGGCGAGCGCCGTGCCCGCGACCCGCAGCGCCAGCCGCAGCGGCTCCTCCGGCAGCGCCTCGCCGAACGACAGCGTGCCGAGCACAGCCGTGTAGAGACTGGTCACCGTCGTGCACACCGGCACGATCAGCGAGGCCCGGCAGCGTTGCAGCGCCGCCTGCGACATGACCAGCCCGAACGCGCCGGTGAACAGGAGCAGATACGGGTACGGGGAGCGCAGCAGGTCCAGCACGGCGTCGCCGACTCCGCTCGTCGTCAGGTAGCTCGACACCCCCTTGATGGCCAGCGAGCTGACGCCGTACAGCAGCCCCACCGCCACGCCGTACTCCACACCTGCCGTCGGCAGCCGGTGCCGGTGCCGGGCCCTGCGCTCCGCCGAGTTGTACAGCCACACGCCCGCCGCCAGCGAGGGCACGCACACCAGCAGGATCAGCGGATACGGGGCGGCCCGGCCCACGGCCTCCCCGCCGCCCGGGCCCTCCCGCAGTGACAGCACGACCATCAGCAGCGCGGCGAGGATCGCGCCGAGCGCGTACCGCTCCCGCCCGCTGGTCTCCTCGCCCAGCAGCCGCGCCGAGAGCAGCACGAGGAGCACGAGCCCGGAGACGAAGATGCCCTGCGCGGCGGCGATGGGCAGCGTGCGGTAGACGACGAGCTGCGCGCCGAAACCGGCGGCGAGGGCGAGCGACCCGCCGATCCACAACGGACTGCCGAGCACCAGCCGCAGCAGCCGGGCGGGTTGCCGGATGTTCACCTGCGGAAGTGCGGTGAGCGCCCGTTTCTCCAGGACGAAACCGAGGCTGTACAGGGTGTTCGCCATCAGGGCCGCGGCCACTCCCCACCACATGGTGTCCGCCCCCTTAAGCCCGTCGTGCGTGCAGCAGCAGGATCGACGCGAGCGGCGGCCTGGCGCAGGCCAGCCGGTCCAGGGGGCGCAGCGGGCGCGGCACACCATGGAAGGGGGCGCCGGCGAGGCGTACGACGTCGAAGCCGGACGCGGCCACGAACTCCCGCAGCGCGCGGGCGGTGTAGAGCCGCAGATGCCCCACGACCTCACGCCCCGGCCGGCCGTGGATGCCCCGCAGACTGACCTCGGAGAACACCGGCTGCACCCCGGCCAGCAGCAGGGCGCGGTTGTACCAGGCGGCCAGGTTCGGGGTGGAGAGCATCAGATGGCCGCCGGGGCGCAGCACGCGGCGGATCTCGTCCAGGGCGGCGTCCGGGTCGACGAGGTGCTCGATCACCTCGCTGAACAGCACGGCGTCGGCGGAGCCGGTCCGGAACGGCAGCCCGCCGTCGGTGAGTTCGCCGCGGACGGCGTACGGGATCCGGCTGCGGGCCCGGCGCAGGGCGTCCTGGGACCAGTCGATGCCGACGATGCGGTGGCCGGGGAGGAACGGGGCGGCGGTGGCCGCGGCGGTGCCGTCGCCGCAGCCGACGTCGAGGATCGTGGCCGTCCGTTCGGCGGACGCCGGCCCCAGCGCCTCGGCGAGCATGCGTGCCTGGCGGCGGCTGCGGGGGGTGCCGGAGGCGACGGGGACGGCGGGGTTCTCGTAGAAGTCGCGCAGTTCGGGGGGTTTCACGGGGGAGGTCGTCACGGGGTCACCTCCGTGCGGTGCAGGTAGTGCTCGAAGAGGTCCCGCAGGTGGGCGCCGTCGCCGTGGCTGAGCAGGGCGCGCGACCAGCGCAGGGCGAGGTGGAGGCGGCCCGCGGTGGAGGCGGTGGTGACGGTGAGGCCGCGGGGCATCCGGGCGGGCGCCGAGAACCACACGGCGTGCGCGCGGCCGGCCTCCTCCCCGAAGTCCAGCGGGTACGGGATACGGCCGATGTTGCTGAGCAGCGTGGTCGAGGTCCAGGGCGCGGCGGCTCTGCGCAGGCCACGGGTGAGGGCGGCGCGGACGCCGACCGGTGCCCAGGGGGCGGTGAGGAGGGAGGCGCCGTGGCCGAGTTGGGGGCGCGGGAGGGACTTGAGGGCACGGGTGCGGGTGGCCGTGCGGTGCAGCAGGGCGGGCATGTCTCCCGGGTCATGCACGGCCAACTCGGCCTGACTGAAAGGGACTTCCACGAGCCTGGTGCCGTTGCCGATGGGCATGGTGGCGTCACGGGGGCGGTCGTCCACCGGCATCGTGATGCGCAGGGGACGGGTCCGGGCACCGTGCTCGCGGTTCCAGTGGGCGATGGTCAGCGCGGTGGTGACCATCAGCTGGTCGTTGACCGTGTAGGGGGAGCCCTTGGGGCGGTGGGGGAGGGGGAGTTCGGCGACGAGCATGCCGTTGCCGGGGGAGGGTTCGGGGGTGCCGGGAGCCACTCGGGCGGGGGGTGACCAGTTGGAGGGCGTTTCCTCGGTGAGGGGCTGGGTTTCGGTCGTTCGGGTGGGCGGGGCCGCAGGGGAGTTGTCCTTGCCTCCGTACAGCTCCGCGGCGGTGGCCACGACACGGAGGCAGGCGGGACCGTCCAGCGCCGTGTGATTGATGGTCAGGAACAGCACGGTCCCGTGCGACCCGCCCCCGCCCGGCCTGCCGGCAGTCGCGCCGCTCGGGGCGGCACGGGTGGACGCACCTGCCGCGCGTGGGTCCCCCACGGCGTCCGTCGCCTCGCTCCCCTCGACCGGCCCCGGCCCCTGAACCACCTCCAGCCGTATCGGCGGCGACAGCGACAGCGGCGGTGCCTGGGTCAGGGCCCGGGTGCGTGCGTCCCGCAGCGCGTCACGTCCCGGGGCCGGGAAGCTCACCACCTCCACGTCCGGTTCCGCGGTCAGCTCCCACTCGTAGCGGCGCCGGTACCACCGCCCCGGCGCCTCCCGCATGAGGATCCGGGGATGCCGGCGCAGTGCCTCCGAGAAGGCCGTACGCAGTCGCCCCGCGTCCAGCGGGCCCGGCAGATGGACCTCGATGTGCACCGTCTCCGGCTCCTCCTCCTGGAGGCAGTGCCGGGCGACCTCGTCCACGACGGGGAACGGAACGCGTACCGGCGGCCGCAGCGGACCTCCGGCGCGTGCGGGCTGCTGCAGTGCCGTCATGTGGCTTCGCCCTTCCCGGTCTTCCCGGTGTCGCCGGACTCCGGCGGGGTCTCGGGACCGGTCGCCCGCACGCGCGGTTTGCGGGGCGCGATCCGCGCGGTCGGCGCGTCCGGAACCGGCCCACCGGGACCGCGCGCGGACACGGTCGGCCCGGAGTCGGTACGGGGATCCGCCGGCCCCGGAGGCTCGGTCCCCATCGGACTGCGGCCCCGCTCCCGCTGCGGCAAGGGGCGCGTCGGCCGCTCCGGGGCGGCCGATCCGGGACCACCGCCACCACCGGCGACTGGCGGCAGCACAGCCGTGGAGCCGGGCAGACCCGATCCATGGTCGGGGCCGCCCGCGGATCCGGCTCCCGCCGCCGACTCCCGAACCCCCACCACACCGGCGAACAGCCCGATCAACGCCAGCAGTTGAGCCGCAGGCCCGAAGGCACCCTCCTGCGCGCCCACCGGCTCCCCGGCGCCGACCGCCGCTGCAACGCCCGCCCCCGCGAGCGCCACCAACGCGATCGGCACCAGCAGGGCATGCCTGCGCCACGCCACCAGCGCCAGGGCCGGTACCAGCAGGGCGAACCAGCCGGCGATGAGTACGCCCACCACCGTCACGGCCACCGTGCCGAGCCACAGGCCGGGCAGCGGCGGGGCCGGCTGGGGCTCGTCCGGGTTCGGTGCGCGGCGGCGCCACAGGGCCAGCCCGGCCAGCAGCGCGATCGCGACCGCGCTGCCGATCAGCCCGCCCTCGTACATCACCGCCGGCTCGTACGACAGCTCGACCGTGCCGCCGGCGCCCGCCGGGATCCGCCAGCCCTGCTGCCAGCCGTCCAGCCGTACCGGCGTCAGTTCCTTGCCGCCCAGGGTGGCGCGCCAGCCGTCGTTGAAATTCTCGTACGTGGTGAGGTAGCTCGCCGCGCCCGATCCGACGGT
Organism: Streptomyces sp. NPDC107528; assembly: GCF_055639295.1. Taxonomy (NCBI): domain Bacteria; kingdom Bacillati; phylum Actinomycetota; class Actinomycetes; order Kitasatosporales; family Streptomycetaceae; genus Streptomyces; species Streptomyces sp. NPDC107528. The sequence goes on from NZ_JBVKAV010000002.1 coordinate 229,938, forward strand.
CACCGCGCGCCGGTCGCCGAGCCAGTCCCGTATCCCCAGCTGACGCCCGGCGGCCGAGGCCTCGGAAACCGTGCCGCGCGTCAGCGTCACCGCGGTCAGCGTGAGCGGCCCCGCGTCCCCTGCCTCGACTCGATGGTCACCCGGGGACAGTTGCAACTCGGCATCGTCACGCCCCTGCCGGCACAGCGTCACATCGAGCTGCCGCCGCTCCATCAGGTCCCGTACCGTTCCGCGCACACTCGTCCGGTACAGCTCCCCGTCCACCGCGACCACCGGCCCCTTCCCGCACGGCAGCGAGAACGGCCTGGACTCCCTCGGCTGCGGGGTCCGGTACTGGTCGAGGGCCGGGATGTAGGCCTCCGTCAAACCCACCGGCAGCCGTAGGTCCTCGTCGACCATCGGGTTGTAGAGGGTGAGCGGCGCGGTCTTGGTGATGGTGATGTCCAGCCGGTCGGTCGTGATGGGCGGGAAGCGGACCCAGCCGTTCTCGTCGACCCCGGCGATCACCGCACCGTCCGGCGAGCTGATGTGCACCTCGGTCGGACGCGTGGACAGACCGCCCGCCGGAGCCAGCACGACCTCTCCCACCGCCTGCTTTCCGGGCCAGCTGAGGTGGATCGTGGGCCGGTCGCCCGCTATCCACGCCGTGGTCAGATCGCCGTCGGTGAGGTTGCGCGGCGACAGTCCCGCCCCCAGCCGCGCCGTGGAGTCGGCGGTGGCGACGATCCGGTTCTGCTGCTCCGGCGCCACCTCGTACAGCAGCCGGTCCAGTTCCTCGCCCGGCACCGGCACGGCGCTCGCCCGTACCTCGTACGTCCCCGCCGTGGACGTGGTGAAGCGCCGGTGCAGGCCGGCCTCCGTTCCCGTCGGCGAGAGGCCCGTGGGGTCGGCCGTACGGGACAGGGAGACGATCTCGGCGGCGGCCCCCGACTTCCCGGCGTCGGCGGGCAGCCGCAGCAGCCGGGTCACCTGTACGTCCGGCAGGTCGATCTCGGAGAAGCCCGCCCCGGTCAGACCGGGCCGCCGGGACACGGAGTCCGTGATCGTCAGCTTCATCCAACTCGTCGCCCCCGGGGGCACCTTGACCGTCTGCGTGGTGCCGTCCGGCCGCAGGACCGAGCTCACCGCCCCCTTCTCCGTCTCCACCCGCACCCGCGTCGCCGCCTCCCGCACACCTTCCTGCGGCAGCGGCCTGACCTTGAACGACGACGGCATGTCGTACGAGCCGCCCGCGAACGCGATCCGCAGCCACTCGCCGACCGGCGACCCCTCGGAGCCCTCGGTCCACGCCGTGTCCGGGTTGCCGTCGAAGGCGTTCACCGGATCGAACTGCGGGAGGTGGAAGAGCCAGCTGCCGTAGGACGAGGCCGTCACCGACCGCGCGCCGCGCAGCTCGGCCACCGTCTGGTGGTCGAGGCCGGACGTCGGCAGGATCTGGTGCGGCTTCTCGCCCGCGTCCTGCGCGGCGTCGGGCGCGTTGCGCTCGCCGCGCGTGTACGTGTACGACGTGTTGGCGTTGACCAGCCCGAACCGGGTGTCCGCCCGCCGCAGCCCGTCGCCGATCACCTGCACCTGCGGTGAGCCGAGCCCCGGGTGGTTGTCGCCGGTCAGCACGCTCGCCCGGCCCCGCAGTTCGGACGCCAGCGGCAGCAGCGCCTCCGGCCCGCCGGAGACGACGGCCGTGTCGGCCACCGGCTGCAGCCCGGCCTGGTGCGGACGCGGCACGTCCGCCCCGGCCGGCTTGTAGATCTCCACCGCCCGCTGCCGCGGATACAGCCCCTCCACCTGCAGCGGAGTGCCCGGCGCGATCGTCCCGCCGGTCGTGATCGGCCCGAGGCCCGTCACCCGCTCGTATCCGGACTGCTCCAGGGTCCGCTTCACCGTCGTCGTCGGTATGTGGCCGATCTGGTCGGGGTCGAGGTCGTTGCGGACGACGACGTAGTGGATGCCGGCACGGCTCAAGTAGTCAGCCAGGCCCGGTACTTGGCCGCCGCTGACCAGCGCCTGCTCCACGGCGTCCATCGCGCGCCGGTTGCCGGGGGTGCCGAAGGGGACGTAGTCCCGCTGTGCCCAGCGCGAGTCGGCGAGGACATCCAGCGGCTGGTCGATGGTCGAGCCCCAGGTGTAGATGCCGTGCGCGGTGGCCGGCACGACGAGGGCGCGGGCATCGGGGGAGTACTTCTCCATCCAGTCGGCCGTGGCCTGCCAGTACTTGGGGATCTCCTTGAAGGACCCGGGGTTGAGGATCGAGCCGTTGAGGTACGGCCACATCAGCCCCGGCAGCACCAGCACGGCCGCGATCAGCGGAGCGAACCGCCGCCCCCGCACCTGCCGTGCCCCGCGCGCCTCTGCCGCCACGCCCGCCAGATGGGCGAGGCCCAGCACCAGCGCCAGGGCGAGCCCCGTCTGGAACTTGTAGATGTTCCGGAAGGGAACAAGACCGCCGTCCAGCCAGTCCTGCACCACCCCGTGGAAGGGCGCCCCGAACGCCCCGCCGTACCCGGCGAGCAGGATCAGCGCGACCGTCACCACGGTCAGCACCAGCCAGCGCCGCTCCGGCATGTCCCGCCGGGCCAGCCCCGCAAGCCCCAGCCCGGCCGCGAGGGCCGAGCAGACGATCACGACGACGGACGCGGCGACGGTCCATCCGGCCGGCAGCCAGGCCTCACCGAAGTGCAGATAGGCGACCCAGTTGCCGCCGCCGCGCAGCGCCTCCGTCGCCGCCATCGTCTCGGTCGTGGTCTGCGAACTCTCCACGTAGGGAAGGAAGTTCTCGCCGTATGTGCCGAGCAGCAGAAGCGGGATCACCCACCAGGCGGTCGCCAGCAGGACCCCCGGCACCCACCACGCGATCAGCTTGCGCTGCCGTGGCCCGGGCGGCCGGGAGAGCAGATACAGCCCGACGGGAAGCAGTGAGGCCAGTGTGGAGGCCGCGTTGACGCCACCCATGAACGGGATGATCAGCGCCGACCGCAGCGCGGCGACCCGCGCGGCATACCGCTCGTCGGTCAGCGGCAGCAGCACCCACGGCAGGAAGGCCCCGGGCAGCGCGGCAGCGGACGTGGACCCGACGACGACGGTGAAGACGGGCCACAGTGCATACGCCACGGCCGCGACCAGCCGCGACGCCCCACTGCCCACCCGCAGCCGCTCGGCCAGCCGCAGCGCACCCCAGAAGGCCACCGCCACGATCAGCGACAGCCACAGCCGCTCCGCCAGCCACACCGGCAGCCGTACGACATCGGCCAGCCAGTAGAACGGCAGCATCGGCCACAGATAGCCCGAGTACTGGTTCTGGATGCCGCCGAAACTGCCCTCGTCCTGCCACAACTGCCCCAGATCGGCGAGGAACTGCCCCGGATCGACGGTCACACCCAGCTTGGTGTCGAATGTCTGCCGCCCCGGCTGCACCGCCAGCAACAGCACGAACACCACGGCCCAGAACCCCAGCAGCCAGCGCCGCGAGCGCGGCCCCTCCGGCGGCCCCGAGGAGGGCGCGGAGGTGGGCACGGCTGCCGGGGGAGGAGCCTGGACCGTGGTCGTCGTCATGGTGGGCACCGCCTGAGGATGAGGAGGAGGTTCCAGGTGGCGAACTCGCGTATGCCGGGCGCCTTCACGACGGCCTCCGCGAGGAACGGCCAGTAGCGGGAGCGCGCCGAGACGACCTCTACGTCGTCACGGGCGCGGACCTGACGCAGGGTGGCGCCGATGTGCACGGCGAACAGGTTCTCGCCGAGGGTGTGCTTGGCGGCCCGTCCGGTACGGCGCAGGTAGCGGGCGCGGGCCCGCTCGGCACCGAAGTAGTGCCAGGGGGCCCACTCATGACCGCCCCACGGGGACAGCCAGTTCGTGAACGACACGTAGATCAGCCCACCGGGCCGGGTCACCCGTGCCAGCTCACTGAGGAACGTCTGCGGATCGGCCACGTGCTCCAGCACATTGGAGGAGAAGGTGACGTCGGCGACGCCGTCGCGCAGCGGCAGCAGGTACCCGTCGGCGACGACGGCCCCCTCGGGCGGCTTCACACCGAGTTCCGCCACGTCCGGCTCGAAGAGACAGGCGTACGCACCTCGCCGCCGGAACTCCTCCGTGAAGTACCCGCCACCGCCGCCGACATCGACGACGGTACGCCCGGAGACGGGACCGTCGTAGGCCTCGACCTGATCGACGGCGTCACGGGCGAGCAGCGAGTAGCAGGCTTCGGGATCGTCCTGTTCATGCAGGAACGCCCGGAAGAGAGCAAGGGACCGCCGAAAGGAGGGGTCCTTGGCAACTGGGGGTGGTGAAGCGCCCCCATAGGGGCGCGGGGCTGTGACATTTGCGGCTCCGCCGCGCGGGCGTGACCAGCCACGACGCACCGGCACTCGCGAGCCGGCCGACCCACTACGGCGTTTAGGCGTCACGGCGTACGGCCTCCGAGGCAACCGCAAGAAACTGCCGCACAGTCCGGTCCCAGCGATACCGCGCCGCCCGGTCCCGCGCAGCCTTGCCCATCAGCTCCCGGCGGTGCCCGGACAGCGCGAGCGTGCACCAGGCGGCGGCAAAGGACGATTCCCCGGCGGCAAGCACCCCCGTCTCTCCGTCCACGACGGAATCCCGCAGCCCGGGCACATCGAAGGCAATGGTCGGCGTCTCCCGGGTGGCGGCCTCGGTGACGACGAGCCCCCACCCCTCCACGGCGGACGGATGCAGCAGCAGCCACGCCGCACACAGCAGCCGATGCTTCTCCGCCTCCGAGACATGGCCGGTGAACTCGACGCCGTCGCCGGCCGCCCGCTCCAAGCGCTGACGCTCCGGCCCGTCCCCGACGATGACGAGCCGCCCGCCGGTCACGGGCCGCACTCGCTCCCACAACCGCAGCAGCAGATCGATCCGCTTGTACTCGACGAGCCGTCCGACGGCCACGAACAGCGGCTCCGGCGAGCGGTCGCCCAAGGGGCCGGGCTCCTCCACGCCGTTGTGGACGACACGGATACGTTCCCGGTCGACGCCGATTCCGCGCAGGGCCTGCGCGGTCGACGGAGACACGGCAACCATCAGACTCCGCTGCTGCGCACCGGTCAGCGCCCAGTGCTCCAGTCTTCGCCCGAGCCGCGCGGCAGGCGCCAGCGCCCCGCCGAACCGCATCTTCCACAGATCGGTGTGTACATGGTTGACCAGGCACAGCGTCGGCCCGCGATGCCAGACGGGGGCGAAGTACGGCATCCCGTTGCAGACCTCGACCAGCAGATCGCAGTCGCCGACCTGACGGGCGAAGGCGGACCGGGCGCGCAGGTAGTGGCCGTAGGAACCGCCGGCGGACACGACCCGGTAGTCGCGGTAGGCCGCGGGGCCCCCGCACAGGAGGGTGACCTGGTGGCCGAGGTGGGTCAGGCCGTCGGCGAGGCGGTCGACCAGCAGCTCGGAGCCGCCGGCGGATCGGTTGCCCAGGTCACGGTGGGCGAGAAAAACGATTCGGCGCGGATGTGGGGGAAGCGCCGGAGGCTGTTGCTGCGACGCCCAGGGAGGGGTGGCGCGATGGGGGTCCCCCCGCTCGAGCGAATTCGAGAACGGGGGAGGGGAGGGCACGTGCTGGGGCATGTGTGCTCCAACTCGTCTCAGGGTGCGGAACTCAGCGTGGGGGAGGGAGGGTTTGGTTCCTGTGGGGAGATGCGGGGCTTCTCGGACGTTCTCGGGGTTTCTCGGCCTCTTACGGTCATCTTGCGGGGGCTGTGAACAGGCTGTGTCCGGGTGGGGGTGGACAGTTTTCGCCCAGCAGTTCGCCACGGCTACTCACCGGCGTGACAATTTCCGGCTTTATTAGAGCTGACGTCACGTCACATTGTGAGCGACGGCTGGGGCATCTCGACCGTACCGGGCGCTTCAGGGCGCTTCCGGCCCCGTGCCACCAAAACGCCACCCACCACCACAAGCACGAATCCCGCCCCTGCAGTCCCGATCGGCAGCGTCTCGCCCACCGTGCGCAGCAGACTGCTGTCCCGCTTCGCCTGCCGTACGGCCTCCTTCTGCGTGGCCGTGGTGAACGCGATCTTCTCGCTGTCCAGCAGCACCGCCGCGTCCTTCTCGCCGCCGGGCGCCCGCAGGGTCCGGCGCGGGCCGGTCTGCGCGTAGATCACACGGCCGGTGGCCTGATCCACGACCAGCCTGAACCCGTGGTTGGAGTACCACTCCTCGGCCAGCACCTGCGGCCGGTCCGGCTCGTCGACGAGGGTGCCGGGGACGAGCCGCGTGCCGACCTTGCGGGGCGCGACCGTGCCGGTGAACCGGTATCCCGTGTAGCCCTGGATCTTCTCGGTGCCGTCGTACCGCAGGGTGATCGTGGTGCCGCCGGTGTTGTCCCACCACTGGTAGGAGCGTTTCTCCACGTCGAACGGGAACTTCAGATACGCCTCGCCCTCGATGTACGGCGTCTCCTCGCAGCAGTGCACCGGCTTCGTCGTCGTACGGTCCATCACCCAGCGGTGCGGGGTGAAGTCCAGCGCGTCGTGCGGGTCGTCGGCCGGCAGCGACTTGTCCGTGTCGACGGTGGTGATGACGTCCCAGACGGCGTTGCCGCTGCGCTCACTTTCCGCCACATTGCCGCGCACGCGCTGGGTGACGGTGATGTTCTGGTCCGGCACGGTCTCGACCTTGTCGGTGTCGAAGACGCTGCCGGTGCCCTTGTAGACGGCGGTGGTGTCGATGTCGATGGGGTTCACGGCGGCACGCGGGGCCACGTACCAGGCGAGCATGGGCGCCAGTACCAGCAAAAACGTGCCGAGGCCCAGCAGAATCAACGAGAGAGGTGAGGCTGTACGGCGCATCCGGCACTCCTGGGAGGTTGACGCATGATCGATGCACTGTCGGTGCACGGTCGTTGCCTGGCCGTTCTTGGGCCGGGAACCGTAGGCGCCCCTTGACGGAGTGTCAATGTCTTGACGGGATGTCCCGGCTTGTCGAGACTGAAGCCGACAGGCAGGGGTCGGACAAGGCTGGCACCACCGGGGTGGGGACGACCTCCGGATGCAGAGAGGCTGACCCTGCGATGTCCAGACTGCTCGCCGCCGCGCTGACCGTCGTGCTCGCCGCCGTACTCGCGGTGGGTGCCGCGCTCGGCGTCGTCGCGTTGCTGGAAGCGACACCCGACCAGCCGAACACACCCTTGATCACGTACGAGCAAGCGGGCCAGGGGAGTTGACCGTGGCAGCGACCCGCTCCACGGCATCCACGGCATCTCCCGCCGCCACGGCTTCCCCTGCCGCCCCGGCCGTGCCGGCCCGCTCGGCCTGGCGTGACGTACCCCGCTTCCAGGTCCGCCGCTTCGCGGAGCTGGTCATGGCGGACGCCCCGGCCCTCGCCGAGCAGATCCTGCGCGAGATCCAGCGCGAGTACCCCCAACTGCCCGTCGTCCTCGACGAGTCGGGCGAGCCGATGGCCCTGGTCGGCATCCGGCGCGCGATCGAGGTCTTCGTCGAGCACCTGGAGAAGTCGGAAGGCCGCCCGACCGTACCGCCGGGCGTCTTCCAGGACTTCGGCCGCGGCGAGGGCTACAACGGCCGCTCCCTGGACTCGCTCCAGGCGATCTACCGGTTGGGCGTACGGCTGGCCTGGCGCCGTTTCGCCGAGATCGGCCAGCGCGTCGACATTCCGCCGCCCGCGATGTACGAGCTGGTGGACGCGGGCTACGAGTACCTGGACGGCCTGGTCGACCAGTCGGTGCGCGGCTACGCCGAGGCGGCGGCACGGCAGGCGGGCGAGCGGCTGCGTCTCCAACGCCGCCTGATGGAGCTGCTGTTGGCCGAGCACCACCGGGGTGATCCGGCGGACGCCCTGACGGAGCGGGCGGCCCGGATCGGCTGGCCGCTGCCCGAGAAGGTCGCCGTGGGCGTGCTACTGCGCCCGGCGCGGGAAGCGGTGGCGCCGGCCGTGGGGCAGGGAGTGCTGCTCGACATGGAGTACGAGCAGCCGCGCATGGTCGTCCCCGAGCCGGACGCCGGCGGCCGCCCCGAACTGCTGCACCGGGCCCTGACCGGCTGGTCGGGCGCGATCGGCCCTCCGGTGCCCCTCGCCGACGCGGCGAAGTCGCTGCGCTGGGCCGAGGCGGCCGTACGCCTGATGGAACGGGCGCTGCTGCCGGCCGGCGACGTCCTGTACTGCACCGAGCACACGGAAGCTCTGGTGCTGCTCCAGCCCGAGGAACTGATCGACGACCTGGCGGTGCGGTGCCTGGCACCGCTCCAGCACTGCGGTCCCACGCACGGGCGGCGGCTGGCGGAGACGTTACTGGCGTGGCTGGAGACCAGGGGCGGGGCACCGGAGGTGGCGGCCCGTCTGGGAGTTCACCCTCAGACGGTCAGGTACCGCCTCCGCCAGATCCGGGAGCTGTGGGGCGACGAGATGGACGACCCGGATCGGCGGTTCGAGCTGGAGTTGGTGTTGCGGGCCCAGCGGTTGAGGGGGGCGCTGGGGGAGGCACGCAAGTAGGAGCTGCCGCTGTGCTCAGAACCCGACTGTGTCCGCTTCTTCCCCCGTCGGTCTGCCGTCGGTCCCCCGTCAGGTGGTCTGGCGGGCGGGCTCGGTGCGGCGGGACGGGGTGCGGGCGGACGCCGCGCGCAGGCGTCGGCCACGGCGCGTGAGCCCCCAGGGCTTGAGGATCGAGATCACCGTCATGAAGACGTACGCGGACAGCGACACGATCGGCCCGAACAGAACGTCCCCGGCGTCGGGCAGCGGCCCGCCCGCGGCGACGGCCTCGACGGCGGAGTTCACGCCTGGGCGCAGCGCGAAGACGGTGGCGACGGTCGTGCCCAGGGTCACCCAGAACTTGACGTAGACCCACCGGTGCCGCGCCAGCCCCCATTGCGTGCCCAACGACAGCACGAGCCCGCTGAGCAGCGTGAGGAAGGCGACCGGCAGCAGGAGCCAGTCGGCGAACAGCTTCATGGCCCGCACGGACGCCTCCACGGTCACCGCGGACCCGGTGGTGGCCGCGGTGACCCCGAGCGCGAGCAGCCCGACCGTGAGCCCGAGCCAGCCGGCGGAGGCGACGACATGGACGACGAGGGCGGCCCGCCGGGCGGGCCGGCTCAGCTTCCTCGACGAGGCGGACGACGCGGACGACACGGATGGCGAGGAAGGCGAAGAAGGCGAAGAAGACGAGGAAGGCGAGGAAGACATGGCACCACCGTGCCGGGCCAGGCCTGCGAGGGCGTCTGACGGCGGGAGTAACCCCGCGTACTGACCTCGGCGTACCCGGCGCCTCCCTCCCTGCTCCGTTCGCCATGCGAGGGCGATGAATCCGGCCGCCGGGCCAGGTCATCAAGGGAGCAGCGGGGATACGACGAGACAACGCCCCGCTTCCGAGCAGAGGAGACCCTGATGCGCCAACCGTCACCCCACCCCGCCCTGCAACAGCTCGACGCCTTCGTCGGCGAGTGGGACCTGTGGGCCCTCGGCCGAAGCGTCGGCCCCTTCAGGACGGAGTTCGCCTGGCTGGAGGGCGGCGCCTTCCTGGTCCAGCGCTCGGACGTCGTCCCCGAGACGTCCCTCCCCGGCGACTGGGGCCCGAACGCCCCCTTCCCCACCGTCTCCCTCATCGGCTACGACGACACGGCCGACGAATTCACCGCCCTCTACGCCGACGGCCGAGCCGTCGCCCGCACCTACCGAGCCACCATGACCGCCCGCACCTGGCACCAGTGGCGCTCGGCCCCAGGCTTCCACCAACGCCTCACCGCCACCATCAGCCCCGACGGCAACACGATCGAGGGCCAGTGGGAGCAGTCTCCGACGGCGAGCAGTGGACTACGGACTTCGACGTGACGTACGTCCGGAAGGGGGCGGGGGAGCCGCGGAGCTGAGAGTGACTGACCGATGGGGCCGGCGTGACAGGAATCGAGCCGGTCCGCGCAAGGCCATTGCCGGGGGAAACGCACTTTGAGTAGCCTGTGTTCGTTATTCCGATCGGCTGTTGAAATCTCGAACGCAGCCTCGCATGCAAGGGAGGGGGCCGCACGTGGGACGCCTCGTACCAGCCGTGACCCGGGCTCTCGACATTCTCGAGCTCTTCCTCGACGGGGACGGGACGCTCTCCGCCCCCGACATCGTGCGCAAGCTCCAGTTGCCGCGGACCACCGTGCATGAGCTGGTGACCACTCTGGCCGCTCGGTCGTACATCGTCCAGGTGCCGGGGCAGCCGGGACGGTACCGGCTGGGCGTACGGCCGTACCAGCTCGGCAGCCGGTACGCCGAGCAGCTCGACCTCGCGGCCGAGGGGCAGCAGGTGGCCCGGTCCGTGGCGGAGACGTGCGACGAGACCGTGCACGTGGCGATCCTGGAGGGCACGGACGTCATCTACATCGCCAAGGTCGACTCGACGCACGCGGTGCGGATGGTGTCCGCGGCGGGCCGTCGGCTGCCCGCCCACTGCACGTCCGTCGGCAAGATGCTGCTGGCCTCCCTTCCCGACTCGGAGCTGTCGTCCCGTATCCCCGACGGGGCCGAGCTCGTCGCCATGACGCCCAACAGCATCACCGACCCCGGCGCCCTGCGCGAGGCCCTCGCCGAGATTCGGCAGCGGGGGATCGCCGTCGAGAGCCGGGAGTCCAACCCGGACGTTTCGTGCGTGGCCGCGCCCGTGCGGGACCGTACCGGGCAGGTCGTCGCCGCCCTCTCCATCTCCGTGCCGATGATCCGCTGGAGCGACGAGCGGCTCGCCGAGCTGGAGCAGCTCTCCGCCAAGGGTGCCGCCGAACTGTCGGAGCGCCTGGGGCACCGGAGCGTTGCGTGAGGGCGCCGTACGAGGTGGCGGTGCGCGCGGAGGCGGAACTCGGTGAGGGGCCGACCTGGGATCCGGCGAGTGGCCGGCTGGTCTGGATCGACATCCTCGGTGCGCGGATACACACCTACGACCCCGTCTCCGGGCGTCGCACGGTCCGTACGACCCACCAGCACATCGGCGCCGTCAAGCCGCGCGCCGGCGGTGGCCTCGTCCTCAACCTGCGGGACGGCGTGGCCGTGCTCGACCCGGACCACAACTTCCGCTGGCTGCATCACGAACCCGTCCCCGGCCGCCGCGCCAACGACGCCGCCGTCGCGCCCGACGGGTCCCTCTGGGTGGGCACCATGCGCTACGACGAGGCGGCGGGCGGCGGCACCCTGTCCCGGATCACCGGTGAGGCCTCCGTCGAGGTGGTCCTCGACGACGTGGCGGTGAGCAACGGCACGGGCTGGAGCCCGGACGGACGGCTCATGTACTACATCGACTCCCCGACGCGTCGTGTCGACGTCTTCGACTTCGCCGGCGGGAGGCCCGTGAACCGGCGTCCGCTCGTCGAGATCGAGGACGGCGCCGGGTTCCCGGACGGGCTCACCGTCGACGCCGAGGGCTGCGTGTGGGTGGCCCTGTGGGACGGCGCGGCGGTACGGCGCTACACACCGGCCGGCGAGCTGGACCGGATCGTCCCGCTGCCCGTACCCCGCGTGACGGCCTGCACCTTCGCCGGCCCCGACCTGACCGACCTCTACGTCACCACGGCCCGCGTCGGCCTGGCCTCGCCCCCCGCCCTGTCGGGCTCGGTGTTCGTGGTGCCGGGGGCCGGGAAGGGGCTGGCGCAGCCGGCGTTCACCGGCTGACGCGGCCTGTCGTCACGGGACGCGGGCCGGCGCGGCCTCACATCCGGGATCTCAGCACGTCGACTTCACCGCCCGGCGCGGACGGGTCGAAGCCGTGCTCGATCAGCCAGCGAACCCCCAGCAGGCTTCGCAGCGACCACCACGCGTGGATCACGTCGAGGTCGACGTCGGTGCCGTACCCGGCGATGACGTCGCCGAGGTGTTCCTCGTGTCCGAGCGTCAAGGTGGCGAGGTCGTACAGGGCGTCACCCTGGCCCGCCTCCGACCAGTCGAGGATGCCCGTGACCTCGTCACCGTCGACGAACACGTGAGCGATCTGCAGATCGCCGTGCGTGAACGCCGGCGTCCACGGCCGGAGCGCGGCCTCGGCGACCTGACGGTTGCGCGTGACCAGGCCGGCGGGCAGGACACCATGCGTGACGAGCCAGTCGCACTCGCCGGCGAGCTCCGCCACCAACTCGTCGACGCTCCGGCCGGCCCGGCCGGGCCGGGGAGGCAACGGCGCGTCGTGCAGCTTCCGGACGGCGGCACCCGCGGCGGCCCACGCCGCCGGGGACGCGGTCGACGGCTCGCCGAGGCGGCCGAGCGCCGTCCCCGGGACCGCGGCGATCGCGAGCACGGGCGGCTTGCGCCACAGGACCTTCGGGGTGGGGACCGGTGCCATGGCCATCGCCTCGACCTCGACGTCGATGCGCGCCTGATCGGCGTCCACCTTCAGGAACACGTCGCCGACGCGCAGGGTCGCGCGCTCGGAATGGGCGACGACCACCTTGACCTCATCCATGGCGACGAGTATCCCGATCGACCGTCCGGGTCGCCGCGAATATCGCGTACGGTCCCAACAGCCCTACCCCAGCCCTGCCGCCTTCCGCTCCTCCGCCGTCAACGGCGGGCCGTTGAGCGCCGGCTTGAGCGGGCCGATCGCCGCGGCCAGTAGGACGGACGGGGACAGCAGTACCTCGGCGGTGCGCTCCAGGGACGTCACGTCCGTGACGCGGCGGGCGATTCGGCCGTTGCCGGTGGCGGTGTGCATGAGGCGGTCCACGTAGGCGGCCACGAGCCGTTCGCGGAGGGTGGGGCCGGTTTCGGTTGCGCCCGGGTAGAAGACGTCCTGACCGATGGCGAGGTCCCAGGCCGCGCCGACCGGGCGGGCCACCGCCTTCTGGACGCGGCGTGACAGGCCCGGTGCGGCCCAGCCCTGACGGCATATCACGTCCCGCAGGATCAGGGTGCTTTGGGCGGCGACCGCCAGGCCGTGCCCGTAGACCGGGTTGAACGCGGCGAGGGCGTCGCCGAGGACGACGAAGTTCTCCGGCCACACCGGCATCCGCTCGTAAAAGTAGCGGCGGTTGACGGTGGCGCGGGTGACCGAGACGTCGGACAGCGGCTCGGCGTTCTCGAGCAGTTCGCCGATCAGCGGGTGCCGTAGCTTCTCGCGGGCCCACGGGACGAAGTCCTCGGCCGCGTCGGTGGGTTCGCCGCCCCGGGTACCGGACAGGGTGACGATCCACCGACCGTTCTCGATCGGCAGCAGGAAGCCCGCCCGGCCCGGCCCTCCGGCGCGCGGGTCGGGCTGTACGTTGACGACCGGGAAGCCGTCCCTGGCGTCCTCGGGGGCAAGGTAGAGCCGACTGGCGTACGCCAGCCCGGAGTCGACCTCGCGCCGCTGAGGTGCGGGAAGGCCGAGGGCCCTGAGCCACCGCGGTGCCCCGGAGCCGCGGCCAGTGGCATCGACGACCAGGCCTGCCTGAAGAATGCGCTCGGCGCCGTCGTGCGCCCTGATCCGTACGCCTGTCACGGCGGCGTCCGTACCGGCCAGTGCCACCGCCTCCGCCCGCTCGACCAGTTCGATCCGCTTGTCGGCGAGGACCTGCGCCCGGATCGTCGCGTCCAGCAGATCCCGGCCGGCCAGGATCACATGGTGGGACTCGGGCCAACGCCGGAACCAGCCCCGCGCCGACATCGCCACCACGTCCGTCGTGACCGGCAGCCGGCGCGCCCCGGCGCCTCCGAGCACCTCGGTGACCCCGGGAAGCAGCTTCTCCATGGCCCGGACCCCGCCCGACCACAGCATGTGCGCGTGCCGCGCCTGCGGCAGCCCCTTGCGGGGGCCGGGGTCGCCGGGCAGGGTGTCCCGGTCCACGACGAGCACACGGTCGACGAATCCGGTGAGCGCGCTGGCCGCGAGCATGCCGGTGTGGGATCCCCCCAGGACGACGGCGGTTCTGACGTCTGGGGCGGGGCGTTCATTCATGCGGGGGCACTCTCTGCCGGGGCGGTCGCTCGGGCGCGTACCGCCTCGATGTCGTTGGGATGGCGGAGGGCTCGGGACACGGCCTGGATCTCACGCAGCAGATACGCGGTGTCCGGGCCGGACGGGGAGGTGTCGGCGTCGGCCTTCGGTGACCGCTGCCTGATGTCGACGGCGTCCAGGATCGTCACGGCCGCGGCGAGGGCCTCCGCCCGGGTGGGTTCGAAGCCGAGGGCGAGGGCCGCGTCGTACGACCGTCCGCGCAGGTTCTCGTCGAGGTGCCGGGACACCTGCAGGAGTCCGTCGCGGACGAACGTCTCTCGGCGGATCAGCCGGAGTTCCGGGGTGCCGCGCAGGGTGAAGGGCTCACGGGCGCCGTTGACGGACCGCATCAGCACGGAGAGGGGACGCAGGTGCCGATGGCGTCGCCGGATGCGCCAGCGCTCGTGCAGGTACTGGCCGGCGTGCGGGATGATGAAGCCCACCGCGACCAGGGAGGCCGAGACGCAGGCGGCCGACGGCGCCAGGTCGGTGCTCAGCCAGTCCAGGTCGTGGCCCGTCCACCGGGCGACGACGGCCGTGAGCTTGGACGCGTCGAAGAGCAGGTTCGTCGCGTAGCCGACGCCCAGGAACCGCAGGCCCGCGCGAAGCCAGGCGTCGAGGCCCTCGGTGCGGATCCAGTTCCAGATCAGCCGTGCCGTGATCGTGCAGGCCACGGTGTGCGCGAGCAGGTAGAGCAGGATCTGCTCGCGCATGAAGGGTGTCGTGGCGTAGTACGTGTCCAGGTCCCGTAGTCGTTCCACGGGAGCGTCCGCGAGCGCGAAGAGCGCCCACAGGGTGATGACCACGCCCGCGTAGACGGAGACGACCCAGCGGGTCGCCCGGCGGGTGGCGGCCGAGCGGTTGGACAGGCCGTTGCGCCAGGCGATGATCATCAGCAGCCAGGACGCGCACAGCGCGGTGATGAGCGAATACACCCATGGGGCCGAGATGTTGGGCACCCTGGTGACGCGGTTGGTCCAGGCGATGGTGGCAGGGGCGGCGAAGACGAACACCGCGCAGGCGAACAGCAACAGGCCGCCGACGGCGCGCAGCAGGGGGTCCCGCCACATCCTGAGGATGCTGGGCAGCTTGATCGCCAGGGCGGCGGCCAGCGCGACGGTGGGGATCCAGAAGGAGATGTGGATATCGCCGAAGAGCTTTGAGGAGGTCGACGCCAGCACGGTCACCGCGCCGTCCTCCCGCTCCCGCTCCCGCGGTAGCCCATCGAACGCTGCACAGGCCCGAGCGGCGCGTCCGCGCCCGGCCCCGACAGCAGCGGCCGGAACGCCGCCGCCAGCCGGTGCCCGAAGTCGTCCGCCTCGGCCTCGTCCCGCTCCCGGGAGCCGTTGCGGGCGGCGACCGCGAGGGCGATGCCCTTCCAGCCGGGGGTTCCGGCGAGCGCGTGCGCGGCGGCCGTGCCGTCGGTGTGGTGGTGGCCGTGGCCGGCGTGCATGTGCCACAACTCATGGCCGAGGATGACCAGTTGCTGCATCGTCTCGGCGCGCTCCTCGACGATGACCAGGTCGAAGTCCTGGAACTCCACCCACAGCCCGGTCACCTCGATCTCGTCGGGGAACCGCTCGAACCGCAGCTCGACGGGCCGTCCGCCGCGCCGCGCACTCATCTCCACGCACAGCGCGTGGCACAACTCGCGTACGTCGGCCGGGGGGTGGGGTCCGGCACGCAGGGCGGCGCTCAGCTCGGAGGCCAGCTCACGCATCCCGGAACCGGAACCGGAACGGGAGCGCCGCAGCCGCAGCAGCGCAGCGACCCGGGCCGCCCTCGTGCGCGCGCCCGCGATGTCCATCGCACCCCCAGTTCCTCCGCCTGTCGGCGGGCTGTTCGAGCCTACGCGTCCGGAAGTGTCCCCGTCATGTGGTCCGGCGGCTGTGGTTAAACGGGGAACGACCGCGGATGAGCCGGGGAAGACCGCGTTGCTCGGATTCGTGCACAAACCATTGACTGGTAAGCGCTTGCAGCCTACGGTCCGTTCGAAGTTACGGGCGTATGTCGGTATCTCGAACAGATAGGGCAGGGAATGGGACGACCTGACCTCAATCGCAGGCAACTTCTGGCCACCGCGGGCGGATTGGCGGTGGCCGGCAGCTTTGGGTTCGCGGCGCTCGGGACGGGGGCCGACGCGCTCGCGTCCAGTGCTCGTACCCGGGTGCGGTACTGGAACCTCTTCCAAGGCGGCGACGGCACCAACCAGGTCGCGATGGTGGACGCCTTCCGCAAGGCGAACCCGGACGTCGCCGTCAAGGACTCCACCCTCACCTGGGGCGGGCCCTACTACACCAAGCTCGCCATGGCCGCCGCGGGCAACCGCGCACCCGACCTCGCGGTCATGCACCAGGGCCGTATCCCCGGCTTCGCGCCGGGCCGCCTGCTCGACCCCTGGGACATGGACCTGCTCGCCGAATACGGCGTACGGGAGGCCGACTTCAACCCCGTGCTGTGGCGCCGCGGCATCGTCGACGGCGAGTTGTACGCCCTGCCCCTCGACATCCACGTCCAGCTGAACTTCTACCGCAAGGACGTGTGCGAGAAGGCCGGCCTGCTGGACTCCGACGGGCGGCTGCCCGCCGCCGGCGACCCCGACGAGTGGTTCGAGATCCTCAAGGCGGCCAAGGGACAGCTGAAGAAGGGGCAGCAGACCCTCGGGCTGCACGCCAACGACCAGAATTTCGCCTGGTGGTTCTTCGTCTCCTTCTACCAGCAGCTCGGCGGCGCCTACTTCGACGAGGACCAGACCCAGGTCACCTTCGACACCGACAAGGCCACCCAGGTCCTGGAGTTCCTCCGCAGGAACGTCACCGAGGGCTACGTCACCGTCGGCGAGGCGGACGGCGAAGCCTTCATCGCCGGATCACCCTTCACCTGGGAGGGCAACTGGTCGGTGCCGTACTTCAACGGCGAGAAGATCGAGTACGGCGCCCAGCCGCTGCCCCCGGTCTTCGGCACCCCGGCCACCCACGTCGAGTCGCACGCCTTCGTCCTGCCCCACCAGGCCGACCGCGGCGGCGCCCCGAACGACGGCGCCTACGAACTCGCCGCCTACATGGTCTCCCACGCCACCACCTGGGCCAACGGCGGCCACGTACCCGCCTATCTGCCCACCTTCAAGGACCCCGGCTACCTCGAACTCACCCCGCAGAACGAGTACTCCGGGCCCGCCATGGAGCACCCGGCCACCGAACCCCACATCTGGTTCGCGGGCTCCACCGGCATCCTCGCCACCCGCCTCGGCCCGGTCATCGCCTCGTCCACCCTGGGCTCGGCGAAGCCCGACGCGGCGGCCCGCCGGCTGAAGTCCCTCCTGTACCAACTGCTCGCGGCCAAGAACCCCATGACCGGCCTGACGGCAGCCCGGGAACTGAAGGGAGCGGGCGCATGAGCAGTACGACCACGACCGTCGCCCACGGAGTGCTGCGCCCCCGCGCGACCACCGCCGCCGACTCCGCCCGACTGCGCTGGGGCAACCGTTTCCAGCACGGCGGCTGGTTCGTCGCCCCGTTCTTCGTCCTGTACGGCCTCTTCGTCGTCCTGCCGGTCGTCCGCGGCCTCTACCTCAGCTTCACCGACGCGAACATCTCCGGCGACCACACGACCTTCGTCGGCCTCGACAACTACCGGGAAGCGCTCAAGGACGACCTGGTCTGGGAGTCCCTCACGCACAGTGTGCAGTTCACGCTCTACGTCGTGCCCGCCATCGTCGTCACGGCCTTGCTGATGGCGCTCGTCGCCCACCACACCGTGCACTTCAAGTGGCTGTGGCGGCTCTGCTTCTTCGCCCCCTTCCTGCTGCCGTCCGCGGTCATCGGCAACCTGTGGTGGTGGCTCTTCCAGCCCACCAACGGCATGGTGAACCACGTCCTCGGCCTGGACACCCCCTGGCTCACCCAGAAGTCCACGGCCCTGCTCGCCGTCGTCGTCGCCACTCTGTGGTGGACGGTCGGCTTCAGCTTCCTGCTCTACCTGGCCGCCCTCCAGAACATCCCCCAACACCTCTACGAAGCGGCTGAGTTGGACGGGGCCAACGCCTTCCAGCGGCTGCTCCACATCACCGTGCCGAACCTGCGCGACATCACCGGCCTGGTGATCGCGCTCCAGATCCTCGCCTCGCTCCAGGTCTTCGACCAGGCCGTGGTCATGTACCAGTTCGGGCCAGGCCCGGAGGAATCGACGCGCACCTTCGTCCAGTACACCCTCGAACAGGGCTTCACCAGCTACCGCGTGGGCTATGCCTCCGCGATCTCCTTCATCCTGTTCCTGATCATCGCGGTCGTCGCCCTCGGACGGATGTGGCTGCTGCGCAACCGCGAGGAGAGCGCCCGATGACGAACCCGACGACCCCCGTGCCGCGCAGGCTCCGCAGCACCTGGACCCCCGGTCAGATCGCCCTGACCCTGGTAGCCGCGGCCCTCTCGGCGGTCTGGGTGGCCCCGCTGCTCTGGGCCCTGTCCACCTCCCTCAAGACGCCGACCGAGTCGGTGACCGCCCCGCACTGGATCCCCGACGACTTCACGCTGGACTCCTGGCAGGCGGTCCTGGAGGCCGGCAACATCCCCAACTGGTTCGTGAACTCCGTCGTGGTGTCCGTCTGCGTCACCTTCATCGTGCTGCTGGTGTCGTCGCTCGCCGGGTACGGCTTCGCCCGCACGGCGTTCCGCGGCAAGTCGGCCCTGATGGCGGTCACGATGGCGGGCCTGATGTTCTCCCCGGCCGTCCTCGGCGTCCCGCTGTTCACCACCGTGCAGTCGCTCGGCATGGTGGACACCTACTGGGGCATGATCCTGCCGCAGTGCGCGCCCGCGGCGATGGTCTACATCCTCTACAAGTTCTTCCAGTCGCTGCCCCGCGAACTGGAGGAGGCGGCCTTCATCGACGGCGCGGGCCGCTGGCGGATCTTCTTCACGATCGTCCTGCCTCTGTCGAAGCCGTCCCTCTCGGCGGTGGGGATCTTCACCTTCATCGCCTCCTGGAACAACTTCATCTGGCCGTACATGGTGACCAACAACCCCGACCTGATGACCATGCCGAACGGCATCGCCACCGTGCAGAACGCCTTCGGCATCGTCTGGCCCCAGCTCATGGCCGGCGGCATCATCGCGGGCCTCCCCCTGATCGCCGCCTTCGTCCTGTTCCAGAGCCAGATCGTCAGAGGCGTCGCACATACGGGCCTGGCAGGCCAGTAGCGCCCCAAGGGGCGCGGGGCCGTCGCCATATGCGGCTCCGCCGCGTGGGCGCGATCAACCCCCACCCACCCGCAGCCGCCAACGATTCGAAACCACCCAGAATCACCCCCTTCGAAAGGCGACCATGCAAACCGCCCGCTTCACCCTCGACCCCGCCTTCACGGTCGGTGAGGTCAACCCCCGTCTTTTCGGATCCTTCGTCGAACACCTCGGCCGCTGCGTCTACACCGGCATCTTCGAACCGGACCACCCCACGGCCGACGAGACGGGCCTGCGCCAGGACGTCCTGGACCTCGTCCGCGAACTCGGCGTCACCACCATCCGCTACCCCGGCGGCAACTTCGTCTCCGGCTACAAGTGGGAGGACTCGGTCGGTCCCGCCGAGGACCGCCCCCGCCGCCTCGACCTCGCCTGGCACTCCACGGAGACCAACCGCTTCGGCCTGTCCGAGTACATCGACTTCCTCCGCAAGATCGGTCCCCAGGCCGAGCCCATGATGGCCCTCAATCTCGGCACCCGCGGTGTCGCGGAAGCCCTGGAGCTCCAGGAGTACGCCAACCATCCGCCTGGCACCGCCCTGTCCGACCTCCGTGTCACGCACGGCGACAAGGACCCCTTCGGCATCAGGCTGTGGTGCCTCGGCAACGAGATGGACGGCCCCTGGCAGACGGGCCACAAGACGGCCGAGGAGTACGGCCGTGTCGCCGCCGAGACCGCCCGCGCCATGCGCCAGATCGACCCGGACGTCGAACTCGTCGCCTGCGGCTCCTCCAGCCAGTCCATGCCGACCTTCGCCGAATGGGAGGCGACGGTCCTCAAGGAGACGTACGACCTCGTCGACCACATCTCGCTGCATGCCTACTACTGGCCCGAGAACGGCGACATCGACTCCTTCCTCGCCTCCGCCGTCGACATGGAGTCCTTCATCGAGAACGTCGTCGCGACCGCCGACCACGTGGGCGCGCGGCTGAAGTCGAAGAAGCGGATCAACCTCTCCTTCGACGAGTGGAACGTCTGGTACCTGCCCGAGTGGGAGGAACACGCCAAGACGCTGACGGACTGGCCACAGGCTCCCCGCCTCCTGGAGGACAACTACAGCGTCATGGACGCGGTCGTCTTCGGCTCGCTCCTCATCGCGCTGCTGCGGCACGCCGACCGCGTCACCGTGGCCTGCCTCGCCCAGCTGGTCAACGTCATCGCGCCGATCATGACCGAGCCGGGCGGCCCGGCGTGGCGGCAGACGACGTTCTTCCCGTTCGCGCAGGCCGCCAAGTACGGCCGCGGCCAGGTGCTGGACGTCCGGGTGGACTCCCCGGCCTACGAGACGAAGAAGTACGGCGAGGCCGACCTGCTGCACGCCACCGCCGTGCGCGCCGAGGACGGCACGGTCACCGTCTTCGCGGTCAACCGCAGCCGCACCGACGCCCTGCCCCTCGACGTCGCCCTGAACGGCCTCGCCCTGACGGCGGTCGTCGAGCACAGCGCCCTCGCGGACGCCGACCCGGACGCCCGCAACACCCTCGACGAGCCGGAACGGGTCACCCCGCACGCCGTCGAGGGCACGGCACTCAAGGACGGCAGCCTCACCGCCGTACTGGAACCGCTGTCCTGGAACGTGATCCGCCTGAGCTGACCTGGCGGACGATCTTCACAGGGCCCCAAGACTGCGTTCAGCTTCCCTAAGGGTTTGCTCAGCTCGGGGCCCTACCGTCGGCGCCCATGCGCACGTTGATCCTGCTCGCCCTCGCGGGCCTAGGGGCCCAGCTCGTGGACGGCAGCCTCGGCATGGCGTACGGGGTCACCTCGACCACGCTGCTGCTGGCCCTGGGCACCAGCCCCGCCGCCGCCTCCGCGACTGTCCATCTCGCCGAGATCGGTACGACGCTGATGTCGGGGGCGGCGCACTGGCGCTTCGGGAACGTCGACTGGAGAGTGGTCGCGCGGATCGGCGTACCGGGCGCGGTGGGCGCGTTCCTCGGGGCGACCGTGCTGTCCCGCTGTCGACGGAGGTCGCGAAGCCGGTGATGTCCGCGATCCTGCTGGGGCTGGGCGTGTACGTCCTGGTCCGGTTCACCTTCCGGGGGCTGCCGGAGGGCCGGCTGGGCAGGCCGCTCCGGCGCCGGTTCCTGGCCCCGCTGGGGCTGGTCGCCGGCTTCCTCGACGCCACCGGGGGAGGCGGCTGGGGCCCCGTCGGTACGCCCGCCCTCCTCGCCTCCGGCCGGATGGAGCCGCGCAAGGTCATCGGCTCCATCGACACCAGCGAGTTCCTCGTCGCGGTGGCCGCCGGCCTCGGTTTCCTGTTCTCCCTCGGCTCCCAGGGCATCGACGTCATGTGGGTCGCCGCGTTCCTGCTGGGCGGTCTGGTCGCCGCGCCCCTCGCCGCGTGGCTGGTGCGGCTGCTGCCGCCGCGGGTGCTGGGATCGGCGGTCGGCGGAGTGATCGTCGTGACCAACGCCCGCACCCTGCCGACCAGTGACGTGCTCTACGTCGCCCTGTACGCGCTGTGGGCCGCCGCCCTCGCGTACTCGGTCCGTGTCCACCTCAAGGAGCGGAACGCGACCGTGGCCGAGTCCGCCGAGGAGCGTCAGCCGGTCGGCACCTGACCGACCGGGCGGACGCGCTCACATGCCTCAACTCACCTGTGAATGGCTGGAGTTCGTCGTGGCCATGCCATGCTCGGCCCCCTACGATGCGAACGCCTTCGACCTTCACAGAAAAGTCACTGTTTCTTCAAAGGTTCAACTGACTTGAAAACGGGGTCGGAGGCGCAGCCACCCCCCATCCCCAAGGAGAGCTCCATGGCACGTGGACTCCTGCGACTCCTGCTGAGCGGCGGCGCGCTGGCCGCTCTGCTCACCGCGACGTTGCCCGCTCAGGCCGCGCCGGCGTTCGAAGACCCGCCGCCGGACAAGATCGTCATCAAGGTCGCCACGGTGAACGGCTCCGGCTGCCCCCAGGGCACCACCGCCGTCGCCGTCTCCGAGGACAACACCGCCTTCACCGTGACCTACAGCGACTACCTCGCCCAGGTCGGCGGCAACTCCGACCCCACGGCGTTCCGTAAGAACTGCCAGCTCAGCCTGGTCGTGCACGTCCCCGGTGGCTTCACCTACGCCATCGCCAGCGCCGACTACCGCGGCTTCGCCTCCCTCCAGTCCGGCGCGAGCGCCATACAGAGAGCCTCGTACTACTTCCAGGGCTCACCGAACACGCAGTTCCGCAACCACCCCTACAGCGGCCCCCTCAACGACAACTGGCAGGCCACCGACGAGACGGACTGGGCCCAGTTGATCTGGGCGCCCTGTGGAAAGCAGCGCAACTTCAACATCAACACTGAGCTGCGCGTCAACGCCGGCTCGTCGTCTCCGAGCAAGGTCAGCTTCATGACCATGGACTCGACCGACGGTGACATCAGCACGGTGTACCACCTGGCGTGGAAGGAGTGCCCGGGCAAGTAGCAGCACCGCCTGCACAGGCCGAGCCGCGCCCGATGATCGCAGTCGGGCGCGGCTTGGCGTCGGTGTGGGTGTCGGGTCAGCTCTCCACTCCCAGGGTGAGCGCCCCCGCATAGCCGGCGGAGGGTGAACTGCCCAGTGCGGTCAGGGTCAGCAGCCCGGACGCGGCGCCTCCGTCGTCGTAGATGGAGTCCTGGGCGAGGGTGGTGCGCGGGACGGTGTTGGCGGCGTAGACGGCGAGCGCGGCGACGCGGGTCGTGATCGTCTCGTCGAAGAAGAGCTGGCCGGTGTGGAGTTCCTGGCCGCCGGTGAACGAGCCGTCGTCGGTGAGCGTGACGTCGGTGTGCACCTTGACGTGGATGTGGACGCACCGGCCGCGGTACCAGCCGGGGTACACGGACGTGATGCGCGCGACGCCGTCCGGCCCCGTGAGGACGCCGCCCCGCAGGAAGGTGCCGTTGTCGGGCTCGTCGTGGCCGTTGTTGCCGACGAAGCCGGAGTACTCGCCGAGGGCGTCGCAGTGCCAGATCTCCACCAGGGCGCTGTTCAGCGGCGCGCAGGTGCTGTCGTCGACGACGGTGAGCGTGAGCTGCAGCGGGATGCCGGTCTTGTCCTCGCTGATGTCGGCGCGGACGAGCTGTCCGTCGAGGTAGTAGGGGCCTTCGGTCATCTCCTTCGTGAGTGTGCAGACGGCCGCGGCGGCGACGGGGGCCGGGTCGGCCGCCTCGGCTGTGGGGGCTTCAGGCGCGGCGGCGACGGCCAGCGATACGGCCGTGGCGCCGGTGGCGATGAGCACGGTTCGGCGCCCGATCACGGTGGGGGTTGTCCCTGAAGTGTCTGTCATGAGCACGGCACCGTAGGAACTGATCCTGTTGGTGGGCTGTCAGTTGAGCAAAGTGAGCATCCGTCAAGTTTCTTGTCGGACACGTCACTTGCGTGTGCAGCCGTCACATCGATTCGACGGAGATCGAAGGCGCTCGCGGGGTACGGCCGCCCGGGCCCAGGCTGGTCGGCGTACGAGGAACAACGGGGAACAACGGGGAACAACGGGGAAGGAAGTACCTCATGTCCATCCGCAATAGCCGACTCGCTCTCACCCTCGCCGCCTTCGTCGGCACCGCCGCCATGCTCGCCGTGCCCACCTCCGCCCAGGCGGCCGGGGACCCGGCGACCTGGCCCTGCGACCCGTCGGAGTTCTGCATCTACCACGACGGGCAGGGCGGCGGCGCGCACTACTCGCTGTCGGACGGCGCGTCCAACCTGGGCCGGCTGGCGGGCGGTCTCAACGACCACGTGTGGTCGGTGAAGAACATCTCCGGCGACTCGTGGTGCCTGTACCGGGACGCGGACTACGAGAACGAGATCCAGGTGATCCTGGACGGACAGGCGCTGGACCTGGCGTCGCCCGTCCGGGACCAGGTCAGCTCCGTCGGGGAGTGCTGAGAAGCCCTGCCGGGCCTGACGGACGACGAGCGCCCCGTCGCACCCTTGCGGTGCGGCGGGGCGGCCCATGACATCTGAGGGTGTCAAGAGGCGACGAACCCCGGAGCATGTGAGTGCACGACGTGCCGAACGGGGATGGCTCACATGGCCGTACGTATTCACTTCACCGACGACGATCTCGCCCAGATCAGGCTGGCGCAGGCCCCCGACCCGATGTGGGAGGCGCTGCTCAGCATGCACATGCTTCAGACGGACACCGGTTCCGCCGTCTTCGGCGGCTGGCGGCGCCGGGTACGACGCGAACTGCCCGCTGCCGTACGCCCGTTGCTCCGCATGGCCCCGCCCGTCGGCTACTCGGCCGACTTCCTCACCCCGGCCGCCGGCACGGGCGGCCTGGACGCCGGGATCGGTGCCCTGCTGTCCACGCCACGGCAGCGGCTGCGGGGCGACCTGATGGAACTGTCCCGCGCGGGCCGACGGATGCCGCCCTGGGCGCGTTCCCTCGCCGACGGCGACAAGGAGGCCGTCGGCCACCTCGCGCGCGTCTTCCGGGCGTACTTCACGGCCGCGCTGGCCCCCTGGTGGAGTCGCCTCCGCACCCGCTTCGGCGCCGAACGTGCCGCCCACGGACGGTATCTGGCCGACGGCGACCTCGGCGCGCTGCTCGGCGCCCTCCACCCCGGCCTCGTCTGGCGGCGGCCCGTACTGGAGGTGACGGGGCTGGGCGCTGACCGTGACGTCCGCCTCGACGGACGCGGGCTCCTGGTCCTCCCGTCGTACTTCTGCTGGCGCAAGCCGACGCTGCTCAAGGATCCGGCGCTGCCGTGCGTCGTCGTCTACCCGATGACCCACGAGACGCCCCTGAACGGCGGCACGCCGGGACTCCGCTCCTTGAACGCCCTCCTCGGGCGGACCCGCGCCGGGATCCTCGAATCGGTCGCCGACCACGGCGTGACGACGACCGAACTCGCCCACGACGCGGGCATCTCACCGGCCACGGCCAGCCATCACGTGGGCATCCTGCGCAAGGCGGGGTTACTGAGCACGTGCAGGGCGGGGAAGGCGGCGCTGCACTCCGTTACGCCGTTGGGGCTTGCCCTGCTGGACGGACGTGCGCGATGAACTCCGTCCAGGTGGTGGGGGAGAGGGTGAGGGCGGGGCCCCGCCGGTTCTTGGAGTCGCGTACGTGGATGGTGTGGGGACAGGCGGCTACCTCAACGCAGTCGCCGGAACCGCCGCTGCTGTAGCTGGACTTGCGCCAGGCGAGGGCCACTTCGACGCAGTCGCCCTGGCTGCCGCTGCTGTAGCTGCTCTTGAACCAGGCCAGTTCGCTGGTGCTCATAGGTCTCCTCGCATCCGCTGCAACAGGCTCACGGAGTCGTTCAGAGTGAGAGCCTGTGAGCGCATCCTGGCATACCTCATCTGGAGCATGCTGACCACCTTTGAGTCGACGATGAACTGGCCGCTTTCCTGGCCCTCGCAGTAGGCGAACCATTTGTTCTCCGGCGTCTCCAGCAGCTGCATCGGACCGTCCAGCCCCGCGTGCGTCTCCTGCTCCGTCGGCATGACCTGGATCTCCACGTTCCGCAGTTCGGCGATCGCCAGGACGTGGTCGATGAGCTCCCGCGTGACCTCCAGTCCACCCGTACGCCGTCGGAACAGGTGCTCTTCCAGGATGAAGGCGAACGCCGTGTTCGGCCGTTCCCGCAGCAGTCGTTGTCGCTCGGCGCGCGCCGCCCACTGCGCCTCGATCTGCTCGTCGTCCATGGGCGGCAGCTGGTTCGTGAACAATGTCCGCGAGTACGCCTCGGTCTGCAACAACCCCGGAATCAACCGGCACTCGTACGTGTACAGCGTGATCGCCGTCGCCTCCAACCGCGCCCACCGCCGAAACCACGCCGCCAACCCCGGCTGCCGACTCAGACACGGCGCCGACTTCCGTAACGCCCCCGTGTTCCCCAGCACCGGCTCCGCCCGGTCCGAGAACGTCGGGTCCGGCATCCGCCGCCCCAACTCCACCGACGCCACCGTGTGTTTGGACAGCCCCACCAGGTCCCCGAACTCCTCCCGGCTCAACCCCGCATGCTCCCGCAGCGCCTGGACCACCGCGCCGAACGTCCGCAGACTGTCCGACGACTCCGGCTCGCCACCCGTACCCGCCACGCCATCGACCACGGTCGGTCACCTCCCGCGCTCATGGTCACGGGTGGTGATGAGTACTGTCCAGTCCGTAACCGCGTACGCTGCCGCAGCGTACGCGCCTCTCACCTGGTGAACTGCCTGCCCCAGCCGCCAGATTGAGCGCATGCCCGCACCTCACACCCCCCAACCCCCGGTCACCGTACGTGTGTTCACCCAGCGCCTCAGCGCCACCCCGCGCGGCGCCCGCCTCGCCCGGCGCCTCGCCCTGAACCAGCTCCACGCCTGGGGTGTCCCGCACGGCAGTGACGCATCCGACGCGGTCGCGGTGATCGTCGCCGAGCTGGCCGCGAACGCAGTGACCCACGGCCGGGTTCCCGGCCGGGACTTCGAGCTGCGGCTCTCCCTGCCTACGGGCAGCATCCGCGTGGAGGTCAGTGACACCCGTACCGAGTCCCATCCCCCGAAGCCCGGCGACGTACGTCGTCCACACCTCCTGGACGAACACGGCCGCGGGCTCGTCCTCGTCGAGGCGCTGGCCGATCGGTGGGAGGTGGTGGAGCGGGGGGACTCGCCCGGCAAGACCGTCTGTGCCGAGGTCGACCTGCCCGGGTGGCTGGCTCTGATCCGAAGGCGCGGAACCGGTCAACAGCCTTGACGCGCAAGGGGTTCGATTCTACGGTCCCGTTCGAACTTGCGAGCACTGTTCGGTATGTCGGCCAACAGTCCGGCTGTCACCCCCACCGCAAGGAGGACCCGCATGCCCCGCACCCTCCGCAAGCGCACGGCCCTGATCGCGCTCCCCGCCGCCGCTCTCCTCGCCCTCGTCCCGTCCTCGGCGACCGCGTACCCCAACCCCGGCCGTGTCACCGGCGACATCGTCACCCACGACCCGACGATGCTCCGCACCTCGTCCGGCCAGTACCTGCTGTACGCCACGGGCGGCGGCATCGCCAACAAGACCTCCAGCGACCGCACCGCCTTCAGGAACGGCGCCGACGCGTTCTCCTCCCGGCCGGGCTGGTGGTCGACCTACTCCTCGGTGCCGGAGGCCTGGGCGCCGGACATCTCGTACCACGGCGGCAAGTACCTGATGTACTACTCCGTCTCGAAGTTCGGCTCGAACACGTCGGCCATCGGCCTCGCCACCTCCAGCACCGGGCAGCCCGGGAGTTGGACCGACCAGGGCACCGTCTACACATCCAGCTCCTCAAGCGACTACAACGCCATCGACCCGAACCTCTTCGTGAACGACGACGGCAAGTGGTGGCTGTCCTTCGGCAGTTGGTGGACGGGGATCAAGATGATCCAGATCAACCCGTCCACGGGGAAGCAGCTCTCCTCCAACACCACCCGCCACTCCCTCGCCTCCCGCCCGACCGGCACCAAGGCCGTGGAGGCACCCTTCATCGTGAAACGGGGCGGCTACTACTACCTCTTCGCGTCCTACGACACCTGCTGCGCGGGCACCAGCTCCACGTACAAGGTCAAGGTGGGCCGCGCCACCAGCGTCACCGGGCCGTACCTCGACAAGAGCGGCGTCTCGATGATGAACAACGGCGGGACCCCGGTCCTGGAGTCCCACGGCAGCGTCATCGGCCCCGGCGGCCAGTCGATCACGAACGACGTCGACGGCGACCTGATCGTCTACCACTACTACGACGCCAACGACAACGGCACACCCAAGCTGGGCATCAACCTCTTGAACTGGGCCACGGGTTGGCCCGTCGCCTACTGACGCCGTCAACGAAAGGGCGCTACCCGGCCGCCCCCATCCCCGCCGCATTCGGCCAGGACTGACTGTTGGGCCACCCGGTCGCCGGCGCCGGAGTAAGCCCCGGCCCGGTGGTGCCCCGTACCTGCGCGGCCGTAAGGCCCCCCCGGGCCGGCACCCCGGGCGGCGTGGGCCCGGGCATCGCCGCCGCGGCGGGCGCCATCGGCGCCATGGGCGACGGGAACGGCGTCGGCGCGGGCGCCGGAGCAGGGGCGGGCGCAGCCGCCGGCACAGGCACAGGTGTGGGCATCGGTGTGGGCATCGGTGCAGGGGCCGGTGCCGGAGCCACCGGAACCGGCGCCGGCATGGGCATCCCCGTGCCCTGCGGAGGCACCGTGGCGGCGGCCGGCGCCACCACCTGCGGCTGCGGCTGTGGCTGAGGCGGAACCGGCGCCGGCATGGGCGACCCCATGGCCTGCGCGGCGAGCCCCGGCATCCCCGCACCGTTCGTGGAGCTGACCAACCGGTCCACGGCCGCCGTACCCGAGCTGTAGTTGGTCCCTGTACCCAGCTCGGGTACGGCGGCTCCCCTCCTGGACCCGTAGAGCACCTGCTCCAGGCCGGACACCAGGCGACGCACGTCCACCTGGGGGCGCACCACGAGTCGCAGGAAGCGGCTGGACGAACCGATCTTGTTGCCGCACTCGCGGACCAGGATCCGGTGCTCGGTGAGCAGCCGATCCCGGACCACGGTGCCTTCGGCGCCCACGGGGAGGCGTACGAAGAGGAAGTTGCCCTGCGACGGATAGACCGTCAGGCCGGGGAGCGAGGAGAGCTGACTGGCCATGTCGAGGCGGTCCCGGCGCACCTGGTGCAGGCTCTGCGCGTACTCGGCACCATGATTCTTCAGCATGAACACCACGTGCTCGGCGAAGGCGTTGAGGTTCCACTTCGGCAGCATCGAGCGGACCCTGCCGGCGAGCGCCGGGTTGGCGACCAGGTAGCCGAAGCGGATGCCGTGCAGACCGAAGTTCTTGCCGAGGGAGCGCAGGACGATGACGTTCGGGCGGATCATCGCCTCCTGGACGACCGAGGGTTCCTGCTCGGCGTCGGCGAACTCCAGGAAGCTCTCGTCGATGATGACGAGGTCCAGGTCGGCCATGGCGTCCATGAACTGCACGAGCGCGTGCTTGTGGAGATAGCCGCCGTCGGGGTTGTTCGGGTTGCAGATGACCGCCACCCGCGTCCCCCGGGCGCGGATGAACTCGGAGTACTGCGCGAGGTCGAGGGCGAAGCCGCTGGACTCCTGGAGCGGGAACATGTCGACGCGCTTGCCGGTCTCCATGGGCTGGTCGGTCCAGCGGCCGAAGGTGGGGACGGGGATGGCGAGGGACTCCCGGACCATCAGGTGGTCGATCCAGGTGATCAGCTCCGTGGAGCCGTTGCCCATCGCCACGCACTGCGGCGGGAGTTGGAGCAGACTGCACAGCTCGGCCGTGATCGTGTCCGCGCTGCTCGGGTAGTACGTGATGATGTCCCGCAGCCGGGCCCCCATGTCCTGGAACATCTCCGGCGTCGGGAAGTACGGGTTGCAGGGAATGCAGAAGTCGACCGGACCGGCCCCGTCGCCGCCCTCACGCGTCAGCGCCGCCATCGACGGGCTGTGTGCCGCGGTGCTGCGGAACAGCGAGGTGACGTTGTCGGCCATGGAACCTCCGTATGGGGCGGGCCCGGCGGGGACGGCCGGGCCCGTCGTCTTCGGGTGGCCCGCGCGGGGGAGCGCGGGCCGCCCTTACATACGGAGGCTGGGGTGACGCTGTTCAACCACTGAGAAACCGGTGAGAACTTGTGTGTCACCTGTGAAGAACCGGCAGAACGGACGGTCGAGCGGGGTCGGCAGCTGTCAGCAGCTGAACGAGTGGACCGTCGTCGAACGGTACGTCTGCCCAGGTCGCAGCACCGTCGAGGGGAACGACGGCTTGTTCGGCGAATCCGGGAAGTGCTGCGTCTCCAGGCACAGCGCGTCGCCCTGCCGGTAGGTGCGGCCGCTCGTGCCGACGAGGGTGCCGTCGAGGAAGTTGCCGGAGTAGAACTGCAGGCCGGGCTCGGTGGTCGCCATCCGCAGGGTGCGGCCGGAGGACGGGTCCTTCAGGGTGGCGATCCACTCGGGGCGCGGCGAGATGCCCTTGTCGAGGACCCAGTTGTGGTCGATGCCCTTGCCGTACAGCAGCTGCTGGTGGGGCTCGCGCAGGTCCTCGCCGATCGCCTTGGTGCGGCGGAAGTCGAAGGGGGTGCCGGCGACGGGGGCCAGCTGACCGGTGGGGATGAGGCCCGAGTCGACGGGGGTGTAGCGGGAGGCGTCGATCTTCAGCTGGTGGTTCTCGATCGTGCCGCTGCCCTCGCCGGCGAGGTTCCAGTAGACGTGGCTGGTCAGGTTGACGACGGTGGCCTTGTCGGTGGTGGCCGCGTAGTCGATGCGCCAGTCGCCGTGCTTGGTCAGGGTGTACGTCACCTTCACCTTGAGCGTGCCCGGGTAGCCCATCTCGCCGTCGACGGACGTGTAGTACAGGTGCAGTCCGACGTCGGAGCCCTTGGTGAACGGCTCGACGTCCCACACGCGCTTGTCGAAGCCCTGGGCGCCGCCGTGCAGGGTGTTCTCGCCGTCGTTGACGTTGACCTGGTAGGCCTTGCCGTCGAGCGTGAACTTGCCCTTGCCGATGCGGTTGCCGTACCGGCCGATCAGGGCGCCGAAGTACGGGCTCTTCGCGACGTAGTCCTCGATCTTGTCGAAGCCCAGGGAGACGTTGGCCAGCCGGCCGCGGCGGTCCGGGATCTCCAGGGACTGCACGACGCCGCCGTACGAGAGGACCTTCATGCGGGTGCCGCCGTTCGCCAGCGCCCAGCTGTAGACCTTGGTGCCGTCGGCGAGCTTGCCGAAGAGCGACTTCACCGGGGTCCTGCCTCCCGTGGCGTGTGCGCTGCCGACGGTCGCGGCGGTGATCCCCGCCGCCGCGGCTCCGGCTATGACCGTACGTCTGCTCATGTCCATGTGCGGCTCCTGCTCAGGAAGTTGAACCGAGAGTGGAAGGGCCCCGCCTCTTCGGCGGGGCCCCGTCTGGACTTACGAACCGACCTTGCGCTTGTTCCACACGTCGAATCCGACCGCCGCCAGCAGCACGAGGCCCTTGATGACCTGCTGCCAGTCGGTGCCGATGCCGACGAGGTTCATGCCGTTGTTCAGCACGCCCAGGACCAGGCCACCGATGATCGCGCCGAGGACGGTGCCGACGCCGCCGCTCATCGACGCGCCGCCGATGAACGAGGCCGCGATCGCCTCCAGCTCGAAGTTGAGGCCGGCCTTGGGAGAGGCCGCGTTGAAGCGGGCGGCGAAGACCAGACCCGCCAGGGCCGCGAGCATGCCCATGTTCAGGAAGACCAGGAAGGTGACCTTCTTGTCCTTCACGCCCGACAGCTTGGCCGCGGGCAGGTTGCCGCCGATGGCGTAGATGTGGCGGCCGATGATCGCGTTGCGCATGACGTACCCGAAGCCGACGAGCAGCACGCCCAGGATGAGCAGCACGATCGGAGCGCCCTTGTAGCTGGCCAGCAGCATCGTCAGCGTGAGGATGGCGGCGCCGAGCGCGACCAGCTTCAGCAGGAACAGGTTGAAGGGCGCGACCTCCAGGGAGAACTCCTGCTGCCGGCGGCGGTCACGGAACTCCTGGAAGACCACGAACGCGATCATCGCGAAGCCGAGCAGCAGTGTCAGGTTGTGGTAGTTCGTGTTCGGGCCGACCTCGGGCAGGAAGCCGTTGGCGACCTTCTGCAGGCCCTCCGGGAACGGGCCGAGGGTCTGCCCCTCCAGGAAGATCTCCGTCAGACCGCGGAAGATCAGCATGCCCGCGAGGGTCACGATGAAGGACGGTATGCCGCCGTACGCGATGAAGAACCCTTGTGCCGCACCCGCGAGGGCGCCCATGGCGAGGCAGAGGATCACCGCCACCGGCCATGGCAGGTCGTTCCTGACCATGAACACCGCGGCCATCGAGCCGATGAACGCCGTCAGCGATCCCACCGACAGGTCGATGTGGCCCGCGATGATGACCAGCATCATGCCGATCGCGAGGATCAGGATGTAGCTGTTCTGCAGCACCAGGTTGGAGACGTTGCGCGGCAGCAGCAGGTCGCCCTCGGTCCACACGGCGAACAGCACCACGATCAGGCCGAGCGCGATCAGCATGCCGTACTGCCGCATGTTGCGGCGCATACCGTCCATCACCAGCTGGAGCAGGCCCGCGCCCGCGGCCCCCGAGCTCTTGCCCGGCGGCGCGGGGGCCGGGCTCTTGGCGGTCACATCCGTGCTCATCGGGATACCTCTTTGTCCTTTGTCATCTGACGCATCAGCGATTCCTGCGAGGCCTCGGCCCGCGAGAACTCGCCGGTCAGCCGCCCCGCGGCCATCGTGTAGATGCGGTCACACATGCCGAGCAGCTCCGGCAGCTCGGAGGAGATGAAGACGACCGCCTTGCCCTGGGCGGCCAGCTGGTCGATGACCGTGTAGATCTCGTACTTGGCGCCGACGTCGATGCCACGCGTCGGCTCGTCCAGGATCAGCACATCGGGACCCGCGAAGATCCACTTGCTGAGGACGACCTTCTGCTGGTTGCCGCCGGACAGCTTGCCCACCGGCTCGAAGACGGTCGGCGCCTTGATGTTCATGGACTTGCGGAAGCCCTCGGCGACCTGCCGCTCCCCGTGCTCGTCGACCACGCCCCGCTTGGCGACCTTGCCCAGCGCGCTGAGCGAGATGTTGCGGTTGATGGTGTCGATGAGGTTGAGGCCGTAGTGCTTGCGGTCCTCGGTGACGTACGCGATGCCGTTCTTGACGGCCTCGGGGACGGACTTCGTACGGATCTCCGTGCCGTCCTTGAGGACCGTGCCGCCCGCGTAACGGCCGTACGTCCGCCCGAAGACGCTCATCGCGAGCTCGGTGCGGCCGGCGCCCATCAGGCCCGCGATGCCGACGATCTCCCCGCGGCGCACCGACAGTGACACATCGTCGACCACCTTGCGCTGCTGGTCGATCGGGTGGTGCACGGTCCAGTTGCGGATCTCCAGGGCCGGTGCCGCGCCCTTCTCCGGCTCGTGCGGGGTGCGCTCGGGGAAGCGGTGCTCCAGGTCCCGGCCGACCATCCCGCTGATGATCCGGTCCTCGGTGGTCTCGGCGGCCTTCACATCGAGTGTCTCGATGGTCTGGCCGTCGCGCAGGATCGTCACCGAGTCGGCGACCTTGCGGATCTCGTTGAGCTTGTGGGAGATGATGATCGAGGTGATGCCCTGCTTCTTCAACTCCAGGATCAGATCCAGGAGTTTGCCGCTGTCCTCGTCGTTCAGGGCCGCGGTCGGCTCGTCGAGGATGAGCAGCTTCACCTTCTTCGACAGCGCCTTCGCGATCTCCACCAGCTGCTGCTTGCCCACGCCGATGTCGGCGACGCGGGTGTCCGGGTGGTCGGAGAGACCGACCCGGCGCAGCAGCTCGGTGGCGTGCCGCAGGGTCTCCCGCCAGTCGATGAACCCGCCCTTGGCGTGCTCGTTGCCGAGGAAGATGTTCTCCGCGAGGGAGAGGAACGGCGACAGCGCCAGCTCCTGGTGGATGATGACGATGCCGCGCTGCTCGCTCGCCCGGATGTCCTTGAACTCGCAGACATCACCCTCGAAGAGGATGTCACCCTCGTAGGTGCCGTGCGGGTGGACGCCGGAGAGGACCTTCATCAGGGTCGACTTGCCGGCGCCGTTCTCCCCGCAGATGGCGTGGACCTCGCCCTGCCGGACGGTCAGCGTGACGTCCGACAGCGCCTTGACGCCGGGAAAGGTCTTGACGATCGAGCGCATTTCCAGGACGGGTCCCGCCATGGTCGTGCCTTCCAATCAGAGTGGGCCGGCGGTTACTTGAGGTCGCTCTCCTTGATGTAGCCGGAGTCGACGACCTCCTTCTGGTAGTTGGTCTTGTCGACCGCGACCGGCTCCAGCAGGTACGCCGGGACGACCTTCGATCCGTTGTCGTAGGTCTTGGTGTCGTTGACCTCGGGCTTCTTGTCGTTGAGCAGGGCGTCGACCATGCCCGAGGCGACCTTGGCGAGCTCGCGGGTGTCCTTGTAGACGGTCATCGACTGCTCGTCGGCGATGATCGACTTCACCGAGGCGACCTCGGCGTCCTGACCCGTGACGACCGGCAGCGGCTTGCTCTTGGAGCCGTAGTCGTCCGACTTCAGCGCCGACAGGATGCCGATGGAGATGCCGTCGTACGGCGAGAGGACCGCGTCGACGCGCTCGCTCTTGTACGCCGAGGTCAGGATGTCGTCCATGCGCTTCTGGGCGGTGCCGCCGTCCCAGCGCAGGGTGGTGACCTGGGTCAGCTTGGTCTGGCCGGAGCGGACGACGAGCTGCTTCTTGTCGATGTAGGGCTGCAGGACCTTCATCGCCCCGCCGAAGAAGTAGCGGGTGTTGTTGTCGTCGTTGGAGCCGGCGAACAGCTCGACGTTGAACGGGCCCTTCTTGGAGCCGTCCTTGAGGCCGAGCTTCTCGATGATGTAGTTGGCCTGGAGCTCGCCGACCTTCTCGTTGTCGAACGACGCGTAGTAGTCGACGTTCTCCGTGCCGAGGATCAGGCGGTCGTAGGAGATCACCGGGATGTTCGCGTCCTTGGCCTGCTGGAGCACGTTGTTCATCGACTTGTTGTCGATGGCCGCGACGATCAGCGCCTTGACGCCCTGCGTGATCAGGTTCTCGATCTGTGAGACCTGCTGGTCCGGGTCGTCCTCGCCGTAGACCAGCTTGGTCTTGTAGCCCTTGGACTTCAGGTCCGCGACGACGTTGTTGCCGTCGGCTATCCAGCGCTCGGAGGACTTGGTCGGCATCGCGATGCCGATGGTGGCTCCCTCGGAGCTGCCCGAGTCCTCCTTGGAGCCGCCCTCGCCGCTCTGGCCGCAGGCGGTCAGGGTCAGTGCGAGGGACGCGGCGGAGGCTATGGCGGCGAGTGCGGCTCTGCGAGTACGCATGATCATCATCCTTGATGTGTGTGAGCAGGGCTCGGTCGGGCGGAGCGAAGACGCTTCGAGTACTGAACGGAGTAGAACAAGGGTGTGTGGGATTGTGTTCGACTGCGTCTTCTTCTGTGAAGGGGGTTTGTCCGGAACGTTATGCGGGAGTTTCGAATCGCCTCAGCGTTCCGGGCAGCCGTGAACCGAGGGGCGCCATGTCGCCGTCAGCTCCGTGCCGTGCGAGCAGGTCCAGTGCCAGCCGTCCGCGCCGTACGCGTTCCCGGGCGGTGGCCAGCGTCAGGTCCCGCATGTGGTGGCCGTAGGGATAGATACCGGGGGCCTTGGAGAGCCCGAACTTCAGGTAGAGCGGTGCGCCGCGCCGGATCAGCTCGGCGACCTCGTACATCCGCACATAGCCGCCGAGGTCGTCGGGGGCCTCGATGTACATGTCCATGGGGGCGGCGGAAACCCGCCGTATCTCGGTGAGGTGATCGAGCGTCAGGTCGCTGGGCACGTTGACCGAGTCGGCGCCGAGGTTCTCGTACACCGCGTACGCCGCCGGGTTGACCGGCCCGATCAGCGCACTCACCTTGAGCGTCGTGTCGGCCGGGATGATCCCGGCGGCTCTCGCCCGGTGCAGCGTCCACAGCACGCCCTCGTCCGCGACGAGCAGGCACTTCACGCCCAACTCCGTTGCCCGTACGGCGTCTTCGACGCAGCCGGCGACGGCGTCGTGGCCCCGGGCGCGCAGTCCGGCCCCCCGCGAGTCGGTGCGCGTGGACCCGCCGATGTCCCAGGTGCCGCGCGGGCCGGTGAACAGGCAGAGCTCGATGTCGCGTTCGGCCGTGGCCTCGACCATCTCGGTGATCTCGGTGTCGGTCAGCATCCACACACCACTGCCCTGGCTGATCCGGTGGATCGGCACGTCCAGCAGCGAGGCTTCCTTCAGGACGACGGCCAGCGCTTCGGGGCCCTCGCACGAGGGGATCTCGGTGCGCCAGCGACCGCCGCCCGGGAACGTGTGGGGCGAGGCGTCGGCGGGGGAGAGGTCGGGCGCGGCCAGGCCGAGGGCGGCGAGAACCCGCTCACCGGGTCGGCGGGCTGCGGAAGCGTCGGTCACAAGCTGTCCTTCTTGTTCGATATGTCGGACGAGGTTCGCGGCTCAGGGTGTGCGTGGCTTGGTGTACGCCGGTACGGGGACCGTCAGGTTGCCCCCGTACCGGCGTACGGCTGAGGGGCACTCAGGGGCGAAGGAGGACCTTGCCCACCTTCGGATCGCCGGACCCGACGAGCTCGATCGCCTGCGGGAACTCCTGAAGCGGCAACTCGTGCGTGACCAGCGGCAGCGGATCGAGCAGCCCGGCCGCGAACACCCGCACCGTGTGCGCCCAGGCATCCGGCGGCGCCCCGAACACGGTGTGCACCTCCAGCTGCCGTACGACGAGATCGGTCGGGTCGAGTCCGAGGGCGCCCGGCGCCGGGATCCCCGTGAGGACGAGCCGCCCGCCGCGCCGCAGCAGCGCGGCGGAGGTGCGCGCGGCGTCGGCGGACCCGGCGGTCTCGATGACGACGTCGAAGTCGTCCGGGAGCAGCTGGTCCTTCGTGCGGAAGTCGGTCGCCCCGTACTGCCGCGACAGCGCCTCCCGGTCGCCCCGGGTGCCCACCACGAGCAGCTCGGCCGGCGAGCCCGCCTTCAGGAACTGAACGGCGAACATGCCCAGCGTCCCGGTCCCCACGACCGCCACGCGCTCACCCGGCAGCGCGTCGGCCTTGATCGCCGCGGCGGCGATACAGGCGGCCGGCTCCAGCAGGGCGGCGGCGGTGAGGTCGCAGTCGTCCGGCAGGACGTGCAGCAGCCGGGCCGGAAGCGTCAGCGTGGCGGCCATGGCGCCGGGCTGGGTGAACCCGGTCTCCTCGTACCCCGCGCTGCACAGCGTGGTCTCACCGGCGTGACAGCGGTCGCAGACCTGGCAGTTGCGGAAGCCCTCGCCGACGACCTTGCGGCCGACCAGCGAGTCCGGCACCCCGGCGCCGACCGCCGCGACGGTCCCGGACCACTCGTGGCCCGGCGTGAGCGGGTAACGGACATATCCCGCGGGCCGGTTGCCCTGGTACACCTCGCGGTCGCTGCCGCAGATGCCGACCGCGTGGACCCGGACCAGCGCCTCACCGGCCTCCGGCTCGCGCGGCGTGTGCTCGGTGAGCCGGTGCTCGCCGGGCGCCTCGACGACGACGGCGGTGCTCACTGCGCGCCCTTGGGCTTGCGCTGCTCCCAGCCCTCGGCCCACAGGTCGAACCGGGCCTGCTGCTGCGGGAACTCGGCGGCGGCGTCGACGTCGAACTCGACACCGAGACCGGGGGCGTCCGAGAGGTGGAAGCAGCCGTCCTCCGGGTTCACCTGCGGGGCGCCCTTCACGACCTTCTTGATCTCCGCGTCGGCGAAGTCGTTGAAGTGCTCCAGGATCTTGAAGTTCGGGGAGGTGAACCCCACCTGGAGGGAGGCGGCAGTGAGGACGGAGCCGCCGACGTTGTGGGGCGCGACGAGTACGTAGTGGCTCTCGGCCGTCGCGGCGAGCTTGCGCGTCTCCCAGATGCCGCCGATGTGGCCGACGTCGGGCTGGATGATGTCGACGGCCTGGCTCTCGAAGAGTTCGCGGAACTCGATGCGATCGTGAATCCGCTCGCCCGTCGCGACCGGCATGTCCACCTTGGCGGCGACCTTCTCCAGCGCCTTCAGGTTCTCCGGCGGGCAGGGCTCCTCCAGCCAGGCCGGCTTGAACGGCGCGAGCTCGCGCGCGAGCCGTACCGCGGTGGCGGGGGAGAAGCGGCCGTGCATCTCCAGCATCAGCTCGGCCTCGGGGCCGATGGCGTCCCGCACGGCCTCGATGAGCGAGACGGCGTACAGGGTCTGCTCGTGGTCGAGCTCGAAGTGGCCGGTGCCGAAGGGGTCGATCTTGAGCGCCTTGTACCCGCGCTCCATCACGCCCTGGGCCGCCTTGTGGTACGCCTCAGGCGTCCGCTCGGTCGTGTACCAGCCGTTGGCGTACGCCTTGACCTTGTCGGTGACCTTGCCGCCGAGCAGCTGCCACACGGGCACGCCGAGGGCCTTGCCCTTGATGTCCCAGCACGCCATTTCCACCACGGCGATCCCGGACATCACGATCTCGCCGGCCCGCCCGTAGTCGCCGTACTTCATGCGCCGGACGAGGTCCTCGACAGCGAACGGGTCGGAACCCAGAATGTGGTTGGCCTCGGCCTCCCGCAGATAGCCGATCAGCGCGTCGGTGTGGCCCAGCATCCGGGTCTCGCCGACTCCGGTGATGCCCTCGTCGGTGTGCACCAGGACGTATGTCAGGTTGCGCCACGGCGTCCCGACCACGTGTGTGCTGATTCCGGTGATGCGCACGGCAGTTGCCCCTTGCTGCGTCGTCGGCTCATTTGGCGTCGCACCCCGACGTGTTCGAAATTTCGTCACACGTTCGAAATGCTGACGTGACAGTAGGGAGGCGGCGCCGGGAGTGTCAATGGGTCGAACACATAACGGTTTCGACACCGCTTTCGATACGGATTTCGGGCAGTCGGTCGCGGAGTGTGGGGGGCGTGTCTGGCGAGTCCCGGCATATCCGTCAACTCGCCATGCCGGAACAGAAAGTTCCATACACAACTTTCACAGCTGTGACTATCAACGGTGCCTGTGCGGAACCTAGTCTTCCCGCGTCATGGACTACTGCCACCCGTGCCGACGGCACCTGAATGGCGCCCTCGCCTGCCCGGGGTGCGGCGCCGCGATCGAAGAGCTGCGCGTGTACGCGGGCACCCAGAACGAGGTGTACCCGCAGATGGCCGAGCGGGGCGTGGGAGGCCGGGGGGCGTACGAGGGGTACCAGGGTCAGTACGCCGGCGGCGAGGTCCGGTACGGGGACGGCTCGGGGCAGTACGGGAGCGGCGCCGGACAGTACGGCGGCGGCGAGTACGGCGCGAGTCGTCATGACGACCACTACGACGAGGCGCGCCCCGCGCAGGCCGCAGAGGCCGCGGACACCGGTGAGGTGGCCTCGGAGGCGGCGCCGGTCGCGCCGGCCGGCGGACGGGCCGCGCGGCGGGCGGCGCAGCGGCGCGGCAGGGGTCGAGGCCGTGACGAGTACGCCGAGTACGACGACGCACAGGACGACGCGTACGACGAAGAAGCGGACGACGACGGTGACGACCTGGACGACGGCTCCTCGTCGGGCGCCAGCCGTCGCGATCGCAAGGCTGCCGCGCACCGGCGCCGCCGTCGCCGGGTCCTGCTGGTGACCGCCGGCTTCGTCCTGGCCGCCGGTGGGCTTAGCCTCGCGGAACTCGGCATGGACGCCCCGGGCACGAGCCCCCAGCCCGCGGCCGCCGGGGACGAGTCGGCGGAGGGCGCGGCGTCGGAAGAGGTGACCGCGTCCCCCGAGGCGACGGACGGGACGCCGCGGACCGACGGGGACTCGCCGTCGGCGGATCCCTCGGCGTCTCCCTCGGCCTCCAAGTCGCCCAAGGACGAGGACGAGAAGAAGAAGGACGAGGACAAGACCCCCGACAAGGACGGCCAGTCGGCGACGACGGGCAGCGGCGGCTCGGGCGACACCACCTCGGCGCCCACCACCCCGTCCGACCCTGATCCCACGACCCCGACCCAGGAACCGACCACGTCGGACCCGAACCCGGACCCGACGCCCACGGAGACCTGCAACCGGTTCCTGTGGTGGTGCACGTGAGCCGGGTGCACGTGAGGCGGCCGTAGGGCCGCCTGAATCCGTTCACCTTCGCGAATCCAGAGGCGTGTGACCGTCTGAGGGACGCGTGCTGGGCAACGCCAGCCGGCCCAGCGTCCGCCAGTCCATCCGCGGCTTCGCCACGGGCACGCCCGGACGGTCGCGCGGCACGCGGACCCGCAGGGCGCCGGGCGTGATGCGGCAGATGACGGGCGTCGGCAGCAGAAGGGCCTCGCCGTCCACACCGACCGGGACGTCGGGGGCGTCGGCCTCGACCACCACCTCGTGCACGGCCAGCACCGTGAGCCCGCGCGCCTGCCTGCCGCGCAGCAGCCCGGCCGCCTGCGCGGCGTTGTCGACCTGCACACCGAGGACGCCGAGGGTGCCGGAGTCCAGCCGCGGGCGCCGGCCGAGGCCGGCCGCATCGCCCAACTGGTAGGGGTTGTTGCTGATCAGGACCCCTTGGGGAGCGTCGAGGACGCTGTCCCGCGCGCGGACGGTGAGCCGAGGCCCGACCTGATGGGTCAGCAGGTCCGGGAGCTCCCGGAGGATGGTGGGCACCTTGTCGTCGCGGTAGGCGGGGCTCTGCACGACCACCGCGTACACGCCGAAGGACGCGTTGTTGACGAAGACGCGCTCGCCGATGAGACCGAGGTCGATACGCACTTCGACGCCGTCGGTCAGGGCGTCGAGGCAGGTCGACGGGTCGGTCCGGTCGAGACCGAGATCCATGGCGAAGTGGTTGCGGGTGCCCGCGGAGACGACGACGAACGGCAGGTCGTGCCGGGCCGCCACACCCGCCACCAGCGCCTGGGTTCCGTCCCCTCCGGCGACCCCCAGCAGGTCCGCGCCCCGCGCCACGGCCCGCTCGGCGAGCTCCGCGACGTCCTGCGGGTGAGCCGGGTCGAGTACGGCGACCTCGGCGCCCAGGGCCCGGGCCTTGGCCACGAGGTCGTACTTGCCGACCTTTCCGCCGCCGGAGCGCGGGTTCATGATGAAGAACGGTGCGCGCGGCGGTGGGGCCGGGTGTTCCCGGGGGCCGGACCGGCCGGCGTGCGCGGCGAGGGCGGCCCGCCCGATCAGCAGCGCCGCGATCCACAGCGCCACGGCGGACAGCGCGGCCCACAGCAGGCCCACCACGGCGTAGTTCAGCAGCACGGCGATCGGCAGCAGGGCGGCGAGTGCGGCGGCGAGCAGCCGGGCCAGGCCGCGCCGGGAGAGCGCCCACCACAGGGCTGCGGCTGTCGCGGCGAGACCCGCCAGACCGACGGCCAGCAGCGCGAGGCTCTTGATGCCGGCGGCCGCCAGCAGCACGGCGATCGCGCCCGCCGCGACCAGCAGGGCCAGGCGTGCCGCCCACCGCTGAGCCGCCGCACGGCGACGACCGGACGTACCGGACGTCCCGGCGGGCTTTCGCGTACCGCCCACAACGGCATCCCACCGCCCGCGCACCGGCCCCGCATCACCTGCTCCGGGTGATCCCGTCGGCGCGCGGGGGCTGCGAGCATGCAGGTCAGGGGGACGGTCGACCACGCGGGCAGGGAGGGCCGGTCGGCCCTGCGGGCAAGGAGGCCCGGCCATGGCCATCACCACGCACCGCGGTCCGCTCTCGGTGATGCACGACCGTCCGCTCACCCCGGTCGAGCGCGCGGCCCTCGGCAAGGAGGCGCGTGCCCGGGTGCGGCGCTCCGAGCACGGCGTCTTCGCGCCCGACGAGAAGCGGCCCGATCCGATCGACATCATCGAGAGGCAGTCCGCCGAACGGGTCCCCGAGCTGGTGCCCATCCGGTACGGCCGGATGCTCGAATCGCCGTTCCGCTTCTACCGGGGAGCCGCGGCGATCATGGCGTCCGATCTCGGCGCCGGTGCGCACACCGGGCTGTACGCCCAGCTGTGCGGTGACGCGCATCTGCTGAACTTCCGGCTCCTCGGCTCCGCGGAACGCCACCTCGTCTTCGACATCAACGACTTCGACGAGACCCTGCCGGGCCCGTTCGAGTGGGACGTCAAGCGGCTGGCGGCGAGTCTGGTGATCGCCGGACGGGCCAACGGGTTCTCGGCGAAGCAGTGCGACAACGTCGTCCGGGCCGGCGTGGGGTCCTACCGCAAGCGCATGCGCGAGTTCGCCGGGCTGCGCACCCTCGACGTCTGGTACGCGCGGGACGACTTCGACCAGATCGGGGTGCTGCTGCCCGAGCGGCCGGGCAAGCAGGACAGGCAGCGGGCCGTGCGGGCGGCGACGAAGGCCCGTACCCGCACGAGTCTGCAGGCGGCCGCGAAGCTGACCCGGGAGGTGGACGGCGTACCCCGGATCATCTCGGATCCTCCCTTGATCACGCCGCTCGCGGAGCTGCTGCCCGGCACGCAGGGCGACGAGGTGGCGCAGACCCTGCGGGGACTGGTCACCGAATACCAGACCACCCTGTCGTCGGAGCGGCGGCATCTGCTGAGCCGGTTCCGCGTGGTCGACATGGCGCGCAAGGTCGTCGGGGTCGGCAGCGTCGGTACCCGCTGCTGGATCATCCTGCTGCTCGGCCGCGACGACGACGACCCGCTGCTGCTCCAGGCCAAGGAGGCCGGCGACTCGGTCCTCGCCCCCCACTGCGGCGCCAGCACGTACGAGAACCAGGGCGAGCGGGTGGTCGCCGGCCAGCGGCTCATGCAGGCCGCCGGTGACATCTTCCTCGGCTGGCAGCACGTCACGGGCATCGACGGCCGCCAACGCGACTTCTACGTACGGCAGTTGCACGACTGGAAGGGCATCGCCCGCCCCGAGACGATGGACGCCCGGACCCTGGGCCTGTTCGCCCGCCTGTGCGGCGCCTCCCTGGCCCGCGCCCACGCCCGCTCCGGCGACCCGATCGCCATCGCCGCCTACCTCGGCCGCAGCGACACCTTCGACCGCGCCCTGGCCGACTTCGCCCACTCCTACGCCAGCCAGAACGAACGCGACCACCAGGCCCTGACCGACGCGGTCAGCACGGGCCGCGTCACGGCACGGAGCGACTTGGCGGCGTGACGGGGGCACGGATGCCGGGACGCGTCATCCCGGAGCGGGGGAAGAGCCGGTGGTGTGGCGTGAGCCTCGGTGGCCGGGGCGGTTGAGTGCGGCGCGATGGGCCCTGTCCGAGGCTTGACCGTCGGTCGTGCGACCGCGCGGAGCGGGCCGGTGGCCTGACAGGGGCCTGCCCGGGGCGCGGCTGCCGGGGAGGGCGGTCGGCGGCCGTGCGGGCCCGTGGGGAGGCTTGGTGGGGGTGGCTCTCGGTGCGACCGGGGCAGACCGGCGGGAGCCGAGGGCGTGGACGGCCGTGACACCCGCCACCGCCGGCCCGGCCCGCCGTCGCTCATGGCGCCGCCTTCCTCAGGCCTGGCGGGGCCTGGCGTCGCGTCCCTTCCGTGGCAGCGCGGCGGTCGGCGCCTCCTCACCCTCCGTGGGTGACGACGGGCATGCCCCCAAGGGATCAGGCTCGGTGGTGGACGGCTGCGCGCAGCAGCCCGGTGTGGAAAGGAGGCCGGACATGGCCACCACCGCTACCCGCCACGGTGCGGGGAAGCAGACAGCCGCCACCGGCCTGACACTGTTCGCCGGAGTGATGCTCTTCATCTCCGGGATCCTCGACGTCTTCCGCGGCATCATGGCGATCGCCGACGACGACGTGTACGTCTCCACCCCCAACTACGTCTTCAAGTTCGACCTGACGAGCTGGGGCTGGATCCACCTGGTGTTCGGGGCGCTCGCCGTGATCGTGAGCATCGGCCTGTTCGGGGCGAAGACCTGGGCGAGGGTCGTCGGCGTAGGCGTCGCGGGACTGCTGCTGATCGCGAACTTCCTGTCCATCCCGTACTACCCGGTGTGGTCGCTCACGCTGATCGCGCTGTACGCGTTCATCATCTGGGCTCTGTGCGTGGTGAAGCGGGACCCCTTCGCTGATTAGGACGGCTATCGGCGCCCGTATGGGCCAGTTCGGCAGGCCGTTTCCGTGGTGCGCGGACGCAATTGAAGGGAGGGCGGGGACCCCGGAAGACCTGGAGTCCGCATGAGCGCCGCGCACAAGACCTCCGCACCCGTGCGCATCGCCCGGGCGACGGCCTCCGCGGTGCTGATCGTGGTCACCTGCATCCTCGTACCCGTCGCGCTGATGACGGTCTGGGTCCACGACATCGCCCTCGACACCGACCGCTACGTGAAGACCGTCGCCCCGCTGGCCACCGAGCCGGCCATCCAGGACGCGGCCGTCGACCGGATCTCCGAGGCGGTGGACGTCCGCATCGACGGGGACCGCGCCGCCGCGGAACTCGCCGGCTGGCTGCGGTCCCAGGGCCTGCCGCCCCAGGCCGTCACCGCCATCCAGGGGCTCGGGCCGCAGATCGACTCGGCCGTGGACGGCGCGGTGAAGAAGGTCGTCACGCGGATCGTGCACAGCGGCGCCTTCGACACCGTGTGGCGCAACGCCAACAAAGAGGCCCACAGAGCCGTCGTGCACGCTCTCACCGGCGAGGGCCGGGGCGCCGTCGGGGTCGCGGGCGGCACGGTCACGCTCGACGTCGGCGCGCTCGTCGAGCAGGTGAAAAAGGAACTCGTCAACGCCGGCCTGTCGCCCGCCAAGGCGATCCCTCAGGTCGACAAGCAGCTGGTGCTGTTCCAGTCCGAGCAACTGGAGAAGATCCGCGAGGGCGTGCACCTGCTGGACGTCGTCGGCTACTGGCTGCCCGTCCTCACCGTCGTCATCGGCGCGGCCGGGGTGCTGCTGGCCCGCCGCCACCGGCGGGCGCTCGCCTGGACCGCGCTGGGCGCCGCCTTCGCCTGCCTGGTGGTGGTCATCGCCCTGGTCGTCGTACGCCGCTACTACCTGGACCACCTCCCGGCCGCCGTGCAGTCGGACGCGGCCGCCGCGGCCGTGTTCGACACGCTGCTGCGCTTCCT
Organism: Streptomyces sp. NPDC107528; assembly: GCF_055639295.1. Classification (NCBI taxonomy): domain Bacteria; kingdom Bacillati; phylum Actinomycetota; class Actinomycetes; order Kitasatosporales; family Streptomycetaceae; genus Streptomyces; species Streptomyces sp. NPDC107528. Next base: position 274,496 of record NZ_JBVKAV010000002.1, read on the forward strand.
GAAGGCCGCCCTGCGCACCACGATCGTGCTCGGGGTCGTGGTCGCGCTCGGCGCCTACCTGATCGGCCCCGGCCGCCTGCCGGTCGCGATCCGCCGCGCCTGCGACCGCACCGCGGACTCGCTCGCCACCTGGGCCTACCGGCACGAGATCCGGGCCGGACGGGTCGGCGCGTGGGCACAGGACCACCGCCGGTCGATCGCCCTGTCCGCACTGGCGGTCCTGGCCTTCGTCTTCGCCGTGTGGAACCGCCCCACCCCGCTCACGATCCTGGCCTTCGCGCTCGTCCTGCTCGGCACCCTGACGGTCCTGGCACTGCTCGCGGCCGGCGGCCGGGCCGAGGCCTCGCCGCCCACCCGTGAGGGGTGATGCCGGGCGGACCGCCCTGGCGCATCGTGAAGGCCACGGGACCACCGGGGCCCCGTCAGCCGCGCGGTCGTCGCGGCGGCAGGCAAGCGGAGGCGACCATGGACTACCCCCTGCTCGACGTCTTCCTCACCATGCTCTGGTTCTTCCTGTGGATCATGTGGATCATGCTGCTGGTCCGCGTGGTCATGGACATCTTCCGCGACGACGCGCTCAGTGGCTGGGCGAAGGCGGGCTGGACACTGATGGTCTGCGTGCTGCCGTTCCTCGGCGTCTTCGTCTACCTGATCGCGCGCGGACGCGGCATGGGCGAGCGCGAGCTGCGCATGGCCCAGGACCGCGAGCGCGCGTTCCGCTCTTACGTCCAGGAGGCCGCGGCCCCGCGGCCCAAGGCGCCGGGCGCCAAGGCGGACGAACTCGGCAAGCTGGCCGCGCTGCACGACAAGGGCGACATCACCGACGCCGAGTACGAGCAGGCCAAGTCGAAGGTCCTCACGGCCTGACCCGCACGCTCGGGTCCGCCTCCCGGGGCAGCAGTGCCGCGGCCACCAGGCCGGCGATGCCGACGGCGCCCAGGACGATCAGGGCGGCGGCGTAGGCGCCGCGGGTGAGTCCGGAGACCAGGATCGTGCCCGCGATCGCCGTCCCGAAGGAGGAGCCGAGGTTGGAGACACTGCGGGACAGGCCGGAGATCTCGCCCTGCTGTTCCTCGGGGAAGCTCGACTGGACGACGTTCACGGACGGGGTGAGCATCACGCCCAGGCCGAGTCCGATCAGGAGGAGCCCGGGGGCGTAGACCCATGGGTTGACCGACGCGGACGCCAGGGTGACCAGTACCGCGATACCGACGACGGACAGGACGAAGCCGGTCATGATGAGCGTGCGCTGCGACCGGCGTTTCGACAGGCTCGCGGCGGCCAGGGACGAGGCGAGCAGGCCGAGCGTGGCAGCCGTGAAGATGACCCCGGTCCCGATGGCGTCGTAGCCGCGCACGACCTGGAGGTAGGCGGCCACGGTGAACGACGTGCCCATCAGCAGCAGCCACTGGACGTTCTGGGTGACGAGGCCGAGGTTGGACGTGCGGTCGCGGAACAGACCCAGTGACAGCAGGGGCTCCCGGCCGGCCGCCTCTTCGGCACGCACCCGGCGGAAGAACCACCCCAGCACGAGGACGCCGGCGGCGAGCAGACCGAGCATCAGCCAGACGTCGTTGTCCGCGGCCAGGATGCCCGTCACGATCAGAACCAGACCGACGGCGGACAGGACCGCCCCGGCGGTGTCGAAGGAACGCGTCGGATCCGGGGGCAGCGGGTCCTTCATCCTGCGGCTGAGGACGACGATCAGCGCGATGACCAGGGCCTGGAAGACGAAGGCCGCCCGCCAGCTGATCCACGTGGTGATGAGTCCGCCGATCAGCGGCCCGGCGGCGGCCCCGATGCCGCCCAGCGCCATGATCACCCCGAAGGCGCGGGCCCGTGAGGTCATGTCCGGGTGGAGCAGGGTGGCGAGGATGTAGACGGGAGGGATGAGCAGGGCGGTGCCGATGCCTTCGAGGATCGAGTTGCCGAGGATCAGCACGCCGAGCCCCGGGGAGACGGCGCACAGCACGGCGCCGACGGCGTAGACGACGAGGCCCGCCAGGAAGCAGCGCTTGCGCCCGTAGCGGTCGGTGAGCTTGCCGCCGGGGATCATCAGCGCGGCCATGACCAGCAGGAAGAGCGTGATCGCCACCTGCACGCCCTGCACGGTGGTGTCCAGGTCCTCGCTGATGTCGTTGATCATCACGTTCATGTTGGAGCCGGCGAAGCTGCAGATGAACTGGGCCAGCGCAAGGGCGGCGAGCACGGTCCGGCGCCCTGGCTGTGGCTGTGGCTGTGGCTGTGGTTGTGGCTGGGGGTGCGGTTGCCGGTCCGGGTCAGCCACCGTCGTCGCCCCCGCCGGTCGGTGGCCCGGGCGTCGTGTAGCTGTGGGGCGGGTCGTACTGGCCGACGCCGTGTGTCGGGCTCGCCGCTGCCCGGCCGAGTTGCTCGTCCAGGGCCGTGGCCGCGTTGACCAGGGCGAGGTGGGTGAACGCCTGGGGGAAGTTGCCGAGTTGTTCGCCGGAGGGACCGATCTCCTCCGAGAAGAGGCCGACGGGGTTGGCGTAGGTGAGCATCTTGTCGAAGGCGTACCGGGCCCGCCCGAGCCGGCCGCTGCGGGCCAGGGCCTCGACGTAGTAGAAGCTGCAGAGGTTGAAAGTGCCCTCGGCGCCGCGCAGCCCGTCGGGCGAGGCCCCGGGGTCGTAGCGGTAGACGAGGCTGTCGCTGACCAGCTCCTTGTCCATGGCGTCGAGGGTGGTGAGCCAGTCCGGGTCGTGCGGTGAGATGAAGCCGACCTGGGGCATCAGCAGCAGCGAGGCGTCCAGGACGTCCGTGTCGTAGTGCTGGACGAAGGCCTGGCGACCGGGGTGCCAGCCGCGTTCGACGATCTGCCGGAAGATCGCGTCGCGGGTCTCGGTCCAGTGATTGATCCGGCCCGGGCGGGCGTGCGAGACGGCCGCACGGATGCCGCGGTCGAAGGCGACCCAGGCCATCAGCCGGCTGTAGGTGAAGTTCTGCCGGCCGCCGCGGGTCTCCCAGATCCCCTCGTCCGGCTGGTCCCAGTGTTCGGAGAGCCAGTCCAGTACGTCACGCATGGCGTTCCAGCCGCGGATCGCCCCGATGTCGCCGCGCACCGCCAGCGCGTCGGCCGCCTCGCCGTAGATGTCGAGCTGGAGCTGGCCGGCGGCCGCGTTGCCGGCCCGGACGGGCCGTGAGCCCCGGTAGCCCTCCAGATGGTCGAGGGTCTCCTCGGTGAGATGAGGGTCGCCGTCGATCCGGTACATGATCTGCAGGGGGTCCCCCGTGGCGGTGCCGCCGGCGTCGACGCGCTCGCGCAGCCAGCGCCGGTACGCGTACGCCTCCGCCTCGAAGCCCAGGTCGATCAGCGCCCGCACGGAGAGCGAGGCGTCACGCACCCACGTGTAGCGGTAGTCCCAGTTGCGCTCGCCGCCGATCTGCTCGGGCAGTCCCATGGTGGCGGCGGCGATGGGCGCGCCCGTGGGGGCGTAGGTGAGCAGCTTGAGCGTGATCGCCGAACGGTTCACCGTGTCCTGCCAGCGCCCTCGGTAGGAGCAGGAGCGCAGCCAGGACAGCCAGAAGGTGCGGCACGAGCCCATGTCGTCGACCAGGCCGCCCAGTTGCGGCGCGGGCCCGGGGGCGCCGCCGCTCGCGGTGCCGGTCAGCACGACGGCCACCGCCTGCCCGGCGGAGAGGGTGAAGCGGCCGGTGACGTCGTCGCCGTCCGCGTGGAAGGCGACCCCGGGGGTGCACTGGAGGTGCAGGTCGGTTCCCGGGCCGTGGAAGACCGCCGAGCGGTCGTCGTCCGGCGGGAGGGTGAGGGTGTGCGGGGCGCGGGCGTAGTCGAAGCGGGGGCGGCAGGAGAAGGTGAAGGGCAGGCTGCCCCGGACGACGCGGGCGATCCGGATGATCCGGTGCCGGTCCGTCGGCGTCGGGGAGTCGACGGGAGGCATGAAGTCGGCGACCTCGCCCACGCCGCCGGGCGCCATGTACCGCGTGATCAGGACCGCCGTGTCGGACAGGTACAGCTGTCGCACCGTCAGCCCCTCGCCCTCCGGGAGATCCACGGCGAACCGGCAGTGGCCCCCGCGCTCGCTGTCCAGCAGCGAAGCGAAGACGCTGGGCGAGTCGAAGCGCGGTGTGCACCACCAGTCGATGGTCCCGGCGGACGAGACCAGAGCCGCGGTCTGCAGGTCGCCGACCATTCCGTGCTCGGCGATGGGCGGATAGCGGTCGACCATGCCTGCCTCCCTCTCCACGTTCATCGTTGGAGAAGAGCTCCGAGCGGGGCTTCACCCCTGACAGGTGAAACCCGGCGGCAGCGGGCGCGCGGCCCGCCCGGGCGGGGGACCGCCGCGGTCGGCGGCGGCACCCCACCCGCTCCGGGTGATGCCGTCCCGGGACGACAGGCGCAGCGTGGAGCACATCAGGCTTGGAGTGCCGCCGTGGCCCCACGACGGCCGGCAGGTGGAGGCGACCGTGGACTATCCGCTGCTCAACGCTTTCCTGACGATGCTCTGGTTCTTCCTGTGGGTGCTGTGGTTCGTGATGCTGTTCCGGGTCTTCGGAGACATCTTCCGGGACGACAGCATGAGCGGCTGGGGCAAGGCGGGCTGGGCGGTCTTCGTCTGTGTGCTGCCGTTCCTCGGCGTGTTCGTCTATCTGATCGCCCGCGGACGCGGCATGGGTGAGCGTGATGTGCGCCAGCAACGGCGGCAGGAGGAGGCGTTCCGCTCCTACGTCCAGGAGGCGGCCGCCGATGCCCCGGCGACCGGGACCACCGGAACCACCGGGCCGACCCACGCGGACCAGCTGACCAAGCTCGCCGGGCTGCACGACCACGGCGACATCAGCGACGCCGAGTACGAGCGGGCGAAGGCGAAGGTGCTCGCGGGCTGAGCCGTACGTTCACTCCGGAAGCCGGCGGAACTCCGCCACGCGCAGCCCCAGCGACTGGAAACGGATCAACAGGCCGTACAGGTGCGCCTCGTCGTCGACCTGGCCGTACAGCACCGTCTGGTTGGGGACGACGAAGCTGTCGAACTCGGGGAACGCCGTGGTCAACTCATCCGACATCTGCCCGTCGACGCGGATCTCGTAGCGCATGACCTCATGCTCGGCGACCTCGGGCACGGGTGGCATCACCCGGGCGAGGTGACACGTCACAGCAGCCCGAACTCACGGGCCCGGCGGACCGCCTCGCCGCGCCGGGTGGCGGCGAGCTTGCGGTAGATGCTCTTGAGGTGCGTCTTCACCGTGTTCACGGACAGATGCAGGTCGGCGGCGATCTCCTCGGTCGACATGAGCTGCGCCAACCGCTCCAGTACGTCCCGCTCCCGCGCGCTGAGCGTTTCCGGGCGCGGGCCCACGGGCTCCTCGCGCCCGGGAGCGGGCGTGCCGGTCAGCCACGCATGCTCCCGGGCGAGCGCGGGCCGGCGGAGCAGCAGCCGCCTGACCCAGGACCCGGCGTCCAGGAACGGCCGCCTCAGGTGATGCGGGCGCGCGGCGGCCAGGGCCCGCAGCAGCAGGCTCTCGGCGGCGGCGGAGTCGCCGAGCGCGTCGGCGGCCTGCGCACGGGTCAGTAGAATCCATACGTCGATGACGGGCCCGGGGTCGCGGTGCTCGGGGAGTTGGAGCTCGTCGAGGATGCGCAGGGCCTTTTCGCCCTCACCGGCGGCGACCCGCGCCCTGGCCTCCGCCACCAGGCTCTCCGGGCCGTGGGCCGGCCGGTCCTCGAAGACCTTCACCGCGGCCTTCGGATCGCCGTCGGCCAGGTGCGCCGCGGCCATGGCCATCGCGATGCGGTCGCTCACCCACGGGGACGGCTCGGCGGAGACCAGCGGCTGCTTCGCCATGTCGTCGAGGGCCAGCAGCGCCGAGCGGGGGTCCCCCTTCGCGAACAGCATCCGCGAACGCAGGATCGCCAGCTCCACGGCCACGACGGGATCGCGGGAGGCGGCGGACGTGGCGGCGGCGCGGTCGAGCTGGCCCTGCGCCGCCGCCAGGTCGTCGCGGTCGATGGCCACGGCGGCCAGCACGAGCTGGGCCATCCCGGTCCGGTCGGACACCGGCAGCCCCGAGTGCTCCGCCTCCGCGACCGCGCTCCTGGCGTGCGACTCCGCCTGGCCGGGACGGCCCTGCAGGAAGTCGATCAGCGCCAGGCGGCTGAGCGCCTCGTGCCGCGCGAAGGCCGTCGAGGGCTCCTGGGGGGAGCGGACGGCTTCGGACAGCGTCGAGCGCGCGGCATCGAAGCGGCCCGCCCACAGCTGCGCCGATCCGAGGTCGGTGAGCATGAGGGCCGTCAGCTCCGGGCACTGTTCCAGCCGGTCGGCGGGCAGGGCCCGCTCCGCCTCCGCGGCGGCCTTCGCCGCCAGCTCGGCCAGGTCCGCCGAACCCGCCACCCGCGCGGCCAGCACCCGCAGCACCGCACAGCTCAGCCGCACCGCGGCCGCGTCGCCGGAGTCGTCGTCCGGCAGGTTCTGCTCCGCACGCCCCAGGTAGGTGACGCCGCGCTCGACGTCGTGGTGGGCCAACTCGCGTGCCGCGCGCACCAGATCGGAGGCCGGCCCCGACGTCTCCGGCGCCATCCTGGCGAACAGGCCGTCCAGCCGCTCGGCGGACAGCCCCGTCAGCAACCGGCCGATCGCCAGCCGGCCGATGAACTCGTCCGCGGCCAGCTCCCAGTCACCCGCGTCCGCCGCATGCGACAGGGCCTCGTCGAGCAACCCCGTTCGGCTCAGCCAATGGGCGGCCGTACGGTGCAGCTCGGGCTCCAGGCCGGGATGGCGGACGCCCAGATGCACCCTCAGGATCTCGGCGAACAGCGGGTGCAGCCGGTACCAGGAGTGCCCGATGGGCTCGACGAACGCGTTCGCCCGTTGCAGGCCCTCCAGGATCGGCTCCGCGTCGACCCGGCCGGTGAGGGCGTTGGCCAGATCGGGGTGGATCTCCTCCAGGATGCTCGCCCGCAGCAGCAGATCCTGGGTGTCGGACGGGTGGGCGCGGAGCACCTCGCCCAGCAGGAAGTCGGCCACCGTGCTGTGCCCCGGCTCGAACTCCGCGAGGAAGGCCTCCGGGTCGTCGGCCCGCTGGGCGGCCAGCGTGCACAGCCGCAGTCCCGCCGCCCAGCCTCCGGTGCGCGCGGTCAGCACACGCGCGCCGGCGCCCGACAGTGCCAGTCCGTGCCGGTCGGCGAGGGCCGCCGTCTCCTCGGCGCGGAACGCCAGATCGGCGCCCCGGATGTCGACGAGCTCACCGGCGGCCCGATAGCGGTAAAGCGGCAGCAGCGGCTCCGTACGGCTGATGACCAGCAGGCGCAGGCCGTCGCCCGCGTGGCGGAGCACGAACTGCAGTCCGTCGGCCACCTCGGCGCACCCGGCCACCCGGTCGAACTCGTCCAGGACGAGGGTCACCGGCCTGTCCCGTCCGTCCAGCCAGGCCGCGACCCGCGCCAGCAGCGAGTGGTCCACCTCGCCGGGGCGGGCGGGGCTGCCGATGTCCGAGGGGAGGGCGATTCCGTGGTGCCGGAAGGCATGCAGGACGTAGGCCCAGAACACGCCGGGGGCGCTGTCCTCCGGCTCCACCGTCAGCCAGGCGACGTCCCCCGGCTCGCGGGCCGTGATCCAGTCGGCGACCAGCAGGGTCTTGCCGGCCCCCGCGGGTCCGTTCACCAACGTCAGCGGAGTGCGCAGGCCCTCGGCCAGCTGATCGAGCAGCCGCGCCCGGCGCACGAACGTCCGGGGGACCGTCGGCACGGCGAACCGTGCGGCGAGAACCGGGTCACCGCCCGGGGTCACCGCCCTCATGACGGCATCGCCGTGGCTCCCGTCGGCCGAGCGTGACTTCGCACCCATCACACGCCTCGTGGATGCCCGAGCGACATGACACCCTCAACACCCACCATCCGATCGTCGCCCCGGACCGGCCCGCCCGCAAGCGATCAGCCCACCCGGCCACCGTCGACAACCGAGCGGGCAGGGGCCCAGGCGTCCAGCCTCCGCCCCAGCAGGCCCTCCAGCGCCGGTGATTCCGGGCCCCGGCGCCCCGCCTGGGTGGTCGCGGCTTGCTTTAAGTGCCGGTCTGCCGGGTTGGGCCGGCGGTCCGCCAGTCCGCAGGGCCCCAGCGGGTCGGGCGTCGAGCGTCCGCCGGGCCAGGTCCTCCAGCGCCGGTGATTCCGGGCCCCGGCGCCCCGCCTGGGTGGTCGCGGCTTGCTTTAAGTGCCGGTCTGCCGGGTTGGGCCGGCGGTCCGCCAGTCCGCAGGGCCCCAGCGGGTCGGGCGTCGAGCGTCCGCTGCGGCAGGCCCTACAGCGCCGGTGGCTCCGGGTCCCGGCATCCCGCCTGGGTCGTGGCGGCCGGCTTCACGCGCTGGTCCGCCGTCGCCAGCTCGCGGAAGTCCAGCCGGTCGGGCGTCCGCATCCACAGCAGCAGGCCCTCCAGCGACGGTGGTGTTCCGGGTCCCGGCACCCCGACTGAGCCGTGCCGGCCGGCTTCACGCACCGGTCTTCCGGGTTCGGCCGGCGTCCACCGGCTCGCGGGCGGGGCTCCAGCCGGTCAGGCGTCCGTATCCGCCGCAGCAGGTCCTTCGGCGCCGCCCGGCATCCCGCCTCGGTCGCCGCGGCCGGCGTCACGTGCTGGTCCGCCGGCGTCCGCCAGCTCGCGGGGCTCCAGCCGGTCAGGCGTCCAGCACGCGCTGCGGGAGGTGCGTCAGGGCTGGCCCTTCCGGGTCCCGGCGTCCCGCCTGGGTCGTGGCGGCCGGCTTCACGCACCGGTCTGCCGGGTTCGGCCGGCGTCCACCGGCTCGCGGGCGGGGCTCCAGCCGGTCAGGCGTCCGCATCCGCCGCAGCAGGTCCTTCGGCGCCGCCCGGCATCCCGCCTCGGTCGCCGCGGCCGGCGTCACGCCTTGGTCCGCCGGTGTCCGCCAGCTCGCGGGGCTCCAGCCGGTCAGGCGTCCAGCATCCGTCGCAGCAGGTCCCGCAGAGCCAGCCGTTCCTGGTCCGACAGCCCCGCCAGCGGCTCCCGGGCGAAGCGCAGGGACTCCCGCAGGCTGCGTGCCACTCGGCGGCCCTCCTCGGTCGCCGCGGCCAGCTTCACGCGCCGGTCCGCCGGGTCCGGCCGGCGTTCCACCAGCCCGCGGGACTCCAGGCGGTCCACGATGCCGGTCACGTTCGACGGCTCGCAGCGCAGCCGCTGCGCCAGCTTCCGCATCGGCAGCGGCTCCAGCGACAGCAGGCTCAGCAGCCGCGCCTGCGCGCCGGTCAGGGCGTGCTCGGCGGCGGCCTCCTCGTACTCCTGGTGATAGCGGGCCACGACCGAGCCGATGAGGTCGACGACTTCCAGGGTCATGTCATCGGGACGATGGGTCTTCTGCGGAATGGTGGCCATGCTCTCAGGGTACCCCCATTACTTGACATCCTGAAATATTCAGGAGCATGGTTGTTTCAGGTACTGAAGTAAAAACGTACGCACGGAAAGGCGCACCCCTCCCATGATCAACCGCGAATGGCACCTCCTCTCCCGCCCGGTCGGCTGGCCCAAGCCCGAGGACTTCGCCTTGGTCGAGGCCGAGATGCCGACCCCCGGCGAGGGCCAGGTGCTCGTACGGAACAAATACCTCTCCGTCGACCCGTACATGCGCGGACGCATGTCGGCCGCCAAGTCCTACGTCGCCCCCTTCGAGCTCGGCAAGGTCATGCAGGGCGGCGCCGTCGGTGAGGTCGTCGAGTCCAACGCCGAGGGCATCGCCGTCGGCGACCACGTCCTGCACTTCTTCGGATGGCGCGAGTTCGCCGCGGTGGACGCCAAGAACGCCGTGAAGGTGGACCCGGAGGCCGCGCCCCTGTCCACGTACCTCGGCGTCCTCGGCATGACCGGCCTCACCGCCTACGCCGGCCTGCTGCGCACCGCCGTCTTCAAGGAGGGCGACTCCGTCTTCGTGTCCGGCGCGGCGGGCGCCGTCGGCAGCCAGGTCGGGCAGATCGCCAAGCTCAAGGGCGCCTCCCGGGTCATCGGCTCCGCCGGCTCCGACGAGAAGGTCAAGCTCCTCGTGGAGGAGTACGGCTTCGACGCCGCCTTCAACTACAAGAACGGCTCGGTCGCCGAGCAGCTGCGCGAGGCCGCCCCCGACGGCATCGACGTCTACTTCGACAACGTCGGCGGCGACCACCTGGAGGCCGCGATCGGGCAGATCAACCTCCATGGCCGGATCGCCGTCTGCGGCATGATCTCGGTCTACAACAACACCGAGCCGGCCCCCGGCCCGAGGAACCTCGCCCGCCTCATCGCGACCCGCGCCCGCATCGAGGGCCTCCTCGTCGGCGACCACTACGACCTGCAGCCGCAGTTCGTCCAGGAGGTCGGCCCCTGGGTCGCCTCGGGGCAGCTCAAGTACCGCGAGACCTTCGTCGAGGGGATCGAGAACAACCTGGAGGCGTTCCTCGGGGTGCTGCGCGGTGACAACACCGGGAAGATGATCGTCCAGCTGTAGGACTGGGTCGGGCCCTGTGCTGGGTTTCCGACATGCGGTAACTTCTTTCCGAAATCCGTCGCGATCGTGGGCGCGAGTCGCGGCGGACCGAGGAGGAAGACACCGCATGTCCATCCAGCAGTCCGAGGTCCTGTACACCGCTGTCGCCACCGCCGAGAACGGCCGTGACGGCCGCGTCGCCACCGACGACGGCAAGCTCGACGTCGTCGTCAACCCGCCCAAGGAGATGGGCGGCAGCGGCGCCGGCACCAACCCGGAGCAGCTCTTCGCGGCCGGCTACAGCGCCTGCTTCCAGGGCGCCCTGGGCGTCGTCGCCCGCCAGGAGCAGGCCGACATCACGGGCTCGACCGTCACCGCGAAGGTCGGCATCGGCAAGAACGACGACGGCTTCGGGATCATCGTGGAGATCTCGGCGGCCATCCCGAACGTCGACGCCGCGACGGCCCGCAACCTGCTCGAGAAGGCCCACCAGGTGTGCCCGTACTCGAAGGCGACCCGCGGCAACATCACCGTGACGCTGGTCTGAGCCGGTTCGATCCGTACGGCAGGAGGCCGCACCCCCGGAAACCTTGGGGTGCGGCCTCTGTCGTGCCCGCTGCTCAGCTCGCCAGCGCTGCCGAGTGGACCGCCCTCACCAACCGCTGGTTCTCCGGTGCCGCCCCGCCCGGGAAGGCGCAGCGGCGGCGGGTGTAGCCGTAGGTCAGGCCGCTGCGAGGGTCGGCGAAGGCCTGGGAGCCGCCGGCGCCGCTGTGGCCGAAGGTGCCGGCGCCCAGGAACGGGTACCAGGTGTCGGCCGTCGCCTGGAAGCCGAGGGCGTACGACTTGTGGGCCCGGGCCACCAGGTCGTACCCGGTCGAGTGGATCTGGCCGACCTCGGCGATGGTGTCCGGCTTGAGCAGGGGCGGCCGTTCGTCCAACTCGCTGATCGCCGCCGCGTACATGCCGGCGAGCCCGCGCGCGGAAGCGACGCCGCCCGCCGATGCGGGACCCTTGGCGCGCACGGTACGGGAGTTGGGGTAGTCCGCCAGTCCCCCCGGCTCCGGTACATGCGTGTTGAAGGCGATGGACGACAGCGTGTGCGGCCCCTGCGGCACCGAGTCCAGCACCGCCTGCTGCTCCGGCGTCGGGGCCATCGGCTGCACGGAGCGGTAGCGGTGATCCAGGTCCGCGGGCAGCCCGAGGTGGAAGCCCAGGCCGTACGGCGCCCGGACCCGCTCCTCGTACACCTCCTGGAGCGTACGGCCGGTGGCACGGCGTACGACCTCACCGGTGAGCGCGCCGACGACGAGCGCGTGATAGCCGAAGGCCGTGCCCGGGCGCCAGAACGGCCGCTGGTCGGCGAGGCGTTCGGCGATGGCCCGGTCGTCGGCCAGCTCGTCGTCGGTGAACCCGGCGTCGAGCCCGACCAGCCCGGCCCGGTGGGCGAGCAGATCGCGCAGGGTCAGTGAGCCCTTGCCCTCGGCACCGAACTCCGGCCAGTAGTACGTCACCTTGCGGTCCGGTTCGAGCGTGCCCTCCTGGATCAGGAGTGCGACCACGAGGTGAGCGGCGCCCTTGCTGGACGAGAACACGCCGTAGAGGGAGTCGGCCTCGCAGCCGTCACCGGCCCACAGATCGACGACCTTCCGGCCGTGCACGTACGCGCACAACTGGCCCTCGTAGTCCGGGAGTTCACCCGATACGAACGCGGCGAACTCCTCACGTACCCGTTCGAAGCCGTCCACTACGGTGCCGTGGATCACTGGTGTCATCCGCTCTCCTCATGTGGTGCCACTGGCCTGCGCCATGCTGAACAACGCCCTGGCGACCTGGGCGAATTCTCCCTTGGGATGGTCCCGGAAGAGCGGCTCCGTGCCGAACAGCACGGCTCCCGTGCCGCTCACCACCGACGCCTGCCCCGCCGCGTCCGCCGGCCCGCCGGAGCCGTCCGCCGACGCCCGCCAGTGCCCGGAGACGAGCGGGTTCCCGGCCGCGTACGCCTGCTCGACCCGCACGCCCGGACCGAGGTCGGTGAACCACACGGGCGCGTAGACGAAGCCGTGGCCCGGAGCACCGGACATCAGAGTGCTGCCCGAATTCACGACGCGTACTACACCGTTGGCGTCCCCGTTGCCCTCGACCGGCTTGGCCGCCAGCAGTCCCGTCGCCGTGTTGAGCGCGGCGCCGGTGGCACCCCTGCCGACGAGCCCGTGACCGTCGAGGAAAGCGTCGAGGGCCGTACGGGCGGGGGCGGTGAGGTCGTCGTACTCCAAGCCCGCCGACACGAACAGCACGTCCACCGATGACCAGTCGAACCCTGCGTTCAGCACGTCCGTCGAGACCGGCGTGACCTCGAAGTTCATCTCCCGCAGCGCGAACAGCTCGCCCGCGGTGACGGCGGCGGCGACGCGGGTGCGGTGCAGCGGGACGGTGCCGGTGAGCTTCGTCGCGTGGAAGGCGACGTCGTGCGCGCGGGCGGCTGCCACGGCCTGTCGCCGCGCCTTGCCTGGCACGATCGCGCTGCCGTCGGCGGCGCGGCGCACCTCGACACCCTGCCGCAGCAGGGCGTTGAGGGCGGCGACCTCGTTCGGGTCGTCGAGCCTCAGCCGGAGGTCACCGCGCGGGGCGACGTACGCGACGGGGGCCGCCGCACGGACGGGGCGCAGGGCGGCGCCGTAGGGCATGCCCGGCAGGGTCTCGACCGCCGCGCCCCACAGCCGGCCGAGGCTCCAGCCCGAGATGTCGTACATCGCCGAGACCTTGTCGCTGATGTCCCGCCCGTCCGCGAGGAGCACGTTCGCCAGGCCGCGCTTGGGCTGGCGCATGTCGACGACGTACGAGCCCTTGGCGTACGTCCGGCCCCCCAGCCGGAAGGAGCGGTCCGCGCGGGTGACCCGTACGTCGTTGGCGATGAGGTGGTCGACGAGGCGGGCGGCGGCAGGCGCCGAGCGCTGGGCGCCGGTGCCGGCCGGGATGACGTAGGCGCGCTGGAAGGTGGTCGTGTAGACGTCCTCGGGGCCGATGCCGGGGACGCCCGGGACGGTCTCCTCGGACACCGGCACCTGCGCGGCGCCCGCGGCTCCACGCCGGAAGACCTCGATCTGGTCGGCGACGAGTGACGTACGCCGTTCCCGGACGAAGTCGAGGGTGGCGCGCAGGGCCGCCCCGGCGACGTCGACGTTGATCGCGGAGCGGCGCCGCAGCTCGGCCTGCGGCAGCGTGTTGTAGGCGTTGTTGTTCACCTGCATCGGGATCTCCACCGTGTGCGCGGCGACCGTGCCGTGGAAGGCCGCGTACTGCGGGGTGAAGATGGGCGGCCAGTCGTCCCAGCCCTCCTCCTGGTCCCGGAAGGGAATCTGCGCGGGTTCGACCCCGTCCTTCGCCGGCGTGTAGCCGAGGCCGTTGACGGCGGCCTCCATGCGCAGGGCGTTGGCGTAGGTGTTCTTCAGGAACAGGTCGTACTCGTAGTTCTCGCCGTGCGGGGGAGTGGTGGGCTCGATGAGGGTGCCGTTGACGTAGCCGTGCAGGTCGAGCATGACGGCCGGCTGCTTGTCGACCATGATCTGCCGCATCGCCCGGGTCTCGGGCTGCGAGGCGGTGACGAAGTCCCGGTTCATGTCGAAGCCGCCCGCGTTGGCGCGGGTTCCGGCGATACGGCCGTCCGGGTTGGCGGTGATGTTGAAGTACAGGCGGCTGTGGGCGAGCAGGTCGCGCGTCCTGGCGTCCGTGGCGGTGGCGAGCCGCTCGATGAGCTTCAGACTGGCGTCGGTGCCCTCCCACTCGTTGCCGTGGATGTTGTTGTTGAGGAAGACGGGCGCCTTGTAACTCCTCCTGACCTCCGGGGACTTGGCGGCGAGGGCGGGCGCGTTCTCGATGAGCTCGCGCATCCGCGCCTGCGTGCGGGCCTGGCGGCCGGTCTCGGGCGCGGTGACGGTGACGAGGTAGAGCCGGTGCCCGCCCGCCGAGCGGCCCGCGACCTCGACGCTCACGCGGTCGCCGAGGGCCTGGAGGGCGTTCAGCTTCGGCGCGATGGCGTGGTACGGGGTGAGGCCGAGCTTGATGGACTTGTCGGCCGGGTTCTCGGGGTCGGGCGTGAGGACCTGCCGGCGCGGGTAGCCGCGGCTGTCGTCGGCGATCGCCGCTGAGGGCGCTTCGGCGGTGCCGAGGGCCCGCTGGGCGGCGCTCGCGGGCGTCCGCGCGGCTTCCCGGTCGAGCGCGGCCTCGCGGTGGACCGGGGGGCGGCCCGAGGGGTGGCCCGGCGGCTGGGGATCCGCGACGGCGGTGTGCGGGGTGAGGAGCAGGGAGCCCGCCGTGGTGAGGGCGAGGGCGGTGATCAGAACGGATCGGGCGGAAACGGGCCTGGCAGGAACGGGTCTCGCGGGAACGGTTCTCGTCGTGCGCACGCGTACCTCCTCGGAACTTCCTGAGATCGGTACGGCGAGGTGTACCTGTTCGACTCAACCGCAACAAGAGGGAGTTGGTGTCACGGATGCCCCGGATGGCCCATGCGGGGGCGGGTGCCGCGGTGACCGGGCCCCGAAGCGACCGTGACTGCCGTGTGACACGGCCCGACTAGAGTGCGAACCATGCGCGATCTTGGGGCCGGGTTCAGGTATCTCCTCAGGGGCCAGCGGTGGGTGGCCCGGCACGGCAAGCAGTACGGCTTCGGGCTGATCCCGGGCCTGATCACCATGGTGCTCTACGTGGCCGCGCTGGTCGGGCTGGCGCTCTGGGGCGAGGACTTCGTGTCCTGGTCGACGCCGTTCGCGGACGACTGGTCGAGCCCGTGGCAGGGCCTGTTCCGCGGCTTCCTCACGGCCGTCCTGTTCGCGCTGGGCCTGCTCCTGTCCGTCATCACCTTCACGGCGGTCACCCTGCTGATCGGCCAGCCCTTCTACGAGAACCTCTCCGAGAAGGTCGACCGGGACGTCTCTCCCGACGGCACGGCTCCCGAGTCCGGCCTGCCGCTCTGGCGCGAACTGTGGATCTCGGGCCGCGACAGCCTGCGGATCGTCCTGCGCGCCGCCCTCTGGGGCGTCCTGCTCTTCGCCCTCGGCTTCATCCCGGTCGTCGGCCAGACGGCCGTACCGGTCATCGGCGTCTTCGTCACCGGCTTCTTCCTCACCGAGGAACTCACGGCGGTCGCCCTCCAGCGCCGCCGCGTCGAACTCCGCGACCGCCTCACCATGCTCCGCTCCCGCAAGACCCTGATCTGGGGCTTCGGAGCCCCCCTCGCAGCAGCCTTCCTGGTGCCGTTCGTCGCGGTGTTCCTGATGCCGGGCGCGGTGGCGGGGGCGACGCTGATGGCTCGGGAGCTGATGGGGGAGGAGACGGAGGAGGAGAGCGGCGGGGAAGACGCCTCCCCGTTCAAGGGCCGGCCCGCGCCAACCAGCCCGTCCGGCGTTTGAGGACGAGGCCCGTTCAGGGCCGAAGCGGGGGTCTGGGGGCCGCGGGGCCCCCAGGGACGCCCGCCCCGACGCCGGGTGCCTACGAACCCTCCGTAGCCTCCACCGCGGCACTCAAGATCCCCCGCACCTGCGCGATGATGTCCAGTCGGTTCCGCACGAACTCCGGATCAGTCACCGCCCCCGACGCCGGATCCGTGTTGCCCGCCCCGAACTGCAGCACCGGCGTGTGCACATGCCCGCCCGGCAGCGAGTCGTGCAGCCCGAGCCGGTCCCGGAGCAGTGTCGCCCGGTAGGCGATCTCGTTGGAGAGGTAGTCCCCGCCGCCGCCGGCCCGCGCGGTGGAGCCCGGAGTCGGTCCGTCCGGCCGTACGACCGCCGTCGTGCCGCCCGCAGGAATCTCGGTCACGCTCGTGTTGTCGTACACGGGGAACCGCCCCGTGTTCGCGGCGACGATCTCCCGGTACGGCAGCGTCGTCGTGGTCCACTGCGGCTGCGAGGCCGGATCGGCGACGGGGATCGTCTCGGTCCGCCCGATGTTGTCGTTGTCCTGGAAGCCACCCCGCCAGGCCCCGTTGGTCCGCTCGACGTCGAACCGCCCGACGCGCCCCTGGCTCACGGTCGTGAACAGATCGACCTGCTTCAGATACGGCCGCAGCGCCCGCTCCACCGTCCCGTCCGCGAAGTCCTGCCACCGCACCGGGAACATGGCGGTCTCCACCCGGGCCGGCCCGTCCGTGGTCTCGATCACCGCGCCGTCGAGGGCGAGCGCGGTGGCGCCGGACGGGTTGGAGATACGGATGTCCCGGTCGAGCGTGAACGGGTCGAACCCGGTGACGAGGATCCGCTTCATGCCCGCCCCGGCCGCACCGGCCGTATGGCGAATGTCGGTCTGGCCACGCGAGACCCGCTCCAACGCGCCGATGAGAGCACCCCGCTGGACGTCGCTCAGCCCGAACGCCGGCTCCCACGTCCGCACGTCCCGCGTCATCGACAACCGCGCCCAGTACAGCGGCCGATCATCGTCCCGGCTCAGATCGCCGCCCGCCGCCCCGCGCCCCTGCGCCCGGTCCACGGCCCTGCGCCACAGCGCCGACCCCTCGCGTGTGACGACCCGGTGGGCCTGCGCGTAGGAGCGCGCGCCGGCCAGATCGTCGGCGAACTCCGCCGCCGCGGCGTCGAATCCGGAGCGCCGCAGGATCTCCTGGGGTACGGCCTTGTCGAGGCGCTGTTCCTCGAACGTCGGCGCGGGCGCGGACTGGGCGGCGGCAGCTCCTGTCGTGGGAGCCGAGAGTCCGGCCAGCACGGCCACTGAGAGGACGCCGATCCGAACACGTATGGAATTCAAGGGAATTACGGTCCTTCCGTCACGGTGGGGGGTGAGGCAGAGCGCTGCGTCGTGCGGGACGCCGGAAGTATCGCGTGGCGGGAGGGGACTACGCCATGGTGTGGACTAGCCCGTGGCGCGCGCCGGCACCCCCACCGGCGCCGCCGCCTCCCGCAGCGCCCCCACGAACGCCTCCGCAGCCGGCACCGGTGACCGCCCCCGCACCGTCGCCGCGTACACCGCACGCGCCGGCCCGCCCTCGTCCAGCACCGGTACCAGCCGGACGTCCGGGCGCACGGACGCCGCGGCCAGCGCCGGGACCAGCGCCACTCCGAGGCCGGCGGCGACGTACCCCTGCTTGGCGGTCCACTCGCCGACGACGTGCGCCACACGTGGCCGAAAGCCCTGCCGCAGGGCCACGTCGAGGAGGGTGCCCTCGGGGCGGGAGCTGCCGGAGATCCATTCGGCATCGGCGAGCCGGCCGAGCCGGACGGGTTCGCTGCCGGCCAGCGGATGACCGGCGGGGACGGCGACGTACAGGGACTCGTCGAGGAGGTGGTGGAGTTCGTACGCCTCCAGCGGGGCGCGGCCCGTGGTCGAGACGACCGCGAGGTCGAGGTGGCCCGCGGTGAGCCGGTCCAGGAGGGCCGGGGTGAAGCCCTCCTCGCGGGTGACCCGGACGCGAGGGTGCGCGGCGCGGAAGGCGGCCAGTGCCTGCGGCACCAGCCCCGCGTCGGCCGTGGCGAAGGCACCGAACCGCAGCCGTCCGCCCGCCACTTCACGCAGCGCGGCCAGCTCCCGCACGGCCCCGTGCAACGACTCCGCGATCGCCTCGGCGTACGGCACGAGAACCCGCCCGGCCTCGGTGAGCCGTACGCCCCGCGGGAGCCGGTCGAAGAGCGGGGCCCCGCCCAGAGCCCCTTCCAGCGTGGAGATCTGGCGGGACACCGCCGACTGCGTCCACCCGAGGGTCCGGGCGGCGCCGGTGAAGGAACCGAGCCGGGCGACCTCCAGGAACGCCCTCAGCCACACAGTGGAGACCTCGGGGAACTCAAGCTGAGTCTCCTGCTGATACTCATGCTGTTTCGACATGGCAGCCATGCTGGACATTCGCTTGTCGCATCGCAAGCCCGCACCTAGCGTCGACGGCATGCAGATCACCGTCGACAACCCGCCCTCCGCACCCCAGCCCCTGAGCCCTTACTACTCCCAGGTCGCCCGCGTCGAACACGCCGACGGCAGCGCGCTGTTGTTCCTCTCCGGGCAGATCGCCGAGGGCGCCACGGTCGCCGAGCAGACCCGCGGCATCTTCGAGACCATCGCCGCCCTGCTCAAGGCGCATGGCGCCACGCTGGCGGACGTCATCAACATCCGCACCTGTCTCACCGACATCGGCACCCTGGACGAATACGGCACCGTACGGCGGCAGTTCCTCGCCGGCACCCCGCCCACCAGCATGACCTTCGAGGTGCCGAGGCTGTTCAGGCCTCAGGCCCGCGTGGAGGTAGAGGTCGTCGCCGCCCTCAGTCCGCGTCCTCGCCCAGCAGGCTGAGGAAGTCGCGGAACGCGCCCGGCATGTCCACCGACTCCGGGTCCAGGAGCCACTGGTACTGCAATCCGTCCATGACGGCGACCAGCAGGGGCGCCGTACGCTCCGGTGTCAGCCCGTTCGGCAGCCGGTCGCCGTACTCGACGCGCAGGACCTCCGCCATGCTCGCCCGCACGCGCGTGTAGCGCTCGGTGAAGTACTCGCGCGCGGGGTGCCCCTCGGTGACGCTCTCGCCGAGCAGCGCCGAGAAGGTCTGGATGATGCCGGGCCGCATCGCGTTGTACTCGACGAGCGAGGCGAGCAGGTCGACGCGCCACCGGGTGTCGGGTACGGCGTCCCACTGGTCCCGCTCCTGGAGCACCGCGACGAGCAGCGCGTCCTTGGTCGGGAAGTAGTGCAGCAGCCCCTGCTGGGTGAGCCCGACCCGCTCGGCCACCGCGGCGAGGCTCGCCCCCCGGTAACCGCGCTCGGCGATCACCTCAAGGGCCGCCCGGACGATTTCGGCGCGGCGCTCCTCGCTTCTGACCCTGGCGTTCATGGCGTCACCGTACGGCATCGTCGTACCCATAATATAACAGCAAGATAACGAAACCTACCGGTCTACAGGTAGCCGATGCAGGATGGAGGCACAGTCCGGACTCAACGAGGAGGAACCGCGATGGCGGGAACCCGTACTCAGGCCGACGAAGCACGCGAGGCGGCTGTCGAGGCCGCCCTCGCCGCGCTCGACCTCGACGCGAAGGCGCGGCTGCTCTCCGGCCAGGACACCTGGACCCTGCCCGCACTGCCCGAGATCGGCCTGAAGTCCCTCGTCATGTCCGACGGCCCGATCGGTGTGCGGGGCGTGCACTGGACCGCCGACGACCCGTCCGTCGCGCTGCCCTCGCCCACCGCCCTCGCCGCCACCTGGGACCCGGACCTGGCCCGCCGTGCCGGGACCCTCCTCGCCCAGGAGGCCCGCCGCAAGGGCGTCCACGTGCTGCTCGCCCCCACCGTCAACCTCCACCGCTCCCCGCTCGGCGGCCGCCACTTCGAGGCCTACAGCGAGGACCCCTACCTGACGGGGACCATCGGCGCGGGCTATGTGAACGGCGTCCAGTCCGGCGGTGTCGGCACCACCGTGAAGCACTTCGTCGCCAACGACGCCGAGACCGAGCGCTTCACCGTCAACAACCTCGTCTCCGAACGCGCCCTGCGCGAGCTGTATCTGGCGCCCTTCGAGATCATCGTCGAAAACGCCCACCCCTGGGGCATCATGACCGCCTACAACACGGTCAACGGCACGACGATGAGCGAGCACCAGTACCTCGTGAACGAAGTCCTGCGCGGGGAATGGGGCTTCGACGGCTACAACGTCTCCGACTGGATGGCCGCCCGGTCCACCGTCGGCGCCATTGAGGGCGGCCTCGACGTCGCCATGCCCGGCCCGCAGACCGTGTACGGCGAGCCCCTCGCCCAGGCCGTACGGGACGGGAAGGTGACCGAGGCCAAGGTCGACGACGCCGTGCGCAACGTCCTGCGGCTCGCCGCCCGTGTCGGCATCCTCGACGGTGCCGAACCCGTCGTCACCGAGTACCCCGAGAGCGTCGACGGCCCCGAACTCGCCCGCGAGATCGCCCGCCGCTCCTTCGTCCTGGTCCGCAACCAGGCCGGCGCCCTCCCGCTGCGGCCGAACGCCACCGTCGCGCTGATCGGCGCCGCAGCCCGGGACGCCCGGGTCCTGGGCGGCGGCTCCGCCACCGTCTTCCCCGACCGGATCGTCTCCCCGCTCGACGGCCTCACCGCCGCCCTCCCCGAGGGCACGCTCACCTACGCCGTCGGCGCCGACCCGAACACCGAACTCGGCATCGCCGACAAGGGCTTCGAACTGCGGGCCGTGTGCCGGGACGCCGACGGGAACGTCATCGGCACCGGCTCCGCCCCCAACGGCCACATCCAGTGGATGGGCGGCGACCTCCCCGAGGGCGTGACCCACGAGACCCTGCGCACCGTCGAGCTGACCGGCACCTTCACCCCGCGCGACACCGGCCCGCACACCTTCGGCATCAAGGGCATCGGCGCGTTCAGGCTCACGATCGACGGCACGACGTACTACGACGACGTCGAGCGCCCCGCCAAGGAGGACCCCTTCGCCGCCTTCTTCGGCGCTCCCGTCCCCCGCGCCCAGCCCGAACTCACCGCCGGCGCACCGGTCGAGGTCTCCCTCACCCACGTCGTCGAGTTCCCCGAGGGCGCCCCGCTGAGGGTCGTCGGCTTCACCCTCGCGCACCAGGAGCCGCAGCGCGACCCCGACGAGCTGATCGCCGAAGCAGTCGAGGCCGCCCGCACCGCCGACACGGCCGTCGTCGTGGTCGCCACCACCGACCGCGTGGAGTCCGAGGGCTTCGACCGCACGGACCTCACCCTGCCCGGCCACCAGGACGACCTGGTCCGCGCCGTCGCCGCCGCCAACCCCAACACCGTCGTGGTCGTCAACTCCGGCTCCCCGGTGGAGCTGCCGTGGCGCGAGGACGTCGCCGCGGTGCTGCTCGGCTGGTTCCCCGGCCAGGAGGCCGGAGCGGCACTCGCGGACGTCCTCACCGGCGCCCACGAGCCCGGCGGCCGGCTGCCCACCACCTGGGGCTCCCTGACCGACGCCCCGGTCACCCAGGTAGTGCCCTCGGCGGGCGAACTCCCTTACGACGAGGGCGCCTTCATCGGCTACCGCGCCTGGGAGAAGGAGGGCCGGGTCCCGTCGTACCCCTTCGGGCACGGCCTCGGCTACACCGAGTGGACGTACGAGTCCGTCAAGGTCGAGGGGACCACGGTCACGGTCCGCCTCCGCAACTCCGGCGAGCGTGCGGGGCGCGAGGTCGTGCAGGTCTACCTGGCGCCGGCCGAGCCCGGCACCGACCGCCCGGCGCGCGGGCTGGCCGGATTCGCGGGCGTGGCGGCGGGGTCCGGCGAGACGGCCGAGGCCGTCATCGAACTTCCGCGCCGCGCTTTCGAGATGTGGGACGAGCAGACCAATTCGTGGACGTTTGTGAAGGGTTCGTACGAGATTCAGGTGGGCCGCTCGATCGCCGACCGTCGGGTGACGGCGACGATTAACGTCTGACGCGGGAGAAGTGCCCCAGGAACAGCCCCGGTCCGGTCCTGACGCCCGGGCCGGGGCTCGTCCCCGGGCAGGCCGCGGATTGGGCTCCCGCTAGCGGACGGAGAAGCCGTACACCGTCTCCGACCGGAACACCTCGCCCGGCCGCAGCACCGTGCTCGGGAACTCCGGCCGGTTCGGGGAGTCGGGGAAGTGCTGGGTCTCCAGCGCGATGCCGTCGCCCGGGGCGAAGGGCTCGGTCAGATGCTCGGCGGTGTACAGCTGGAGACCGGGCTCGGTGGTCGCCACCGTCAGCGCCCGCCCGGTCGACGGGTCGTGCAGCTCGGCGACCTCCTCCGCAGTTCCCGTCACCCCCTTGTCCAGCACGAAGTTGTGGTCGTACCCGGCGCCGACCTTCCTGGTCCGGCGGAAGTCGAAGCGGGTGTCCGCGACCTCGTCCAGGTCGCCGGTCGGGATCAGGTCCGCGTCGACCGGGGTGTACCGGGAGGCGGCCAGCCGCAGTTCATGGCCGCTCGCGCTGCCCGAACCCGCTCCGGCGAGGTTGAAGTAGCTGTGGTTGGTCAGGTTCACCACGGTCGGCGCGTCCGTCACCGCCTCGTACGCGATACGCAGCGCTCCGTCGGACGACAGCGTGTAGGTCGCCGAGACCTCCAGCTGCCCCGGGAAGCCCTCCTCGCCATGCCGGCTGACCCGGCTCAGGCGCACACCGTGCTCGACCGGCGTCATCTCCCACACCCGCTTGTCGAAGCCGCGTGCGCCGCCGTGCAGGGAGTTGGGCGGGTCGTTGGGGTCGAGCGCGTACGTCAGGCCGTCCAGCGGGAAGCGGCCGTGCGCGATCCGGTTCGCGTACCGCCCGATCAGGGCGCCGAGATAGGGCCCCGGGTGCGACACATAGCCCTCCAGGTCGGCGAACCCCAGCACCACGCTCGCGGCGTGCCCCTCCCGGTCGGGCACCTCCAGCGACTGCACGATCCCGCCGTACGACAGCACCCGTACCCGCAGGCCCGCGCGCTCCAGCGTCCAGCGATGGACCGGGGTGCCGTCGGAAAGTGTGCCGAAGTGTTCGCTCATGAGCGAAACACTAGTTCGTGACGGTCCGGTAGGCGATCTCGGCAAGCCGTGCCTGGCCGTTGACACTCGGATGGAACCAGTCCCACTGGCTCAGCTGCTTGCCGCCGAAGCGGAACTCGTACACGGCGCCGTCGTCGAACCGGCACCGGCGGTCCTTCGCACAGACCTGCTCCAGCACGTCGTTGTACGCCTCGACCCGCTCCTGCACCGTCTCGCGCCGCTGGTTCGCCGCCGCGGTCAGGGAGTCGGCGTCGCCCAGCATCGACGGGCAGATGCCGAGCTTCCAGACCTGCTTACCCATCGGGCTCGTACGGCCCTGCTCCCACAGCCGCATCAGATTCGGCACGCTCGCGACGTAGACCTGAGTCTTCGGCAGCGCTTCGCGCAGCGTGCCCATCGCGTCCTCGAACTGCGTCCGGAAGTCGGCCACCGAGGTCATCGCGGCGGTCGTGTCCCGGCAGGCGTCGTTCGCCCCCGCCATCACCGCCACCAACTCCGGCCTGCGTGTCACCGCCTGCGCCATCTGCCCGGGCACGTCGGCCATCCGCGCCCCGGTCACCGCGTAGTTCCAGCTCCGCTCCGCCGCCTTCGCCCTGCCCAGCAGCCTGACGGCGAGACTGTCGACGCGGGGACTGCTGCCGGTCGCCCAGGAGACCTCGGGGCAGTCCGACAGGACCGAACAGGCGTCGAAACCGGTCGTGATGGAGTCGCCCACGGCCGCCACCGAGGCAGGGCTGCGGTCCCAGGTCGGAGTCGGCTTCGGCCGCGCACTCGGCGCGTCGCTGCCGGACGGCTCCGGGGAGTTGCCGCCGACGGCGTCACAACCGGCCACGCCCAGCACTGCCGTGGTCACGGCGGCGAGGACAGCGCGTGAGAGATGCCGCCGCTTCCGCATACCCGGTCCATCCCCTCACTCGGCCCTGTCATGGTGCACAACCAATAACAACGCACGAGGGTTCCCGGCCGTCTCATGCAACGGCTCACACCCGTACAAGCGTCCTGCCGGGTGAATGACGGGCGTTTCCCGGCACCTGGACCGACGGTACGTCACACTCCTTGCGCCGCCGCACGGTAGCCTCGCCATCAACGTGGCTGCCCGGCCACTATCGTCCGCCAGTTCGCAAGATGTCCGCTCTGCCCGGAGGTCCCGGTGACGACACGTGGAGTTCTGTACGTGCACTCCGCGCCGCGCGCGCTGTGCCCGCATGTCGAGTGGGCCGTCGCCGGGGTGCTCGGCACGCGCGTCAACCTCGACTGGATCCGGCAGCCGGCCGCGCCCGGCACCTGGCGCTCGGAGTTCTCCTGGCAGGCCGAGGCGGGCACCGCCTCCAAGCTGGCCTCCGCCCTGCGCGGCTGGCACCTCCTGCGCTTCGAGGTCACGGCCGAGCCCTGCCCCACCGCCGAGGGCGAGCGCTACAGCTGCACCCCCGACCTGGGCATCTTCCACGCCGTCACCGGCATCCACGGCGACATCCTCATCCCGGAGGACCGCCTGCGCGCCGCCCTGACCCGCTCCCAGCACGGCGAGACGGACCTGGAGGCAGAGATCGCCAAGCTGCTCGGGAAGCCGTGGGACGACGAACTGGAGCCCTTCAGATACGCGGGCGAGGGCGCCCCGGTCCGCTGGCTCCACCAGGTGGTCTAGAGAGGCAGGGCGGCGACGCCGGGCGTTTCAGGGGCGCGGGGAACTGCGCGAGAAGCCCCCCACCGGCCCGCACCCGGCCCACAGCAGATGACGAAACGGCGAGTGGCCCGCCCCCAACCCGGGGTGCGGGCCACTCGCCGTTCACGGCAGGAAAGTCAGACCGTCCTGAACGCCAGCACCACGTTGTGGCCGCCGAAGCCGAACGAGTCGTTCAGCGCGGCGATCCGGCCCTCGACGGGCAGCTTGCGCGCCTCACCGCGGACGACGTCGGCGTTCGCCTCGGCCTCCGGGTCGAGGTTCTCGACGTTGATGGTCGGCGGAGCGACCCGGTGGTACAGCGCGAGCACCGTCGCCACCGTCTCGACGCCACCGGCGCCACCGAGCAGATGCCCGGTCATCGACTTCGTCGCGGACACCGCCATGTGGTCGGCGTCGTCGCCGAACACCTTCCGCAGCGCCTTGAGCTCGGCGATGTCACCGGCCGGCGTCGACGTCGCGTGCGCGTTGACGTGCACGATCTCCGCCGGGTTCAGGTCGTTGCGGTCCAGCAGGTTCTGCAGCGCGTGCGAGATGCCGCGGCCCTCGGGCTCCGGCTGCACGATGTCGTGCGCGTCGGCCGAGATGCCCTGCCCGACCGCCTCTGCGTACACGCGGGCACCGCGCTTGGCCGCGTGCTCGGCGGACTCCAGGACGATCACGCCGGCGCCCTCACCGAGGACGAAGCCGTCGCGGGCGATGTCGTAGGGACGCGACGCACCCTGCGGGTTCTCGTTGTTCTTGGACATCGCCATCATGTTGCCGAACGCGGCGATCGGCAGCGGGTGGATCGCCGCCTCCGTGCCACCCGCGACGACGACGTCGGCGCGGCCGGAGCGGATCATCTCGATGGCGTAGCCGATGGCCTCGGCGCCCGACGCACAGGCGGAGACCGGCGTGTGCACACCCGCGCGGGCGCCCACCAGCAGACCCACATTCGCGGACGGGCTGTTCGGCATCAGCATGGGGACGGTGTGCGGGGAGACGCGGCGGACGCCCTTCTCCTTGAGCACGTCGTACTGGTCGAGCAGGGTCGTCACGCCGCCGATGCCGGAGGCGATGACAGCACCGAGGCGGTCCGGGTCGACAGTGGCGTCCTCCCCGGCCTTCGCCTCGAAGCCGGCGTCCTTCCAGGCCTCCTGCGCGGCGATCAGCGCGAACTGCGCCGAGCGGTCCAGTCGGCGGGCCTGCGGCCGCGGGATGACTTCGGTCGGCTCCACCGCGACCGGCGCGGCGATACGGACCGCCTGGTCGGCGGCCCAGTCCTGCTCCAGGGGCTTGACACCGGAACGTCCGGCGATCAGGCCCTCCCAGGTAGAGGCTGCGTCGCCACCCAGCGGTGTGGTTGCGCCGATACCGGTGACGACCACGGTGCGATTGGTCGAGCTCACGGGAATTCTTTCTCCAACGGATACGAGGATTCAGCGGCGCCACCGCCGGGTGGCGGGGCAGTCAGCCCTGGGGCCTGATCAGGGGATCAGCCCTGGTGCTTGAGGATGTAGTCGGTCGCGTCGCCCACGGTCTTGAGGTTCTTGACGTCCTCGTCCGGGATCTTCACGTCGAAGCGCTCTTCGGCGGCGACGACGACCTCGACCATGGACAGCGAGTCGACGTCCAGGTCGTCGGTGAAGGACTTGTCCAGCTGGACGTCCTCAACCGGGATGCCGGCGATCTCGTTCACGATGTCGGCGAGACCGGCGACGATCTCTTCCTGAGTGGCGGCCATCTTGGCGCTCCTTCGTTGTTGTTCAGGTTCTTCAGAGGGTTTGGCGCGCCCGCCGCAGCAGCGGCAGGTGGTGCGTTTTCCCGTGCCGGCTCGCATGATCCGGCACGGAGTGCCTAGGGGAGAGTAACGACCGTGGCGGCGTAAACGAGACCCGCCCCGAATCCGATGACTAGTGCGGTGTCGCCGCTCTTCGCCTCACCGGTCGCCAGGAGCCGCTCCATCGCGAGCGGAATCGAGGCGGCCGAGGTGTTGCCGGTGGTGCGTACGTCGCGGGCGACCGTGACGTGCTCCGGCAGCTTCAGTGTCTTCACCATCGAGTCGATGATCCGCTCGTTGGCCTGGTGCGGAATGAAGACGTCCAGGTCGTCCGAGGTGATTCCGGCCGCGTCCAGCGCCTGCTGGGCCACCTTCGCCATCTCGAACACGGCCCAGCGGAACACCGCCTGGCCCTCCTGCGTGATCGCGGGGAACTTGACGTTGCCCTCGCTGTCCAGCGGAAGCTTGGAGACATCGCCGATCCGGAACTGGTCCCACGGCACCGTCTGCTTGATCGTCTCGGACTTGTCGCCCTCCGAGCCCCACACCGTCGGACCGATGTGCGGCTCCTGGGCGGGACCGACCACGACCGCCCCGGCGCCGTCGCCGAACAGGAAGGCCGTCGCACGGTCCTCCAGGTCGGTGAGGTCGGACAGGCGCTCCACGCCGATGACGAGGACGTACTCGGCGGAACCCTCGACGATCATGCCCTTGGCGAGGGTCAGGCCGTAGCCGAAGCCCGCGCAGCCGGCCGAGATGTCGAAGGCGGCTGCCTTGTTCGTGCCGAGCTTGTCGGCGATCTCGGTGGCGACGGCCGGGGTCTGCCGGAAGTTCGACACGGTCGAGACGATGACGCCGCCGATCTGCTCGGCGGCGATCCCCGCGTCGGCGATCGCCTTGCCGGACGCCTCGATCGACATCGCGGCGACGGTCTCCTCGTCGTTCGCCCAGTGCCGCGTCTCGATGCCGGAGCGCGAACGGATCCACTCGTCGGACGAGTCGATCTTCTCCAGGATCACCTCGTTGGGCACGACCCGGGTCGGACGGTACCCGCCGACGCCGAGGATGCGCGCGTACGGGGCGCCCTTGCTGGGCTTCAGCTTCGCCATGCTCAGGGCTCCTTGTCAGGCGTGCTCTGCGATGAGCTCGCGAGCAGCGTCCAGGTCGTCGGGGGTCTTGAGGGCCAGGGTCTTCACACCCGGCAGCGCGCGCTTGGCCAGACCGGTCAGCGTGCCGCCCGGGCACACCTCGATCAGGGCCGTGACGCCGAGCTCCTTGAAGGTCTCCATGCACAGGTCCCAGCGGACCGGGTTGGCGACCTGCCCGACGAGCCGCTCCAGCACCTCGGTGCCGGTGGCGACCGCCTTGCCGTCCTTGTTGGAGACGTAGGTGAGCCGCGGGTCGCCGGGGACGAGCTCCTTGGCGGCCTCGGCGAGCTTCTCGACGGCGGGGCCCATGTGGTGCGTGTGGAAGGCACCGGCCACCTTCAGCGGCACGACCTTGCGCACGCCCTCGGGCTTGTCCTCGTTCAGCGCGGCGAGCTGCTCCATGGTGCCGGCGGCCACGATCTGCCCGGCGCCGTTGATGTTCGCCGGGGTCAGGCCCAGCTTCTCCAGGTGCGCGACGCTGACCTCGGGGTCGCCGCCGAGCAGCGCCGACATGCCGGTCTCGGTGATCGCGGCGGCCTCGGCCATGGCCAGGCCACGAGCGCGGACGAGCCGGACGGTCTCCTCGTCGGGGAGCACTCCGGCGAGGGCGGCGGCGGTCAGCTCGCCGACGCTGTGCCCGGCGATCGCGCCGACCTTCCGGGGCAGCTCGGCGGGGTCGTCGAAGAGCATGTACGCGGAGGCCAGCCCGGCAGCCACCAGCAGCGGCTGGGCGACCGAGGTGTCGCGGATCTCCTCCGCGTCGCCCTCGGTGCCGTAGCGGACGAGGTCGAGCTGCACGGCGTCGGACCATGCCTCGAGGGCACCGCGGACACCGGGGAGTTCGAGCCAGGGGGTCAGGAAGCCGGGCGTCTGGGCGCCCTGGCCGGGAGCGACGAGTACGAGCACTCTCACACTCTCTCTTGGGGACGGGCACGGCCGCCCGTGAGGACAAGGACGAAGAACACGGGGGCGTTTTGTGGGCCCCCGACAAAAGCCTAGAGCTGGAGATCGCCGTCGACCAGACGCCCCAGGATCAGCGCGATCCGCAAAGTGAACGCGGAGCGTACATCGGACGGCGACCAGCCGGTGACGTCAGTCACACGTCGAAGCCGGTAGCGCACGGTGTTGGGATGCACGAACAGCATCCGCGCGGCGCCCTCCAGACTGCTCGCCTGTTCGAGATAGACGGAAAGCGTCTCCAGAAGCGCCGACCCGGCCTCCTCCAGCGGTCTGTAGATCTCCTCCACCAACTGCTCGCGCGCACTGGGATCGCCCGCCATGGCACGCTCCGGAAGCAGATCGTCCGCCAGGACCGGCCGCGGGGCGTCCTGCCAGGCGGTACACGCCTTCAGCCCGGCCGCCGCGGCCTGTGCGGACCGCGTGGCGGCCAGCAGATCAGGTACGACGGGCCCGGCGACGACGGGACCCGCGGCATACGGCCCGATCAGCGACTTGGCGACCGCGAGCGGGCTGTCGCTGCCGCCCGCGATGACGACCAGCCGGTCCCCGAGCACCCCGGTCAGCACCTGGAGCTTCGCGTGCCGGGCGGCCCGCCGGATGGCCTCGACCGTCAGCTCGCTGTCCCCGTCGGGCGCCGTCCCGAGCACCACGCACACATGCTCGGGCGAGTTCCACCCGAGTGCGGCGGCCCGTGACACGGCTCCCTCGTCGGCCTCGCCGCTGAGCACGGCGTTCACGACGAGCGACTCCAGGCGCGCGTCCCAGGCACCGCGCGCCTCGGCGGCCTGGGCGTAGACCTGGGCGGTGGCGAAGGCGATCTCCCGGGCGTAGACGAGCAGGGCCTCCCGCAGCACGCTCTCGTCGCCGGGAGCGGCGACCTCGTCGATGGCCGACTCCATGACCTCGATGGTCGTGCGCACCATCTCGACGGTCTGGCGCAGGGTGATCGCGCGGGTCAGCTCGCGCGGGGCGGTCCCGAAGACGTCGGTGGAGATCGCCTGGGGCGCGTCGGGATGCCGGAACCACTCGGTGAAGGCGGCGATACCGGCCTGGGCCACGAGGCCGATCCAGGAACGGTTCTCCGGGGGCATGGCCCGGTACCACGGCAGCGTCTCGTCCATCCGCGTGATGGCCTGCGCGGCGAGCGATCCGGAGGACTTCTCGAGCCGCTTCAGGGTCGCTGCGTGCTGGTGGACGTCGCGCGCGGCGGGTTCGGACTTTCGGGATACGGGTTCGGGCACGGGGACAAGACTGCCTTATCCGGACGCGAGTGCGTGCCAGAGGGGGGTTGTGCTTGATGGCTCGGTCGCCTCCGGGGCGCCTCAGCCGGTGTCGGGACGGCGATCGTGCTCGACCCATCGGGCCTCCGCGTCGGCACAGTGAGCCTTGGTGGGCACTTAGCCGTGCCCGGCCGCCCGGCAGGGCTACCGTGGTGCCCGTGATGGACGTACGGCGCGCCGCGGAGCGCTATCCCGGAGGGGATCCGGCAGCGGGCATCGAGTCACGCCACGCCTTTTCCTTCGGCCCGCACTACGACCCCGACAACCTCCGCTTCGGCGCGCTGATCGCCTGCAACGAGGAGCGGCTCGCCCCCGGCGCCGGCTTCGACGAGCACCCCCACAGCCACACCGAGATCGTGACCTGGGTCGTCGAGGGCGAACTGACCCACCGCGACTCCACGGGCCACGAGACCCGGGTCGGCCCCGGGGACGTCCAGCGGCTGAGCTCGGCGGGCGGCGTACGGCACGTCGAACGCAACGACGCGGGCACGCCCCTCACCTTCATCCAGACCTGGCTGGCCCCGCTGACGCCGGGCGGCGACCCGGCGTACGAGATCGTCCATGGCATCGCGGACTCGACGCCGTACGCCGTCCCGGAGGCGGGCGCGATGCTCCATGTGCGGCGGCTGGGGGCGGGGGAGCGGACGGCGGTGCCGGACGGGGCGTTCCTGTACGTGCATGTCGTGCGCGGCGACGTGCGCCTGGACGGCGAGGAGCTGGGCGCCGGCGACGCGGGGCGCATCACGGACGCCAAGGACGTGGAGGCCGTCGCGGTGACCGCGGCGGAACTGCTGGTGTGGGAGATGGCCCCAATGGCCCAGTAGGTGCGGGGCTCGGGATGCCGGAGTGATCCCAGGGACTTCAAATGAAGGGGTCCGACACTCGCTCGGCAGAGAAGAGCCGGGGGCCATGGCAAAAGGCAGAGCAGCAGGGGGACAGGACCGGACCCGGGCCGGGGGACTGCGACGGCTCGGTGAGTGGTGCGCCCACCACTTCGTGATCGTGATCGTCGCCTGGGTCGTGGCGCTCGGCGTGCTCCAGGCTCTCAACCACATCCACGGCGGGGAGTACGAGAACAACTTCGCCTTGTCCGACGTGCAGTCCGAGGAGGGCCTGGACGTCCTCAAGGAGCATGATCCGCAGGCCGGCGGCTACAGCAGCCAGATCGTCATGCACGACGCGGACAAGTCCCTGACCTCGGTCAGCTCGCAGATGTCGACCGCCGTCGCCGACCTGGAGAAGCTGCCGAAGGTGCTGTCGGTGCAGAACCCGCTTGAGGCCACCTCCTCGAAGGTCGGGCCGCTGTCCTCGGACGGGCAGACCGGCTACATCACCATCCGCTTCAACGAACAGCCCTCCCTTCTCGGCGAGAGCTACCTGAACGGCGTCGACAGCGCTGTGGAGCCGCTCAGACAGGCCGGCGTCGACGTCGAGTACGGCGGATCGCTCGGCGAGCTGGCCCGTCCCGCCGGCAACGACCGGATCAGCGAGCTGATCGGCTTCGCGGTGGCCATCGTCGTCCTGCTGATCGGCTTCGGCAGTGTGCTCGCCGCCGGACTTCCCCTGGTCACCGCACTGATCGCGGTGGTCGGCGGCCTGGCCTGCCTCGGACTGCTTGCCCTCGCGTTCACCTTCGCCACGGTCTCGCCCACCCTGGCCACGATGATCGGCCTGGGTGTCGGCATCGACTACGCCCTCTTCCTGCTCACCCGGCACCGGCAGAACCTCATGGACGGCGCCGACCCTGTGCACGCCGCCGGCCACGCCGCCGCCACCTCCGGACGCGCGGTCCTGGTCTCCGGCACCACGGTGATCGTCGCCCTCATGGGCCTGTGGGTGTCCGGCGTGAGCTTCATCGGCCTGCTCGGCGTCGCCGCGGCCGTCACGGTCGTCTCCGCCGTCCTGGGCGCGCTGACCCTGGTCCCGGCCCTGCTGGGGCTGATCGGCCGCAACATCGACCGCTGGCATGTGCGCAAGCCCATCGCCGAGACCGAGGCCGGCAGCGACACGTCCGAGGGGACCTGGCACCGCTACGCCAAGCGCGTCGAGCACCATCCGTGGCGGTACCTGTCCGCCGGCGTCGTCACCGTCGCGGTGCTGGCCATCCCCGTCTTCTCGATCCAACTCGGCCACATCGGCGACGGCGCCGACCCCAAGTCCTTCACCGACCGGCGGGCCTTCGATCTGATGACCGACGCGTTCGGCGCCGGCTCCAACGGGCCGCTCACCGTCGTCGTCGACCAGACCTCCGTACCGGACTCGCAGCGCTCGGACCTGGCCTCGAAGATCCAGCAGGCCCTGAACGACGAGCCCGGGACGTCCTTCGTCAGCCCGCTGATGCCGACGCAGGACGGCGACGTCCTGGTCGGCACGGTCTACTCGTCGGTGTCCCCGCAGAACAAGGACACCACCAACCTCACGAACCGGCTCTACGACCACACCCTCCCCGACGCCGCCTCCGGCACCGATGCCAAGGGCTACGTCACCGGGACGACGGCCGTCCAGGTCGACTTCCGCGACATCATCGCCCAGCGGCTGCCGGTGATCATCGCCGTCGTGGTCGGCCTCGCCTTCCTGATCGTCCTCGCGGTCTTCCGCGGCCTGCTCGTCGCCGTGAAGGCGGCCGTCCTCAACGTCCTGTCGATCGCGGCCTCGTACGGCGTCGTCGTCGCCGTGTTCCAGTGGGGCTGGGGCGGGCCCGCACTGGGCGTCCACGGGAAGGTGCCCATCGAGAGCTATGTGCCGATGATGATGTTCGCCATCATCTTCGGGCTCAGCATGGACTACGAGATCTTCCTGCTGTCCCGCGTGCACGAGGCCTGGCTGCGCACCGGGAACGCGAAGGACTCGGTCGCCCACGCGCTGGAGATCACCGCACGCGTCATCACCTGCGCCGCGCTGATCATGGTGAGCGTCTTCGCGGCGTTCATCATCAGCGACAACATCGTGGTCAAGATGCTGGGGCTGGGCCTCGCCGTCAGTGTGCTCATCGACGCCACGGTGGTCCGGCTGCTCATGGTGCCCGCCGTGATGACGCTGCTGGGCCCGCACGCCTGGTGGACGCCCCACTGGCTGGACCGGCTGCTGCCGCACATCGACACCGAAGGGGAGGGCGAGGCCCTCGCGGCGGACGGGACTACAGCTCGGCGAGAACCGAGTCCGTGAAGCCGGGCCAGACCTCGGCCGCCCACGGCCCGAACGCCCGGTCCGCCAGCGCGACGCAGGCCGCCCCGGCGTCCGGGTCGATCCACAGGAACGTGCCCGACTGACCGAAGTGCCCGAAGGTGCGCGGCGAGGACGCCGAACCCGTCCAGTGCGGCGACTTGCCGTCCCGGATCTCGAAGCCGAGCCCCCAGTCGTTCGGGTTCTGGTGCCCGTACCCCGGCAGCACACCCTTCGTCCCCGGGTACTGCACGGTCATCGCCGCCGCCACCGTCCGCGGGTCCAGCAGCCGCGGCGCCTGCACCTCCGCCGCGAACCGCAGCAGATCCTCGACCGTCGACACCCCGTCCTTCGCCGGGGAGCCCTCCAGCGACGTGGCCGTCATGCCCAGCGGCTCCAGCACCGCCTGCCGCAGATACTCCCCGAACGGGATGTCCGTCGCCTTGGCCACATGGTCTCCGAGCTGCTCGAACCCGGCATTCGAGTACAGCCGCCGCTCCCCGGGCGGGGCCGTCACCCGGTGCTCGTCGAAGGCCAGCCCCGAGGTGTGCGCGAGCAGATGCCGCACCGTCGAGCCCTGCGGCCCGGCCGGTTCGTCGAGCTCGACGGCCCCTTCCTCGTACGCGACGAGGACCGCGTAGGCGGCCAGCGGCTTGGTGACCGAGGCCAGCGGGAAGCGGTGCGCGACCGGGCCGTGCGTACCCAGGACCGTGCCGTCCGCCCGTACGACACCCGCCGCGGCGGAGGGAACCGGCCAGTTATCGATCAGTGCGAGGCTGCTCAGCGACATGCCTGTGAGCCTAAGCCGCTCACAGGTAGAGCCGCATCGAGGGGTCCGAGTCCCGGGTGAAGCCGAGTGCCGTGTACATCGGCTCGGCGTCGGCGGACGCGGTGAGCATGACGTGACTGGCACCCCGTTCGCGGCACCAGTCGAGCAGCTCCTCCATGCACGCGCGCGCGTACCCGCGGCGCCGGGCGTCCGGGTCGGTGGCGACGCTGAAGACGTACCCGATCATCCCGTGCGGGTGGCCGGCCCGGCCGATCCGGTACTCCAGCGTCCCCGCCACCAGCGCGGCCAGCGTCCCCGGCCGCTCGGGGTGATCGACGACGAACGCCGCGAAGTCTCCCTGAGGCTCGGCGAGCCTGGCCCGCAGCGTCGGCAGCGCCTCCCCGTGCCACTGAGTCGCCCCGGCCGTCCGGGCCAGCGAGTCGATCATCACCTGACGCAGCCGCAGCACTTCGGCGGCGTCCTCGGGCAGGGCACGGCGTACGAGACTCATGCCCCGCACGCTAACCACGCTGATCACGCCATGTCCCGCGGTTTTCTTACCGTTTCCGCTTGCTTGGAGCGCACTCCAAGGCCATAGCGTGGAACGCATGACGGTGATGGAGACCACGAGCACCAGGACCGACAGTTGTGCCGCCCCGCCGCATCCGCACCGGCGGCCGGCGGGCCAGGACAGTTACACGATCAGCGAGGTCGTCGCCTTCACCGGCCTGACGGCCCACACCCTGCGCTGGTACGAGCGGATCGGCCTCATGCCGCACATCGACCGCTCGCACACGGGTCAGCGCCGCTACAGCAACCGTGACCTGGACTGGCTCGACCTCGTCGGCAAGCTGCGGCTGACCGGCATGCCGGTCGCCGACATGGTCCGGTACGCCGAGCTGGTGCGCGAGGGCGACCACACGTTCGGCGCGCGCTTCGAGCTCCTGGAGACCACCCGCCGCGACGTCCTCGCCCGGATCGCCGAGCTCCAGGACACGCTGGCCGTGCTCGACCGGAAGATCAGCTTCTACGCGGACGCGGGCCGTCTGTACGAGCAGGACACGTACAAGCAGGACACGTACAAGCAGGACACGTACAAGCAGGACACGTACGAGCAGGAGAAGGCGGAGCAGGCCGGATGACGGACAGCAGGATCGCGACAGCACGACTCGGCGCGCAGGGCCCCGAGGTGGGGGTCCAGGGCCTCGGCTGCATGGGCATGAACTTCGGGTACGGCCCCTCCGACGCGGGCGAGTCCAGGGCGACCCTGGAGCGGGCACTCGAACTGGGCGTCACGCTGTACGACACGGCGGACGCGTACGGCGCCGGCGAGAACGAGAAGTTCCTCGCCCCCTTCTTCAAGGCGCACCGCGACGAGGTCGTCATCGCCACCAAGTTCGGCCTGGCGATTCACCCCGACGACCCCACGAAGCGGATCATCCGCAACGACACGCCCTACATCCGCCAGTGCATCGAGGCGAGCCTCAAGCGCCTCGACGTCGAGGCGATCGACCTCTACTACATGCACCGCCGTGACGTGGACGTTCCTCTGGAGGAGACCGTCGCCGTCATGGCGGAACTGGTCCGCGAGGGCAAGGTCAAGCACCTGGGCCTGAGCGAGGTGACGGCGACGGAACTGCGCGCCGCCCACGCCGTCCACCCCATCGCGGCCGTGCAGTCGGAGTGGTCCCTGTTCAGCCGGGACATCGAGGCGAGCGTGGTCCCGGCAGCCCGCGACCTGGGCGTGACCCTGGTCCCCTACTCCCCGCTGGGCCGCGGCTTCCTCACCGGCTCGTTCGCCAAGGCCGAGGACCTGACGGCCGGTGACTTCCGCCGCCAACAGCCCCGCTACACCGGCGAGAACGCGGCGGCCAACGCCGCACTCCTGGACCCGATCCGCACGGTCGCCGAGGCCCACGGCGCCACCCTCGGCCAGATCGCGCTGGCCTGGGTGCAGCAACGAGCCTCGGTCCACGGCCTGCCGATCGTCCCGATCCCGGGCACACGCAAGCCGGCCAGGGTGGCGGAGAACGCGGCGGCGACAAGGATCGTGCTGGGCGAGGAGGAGCTGGCCCTGCTGGAGCCGATCGCGGCGAAGGTCTCCGGCAACCGCTACACGGACATGTCCTTCACGTCCGCGGGCAGGGAGTGAGTACGTCCTTGGCCGGCGGGGAGTGAGTGCGCCTTTGAAGGCGCCGGGAGCCGCAACGCCGTCAGGGGCGCGGGGAACTGCGCGACCAGCCACATCGGGCCCGCACCCGCCGAACAGCAGAACCCGGCAGACGAGCTGGCCCTACAACTCCGCCAACAACTGAGCCTTCTTGGACGAGAACTCCTCATCCGTCACCAACCCGGCCTGATGCAACTCCCCGAGGTGACGAATCCGCTCGGCGATGTCGGCAGGATCCCGGCGCGGCACAGCCGCAGCCGGGACAGCCGCGTCCCCCGCGGAGCGGTCCCGCACCGCGGACAACACCGCCGCAGCGAACGGCAACGACTCGTGCACCGGCCCGTACCCCAGCCCGAACACCACAGCCGCCGGATCATGATCGACCTGCGCGGGCTGGTCGTCCACGGAGTCCCGCCGCAGCAACCGCAGATGCCCCTCGAAGACTTCCGGTGACCGCCACTCGACCCCGCTCAACTCGGCGACGGCAAAGCTCTGATCCCCCGCCTTCCACTTCGCCGACGAGGCTCCGGTCCAGAACCACCTGAAGCGCACGTTCTCGCCGTCGAAGGACGCCTTCCCGTCGTACGCCTTGAACGACAACGGCACTTCCGGCGCGTCCACGAGGAACTCGTCCGCCGCGCCCGACGCCTTCAGCTGCGCCCGCAACTCGTCGGCGTAGTACTCGGCCAGGGTCTCCCGCTCGGCAGGCAGCACCAGCCGATACGGATCGCCGCCCTCCTTCAGCTGCCCGGCGGCCGCCTCCATCAACGGATCGGCACCGGGCCGCAGTTCGACGCGCAGCACGACCGTCCCGCGCCTGCCCGGAGTCAGCGTCACCCCGGCGATCGCCTCCAGCGGCACCCGGCGTTCCCCAAGCGCCTGAAACAGCTTGGGTGTTCGAATCCCGCGTTCGTAACGGATGAGCACGGAGTCGGACTCGAACTCCCAGGCGGCATGAAATCCGGCCAGTACGTCACCCATGCGGCTCATCGTATGCGGCACGTGCTCCTCCGTCGCCACCCCGCGCAGACCGCAATTCCTGTGCTTCTACGCGCGTCCGGCCGACGCCGTGTCGGACAAACCCACCCGACAGGCCTCGGCATCGTCCGCGCACTGCACGGAGTCATATGCGCCAACTCCGATCTCGGCGAAGTTCGCCACACTGTCCGTACCCGGCTCGAAGTAGCCGCCGTGTCCCTTCGCCTCGCGCGCCGACAGCACGCGCGCCCCGAACGCCGAAGACACCGGGTCCTCGCCGTGCCCCAGCCCGCCGACCTCGAGATACGGCACGTCCTGGACCCAGTCGTCCGCGTCCCGCATCGCCCACACATGCGCGGACGTGTGCAGGTGGGATGCCTTCGCGACCCGCATGCCGGGGCTGCCGGCCACCGCTATGTCGGCCACGCGGTCCGGCAGCTCGGGCGCGGCGAGGCCGCACAGCACCGAGCCGTAGCTGTGGCAGAAGAGGGAAACAGGCGAGCTGCCGGGCAGGCCGCGCACCAGCGCGTTCAGACGTACGGCCCCGCTCTGCGCCCGCATCGCGGTCGCCGACTCGATGCCGAGTCCGCCGGGGGAGGTGTAGTCGGCCCAGGCGATCACGGCCGTGCGTGTCGAGGGGCTGACCTCGCGCTCGGTCGCGTACAGGGACTGCGCCATGCCGACCGGGGCGGAGTACTTGCGGCTGGTGTTGGTGCGCTGGAAGGTGAGCACGTCGGTGTCGACGCCGGGGACGACGACCGAGATCCGCTCGGCCCGGTTCAGATCGCCGAACACCTCCGCGACGCGTCCCGCGCCGTCCGGGTCGAAGGCGAGGATGTGCCGGTCCGGCTCCATCATCGCTTCGAATCGGTGCATACGGCGCCCGGCCTCGCGCTGACCGGAGGGCGTGAGCCGTTCGTCGTGCATGCGTTTGCGCTCGACCTTGCGGGCCTGGTCGAGCGCGACGCGGTTGGCGTTGTAGCGCAGCTCGACCGGCGCGCCGTTCATGTTGCCGACCGCGAGCGGATAGCGCTGCACGAGGCCGGCGCGCTGCGCATCGGTGAGCGAGGCGAAGAACCGGGCGAGCTTCGTGGGGGAGGAGCCGACGTCCGGCAGGGCGCGTCCGGCGATGCTGCCGTGCTCCCAGGCGCTGACCGAGGCCTGCAGCGGTGCGGCGCTCCGGTGGTGGCGCAGAGCGGTCCAGCCGGTGGTCGCCAGCATCACGAACACCACGGCCAGTGCGAGCAGGGCGCGCCAGACGTTCAGTTGCGGGGACGTGTCGAAGGAAGTCACTGGGAGGACACACTAGGAGAACGAGAGGGTCTCGCGTTAACCAAGTGATAGGTATCACGTTTCGATCAAGGTGCTGTAAACGGGCCGATGACCTCAGCGTGTTCGCCAGCTCTCGCTGAGTGCCGGGCCCACCTGTTCGAGATGTGAGACGGTCAGTGCCCGCATGGCGTCCAGGCTGACGTCCTCCCCGGAGCTCCACTGACGCTCCGTCAGCCGCATCACCCCGCCGAAGAGGGCCACCGCCAGCCGCGGTCGCGGATCGGTGTCGAGGTCGACCCCCTCGCGCTCGGCGAGGATGCGCGCGATCGCCTCCTCGATCTCCACCGAGCGGCGCAGATGCGCGGCGAGCAGGACGGGTGTCGACTCGACCACCTGGTACATCCGCAGATACAGCTCGACGGGTACGACGGACTGGATCACCTCGTTGAGCGTGTCCCAGCCCTCCAGCACCGCCTGGCGCAGCGCCTCCATGGGGGCCTCGTGCGGCGGGCGCTCGCGCACCGCCTCCAGGAAGTGCGCCACCGTCATGTCCTGGAGGGCGAGGGCGGCCTCCTCCTTGCCGGCGAAGTAGCGGAAGAACGTGCGCTGTGACACGTCGACGGCCGCCGCGATGTCGTCGACGGTGGTGTGCTCGTAACCCTGGGTGGTGAAGAGCTCCAGCGCGGTACGCAGCAGTGCTTCCCGGGTGCGCTGCTTCTTGCGTTCGCGCAGTGTTTCCATACGTGTCAGTAACCGACTTGTGAATTGGTTTGTCAATTGTCAGTGGCTGTCATTAGCCTCGAACGCATGACTAGTCAGACCACCATCAAAACGACGGGGCCGGGGGACCGGGCGCCAGTAGCCCCGTCGGATGCGACGCCGGCCAAGGGGCTGCGAGGCCACCCTTGGTTCACTCTCATCACCGTCGCGGTCGGGGTCATGATGGTGGCCCTCGACGGCACCATCGTGGCCATCGCCAACCCGGCCATCCAGAAGGACCTCGGCGCCACCTTCGCCCAGGTCCAGTGGATCACCAACGGTTACTTCCTCGCCCTCGCGGTCGCCCTGATCACCGCAGGCAAGCTCGGTGACCGGTTCGGGCACCGTCAGACCTTCCTGATCGGTGTGGTCGGCTTCGCCGCCGCCTCTGGTGCGATCGGCCTGTCCAGCAGCATCGCGGCGGTCGTCACCTTCCGTGTCTTCCAGGGCCTGTTCGGCGCGCTGCTGATGCCGGCCGCGCTCGGCCTGCTGCGGGCCACCTTCCCGGCCGAGAAGCTCAACATGGCCATCGGCATCTGGGGCATGGTCATCGGCGCCTCCACCGCCGGCGGCCCGATCCTCGGCGGTGTCCTCGTCGAGCACGTCAACTGGCAGTCGGTGTTCTTCATCAACGTGCCGGTCGGCATCCTCGCCGTCGTCCTGGGCGTCGTGATCCTCCTGGACCACCGTGCGGAGAAGGCGCCGCGCTCCTTCGACATCCTCGGCATAGCCCTGCTCTCGGCGGCGATGTTCTCCCTGGTCTGGGCCCTGATCAAGGCCCCGGAGTGGGGCTGGGGCGCCGGTCAGACGTGGCTGTTCATCGCAGGGTCGGTAGTGGGCTTCGCGCTCTTCGCGTTCTGGGAGACGCGGGTCAAGGAACCTCTCATCCCGCTGGCCCTCTTCCGCTCGGTCCCGCTCTCCGCGGGTGTCGTGCTGATGGTCCTGATGGCCATCGCGTTCATGGGCGGCCTGTTCTTCGTGACGTTCTACCTCCAGAACGTCCACGGCATGAGCCCGATCGACGCCGGTCTGCACCTGCTGCCGCTCACCGGAATGATGATCGTCGGCTCCCCGCTCGCGGGCGCGATGATCACCAAGTTCGGTCCGCGTGTTCCGCTGGCGGGCGGCATGGCGCTCACCGCGATCGCCATGTACGGCATGTCCACGCTGGAGACGGACACCGGCAGCGGCATCATGTCGGTCTGGTTCGCCCTGCTCGGCCTCGGCCTCGCGCCGGTCATGGTCGGCGCCACGGAGGTCATCGTCGGCAACGCGCCGATGGAGCTGTCCGGTGTCGCCGGCGGTCTCCAGCAGGCCGCGATGCAGATCGGCGGCAGCCTCGGTACGGCCGTCCTGGGCGCCGTCATGGCCTCCAAGGTCGACAGCGACCTCGCCGGTAACTGGACGTCCGCGGGCCTGCCGCCGCTCACCACCGCGCAGGAGGCCCAGGCCTCCGAGGCGGTCCAGGTCGGCGTGGCGCCGCTGGCTCCCGGTACGCCGGACGCCATCGCCGCGAAGATCACGGACGTCGCGCACGACACGTTCATCTCGGGCATGAGCCTGGCGTCCCTGGTCGCCGCCGGTGTGGCGGTCGTCGCGGTCTTCGTGGCGTTCCTCACCAAGCGGGGCGAGAACGCGGAAGCGGGTGCGGGCGCGGCCCACATCTGACGGGATTCCACCGGAGTTCGCCTATCAGAGTGACTCCGCCGAAGATCCCTCCCCTCCGGCAAGCGTGCAGGTCACAGTGGGTCAAGCCAGGGCCTGTGGCGCGCTGCCGGAGGGGGTCGGCGCGCCACAGGCCCGGACGCGCAGGCATGAGCCGCGCACCGTGGGTACTCGCCAAGTCGAACGCCGAATCAGGGAGTTGACGATGGCGGGCTTCTCGCACGGAACGCGCAGGCACCCCCGCTCACGTGGCCGGACGTGGTCACGGACCGGGCCGGATCGCGCGACTCTGGGGATCGTCGGAACCATCTGCGCGGTCGCCGGTTTCTTCGTACTGGGCCTGATCCTCGGCCCGGCAGCAATTATCTGCGGCTGGCTGGCCATGGGCCGAACCTGGTCAGGAGCCCGCCCCGTCCCCGCTCTGGTCGCGGTGGTCCTGGGCGCCATCGACACCCTGCTGGCCATCCTGTGGCTGGCGGGAACGGCGACACCGGGCTACGGCTTCTTCTGACACAGCCGCGGGCGAAGGCGCCTGGGCCGACTGCGGGCCACCCTGCTGAGTCGGCCAGGGGCGCCTGGTCCGCATGGCCGCGGACCACTGCGCGGGGGTGGCTGCGCGCACGCGTGCCGACGTGGCCGGTGTGCCCGGACCCGTACGGCTGCGGTGGATTGTGCCTTGGTCCTGCGCCGCCGGCGCGGATTGGCCGGGGCGTCGCGCCCAGCACGCCGATGCGGCCACGAGTGTCCGGGTCCACCTCGCTGCGGCAACCGTTGTGCCGGTGTGGCTGTGCCCCCTGCTGCGGATGTGGCTGCGTCTCCAGTGCCGTGCGGCAGTGCCGTGCGGCCGCGGGCGCCGTGTCCGCCTGGCTACAGGCAACCGTGCCCGAGTGGCGGCGCCCCCGAGCCGCGGGCATGCGTGCCGGTGGGGCGGTACGGGCGGGTGCAGCGGCACCCCGTGTGGGCACGGGCGAGCGCGCCGACCCTGCGTCAGCCCGTTGCCGGGGTTCCGGCTGAACAGGGCTGTCACCAGCAACCTGAGCCGACCCGCCCCGCTTCCGCCGGCGCGGGCGAGCGTGCCGACCCCGCCCCATCGGTCAACGTGGCCGCTTCTCGACAACCTGCCCCGGCACAGTCGCCCCCGACAGCAGCGCAACCTCCGCCCGGAGCGCCCGAACCTCCTCCGTCAGCACCTGTATCGCCTCCGTCTGCCGTCGTTCCTCCACGTCGTCCTTCTCGAACCGCGCTATGAACCATGCGGCGATGTTGGCCGTCACGACACCCAGCAGGGCGATCCCGGACAGCATCAGCCCCACCGCGAGCATCCGTCCCACCCCGGTGGTCGGCGCATGATCCCCGTACCCGACCGTCGTCATGGTGGTAAACGACCACCACACGGCGTCACCCAGCGTCTTGATGTTCCCGTTCGGCGAGTCCCGCTCCACGGACAGCACCGCCAGTGACCCGAACATCAGCAGCCCGACCACCGCCCCGGCGACATACGTGGTCAGCCGTATCTGCGAAGCCATCCGCGCCCGCTGCCCCACCAGCAGCAGCGTCGACACGAGCCGCAGCAAGCGAAGCGGCTGTATCACCGGCAGCAGCACCGCGCCCAGGTCCAGCCAGTGCGACCGCACGAACTCCCCGCGCCGCTCGGCGAGTCCGAGCCGGACCACGTAGTCCAACGCGAACGCACCCCACACCACCCACTCCACCGCGAGGCACACGTCCACCACGTCCCGGCCCGCGTCGGGCGAGACGATCGGCACGGCATAGGCCACGGCAAAGGCCAGGGCGAGGGCGAAAAGGGGTCGCTGGGTGAACCGTTCCCAACGGACTTGCGCGAGCGGTCGCTTCATGGCCGCATCGTAGGAAACGTGAAGGGGTGGTGTAGCCCGCAGGTCACCCTCGGGCACACCACCCCATCGAGCAGTTGACGGACGCTACGCGTCGCCGCCCGCGGGCCCCGGGTCCGCCGCCGACGCGTCGAGCAGCTGGTAGCGGTCGATCGCCTGCTTCAGCACCGACCGGTCCACCTTGCCCTCCTTGGCCAGCTCGGTGAGCACCCCCACCACGATCGACTGCGCGTCGATGTGGAAGAAGCGCCGCGCCGCACCGCGGGTGTCCGCGAAGCCGAACCCGTCCGCACCCAGC
Source organism: Streptomyces sp. NPDC107528 (assembly GCF_055639295.1). Lineage (NCBI taxonomy): Bacteria > Bacillati > Actinomycetota > Actinomycetes > Kitasatosporales > Streptomycetaceae > Streptomyces > Streptomyces sp. NPDC107528. Next base: position 317,122 of record NZ_JBVKAV010000002.1, read on the forward strand.
GACTGGTACGTCCCCGGCACCCACCGCGCGATCTGGTCCGGCACCGACCGCATCCAGTCGGAAACGGCCACGAACGGACCCTCGGCGCCGCTCAGTTTCCGCGTCACCCACGGCACCCGCTGCTCCTCCTCCGGGTGCAGCAGGTTGTGCTCCTCGCACGCCACGGCCTCGCGCCGCAGCTCGTTCCACGACGTCGCAGACCAGACGTCCGCCTTGACGTCCCACTCCTCGGCGAGGAGCTTCTGAGCCTCGACGGCCCAGGGAACCGCCACACCGGACGCCAAGATCTGCGCCGGAATCGACCCCGAAGTGCCCTCGCTGATCCGGTGGACGCCCTTGAGGATGCCCTCGACGTCCACGTCCTGCGGCTCGGCCGGGTGCTGGATCGGCTCGTTGTAGACGGTGAGGTAGTAGAAGACGTCCTCGCCGTGGGGGTGTTCGGCGTCCCCGCCGTACATCCGCCGCAGACCGTCCTGCACGATGTGCGCGATCTCGTACGAGTACGCCGGGTCGTACGCGACACAGCCCGGGTTCGTCGAGGCGAGCAGCTGCGAGTGGCCGTCGGCGTGCTGGAGACCCTCACCGGTCAGGGTCGTACGGCCGGCGGTCGCGCCCAGCACGAAACCGCGCGCCAGCTGGTCGGCCATCTGCCAGAACTGGTCGCCGGTGCGCTGGAATCCGAACATCGAGTAGAAGACGTACACCGGGATCAGCGGCTCGCCGTGCGTGGCGTACGCCGAACCCGCCGCGATCAGTGAGGCCGTGCAGCCCGCCTCCGAGATGCCGTCGTGCAGCATCTGTCCCTGCGGCGACTCCTTGTAGGCGAGCAGCAGCTCTCGGTCGACCGACTCGTACTGCTGGCCGAGCGGGTTGTAGATCTTCGCGCTCGGGAAGAACGAGTCCATGCCGAACGTGCGGTACTCGTCCGGCGCGATCAGCACGAACCGCCGGCCGATCTCCTTGTCCCGCATGAGGTCCTTGAGGAGCCGGACGAAGGCCATGGTCGTCGCGATGGACTGGTGCCCCGAGCCCTTCTTCACGGTCGCGTACGTCTTGTCGTCCGGCAGCGCCAGCGGCTTGGAGCGCACGACACGCGTCGGGACGTACCCGCCGAGCCCCTTGCGGCGGTCGTGCATGTACTGGATCTCCTCGGAGTCCCGCCCCGGGTGGTAGTACGGCGGGAGCCCGCTCTCCAGGTCCTTGTCGGCGATCGGCAGGTGCAGCCGGTCGCGGAAGCGCTTGAGGTCGTCGACCGTCAGCTTCTTCATCTGGTGCGTGGCGTTGCGGCCCTCGAAGTTCGGACCGAGCGTCCAGCCCTTGACCGTCTTGGCCAGAATCACCGTCGGCTGACCCTTGTGCGCCTTGGCCGCCGAGAACGCCGCGAAGATCTTCTTGTGGTCGTGACCGCCACGGCCCAGGTGGAGGATCTGGTCGTCGGTCATGCCCTCGACCATCGTGCGCAGCCGCTGGTCGTCGCCGAAGAAGTGGTCGCGGATGTAGCCGCCGGTCTCGGTGGCGTACGTCTGGAACTGGCCGTCCGGCGTGGTGTTCATCCGGTTGACCAGGAGGCCGTCGCGGTCCTGCGCGAGCAGCGGGTCCCAGGTGCGGTCCCAGATCAGCTTGATGACGTTCCACCCGGCGCCCCGGAAGATCGACTCCAGCTCCTGGATGACCTTGCCGTTGCCCCGCACCGGCCCGTCGAGGCGCTGGAGGTTGCAGTTGACCACGAAGGTGAGGTTGTCCAGGCCCTCGCGCGCGGCGATGGACAGCTGGCCGAGCGACTCCGGCTCGTCCATCTCGCCGTCGCCCAGGAACGCCCACACCTGCGACTTGGAGGTGTCCGCGATGCCGCGCGCCTCCATGTACCGGTTCATCCGCGCCTGGTAGATCGCGCCGATCGGGCCGAGGCCCATCGACACGGTCGGGAACTCCCAGAAGTCCGGCATCGACCGCGGGTGCGGGTAGCTGGACAGGCCGTGCCGTGCCTTCGACTTCTCCTGCCGGAAGGCGTCGAGGTTCTGCTCGCTGAGGCGGTCCAGCAGGAACGCGCGCGCATAGATGCCGGGGGAGGCGTGGCCCTGGAAGAAGACCTGGTCGCCGCCGTCGCCCTCGTCCTTGCCGCGGAAGAAGTGGTTGAAGCCCACGTCGTAGAGGGAGGCCGAGGAGGCGAACGTGGCGATGTGGCCGCCGACGCCGATGCCGGGGCGCTGGGCCCTGGACACCATGACCGCGGCGTTCCACCGGGTCGCGTTCAGGATCTTGCGCTCGATCTCCTCGTTGCCCGGGAAGAACGGCTCGTCCTTGGTGGCGATCGTGTTGACGTAGTCCGTGCTGCGCATCTCGGGCACGGCCACGCGCTTCTCGCGGGCCCGCTCGATCAGCCGCAGCATCAGATAGCGGGCCCGCTCCCGGCCGCGCTCGTCCACGGCGGCGTCGAGGGAGTCGAGCCACTCCTGGGTTTCCTCGGGGTCGAAGTCAGGAACCTGACTCGGAAGGCCGCCAATGATGATCGGGTTGCGATCTGATCCGGAAGCCACGCTGTTCCTTACCTGTCAGAGGGCCGTGTTTCTGATGGTCTGCACCGCTCCCCATCGTGTACCTCGGGGCGCCAAACGTCATCTCTACTGTGAGGTAACCCGGGGCCTGGTGAACGGCGGAGTGACCATGGATGGTTCCCAAACGCACAAAGGGGGCAGATTGGTGTGGCGGGCGTCACCTTGAGACGATGGTGGCGTGCCTGGAGTTGCGGTGACACGTTCAGGAACGTCACCGTTTCGGCGGTCTGAACGGCCGGGTACTTGCGCGATCCGCCCCGCCCGTGTGGACTACGGCCAATGCTTCGCGCACGCGCGTGGCTGAGTTATTCCCAAGACATGATCAGGAGGCAACCCGTGAGCGCGACCGCGGACCACGCGGAGGAGCGGACGAACCCTGCCGTCAGGCTGGGGTTCCAGCCCGAGCAGGTGGTCCAGGAGATCGGCTACGACGAGGACGTAGACCAGGAACTCCGCGAGTCCATTGAGGAAGTCGTCGGCAGCGAACTCGTGGACGAGGACTACGACGACGTAGCCGATGCCGTGGTGCTGTGGTTCCGCGACGAGGACGGCGACCTGACGGATGCGCTGGTGGACGCCACCACGTACATCGAAGAAGGCGGCTCGATCCTGCTCCTCACGCCCAAGACCGGCCGTGATGGCTACGTGGAGCCCAGCGACATCTCTGAAGCGTCGACCACAGCGGGTCTGTCGGCGTCCAAGAGCGTCAGCGTCGGCAAGGACTGGAGTGGCAGCCGGCTGGTGACGCCCAAGGCCGCGAAGTCCAAGAAGTAGTCGAATCGAAGTGACCCACGGCTGAGAGGCTCCGTAGGTGCCGGAGCGGCCGTACGGGCCCACCTTGCCGGGCTGGACTGCAAAGTCCAGCCCGGCTCATGCGTGTGCCCCGGAGATCGCTGCGTAGGGTGGATGCCACCCGAACAGCCTCACCGAAGGGACATTCACGACGATGGCGATCCAGGTCGGCGACAAGGCCCCCGACTTCGAGCTCAAGGACAACCACGGCGCGACCGTGAAGCTCTCCGACTTCCGCGGTTCACAGAACGTCGTCCTGCTCTTCTACCCCTTCGCCTTCACCGGCGTGTGCACCGGCGAGCTGTGCGAGGTGCGTGACAACCTGCCGCAGTTCTCCGACCGCGACACGCAGGTCCTCGCCGTCTCCAACGACTCCATCCACACCCTGCGCGTCTTCGCCGAGCAGGAGGGCCTTGAGTACCCGCTGCTCAGCGACTTCTGGCCGCACGGCGAGGTCAGCCGTGCCTACGGTGTCTTCGCCGAGGACAAGGGCTGCGCGGTGCGCGGCACCTTCGTCATCGACAAGGAGGGCGTGGTCCGCTGGACCGTCGTGAACGCCCTGCCGGACGCGCGCGACCTGAGCGAGTACGTCAAGGCGCTCGACACCCTCTGATCCCGTCCGGTCCCTCTGGTGACCGACACCCGTGATTCTTCGGTACCAAGGCATGCAAGCCACGGGAACCCGTTACTAGGATCGACTCGTTGATCCGATATCAAACGCACGGCGGGGCTCCCCGCCCCTGGAAACCAATGGAGGACTCGTGGGAGTCAGCCTCAGCAAGGGCGGCAACGTATCACTGAGCAAGGAGGCCCCGGGCCTCACTGCGGTCATCGTCGGTCTGGGGTGGGACATCCGCACCACGACCGGCACCGACTTCGACCTCGACGCCAGCGCGCTGCTGACGAACGCGGAGGGCAAGGTCGCCAGCGACGCGAACTTCGTGTTCTTCAACAACCTGAAGAGCGCCGACGGCTCGGTCGAGCACACCGGCGACAACCTCACCGGTGAGGGCGAGGGCGACGACGAGCAGATCAAGATCAACCTCGCCGGCGTCCCGGCGGACGTCGAGAAGATCGTCTTCCCGGTGTCGATCTACGACGCCGAGAACCGCCAGCAGTCCTTCGGTCAGGTGCGCAACGCGTTCATCCGCGTCGTGAACCAGGCCGGCGGCGCCGAGATCGCGCGCTACGACCTCTCGGAGGACGCGTCCACCGAGACCGCGATGGTCTTCGGCGAGCTGTACCGGCACGGTGCGGAGTGGAAGTTCCGCGCCATCGGCCAGGGCTACGCGTCGGGTCTGCGCGGCATCGCGCAGGACTTCGGTGTGAACGTCTGAGTTCGACATCGGGGGTGACCGTTCAGGACACCACTGGCTGAGTCCGGCGTCGCATCCGTTTGGGTGCGGCGCCGGATGCGCAGGACAACCAAACAAGCATCACGCGGGGAGGACCAGCATCATGGGCGTCACGCTCGCCAAGGGAGGAAACGTCTCCCTGTCCAAGGCCGCACCCAATCTCACCCAGGTGATGATCGGGCTCGGCTGGGACGCGCGCTCCACCACCGGAGCCCCCTTCGACCTCGACGCCAGCGCACTGGTGTGCAGCAGCGGCCGGGTCCTGGGCGATGAGTGGTTCGTCTTCTACAACCAGCTCAAGAGCCCGGACGGCTCGGTGGAACACACCGGGGACAACCTCACCGGCGAAGGTGACGGCGACGACGAGTCGCTCCTGATCGACCTCTCCAAGGTGCCGGCCCACTGCGACAAGATCGTCTTTCCCGTCTCGATCCACATGGCAGACGAGCGCGGCCAGACCTTCGGTCAGGTCAGCAACGCCTTCATCCGCGTGGTGAACCAGGCCGACGGCCAGGAACTCGCCCGTTACGACCTGAGCGAGGACGCCTCCACCGAGACCGCCATGATCTTCGGCGAGGTCTACCGCTACCAGGGAGAGTGGAAGTTCCGAGCGGTGGGACAGGGGTACGCGTCCGGACTCCGGGGCATCGCACTCGACTTCGGGGTCAACGTCTCATAACGCGTTATGAGCAAAAGCCGGGCCCCGGTGGGGTACGAAGGGTGGCCGACTAGACTTCGGTTCAAAGTTTCGTAAAGCCGGGTGCGCGGGGCAGACCCGTACACACAGGGATTGGGTAGCCAGTGGTTCTGAAAACCTTCGGCTGGTCGTTCGCGGTCACCGCGCTCGGCCTCGTTGCAGCGGTCCTCTTCGGGGGGTGGACCGCCCTCGGCATCGTGGCGATCCTCTCCGTCCTCGAGATCTCGCTGTCGTTCGACAACGCGGTGGTCAACGCCGGAATTCTGAAGAAGATGAATGCCTTCTGGCAGAAGATCTTCCTCACCATCGGCATCCTGATCGCCGTCTTCGGTATGCGACTGGTCTTCCCCGTCGTGATCGTCGCGATCAGTGCATCGCTCGGCCCGATCGAGGCGGTCGACCTCGCGCTCAGCGACAAGGACCGCTACCAGGAGCTCGTCACCGACGCGCACCCGGCGATCGCCGCCTTCGGTGGCATGTTCCTGCTGATGATCTTCCTGGACTTCATCTTCGAGGACCGGGACATCAAGTGGCTCGGCTGGCTGGAGCGCCCGCTGGCCAAGCTCGGCAAGGTCGACATGCTGTCGGTCTGCATCGCGCTGATCGTCCTGCTGATCTCCGCGCTGACCTTCGCGGCCAACGCCCACCAGCACGGCGGCGCGCATGTCGACAAGGCGGAGACGGTCCTGCTCTCCGGCATCGGCGGCCTGATCACCTACATGATCGTGGGCGGTCTCTCCGGCTTCTTCGAGGACAAGCTCGAAGAGGAGGAGGAACGCGAGCACGAGGCGGAGGAGGAAGCCGAGCGCACCGGCAAGCCCCGCTCCGCGGTCGCCCTGGCCGGCAAGGCCGCCTTCTTCATGTTCCTGTACCTCGAGGTCCTGGACGCGTCCTTCTCCTTCGACGGCGTGATCGGCGCCTTCGCCATCACCAACGACATCGTCCTGATGGCGCTGGGCCTCGGCATCGGCGCGATGTACGTCCGGTCGCTCACCGTCTACCTGGTCCGCCAGGGCACCCTCGACGACTACGTCTACCTGGAGCACGGCGCGCACTACGCCATCGGCGCCCTCGCCATGATCCTGCTGGTCACCATCCAGTACGAGATCAACGAGATCATCACCGGCCTGATCGGTGTCGTCCTGATCGGCGCCTCCTTCTGGTCCTCGGTGCGCCGCAACCGCGCGCTGGCGGCAGCGGAGGGAAAAGCGGAGGGCTCGGACGAGAAGACTGAGGTCTCGTCCGGGGTGTGACACCCCTGCGGTTGAGGAACGCTCTCGACGGGGCGGCCGGACGTCCGGCCGCCCCGCCGGTTTTTCCAAGTGAACGCAGGTCATCGTGGGACGTGGGGGCGGAATGGGGTTCTTGGACGGACTCTGGCGGGGCCGGGCGGCCGAGTTCGACTCGGGCAGCGCGTCATCGAACTCGATCGAGCTGACGAAGCGGCACGACCGCGTCTCGCTCACCAAGCAGGGCGCAGCCACGGGGCATCTGCGGATCAACCTGACGTGGCGCATGCGCACGTCCGACATCGGCGGGTCACAGCGGGAGAGCCTGCTGCGGCATCCGTTCAAGGCGCTCAAGCCGCCGGAGGTGGTCGGACACAGCCAGAGCATGGTCAACGTCGACCTCGACCTCGGGGCGCTGTACGAACTCACCGACGGGACGAAGGGCGTCGTCCAGCCGCTGGGCGGGTTCCTCGGGGACGCCAACGGGCCGCCGTACGTGAAGCTCAGCGGGGACGACCGGTTCGGGTCGGCGTCGGGGGAGACGATCTACGTCAACCTCGACCACCGGGAGCACATCAAGCGGCTGCTGGTCTTCGTGTACATCTACGACCAGACGCCGGCGTTCGACCGCACGCACGCGATCGTCACGCTCTACCCGAGCAACGGGCCCCGTATCGAGATCGGCCTCGACGAGCGGCATCCGCAGGCCCGGTCCTGTGCGGTGGTGATGATCGAGAACGTGAAGGGGGAGATCTGGGTCCGGCGTGAGGTCAAGTTCGTCTACGGCTTCCAGGCCGAGCTGGACCGGTTGTTCGGGTGGGGGTTGCAGTGGGGGCGCGGCTACAAAACGAAGGCGGAGCGCTGACGCCGGGCCTTGGCCGGTGCGCCCAGTAGCTCGGGGCGCACCGTCGTGTCGCGGCTGTGGGTGTGTTGTGGCTGGTCGCGCCCGCGCGACGGAGCCGCACATCGATGCAGCCCCGCGTCCCTCGGGGCGTTGCGGCTAGCGTCCGATGAACTGCGGGCCCTGCGGCGGCAGGCTGAAGCCCTGGGTCGCGGGGGCCGTCACCGGGGGCGGGTAGCCGTAACCCGACTGGGCCGTCGCCGGCTGGCTGGTCGGCTGCGGGTAGCCGTAGGCAGGCTGGGTCGGCGGGGGCTGCTGCGGGGCCTGGGGGTAGCCGTACGACGGCTGGGGCGGGAGCGTCGTCGTGGGCTGCTCCGGGGGCAGGGGCTGGGAGATCTCCGGTGCGGGGACCGGCGTCGGCTCCTCGGCCATTTCCGACTCGTCCACCGAGATACCGAAGTCCGTGGCCAGGCCCCGCAGGCCGTCCGAGTAGCCCTCGCCCAGGGCGCGGAACTTCCAGACCTCGCCACGGCGGTACAGCTCGCCGCAGATCAGGGCGGTCTCCTCGCCCGTCTCCGGCTTGATGTCGAAGTACGCCAGCGGATCGCCGTCCGGGGCTGCCGCGTCGTACAGCAGGATGCGCAGATCCCGTACGCGGTCGAAGGCGACGCCGTCCGCCGAGGCGACCAGAAGAATCTGGCCGACGCTCGGCTCGACACCGGACAGATCTGTCTGGATCGTGTCGGTGAGGCCCTCGGCGCCCCGCTTCTTGCCGAGCCGCCAGACCTGCCCCGAGGGGTGCCGGGGCTGGTTGTAGAAGACGAAGTCCTCGTCGGAGCGCACGCGACCGTCGGGGCCGAGGAGGAGTGCCGAGGCATCGACATCCGGGACCCCCTGCCCGGGCGTCCAGCGCAGCACGGCGCGTACCGTCGTGGCTTCGAGCGGGACGTTCGACCCCTTCAACATCGCGTGCGTCATGCGATCATCCTGCCCTCTCCGTCCTGATCACGACAACGCGGGGTACACAGGCCGTGTGCGCCCGTGTTTGTCCGCGTTACCAGAAATTCATGCCTGTCGGGAACCCCTGACATGGGTATCTACGTACTATTACCGGCCACCTGTGAACCGGTCACAGGGGCCACATAGCCACCACGGGGGAGCTCTATGCGTCATTTCGGGCACATCGCCCCGGAGGTGCGGCAGCGCCTCTTCCACCGGGAGCCATGTGAATTCTCCGCCGACTCTCCGGCGAGGCTGCTCTCCGCGGCCCTGGGCGCCACGCTCTACAGTCCGGCCACGCGACCGCGGCTCGCGGACGACATCGTCAAGCAGACCGGACGCGGCGTGGTCTCGATGGTGCTGTGCCTTGAGGACTCCATCCGCGACGAGGACGTGGCGGAGGGCGAGGAGAACCTGGTCCGCCAGTTCACCGACCTCGCCGGGCGCGAGGGCGCGGCGGATCTCCCGCTGCTCTTCGTCCGCGTCCGTACGCCCGAGCAGATCCCCGATCTCGTACGCCGGTTCGGACCCGCCGTACGGCTGCTGTCCGGATTCGTGCTGCCGAAGTTCACCGAAGAGCGCGGCATGCCCTTCCTGGAGGCCCTCGCCCTCGCGGAGGCCGAAAGCGGGCGCCGACTGTTCGCCATGCCGGTGCTGGAGTCGCCCGCCCTGCTGTACCGCGAGTCGCGCGTGGAGAGCCTGGAGGGCATCTTCCGCGCCGTCGACAAGTACCGGGAGCGGGTGCTGGCGCTGCGCCTCGGGGTCACCGACTTCTGCTCGTCGTACGGACTGCGCCGGGCCCCTGACATGACCGCGTACGACGTCCAGATCGTCGCCTCCGTGATCGCCGACGTGGTGAACATGCTGGGGCGGGCCGACGGCACCGGGTTCACGGTGACCGGCCCGGTGTGGGAGTACTTCCGCGTGCAGGAACGTATGTTCAAGCCGCAGCTGCGCCGCAGCCCCTTCCTCGAAGGGCAGGCCGAGGAGCTGCGCGAGGCCCTCATCGAGCACTCCATGGACGGCCTGCTGCGCGAGATCACGCTCGACCACGCCAACGGCCTGCTCGGCAAGACCTGCATCCACCCCTCCCACGTGCTGCCCGTACACGCACTGTCCGTGGTCAGCCACGAGGAGTACAGCGATGCCAAGGACATCCTGCAGCCCGAGCGCTGCGGCGGGGGTGTACTGAGGTCGCAGTACACGAACAAGATGAACGAGGTGAAGCCGCACCGGGCGTGGGCCGAGCGGACCATGCTGCGGGCCGAGGTGTTCGGCGTGGCCAACGAGGACATCGGCTTCGTGGAACTGCTCGCCGCCGGAATCCCGGCCTGACCAGGCCGAACGGCCGCAATCCACCGGCCGAACGACTGTTGACCAAGGGACGCATGAACAACGCAGTGAACGACGGGGTCTGGTCCGGGAGCTGGGTCGCCGAGCGGCTCGGAGTCCAGCTCGTGGGCGACGACGGGCTCACCCAGATGCTGGGGCTCGCCCTGCGCCGCAACCCCAAGCGGGCGCATCTGCTCGTCTCCAACGTGCTCGGCAAGCACGTACCGCAGTCACCCTCCGTGGTGTACGGCGCCGGCTTCGCCCTCGGACGCCGGGTGCGGGACCTGCTGGGCGCGGAGGAGGCCGCCAGGGCGGTCGTCCTCGGCTACGCGGAGACGGCGACCGGGCTCGGCCACTCCGTCGCCGACGGTGTGGGTCTCGCTCCGTATCTGCACTCCACGCGCCGCCCGGTCGCCGGGGTTGCCCGTGCGGGCGGCTTCGAGGAGTCCCACTCGCACGCCACGTCTCACTTGCTGCTGCCGGAGGACCCGGCGCTGCTGGCCGGTGACGGGCCGCTGGTTCTGGTCGACGACGAGTTCTCCACGGGGAACACGGTGCTGAACACCGTTCGGGATCTTCATTCGCGGTATCCGCGGCGGAGGTACGTCGTGGTGGCGCTGGTCGACATGCGGTCGGCCGCTGACGCGGGGCGCCTCGCGGATTTCGCCGGGGAGATCGGTGCGCGGGTCGACCTGGTGGCGGCCGCTTCGGGGACCGTGCAGCTGCCTGAGGGGGTGCTGGAGAAGGGGCAGGCGTTGGTGGCGCGATTCGAGGCGGAAAGTGCCGCGGGGGGTGGTTCGTCGTCTGCGGCGCCGTCGGGGCTGGTCGCGCAGTTCCCCGCGCCCCCAAACAGCGGCGTTGCCGTGGCCCCGTCCGAGGAGGCGACGGTCGGCTCTGCGCCGAGCCTCGAAGCCGACGTGCACGACCACCCCTCAGGGGCGCGGGACTGTGTTGAATCTGCGGCTTCCGCCGCGGGGGCGCGACCAGCCCCCACCGGTTCGCACCCGGACGACAACCGCACCGCCCCCCACATCACCCGTGTCGACCTGGCCTGGCCCCGCCGGCTCCCCGACGGCGGCCGGCACGGCTTCACGCCCGCGCACCGCACCCGCCTCGAAGCCGCCCTCCCCGCCATGGCAGCCCGCCTCGCGGAGGCGCTCCCGGCCGACGCGCGGAGCGTCCTCGTGCTCGGGTTCGAAGAGCTGATGTACGCGCCCCTCAGGCTCGCCCGCGAGCTGGAGCAGGTCGCCGACGCGGAGGTCCGCTACTCGACCACCACCCGCTCACCCGTCCTCGCCGTCGACGACCCCGGCTACGCGATACGCACCCGCCTCGTCTTCCCGGCCCACGACGACCCGGACGACGGCCCCGGCGAGCGCTACGCCTACAACGTCGCGGGCGCGGGCTTCGACGCCGTCATAGCCGTCGTCGACTCGGCCGCCGACACCCCCGAACTGCACGCGCCCGACGGCCTGTTGGCCCAGCTCGCCGCCCACACCCCGCGCGTCCTGCTCGCGGTCGTGCCGTCGTACGTCCCCGAGCCGCCGCCGCGCCTCGCCGTTTCTCCTGGAGACACCACCACCATGCTGCACGAGCCCCTCCGCGGCCCCGCCTTCTCCTCGTACGCCCCCGAGGAGGTCGGCTGGCTGCTGCAGGACCTCTCGGACGTGACGCTGGAGGCGCCGACCGAGGAACGCGAGGAGGCCATCCAGAGCGGCGGCGCGCACTACGCCGAGTCGCTGCCGGTGGAGTACCAGCCGAGCGAGCAGTACCAGGCCCTGTTCCACACGGCCTTGGAGGAGTCCGCGGCGCGACTGGCGCAGGCCGTGGGCGCCGTCACCGAACTCGTGCTCGCCGAGCGGTCACCGCGCCCCGTGCTCGTCTCGCTCGCCCGCGCGGGCACCCCCGTAGGCGTCCTGATGCGCCGCTGGGCCCAGTTCCGGCACGACCTCGAACTCCCGCACTACGCCGTGTCGATCGTGCGCGGCCGAGGCATCGACGCCAACGCCCTGCGTTGGCTGGCGCGGCACCACGACCCGCGTGACGTCGTCTTCGTCGACGGCTGGACCGGCAAGGGCGCCATCACCCGCGAACTCGCCGTGGCCCTGGAGGAGTTCGAGAAGTCCGACGGCGTCACCGGCTTCGACCCCGAGATCGCCGTACTGGCCGACCCGGGCTCGTGCGTGCGGACGTACGGCACCCGCGAGGACTTCCTCATCCCGTCCGCGTGCCTCAACTCCACGGTGTCCGGCCTGATTTCGCGTACGGTCCTGCGCGCGGACCTGGTCGGACCGAACGACTACCACGGCGCGAAGTTCTACCGCGAACTCGCCGGCGCCGACGTCTCCGTCGCCTTCCTGGACGCCGTGGCGGCACGCTTCCCCGAGGTCGTCGACGCGGTCGAGGCGACGGCCAAGGAACTGCTGTCCGGCGACCGCACGCCGACCTGGGAGGGCTGGGCCGCCGTCGAGCGCATCAGCGAGGAGTACGGCATCCACGACGTGAACCTCGTCAAGCCCGGCGTCGGCGAGACCACGCGCGTGCTGCTGCGCCGGGTGCCCTGGAAGATCCTGGCCCGGGCCGGCGCCGGAGCCGACCTGGACCATGTACGTCTGCTGGCCGAACAGAGAGGGGTCCCGGTGGAAGAGGTCGCCGAACTGCCGTACACCTGCGTGGGGTTGATTCACCCCAAGTACACGCGGGGCGCGACGGGTGCCGACGGCAAGGCGGTGAACGTCTGATGCCGGTACTGGTGGCGAGCGACCTCGACCGTACGCTCATCTACTCCGCCGCGGCCCTCGCGCTGACCATGCCGGACGCGCGGGCGCCCAGGCTGCTGTGTGTGGAGGTCCACGAGAGCAAGCCGCTGTCGTACATGACCGAGACCGCGGCCCAGCTGCTGACCGACCTCGGCGACGCGGCGGTCTTCGTGCCGACGACGACCCGGACCCGCAAGCAGTACCAGCGCATCAACCTGCCGGGCCCCGAGCCCAAGTACGCGATCTGCGCCAACGGTGGCCACCTGCTCGTCGACGGAGTCTCCGACCCCGACTGGAACGCACAGGTCACGGCCCGGCTGGCCGAGCAGTGCGCGCCGCTCGCCGAGGTGCAGGACCACCTCATGGCGTCGGCGTCCCCGGCGTGGGTGCGCAAGCACCGGATCGCCGAGGACCTCTTCGCCTACCTCGTCGTCGAGCGCGAACTGCTGCCCGAGGAGTGGGTGAAGGAGCTCGCGGTGTGGGCGGAGAACCGCGGCTGGACGGTGTCCCTGCAGGGCCGCAAGCTCTACGCCGTCCCCAAGCCCCTCACCAAGAGCGCCGCCATGCACGAGGTCGCCCGCCGCACCGGTGCGGAACTGACGCTGGCGGCCGGTGACTCCCTGCTGGACGCCGACCTGCTGCTGGCCGCCGACAAGGGCTGGCGCCCGGGGCACGGCGAGCTGGCCGACACCGATTTCACCGCCCCGGCGATCAGCGCGCTGCCGGAGCGGGGGGTGCTGGCGGGGGAGCGGATTCTTCGGGAGTTCTTGAGCGTGACTCGGGGAGCCGAGTAGGCGCGAGGCACCGCTGGGGGGGGAGCCGGTGCCGGGGGCCGGGTGGCCCGGGTGGCCCGGGTGGGCGCCGCGGGCGCCCGGGGGCGGTGTCGGCGGCCGGCGGGTGCCGCGGCTCGCAACCGGAGAGCGCCTGCGGCAGGGCTTGCGGGCGCCTGCGGCACGGCGGTGTGGTGGACGGCCGGGGTGGGTGCCGGGCGCCCTCAGGGCCGTACGCCCGCGGGGCCGGCGGCGTGGCGCCGGTCAGCGGGGGGCAGAACCGAGGGGTCTGGCCGCATAGGTAGGGGTCTCGCTGGTGGGGCCGGCGCCTCAGCACGCTGTCAGCCGTGATCGTCCGTCCTCACCGTGGGCGACGCCGGCAGCAGCGTCGACCCAACTGGCGCCGACGCGGCGCCCGGTCGCGCCAGTGCTCGCCGTAAGCGACGTCAGTCAGGGAACCCGCCGCGGTCGGCGTCAGCCCGGCCGCGGAGCCGTCCGAGCAGCCCCGTCCAACCCGGTCCAACTCCGTTCAGCCCGCGGAGCTCAGCCGCAGCTCAGCCGCAGCGACCTCCGCCGCAGCACCCGCCACCCCCGCCGCTCGGCTTCGGGGCCGCGGGGGCGCTTGCCGTGCCGCCGACGGCGACCGTGGACAGGAGCTTCACCGTGTCGTCATGCCCCGCAGGGCACGCGGCGGGGGCGGAGGACTCCGCCATCGGGCGGCTCAGTTCGAACGTGTCGCCGCAGCTGCGGCAGCGGTACTCGTAGCGAGGCATGCGCACAGGTTAACCGGCGTCCCGGGCCGTCGTTGGGACCGAGCTGAGCCCCGTCAGTGAGCGCCGCCGCGCTCCTCGCGGATCTGGGCGACGACCCGGGCCACCGTCTGCCGTACCGCCTCCGTCTCGGTCAGGAAGTGCCAGTAGTCCGGGTGGCGGCCCTCCAGCGTGCCGATGGCCCGCTCCAGCCGGGCGACGGAGTCGTCCAGGGGGCGCGCGTGCCGTGGATCGGGTGTGTTCCGTCCCGCCATGGCCAGCCGCTGGGCGTCCCGGATCGCGAAACGGGTCCGGTCGATCTCCTGCTGCGGATCCTTCTGCACGGCGTTGAGCTGCCTCAGCCGGTCGCCGGCGGCGGACACCGATTCGTCGGTGCTGTTCAGCAGCGCCCGCACCGTCGACAGCAACGCGGTGGCGTCCGGCCAGCGCTGCTCGTCGCGCGCTGCCTGCGCCTCCTTCAGCTTCAGCTCGGCCTGCCGCACGTTCTCCCCGGCGTGGTCCGGGACGCCCTGCAGGTCCTGCCAGCAGGCCACCGTGAACCGCCGCCGCAGCTCGCTCAGCACCGGCTCCACCTGCCCGGCACGCGTGGTCAGCGCCTGCGCGCGTGTCCGCAGCGACACCAGCCGGTGATCGATCTCGGCGGCCTTCTCCGGCAGCCGCTCAGCTTCCACCCGGACCGCTTCCGCCTCCCGCGCGACCCGCTCGGCCCGCTCCAGCGTCTGCGGCACGCCATGCTGCCCGGCGCCCTGGTTCAGCTTGGTCAGCTCCGGGGCGAGGGCGGCGAGCCGGGCCGCCAGGTCGTCCGCCTGGAGCCCCGATCCCCGTACGGCATCCAGGGCGTTCGACGCGGACAGCAGGCCCTGCCGGGCGCGCTCCACGGCCGGGGCGAGACGGGCCAGCTGAGTCTCGGCCTTGCCGAGCAGCGGCCCGAGCCCGTCCGTGAACCGATCCAGCTCGCGCTTGGCGTTGTCGAGCTCGTCCTTGGCCTTCGTCAGCTCCGTACGGGCATGCGCCGCGGCCGACGCCTCCAGGTCGTCACGGTCGAGGTCATGGACGTCGACAGCCTGGATGTACTGGTGACTGACCTCGTCGATACGCCGCCCGAGCGCCTCGAAGTCGGTGATCGCCCGGCGGGCCGCCGGGGAGTCGTCGACGGCCGAGATCGTCTCGATCGAGATCCGCAGATCCCGCTGGGCGGTGTCCAGCTCGTAGAACGCGGCGGCCGCGGCATCCTTCGCGGCCTGCGCCTCGGCGCGCTGACTCTCGGCCCGCCCACCGAACCACCGCCTCGTACCCCCACCGGCGAACGCGGCGGGCAGGACGAGAGCGGCGACGAGCGGAAGCGCGATGAGGGCGAGGGTGTCGCGGACGGCGAGGCGCGCGCCCCGGGCACGACGTACGGGAAATGCGGCCTGCCGCGCGGGATGTCCCTGCGCGCCCGGCACTGACGGCGAGTTCGGCTGCGGAGGTGTCGCCGTCACATCCCTCTCCCGTGCTGTCATTCACCCTGCCCGGTGTCATTCTCCCACCGGTTTAGGACGAACACACGGGCCGGTTAGTTCGCGGTTCGGACAGTGACTTTTCCGTCACCGGTGCGGGCGGAGACGACGTGGGAGCTGGTGTCGTCCCGGGGCACGGACACATCGACCGCGCCGTCACCGGTCTCGGTGGACACGCGGTACGTGGCCCGGGGCAGCTCGATGGTCACCGAACCGTCGCCGCTGCGGGTCTCCACCAGGTCCGGCACGGTGTCGAGTTCGAGGCGCACCGAACCGTCCCCGGTCTGTGCCTTGACCTGCCGCGAGGACACGTCGGACACACGCACCGACCCGTCCCCCGTCCTCAGGTCCAGCGGCCCGCTGGAGTCGGTGACCCGCACGGACCCGTCTCCCGTACGCACGCTCAACGCATCCCGGAACCCCCGCGCCCGCACGCTCCCGTCCCCGTCCTCGACCTTCACGGTGACTCCGCGCGGCACCTCGATACGGTGCTTGGTCGAGCAGTTCGCGATCATGCCCGAGCACTTCTCCCGCAGTACCAGCCGGTCGTCCTCCATCGCCCACGTCACCTTCGGATCCGACCCGAGCGCGACCGACCCCTGGAACCACCGGGTCACCTGCACCGCGCCTGCCTTGTTCGTGTCGGCGGCCACGATCTCCAGCGCGGAGTCGTCGGAGTCGATGGTCAGCGTCCGCCCCTGCAGCGCGAACGACCGCCGGTCCGGCTCCTTGTCGTCCCCGGCGGAGGCCCCGCACGCGGTGACCCCACCGAGAAGCACCACGACGGCCCCGGCAACCACGACAGCACGGACGGGAACGGTACGGGCCATGACGATCTCCCCCAGGGCTTCCTCGGACTTCCCTGGAACCGACCTTTTCGGTCCAGGGGTGCGGTGGTGGTTCGACCGTACGGACCCGCGGCTCGGGGCGGGATCCGGGCCGCTCCCGGATCCGTGGTGGGGATAACCCCAGGGGGATCCCCGGTCTTCACGGCCTTCCCGGACGTCCGCGATACGGGTTTGCGGGGCATGGCCCCTGGCAAGGTAGGCTGTCGAATCGTTCTCGGGTGCGTAGCTCAGGGGTAGAGCGCCTGCCTTACAAGCAGGATGTCGGCGGTTCGAAACCGTCCGCGCCCACCAGTTTCAAGCCCCAGCTCAGCTTGGGTTTCGCGGCCCCTCGGAGAGATCTCCGGGGGGCCGTTCTCGTGGCCGGGGTCCACACCGCCGGGCGTGCGAAGGCCCGGCCGCGCACGGGCGCGAGCCGGGCCGGTCAGCGACGGTCAGTCGGCGACGGGTCAGTAGTTCCCGTTGGAGATCATGTCCCCGTCCTTGCCGTACACCGTCACGAGCCCGTTCTTCGACTCGTAGCAGGAAGCGAACGCGGACGCGATCAGCTTGGCGTCGCCGGCGTTCTCGCTCATGAAGCCGCCGCTGTAGTCGGTGAAGACTTCGGCGGCGTCGAGGATGTCGTTGCTCTTGTCGGCGCCGGTCACCTTGGTGACGTGCCCGACCGCTGCCTTCTCGGCGCCGGTGCCGGACTTGCCGACGCAGTCCTTGAACTGCTCGGCCTGGCTCTTGTCGGCGGCCGGTGCCTCTTCCGCCGGCTTGTCAGCGGCTTCCTCCGCGGGCTTGTCGGCGGCTTCCTCGGCAGCCTTGGGCTTGTCGGAGGTGGCGGCGACGGCCTTGTCCTTGTTGCTGCTGTCGGTGGAGTCGTCGCCGCCCCCGGCGATGGCGCCGATCACGATGAGGCCGACGAACACGGCGCCGACGATGCCGAGGATCTTCCCGGTCTTCCGCTTCGGCGGCTGGGGCGGGGGAGCCCCCCAGCCGGGCTGCTGCGGGTAGCCGTATCCGGGCTGCGTCGGCTCCTGTGGTGCCCCGTATCCGGGCTGCTGCGGGTACTGCTGGCTCATGTGCCCCCTTGGCGCAATCTGCGTGGAGGGTGAACCTAGCCGATGTGTGGGATGTGTGAAGGCGCTGAAATGATTCTGTGACTTATGTGAAGCACGGTCAGGAAATGACGAAGGCCCGCACAGTGGCGGGCCTTTGCTCCGGGGGCCGGTCATGCCCCGGGGCTCCGTGCCGTCAAGTCCGGGCCGGCTACTGCTCGTCGGCCGACGGCGCGTGGGCGTGCTTCAGCTTTGTGCGGGCGTCCACGCGCTCTGCCCCCGTGACTTCCGACCAGAAGCGGTGGCCGCTGACGAAGACTGCGAGTTCGTGCTCGCGCTGCCGGAGTTTCTCCACTTCGGCCTGCTGGTCCTGGGTCCAGCCGGGGGAGGCGGGGCGCTCGACCTTGCGCCAGCCGTTGTCGTCGCTGAAGCCGTCCAGGGGTACGACCGACCAGGGAAGCTGCTTCAGGAGGGCCGACAGCTCGGCCCGGACCTGATGTAGCTCCTCCTGACCGGCGAGAAGGTCACTCGGAAAGTCATAGGGCGTAGCCACGGCTCAATGCTACGCCTGTTCGATTTTGGGTTGCGAGCGTCTTTGGGGGGTTCATGCGAACGGGTGGGACTGAGAGGTCAGTTGGCTGGTGAGCGCCCACGTAACCTCTTCCTGTGCCTGCCTCCCCTCTGCATCGCGTCGCCGTCCTTGTGCTGGAGGGTGCGAAGCCGCTCGATGTCGGGATTCCCGCGCAGGTGTTCACGACCCGCGCGAGCATGCCGTACGAAGTGCGGGTGTGTGGGGCTGCGCCCGGGCTCGTGGCCGGTGGCGACGGTCTGGCGTACTACGTCGAGCACGGTCTCGAGGCGCTGGCGTGGGCCGACATCGTCTTCGTCCCCGGCTACCGGTTCCCGGACCGCGACGACCCGCCGCAGGCCGTCGTCGATGCGCTGATCGCCGCCCACGAGCGGGGCGCGCGGCTCGCCGCCATCTCGACAGGCGCCTTCGCGCTCGCCGCCACGGGCCTGCTCGACGGCAGGCGCGCCACGACGCACTGGCACTACACGCGAGCGCTGGTGTCCCGGCATCCGCTCGTCCAGGTCGACGAGAACGTGCTGTTCGTCGACGAGGGCAGCCTGCTCACCTCGGCCGGCGCCGCCTCCGGCATCGACCTGTGCCTGCACATCCTGCGCAGCGACCTCGGCGTGGCCGCGTCCAACCACGCGGCCCGGCGTCTGGTCGCCGCCCCCTACCGCAGCGGCGGTCAGGCCCAGTACGTGCCGCGCAGTGTCCCGGAGCCGCTCGGCGAGCGGTTCGCCGCCACCCGCGAGTGGGCGCTGCACCGGCTCGGCGAGCCCCTCACCCTCGACACACTGGCGCGGCAGGCCGAGGTCTCGGCGCGGACGTTCTCCCGGCGCTTCGTCGAGGAGACCGGATACACGCCGATGCAGTGGGTGATGCGCGCCCGCATCGACCTGGCCCGTGAGCTGCTCGAACGTTCGCAGCGCAGCGTCGAACAGATCGCCGCCGACATCGGGCTCGGCACCGGCGCGAACCTGCGCCTGCACTTCCAGCGCATCCTCGGCACCACACCGAGCGAGTACCGGCGCACCTTCACCCGGGGCGAGTGACCCGTCCGCACCGTATGGCGGAGTGTGGCGGGGTCCTCTTGAGTCGTGTGGCGTGATCCTTTTGAACCATGGCGATCCCGCCACTGTCAGGGGCGCGAGCCGCGGGCGACCCTGGTGGCGAAGGGAAGGGACATCACTCATGACTCGCATCGCCATCAACGGTTTCGGCCGCATCGGACGCAATGTGCTGCGCGCACTGCTGGAGCGCGGCAGCGACCTGGAGGTCGTCGCCGTCAACGACCTGACGGAGCCCGCCACTCTCGCCCGGCTGCTCGCCTACGACAGCACGGCCGGCCGGCTCGGGCGCCCGGTGACCGTCGACGGGAACGCCCTCGTCGTCGACGGCCGCCGGATCACGGTGCTGGCCGAGCGTGAACCGGCGCAGCTGCCGTGGGCCGAGCTGGGCGTCGACATCGTCCTTGAGGCCACAGGCCGTTTCACCTCGGCGAAGGCCGCCCGCGCCCACCTCGACGCGGGCGCGAAGAAGGTACTCGTCAGCGCGCCGTCGGACGGCGCCGACGTCACGCTCGCGTTCGGGGTCAACACGGACTCCTACGACCCGGCCCTGCACACGATCGTCTCGAACGCCTCCTGCACCACCAACGCGCTCGCGCCGCTGGCCAAGGTGCTCGACGAACTCGCCGGTATCGAGCACGGGTTCATGACGACGGTGCACGCCTACACGCAGGAGCAGAACCTCCAGGACGGCCCGCACCGCGATGCCCGTCGCGCCCGGGCCGCCGGCGTCAACATCGTGCCGACCACGACCGGTGCCGCCAAGGCGATCGGCCTGGTGCTGCCGAACCTCGAAGGCAAGTTGTCGGGCGACTCGATCCGCGTACCGGTGCCGGTGGGCTCGATCGTCGAACTCAACACGACCGTCGCCCGCGACGTGACCCGCGACGACGTGCTGGCGGCGTACCGTGCCGCGGCGGAAGGGCCGCTCGCCGGCGTCCTCGAGTACTCGGACGACCCGCTGGTCTCGTCCGACATCGTGGGCAACCCCGCCTCGTCGATCTTCGACTCGGCCCTCACCCGCGTCGACGGCCGCCACGTCAAGGTGGTCGCCTGGTACGACAACGAGTGGGGCTTCTCGAACCGCGTGATCGACACGCTCGAGTTCCTCGCCACCCGCTGACCGGAGCGCTCAGTCACAACGGGTGTGCGGTGGCTAGTGGCCCGCGTCCCTCAACTCGGCCACCAGGCGTGCCGTTACGGGTGCCGGTACCGCGTGGCGTTCGGCGGCTCGTAGCAACGCCCCGCCGATCGCGTCCAGTTCGAGGGGGCGGCCGGCCTCGGCGTCGCGTTGCATGGACGACTTGGTGGCGGCCGGGAAGGCGTCGTAGCGGGCGAGGGCCGCGATCGGGTCGGCGGGGCCGCCGCAGGCACGGCTGACGGCTGCCGTCTCCTCGACCAGGGACGTCAACTCCTCGCGGTGGTGCGTGCGTACGTCGCCGAGAGGGAGGGCGTGTCGGGTGGTGAGGAGGGCGAAGGGGGCCAGGAAGGACATCTTCGCCCAGAGGGCCGCCGTCTCGTCCGGGAGGACGCGGGTGGTGGGGCCGGCTGTGTTCAGGGTCTGTGCGAGGGCTTCGAGGTGGTCGCGGGGGGCGGTGTCGCCCGTCAGGTCGATCTCCGCGAAGGGGCTTGTGTGCTCGATCTCCCCGGGCGCCACCCGGGTCGACTCGACGCGGATGACTGCGGGGGCGACGCGGTCCGGGGCGTAGTGGGCGCGGAGGGTCTCCGGGTGTTCGACGCCGTTCAGGAAGGGGACGATCACGGCGTCGCCGAGCGCTGTGCGCGGGGCGCGGGTCAGGGCCGTGTCGAGGGCGGTGGCCTTGACCGTGATCAGGCAGGCGTCGACGGGTTCACGGAGCTCGGTGTCCGCCTCCACCTGAGCCGTGAAGTTCCCGAAACGGCCACTGCGGACCTGGATTCCGGTCGTACGCAGGGCCTTGGCCGTCTCGTCGCCGGCCAGGCAGATGACGCGGTGCCCGGACCTGGACAGGAGTGCGGCGAGCAGGCCGCCTATGCCGCCCGGGCCCAGTACCGCCACCGTGCGTCGGTCGTTCGCCGTCATGCGATGCGCCGTCATGCGGTTCCTCTCGTCGGTCGGCCCCTCACTGGTGGCCGCCTTGGGCGTGATCATGGCAGACATGGCCCTGTCCGAGGGAGACTGTTAGGCATGTGCCGCAGCATCAAGACACTTCGTCCGCCCGCGTTGCCCGAAGAGGCGACGGAGGAAGACATCCGCGCCGCCGCCCTGCAGTACGTCCGCAAGGTCTCCGGCTTCCGCGCCCCGGCCGCGCACAACCAGGAGGTCTTCGACCGCGCCGTGGATGTGATCGCCGAAGCCACGGCCGACCTGCTGGCCGGCCTGGAGATCCGGGGGCAGGCCGTCCGCCGGGCGGGCTAGAGGGTTCCTCCGGGGCCCGCCGGATCGAGGTGACGCGCCTTCCCGTGATCGTGGGCGTCAGTACCGCTGCGCCTTGGCGATCTCGGCGGTCAGGCGTGGCTCGGGGGGCTTACGGCTGATGGCGAGCGGTTGTGCCTTCTCGCCGGGTTCCAGGTCCTCCGCACCCACGAACCGGGTCTCGGCGACCTTGCCCTCGGGGTCGCGGAAGTCGACCTGCACCGCGTAGGACGCGGTCTCGTCGGTGCGGTTGGTGATGTTCACGACGACGGCCAGCAGACCGCCCGTATCGGCGCGCGGCTTTCCGGTGAGCGACACGTCCCCGGTGGCGTTGCCGCGGCCGTCGACGTCCTCGAGTTCCCGCTGGGCGGCCTGGTTGGCCCGCATGATCTCGGCCGACACCGATGCCTCGAACTCCGAGGCGCGGGCGGAGGCGGAGGAGGCCGCGGCGGAGGCCCGTTCGCGGGCGGATGCCTCGAGCGAGGAGAGAGCCGTGGCCGCCGTGCCGGAGAACGAGGCCGTATCGGGGGGAGTAGGGGTCGGCCTGGGAGAGGCGGCGCCGTCGCCTTCGTCACCCCCGCCGCAGGAGACCAGGGTCGCGGCACCGGTGGCCGCGAGGAGCAGTCCTGCCAGGGCTGCGCGCACGCGGGAGCGCTGCGATGGTCTCGTGGCCTTCGGCGCGCGGGCACTCATGCCAGGGGGGTCCCTTTCCTCGCGGCGGCGGGGCGAGACGGACGCGAACCCATCGGTCGGCCTGATGGACATCGACCTGGCCGACATCGCGCTGACTGACGTCGAGCGACCTGGTAGGCGGCGCCTGCCCCATTGCGTGGGATCCATCGTGCACGCGATGTGCTCGTGCGGCCACTCAGCGTCACAGAGGTCTACGCCGGCCTGCGCCGCACCAAGTACGTCGCCACCGCTCCCGCCGTGAACAGCGCCCCCACCGACACCGCCGTCGCCAGCCACGTCGCTCCCAGCCACTGAGCGCCGAAATAGCCGAGGGCCACGCTGTAGACGGCCCAGGCGAGGCCGGCCAGGGCGGACCAGGGAAGGAAGTCGCGGGCGCTGCGGTGGGTGGCGCCGGCGCCGAACGAGACGACCGAGCGGCCGGCCGGGGCGAAGCGGGCCAGTACCACCAGGGCGCCGCCGCCTCGGGCGAGGGCTGTGCCGAGACGTTCCTGCGCAGAGGTCAGGCGGCGGGAGCGGGCGATGGCGCGGTCCAGTCGGGCGCCGCCGCGCCAGGCGAGGCGGTAGGCGACCAGGTCACCCAGGACGGAGGCCGTCGCGGCGCACAGCGTCAGGGCCAGGATGTCGGGGACCTCGCCGGGGACCTGACCGGTCGCGGCACCCGAGCCGGCGGCCGCCGCCGTCGCCGCTGTGATCACCAGAACGCCGCTGGGCAGCACCGGTACGAACACGTCCAGCAGGACCGACAGGCCCACCACCACATAGATCCAAGGGCCCGCTGTCAGCGAACCCACGTCCTCGAGACCCTCGAGCACCGCAACTCCCCGTGTTTCCCCCCGTGGCCAGACCGTGCCGCGACGTCGCGGGGGAGCGGCAGGGGCGGCCTATGACAGCCATACAGCGTACGCCGGGGGTGTGACAGGAGGTTCATCGGGGGCTCGTGTGTTCGGCACAGCATGTTCACACGGCCGCAGCGAAGCGAACGGCGCCGGCACCCGCGTGAGCCTCGCGGGTGCGGGCGCCGTCATGCGCGAGCCGTGGCCGTCAGGCGGTGACCGGCGTCTGGTCCGGCGCCGTCCTGCCCTGCGTGCCGGAGCGCTTGGCGAACAGCCGGTCCAGCCCGAACGCGCCGGACCCGGTGAAGATCAGCAGGAACATGGCCCAGCAGTACATCGCGGCACCCTCGCCGCTGTTCTCGATGGGCCACAGCCCCTCGGGCTGGTGGACCTTGAAGTACGCGTAGGCCATGGCGCCGGAGGCGATGAACGCGGCTATGCGGGTGCCGAGGCCGAGCAGGACCAGGCTGCCGCCGACGAGCTCGATGGCGGCCGCGTACCAGTCGGGCCAGGCGCCGGTCGCGGCGGTCCCGCCCTTGCCGTCGACGCCGCCGAAGGCGCCGAGGAGGGACATGGCGCCGTGGCAGGCGAAGAGCAGGCCGACGACGATGCGGAACAGGCCGATGGCATACGGCTGGGCGCTGTTGAGGCGTCCGGTCATGTGGGGACTCCCTCGGTCTGAGGTGTACCGGTCCCATGGCGGGACGGGTGTGGGGACGGATACTGATCGGTAAGCCCCACGTTAGGTAGCCCTAATCAACACTTGCAAGTTCAACATTCGGCCATCGCGTCGCCTCGGTGCCCCCTCCCGGCCCAGGAACAACCGCATGTAGCACCGCTCTGGCGACCGCGTCCGCATCCGAAAGAGTGACCGAATCCACACCTGGCCGCGCCCCAGCCGCCGTCACCCAGTGCGGGCCCTCCGTGGGCACCCCGAACGCGAACCGCCGTTCGTGTGCGCGTCCCTGACGGTCGATCAGGCGGTACGGCCGCTGTGTGACGTCAAGTCCTCCCGTTTCGTAGCCATTCAGGGTGTGCGGCCGGCACTGCCCGGTCTTCAGCAGTTGCGCCAGCAGGTCGTCGGCGCTGCGGCGCAGGTCCGGTTCCGGCAGCCGCGCCTCGACGAGCGCCGTCACCCGCACCGCCGAGCCCGGCACCTCGGGGGAGTGCGCCACCCACGCTCCCCGCTCCTCCCGCACCTCCAGCCGCGGCCCGAGCACCTCCACCACACCCGCCTCCATGAGCGCCACCAGCTCCTCCACACGCCGTCGGGGCGGGCCGATGGAGAGGAAGGCGTTGAGCGGGGTGTACCAGCGGTCCAGGTGGTCCCGGCGGGAGGAGCCGGTGAGGCCGCCGTGGTCGACGACGAGCCGCAGTTCGTTGCGCAGGTCGCGCAGCACGTCGAGGGCCGACTTCAGCGGACCGTGCACATTGCCCCGGGCGGCCTGGGCCGCGTCCTCGCGCAGATACTCCAGCAGCCAGTCGCGCCACCGCCCCGGATCCGCGAAGTCGCATCCCGCGTACGGCCGGGACACCCGGTCCCAGCTCCAGCGCTCACGCTCCGGGACGCCGAACTCGTCGAGCAGCAGCGCCTCTTGAGGTGCGCGGTGGGGGAGGGGCAGGAAGCGTTCCGTGAAGGCCGCCCGCTGTCGCGCCTGCGGTATCAGTGCCGCGTAGTACACCGTCTCCACCTCCTTCGCCACCAGCGGCCATATCTCCGCGAGGAAGTCCGGTGCCTCGCCCGAGTCCGCCCGCTTGCGGAAACCGGCGATCACCTCGGGCGTCAGGACGAGCGGGAGGTGGCGGCCGTACGCCCCCTTCGCGTTGTCGCCGCGCGCCTGGTACGGGATGCCCCGCCGCGAACCGGCGTACAGGCGCGGCTCGTTGCCGGACGGGACGTAGCGCAGACCCCGACGGCCCTCGGCGCGGACGAAGCTGCCGCCGCGGCCCGTCGTCAACAGGGCCATGTGGTCGAAGAAGTTGAGGCCCAGGCCGCGCAACAGCACCGGTTCGCCGGGGGATACGGGTGAGAGGTCGATGTCGGCCGGGTTCGCGGGCGGCACGTAGTGCAGGCCGTGGCCTTCGGCGTACGCGGTGAGGCGGCGCTGAAGCGCGTCGGCGGCCGTCGGCAGATGCCCCTGCGCGAGGACCACGGCGGACAGGCCGGGCAGCACGCTGCCGTCGTCGAGGGTGAGGGCCTGGCTGCCGTCGGGGGCGTCGTCCAGCCGTACGGCGCGGGCCGCGTACGTCTCGACGTGCACGGCCGGCGGCGCCTCGCGGACGACCGTCGCGAACACCCACTCCAGGTACCGGCCGTAGTGGGCTCGGGTCGGGTACTCGTCCGGGTCCAGCGTGCCCGCCGCCCACTCGTACAGGCTGGGGCCGGGCCGGATCGGGCCCGAGCAGTCGACGCTGTCGTCGGTGAACAGCGTGACCTGCGAGGACACCGTGTTCATGAGCAGCTCGGGCGACTGCGCGGTCCGCCAGACGCGCCCCGGCCCGGGCGGTGCCGGGTCGATCACATGGACGGTGAGACGCGCCCTGGGCGGGAGGAGTTCGGGAGCGGAGGCGCAGAGGCGTTCCAGGACGCTGGTGCCGCGGGGGCCGGCGCCGACCAGGGCGACGGAGACCGTGGGGGAGCCCGGGGTCGGTGCGGAGGGCGGTGCAGACAAAAGGGTGACTCCCGGGCGTGTGGGGCGCATTGGAGCGAACCGTCGGGTGGAAGCGGACGGTCCGGCTCATCATGCCGTCGGGAGCGGCGTGAACCGAGTCCTGGGACGAGTGAGTGTGGGATGCATCACGAACATCACGTGCGTCACGCCACACGCGAGCCTCTATGCGGTGGAACCGTCTGTTTACGGGGCGAGTTCGGACTCCGCGATCGTCCGCAGCCGCGCCGCGGCACCCCGGCCCCGGGCACCCTCGGCCCCCGCCCCTCGCACCGCCCGTGCCTGCTCCAGCCGCAGCCGGGCCGAACGCCCCCGCAGCGTCAGCGTCATGAGCTGGTTGCCGAACCAGGGCCCGCCCGTGCGGCGCCAGTCGACCGGCGGCTGGGGACATCCTCCGTGCCCCGCGAACCGCCGTCCGAGCCAGCGGCCCACTCCGCTCCAGCCGAAGCGGAAGCCGAGCCGGATCGCCGCATGGATGGCGTTGTGGACGGGCGAGCAGGTCAGCTGAAGGACACGGGCGTCGGGCCCACTGCCGTCCGGCCAGGTCGGCTCGGCCACGTACGCGTGGTGCACGTCCCCCGACAGCACGCACACCGTCGCCGGTGCCTGCGCCCCCGACCCGACCTCGGCGATCAGCTCCGTCAACGCGTCGAAGGACGACGGGAAGGCCGCCCAGTGCTCCAGATCGGCCCGCCGCCGCAGATCCTCCCCGAAGCGCGCCCAGCGCTCGCCGCGTTCACCCCGGCACAGCGAGGCGTTCCACGCCTCGGCGTCGTGCACCAGGTGCGGCAGCAGCCACGGCAGGGACGTACCGATCAGGAGGTGGTCGTACGAACCACGCGCGTCGAGCGCCTGCTCGCGCAGCCATCGCGCCTCGCCCGGGTTGAGCATGGATCGCGAGCCCTCGTCGAGGACGCGGGCCGCCCGGGTGTCCACCATCAGCAGCCGTACGCGGCCGAAGTCGCGCCGGTAGCTCCAGCGGACGGAGGCGGGCTCGGCCTCCGCCTTGCAGGCGAAGGAGCGCAACAGGTCGGTGCCGTCGGGGGTGTCACGTACGGCGGCGTAGAGCGGATCGCTGGCCAGCTCGGCCGGCGACAGGTTGCCGAGGTGCTGGTGGACCCAGTACGACATCAGCCCGCTGAGCAGCCGCTCGCGCCACCAGCTCGTTTCCCGCATGTCGGCGAGCCAGGCGGCCGAGGTGTTCCAGTCGTCGATGACGTCGTGGTCGTCGAAGATCATGCAGCTGGGCACGGTGGACAGCAGCCAGCGCACCTCGGGGTCGAGCCAGGACTCGTAGTACAGCCGGGTGTACTCCTCGTAGTCCGCGACCTCGTCGCCCGGCGGTTCGCTCAGATCGCGGCGCGCGGCCAGCCAGCGCCTGGTCGCCTTGGACGTCTCGTCCGCGTACACCTGGTCACCCAGGAGCACCAGCACATCCGGCCGCTCCCCGTCCGGCTCGGCGGCGATCCGCGCGGCCAGGGTGTCCAGGGCGTCCGGTCCGACCGGGTCCGGCTCACCGGCGGGCGGTGCGGCCCAGCGACAGGATCCGAAGGAGAGGCGGACGGTGTCGGTGTCGCCGTCGACGGGGGTGCGGATGAGGGAGGGCGGGAAGGGCGAGTCGGGCAGCGGCCACACGCGGGCGCCGTCGAGGAGGACCTCGTACGGCTGTGCGGTGCCCGGAGTGAGGCCGGTCACCGGGATCAGGGCGTAGTGATGGCCCGCGACCTGGAAGGTACGGGACTCTCCGTGGGCGCCGTCGGCGCCGCGCACCTCGGCCGCGCACGGGCGGCTCGCCTCGACCCAGACGGTCGCGGACGTGCCGTCGGCGTACCTCAGCAGTGGGCCAAGCCGCAGTTCGGTCACGTGATCGCCCTCCTCCGTCGCCCCGTACGGTACGGAACGACGGAGGGGAACGGGGAGGTTCCGCAG
Source organism: Streptomyces sp. NPDC107528 (assembly GCF_055639295.1). NCBI lineage: Bacteria > Bacillati > Actinomycetota > Actinomycetes > Kitasatosporales > Streptomycetaceae > Streptomyces > Streptomyces sp. NPDC107528. The sequence goes on from NZ_JBVKAV010000002.1 coordinate 344,765, forward strand.
ATCACGGTTTGCCGAACTCCGGCGGGACCGCGTCAGGCACGCGTCGGCGCTGCCTCGCCGCCCCGGTGCCTCGTCAGCAGCCGGAGAGGTAGTTCGTCAGGGCGGACTTCTCCGCCGAGTCGACCGAGAGGCCGTAGTAGTACTTCACCTGCACCCAGGCGCGCACGTAGGTGCAGCGGTAGGCCGTGCGCGACGGCATCCAGGTGGCCGGGTCCTGGTCGCCCTTGGCCTGGTTGACGTTGTCGGTGACGGCGATCAGCTGCGGGCGGGTCAGGTCGTTGGCGAAGGACTGGCGCCGCGAGGTGGTCCAGCTGTCGGCGCCGGAGTCCCACGCCTCGGCCAGCGGGACCAGGTGGTCGATGTCGAGGTCGGAGGCGGCCGTCCAGGTGGCGCCGTCGTAGACGGAGTACCAGCTGCCGCTGGTGGCGGCGCAGGAGGAGTCGGTGACGACGCCCGAGCCGTCGCGCTTGAGGACGGTCTCACGGGTGTTGCAGGCGCCGGACTGGGTGATCCAGTGCGGGAAGAGGTCGCGGTCGTAACCGGTGCGGTCCTCGGTGGCCACGGTGAGCTGGGCGAGGTAGCTGCGGGCGGTGGCGCCGCTGACGGGCGTGGGGAGCGCGGCGGAGGCGGTCGGAGCGTTGAAAAGCGCGACGGAGGCTATGAGGCCGCTGAGGGCCGCGAGTATGCTGACCCGTCGACGCGCGTAGAACTTCGACATGCTGACTCCCTTGGGAGGTGGGGGTGTTGGCGAGCGAGCGATGGAATGCTCGTCTCGCCGTGTTGCGGGGAGGTGTGCGTCGGGTGAGAAGTTAGTGTCGCGTTCATGACACGACAAGGTTGAGGGCGGGACTTTCTTTCTGTGGACCGGTGAGCGGGCTCGCGTACGATGGGTGGCGCAGAAGGGGAGTAGCTCTTCGCCGGACCGTCGACATACTGCTCAGCTCGTCTGAGCCGGCGCCCGGAGGCGGACCTCGAATCCGAGGTCGGCCAGCGAGACCTTCGGCAAGCAGTGCACGCCCGTGCCCTACGGCACGGGTGCCGAGTGTGCTGCCGTGCCGAGGTGTCGCAGTGCAGTGACAGTGCTCTCGGTGGGGCAGCCCGACCGATTGAGGAACCTTGATCAGCTTTACCGTGACGGCGGTCGTCTTCGGAGTCGTCTTCCTCGCCGAACTGCCCGACAAGACCGCGCTCGCCGGGCTCGTCCTCGGCACCCGCTATCGCGCCTCGTACGTCTTCGCCGGTGTCGCCGCCGCGTTCGCGGTGCATGTCGCGCTGGCCGTGGCGGCCGGCAGCGTACTGACGCTGCTGCCGCAGCAGCTCGTGCAGGCGCTCACCGGTGTGCTCTTCCTCGGCGGCGCCGCGGTGCTGCTGATGAAGAAGGACGAGGACGAGACGGAGGTCCGCAAGCCGGAGAACCAGTCCTTCTGGAAGGTGTCCGGCGCCGGGTTCATGCTCATCCTGGTCGCCGAGTTCGGTGATCTGACGCAGATCATGACGGCGAACCTCGCGGCCCGCTACGACGATCCGCTGTCGGTCGGTATCGGTGCGGTGCTGGCGCTGTGGAGTGTGGCGGCGATCGGCATCGTCGGCGGGAAGGCGCTGATGCGGCGGGTGCCGCTGAAGCTGATCACCAAGGTGGCGGCGCTGCTGATGCTCGGGCTGGGCCTGTGGAGCCTGTGGGAGGCGATCGCCGGCTGAACCGATCGCCGGCTGAACTGTCGGTGAATGGTTTCCGGAGACGGTGGCGCGAAGGGGGCCGCGTTTTGTACCGTGGGGGAACAAAGTGGTCCCCGCCCGTTTTCCCTGACCGGCGGGCGGGACCACCTTGTCCCTCCGGGGGCCACCTCTGTACCCCCGCGCCCCTCGCCCTGGAGCTGCCGATGTCGGCCACCGCCGTGCCCACCACGCCCACGCCCGCCGTGCTCACCGCCCGTGCCCTCCTGCTCGACATGGACGGCACCCTCGTGAACTCCGACGCCGTCGTGGAACGGATCTGGCGTCGCTGGGCCGAGCGGCACGGGCTCGACGGCGACGAGGTGATGAAGGTCGTCCACGGGCGGCAGGGGTACGCCTCGATGGCCCTGCTGCTGCCCGACCGGCCGATGGAGCAGAACTACGCCGACAACGCGCGCATGCTCGCCGAGGAGACGGCGGATGTGGAGGGCGTGGTGCCGATTCCTGGGGCGCCGGAGTTCCTGGCCTCCCTGCGGGGGCTGCCGCATGCGCTCGTGACGTCCGCCGATGTGCCGCTCTCCACGGCGCGGATGGCTGCCGCCGGCCTTGAGCAGCCGGATGTGCGGGTCACCGCGGAATCCGTGGGCGCCAGCAAGCCCGACCCGGAGGGCTTCCTCAAGGGGGCCGCCGAGCTGGGGATCGCGCCGGAGGACTGCATCGTGTTCGAGGACTCGGGCGCGGGGATCGAGGCGGGGCGCGCGGCCGGGATGCGGGTCGTGGGGGTCGGCTCCCGTGCCGGGTTCCACGGACCGGACGCGCTGGTCTCGGACTTGCGGGAGGTTCGGGTGGAGGCTGTGGGGGACGGGACGATGCGGGTGTACGTCGGCTAGGGAGCGGCTGCTGTCGCGGGGCGCCCCGCATGGGGCTGAGCGCGGAGGCCGGGACGCTCACCCGCGCCGGCGGGTGGGCCCAGGCCAGGCCGGCCGAACAGCTGACGGTACTGCACCCCCTAAGGGGCGCGGGGAACTGCGCGACCAGCCACGCGCGGTCCGCAGGCGCCATGGGACCCGGACCCCCGAGCTCTCAGGCGCACCGCGTCACGGTTCCGTCGTTTCCGACTCCAACCTCTCCCGCGTAGCCAGGTCATACACCCCGTACTCGTCCGGCTGGACGCCCCTGGCCCACTGGTAGCGGATGACCGCGTCCTCGACGCCCTCGTTGTAGTTGCCCCTGGCCTCCCGTGTGTAGAGGCCGAGTTGGGTCAGGCGGAGTTCGAGCTCCGTGACCTCGGGGCCACGGTCGCCGCGCTGGAGGGTCGCAGGGCCGGGGTCCCGCGCGGCGGCGGAGTCCTCCTGGGAGTCGGCGGCCTCGGTGGTGGACGGGGTGTTCGTCGGTTCCGTCGTCGGTGACGGAGGAGGGGACGACGCGCTCGACCTCGACGGCGACGGGGAAGTGGACGCGCTCTGGGTGGGCGACGGAGTCGACGCCGGCGCCGCCGGCCGCGTCGACGCCTCCGTGGGCGACGGCGTCTCCCGGGTATCGCTGGTCGACGGCGCGGGCACGCTCGCCCGTACGTCGTCCGGCAGCGCCGTCTCTCGTACCGGCGCCTCGTACGTGAACAGACCGCTCGCCAGCCCCGCCGCCGTGAAGACAGCCACGAGCGCTCCGCCCGCCCCCAGCAGGACCGTACGCCTACGACGCCGACGGGCGGCGGCCACGCCAGGATCACCGCCGGTCGGATCCGGCCCGTCGGACTTCCCGTCCGGCTCGAAAAGGATCAGGTCATCCGCGCTCGGCGTCGTGGCCGAGGGCGCCATGGGGGTGGGCGGCGGTGCCGGCACCGCCCGCAGCGGCATCGTCCCGCCGTCCGCTTCGCCGGTACCCTCCAGCTCCACGTATGGCCGTATCCGCAGGGGATCGAAGTCCTCCGCCGCGGCCGCCTCCGCCGTACGGGCGTCTCGCAGGGCCTCGGACACGCGCAGGCCGCAGCCGCAGGACGGGGTGTTGTCGGCCCCTCTCGGCGTACCGCACTCCGGGCAGAGGTGACCGTTCCGGCCTATCGGGCCGTCCTGGCCGTCCTGGCCGTTCGAACCCTGCGCCCCCGTCGGCTCAGTCACGTGTTCGTCCCTCCCCTCGCGAACTCCCCAGATTATGCAGACGTTCATCACGTCGCCTCCGCAACCCCCGGAAGGACCGCTTCCAAAGGGACTCGACAGGCCATAACTGATCAAATCGATCACGATGGGAGATGCATGGGAGGTGTAACGAGACGCTCGGGAGGTCTTCATGGCCGAGGACGCGCACGGTATGACGGGAGATGTGCGTGACGCGCAGCCCCCGCAACGGCGAGCCGACGCGCACGAGAACGTGCCCGGCAACGTCCTCGTCTCCATCGGCGCGCTGCTCCTCGGCATGCTGCTCGCCGCACTCGACCAGACCATCGTGTCGACCGCCCTGCCCACCATCGTCAGCGACCTCGGCGGTCTGGAGCATCTGTCCTGGGTCGTGACCGCGTATCTGCTGGCGTCCACGGCCGCGACTCCGCTGTGGGGCAAGCTCGGTGACCAGTACGGGCGCAAGCGGCTGTTCCAGATCGCGATCGTGATCTTCCTCGTCGGCTCCGCGCTGTGCGGCATGGCGCAGGACATGGCCCAGCTCATCGCCTTCCGCGCCATTCAGGGGGTCGGGGGCGGCGGGCTCATGGTGCTCTCCATGGCGATCGTCGGCGACATCGTCCCGCCGCGGGAGCGTGGGCGGTATCAGGGGCTGTTCGGGGGCGTGTTCGGGGCGACGAGTGTGCTCGGGCCGTTGCTCGGCGGTGTGTTCACGGAGCATCTGAGCTGGCGGTGGGTGTTCTACATCAACCTGCCCATCGGGGCCGTCGCCCTTGCCGTCATCGCTGTCGTGCTGCGCCTTCCGAGTAAGTCGACGCGGCATGTCATCGACTACCTGGGCACTTTCCTCATCGCGTCTGTCGCGACGTGTCTCGTGCTGGTTGCTTCCCTCGGCGGGACCACATGGGCGTGGGGGTCGGTTCAGATCGTCGGGCTGGCGGTGCTCGGGGTGGTGCTCGCCGTTGCGTTCGTCGCCGTTGAGCGGCGGGCTGCCGAGCCCGTGCTGCCGCTGAAGCTGTTCGGCGTGCGGACCTTCTCGCTCTCCGCTGTCATCAGCTTCATCGTCGGGTTCGCCATGTTCGGCGCGATGACCTACCTGCCGACGTTTCTCCAGGTCGTGCAGGGAGTCAGCCCGACCACGTCCGGGCTGCACATGCTGCCGATGGTGGCCGGCATGCTGCTGGCGTCCACCGGGTCGGGGCAGATCGTCAGCCGTACCGGACGCTGGAAGGTGTTCCCGATCGCGGGGACGGGGGTCACCACGCTGGGGCTGCTGCTGCTTCACCAGTTGGACATGGACAGCTCCGCCTGGGAGATGAGCGTCTACTTCTTCGTCTTCGGGCTGGGGCTCGGGCTGGTCATGCAGGTGCTGGTGCTGATCGTGCAGAACGCCGTGTCGTACGAGGATCTCGGCGTGGCCACCTCCGGGGCGACGTTCTTCCGGTCCATCGGGGCGTCGTTCGGTGTGGCCATCTTCGGGACGATCTTCGCCGGCCGGCTCGATGACAAGCTGGTCGAGGCGTTCCGGGGGGTCTCGCTTCCGGCCGGGGTCTCGTTGGAGGGGCTGGAGGCGGATCCGCGGGGCATTGGGGAACTGCCTGCGGCGTTGCGGCCGGCCGCGTTGGACGCCTATGCGTCGTCGATCACCGATGTGTTTCTGTATGCGGCGCCGGTCGCGCTGGTGGGGTTCGTGCTCGCCTGGTTCCTGCGGGAGGACAAGCTGCGGGGGTCCGTGACCGCGCCCGACGTCACCGAGACGCTGGCCAGTAATCCCGTCGAGCGGTCGTCCTACGACGAGGTGTGCCGGGCGTTGTCGGTGCTGGGTACCCGGGAGGGGCGGCGGGAGGTGTACCGGGACATCACCGAGCGGGCGGGGTACGACCTGTTGCCGGCGGCCAGTTGGCTGTTGTTGCGGATCAAGAGGTACGGGTGGGTGGAGCCGGGGGTGCTCGCCGACCGGAGTTCTGTACCGCTGTCCGTGATTCTCGATGCGGCTCGGCAGGTGGAGGGGCGGCGGTTGGCTGTTCGGGAGGGGCTCGATCTGGTGCTGACGGATCGGGGGCGGGAGGTTGCCGAGCGGTTGGCGCTCGTTCGGGAGGAGTCGTTGGCGGAGTTGTTGGGGGACTGGTGGGGGCCGGATCGGCCTACCGATCTGGCGCAGTTGGTGAAGGAGTTGACCGAGGAGTTGTGCGGGTCCGATCGGGAGCAGCCGCGGGATTCTTGAGCGCCGGGTGTCTGCGGCGGCCCGTCGCTGTCCGGTGGGGTTCGCCTAGCGCCTGCGGGCGGACCCCCCCGGCACGTCCCCTTGCCGCCGTACGCGGATGCCGCGCCGCGGGGGCCGACATCCGCCGTGCATCAGAGCAGGGGCTTCGTGAACCAGTGCTCGGCGTAGACGCCGTCGTTGTGTGGGGGTGTTTCCTCGTAGCCCAGGGCTGTGTACAGGGCGCGTGCCTCTGTCAGGTCGTGGCGGGTGTCCAGGATCATGCGGGTCGCGTGGAGCGTGCGGGCTGTGGCCTCGGCTGAGAGGACCAGGAGTTTGCCGCCGCCCTTGCCTCGCATCTTCGGGTGCACGAACACCCGGGTGAGTTCTGCTGTGTTCGGGTTCAGCAGTCTGATGCCGACTGATCCGGCCGGCTCGCCCTCGTAGCGGGCCACCAGCAACTGGCCTTTGGGGAGGGTGAGTTCGGTGGTCGGTGGGTTGGCGAGCTCGCGGGACAATTCGGACGGGTCGGTGGGGTGGCCCTTGTGGAGCAGGTAGTAGCGGTCGCTGACCTCGGTGTAGTACGCCCGCCAGAGAGCCTTGGCTACGGGGGAGTCGGCGGGTTCGTGGGCTACGGTCCAGGTCATGGCCGCATTGTCGGTGAGAGGACTGGTGGGCTCGCAACCGAGTTTGTGGGCGGCCGGTTCGGCGGCCGTTTGAGGAGCGTTCTGGGGGCAACCCGGCACACATGTCCACAGGTGTGATCATTCTGATCGTGATAGCGGCGGTCGTCGTCGTGCTCGGCGTGGCCGTGCTGGCCCTGCGTACTCGGGGTGCGCAGGGCGGTCGGGGTCTGAAGCGGCGCTTCGGGCCCGAATACGAGCGGGCCGTGGCCCGGCACGACGGGGACGTCAAGGCTGCCGAGCGTGAGCTGGCTCAGTTGGTGGAGCGGCACGGCGGGCTGCGGGAGCGGCCGTTGGAGCCGACCGAGGCCGAGCGGTTCGAGGCGCGCTGGGCTGCTGCCCAGGAGCACTTCGTCGAGTCGCCCAAGGAGGCCGTCCACGAGGCGGACCGGCTGCTCGCGGAACTGGCGCAGGCACGCGGGTTCCCGGACGGCGCGCGGTACGAGGAGCAGCTCGCTGCGCTGGCCGTGCACCACGCGGACCATGTGCAGGGCTACCGGCACGTGCACCACGTCGCCCACGCGCGCGGGGGTGCCGAACGGGAAGGCGGAGGTGCGGGTACGGAGGAGATGCGCGAGGCCATGATCGAGGCCCGGGCCCTGTTCGAGGAACTGTCGGGGCCGGTCGGGCGGCGGCGGGCTTTCCACGAGTCCCGCAGGGACACCGACGGGCAGGCACCCGTCCGCAGCAACGGGCACCGCGGGCATCTGCCGTGGACGTTCACCCGTCACGCGAAGGGGAGTTGAGTGACATGACCGATGCTGCGACCGGCATGGGTGCCGGCAAGGTGACGGAGCACGACCTCGCGAAGAGCGCGCCCCCGGTCGCGCCCACCGGTGGGAGCGAGCGGCGTGGCAGTGAGGCGCGTGCGGCGGCTCCCGTGAAGGGCGGGCGTGCGGGCGCGCGGCTCTTCCCGCACGACGAGTCCGACAAGTACGAGCTCAAGCTCCAGCACGCGGTCTCCGGATTCGTCGACGGCCCCCGGGGTGCCGTGGAGGAGGCCGACCGGGTGCTGGAGGAGCTCGCCGCCCGCTTCACCGAGGCGGTGACGCAGCGCCGCCGTACTCTGCGCGGGGCCTGGCAGGCCAACGATCCGGCCGAGGGCAAGGGCGCGTCGTCCACCGACACCGAGCAGCTGCGGCTCGCGCTGCGCGACTATCGCGAGCTGGCGGAGCGGCTCCTACGCCTCTGACGCAACACCCGACTCGCCCGCCGCCCGGCGCCTCTCCCGCCACTGCCGTACGACCTCTTCGACGTCGTACGGCTTACGGCCCAGGGGAGGGCCGGGCGGCGGCTTCAGCAGCATGTCGCGGATCTTGACGTTGACGTCCGTGATGATCTTCCGGACCGTCCGTTCCGTGGGAGCCGCGTACGCCGCGGTCAGGGCGTCCTCCGCCTCCTTGCGCAGGGCCAGGGCCGGGGGCAGGACCGACAGGCCCTCACGGGCCATCTTGCGTTTGACCCACCACAGTTCGTCGTACGGCGCTTCCAGGTCGGTCGGCAGCGGTTTTCCGGTGCCGGGCAGTCTGTCGAAGTCGCCGCGGGACTGTGCGTCGTGGATCTGCTTGTCGACCCAGGACTCGAACGGGACGCCGGGGGGCTTTCGCTCGGTCATGAGTTCATTGTGCCGGACGCGGCGGTGCCGGGCGATTTATCATGCGGCCTCGGTGGCCAAAACGGCCGCCGTACAAGGACGTTTCAGAAGGAGCGCACGTGCTCGAACTCACCATGGCCGCCGTGTCCGCGGCGGACGAGGGTGCCACGGCCGGCATGCTCATGGCCGACGCGCCCAGCGAGCCGGGCGCCGTGTTGCGGGTGGGCCGCGACAAGTCGGTGTGCCGGCTGGTGACGCCGGACGAGTGGCTGTTCATCTCCCGGGTCCACCTGGAGTTCCTGTGCGGCCCCGACGGCAGTTGGCAGGTGACGTGGCTGCGCGGCTCTCAGCCGGACCCGTCCTCCGAGGTACGGCTGACCGTGGGGCAGTACGCCCAGCCGATCGGCTACGGCGGGACCGTGCCGCTGCCCAGGGGCGGCAGCGGCGAGATCGTCATCCATGACCGCACCGAGCCGCGCAGCATCAACGTCGGCTTCTACCACGAGGCTTGAGCCGCGCCTTACGCCAGTACGCGCGCCAGCGCGAAGCCGTCGTAGCCCTTGCTGCCCACCGTCTGGATCGCCGTGCCGCTCAACCTCGGGTGGCTGCCGATCAGTTCGATGGCGGTCCGGGTGCCCCGGATGTCCGGGGCCGTGCTGTCGGCGTCGATGACCCCGCCGCCGCGCACCACGTTGTCGACGACGATCAGGCTGCCCGTGCTGGTGAGCCGGAGGGCCCACTCGACGTAGTGCGGGTTGTTGGCCTTGTCGGCGTCGATGAAGACCAGGTCGAAGGGGGCCGGGTTCTCGTCGGCCAGCTTGGGCAGCGACTCCAGGGCCGGGCCGACCCGGACCTCGACGAGCTTGTCCAGGCCGGCCCGCGCGACGTTGCGGGTGGCGACCTCGGCGTGCCGGGGGTCGTACTCCAGCGAGATCAGGCGGCCGTCGGCGGGCAGGGCGCGGGCCAGCCAGATGGTGCTGTACCCGGCGAGCGTGCCGATCTCCAGGATGTTGCGGGCGCCCTGGATCTGGGCGAGGAGCTGGAGGAACTTACCCTGGGACCGGCTGACGGCGATCTGCGGGAGCTCGGCCGCGTCGCTCTCCCGCAGGGCCGCCTGGAGTGTTTCGTCATCCGGTGAGAGGTGGGCGGAGAAGTACTCGTCGACGTCGTCCCAGAGCTGCGACTCGCTCATCGCCTTGCCTTTCCTATGGCTAGTTAGATGCGCTAACTACCCGTCTTCGCCGTCGGTGATACCAGAATGGTGGATTCAGGCAGCCGGCGCAGGCGGCTGCACGGGGGGTGTCGGCAGCTCCGGCCGCCGGGTGCGTCGTACGGCGAACCAGGCGGCCGTCGCCAGGGCGAGGCCGAGCCCGCCCGTCACCGTCAGCAGCCACGCCGGGATTCCGGCCACCTTGCGCAGCCGGTCCTCGTGGATCACCTGCTGGAAGGGGTCGTCGGCCGGTGCCCGGCGCAGCTCGTGGTCGCCCACGATGCGTTCGGGGAACGGGAACTCCTGGCCGATCGCCGTGAGGAACGGTGTGCCGGCCGCCAGTTCGGCGAGCGGTCCCGTCCGCGCCGTGACCCGGCCGGCGTAGGTGACGCGAGGACGTTCCCCGCCGATCGGGGACGCCGGTTCCATACGGTGTGCGGCGAGGACGTACAGGCCCAGGGACTGCGGTGTGTCCGCGGGGCGCGACAGGCGCATCGGGTAGACCGGCTCGTCGGTGCGGAAGGTGAGGTGCAGGGGGTCGAGGGCGCCGGTGAGGGGAGTACCGGTGGTCCGCGGGGTGAGCTTGACGGCCACGTACTCCCAGCGCTGGTCGACATAGGGGCGCAGGGCTCCCGTCAGGCGGGGCGGCAGTGCGAAGCCGTTGCTGTCCAGCCAGCCGTCCAGGGCACCGGGGTCGGTGGCCGTCAGCCGGGCCACGTCGAACGGGCCGAGCCGCTGCCGGCCGACGACGCCCACCGGAGCGCCGGCACCGGGCGGGGGCGGCGGGGCGCCCGCGGAGCCGTCGCCGCTCACCAGAGGCCAGTCGCCGTCCTCGGGCCAGAAGTGGTAGCGGGTGCGGCGCACAGGCGCCGTGATGTCGTGCAGATCCTCGAAGAGGGCCGGGTCGCCGAGACGAACCGTGGCGCGGCCCGGCACCGGCATGATCCACGCGACCCGCTCGGCGTCCCCGCCGACGGTCAGCCGCATCACGACCTGCTGGCGCACCCCGTCCCACCGCACGACGGACTCCTCACGCCCGACCGCCACGCGCGCCGCGTCGCCGGGCACCATGGCCCCGCAGCCGCACGCCCGGGCGGGAGCCGCGAACCGGCCGAGCTGGAGGGCGAGCAACGCCAGGACGACCGTCAGAACCCGCCTGCCCGTACCTGCCCGCAGTAAGTCCGCCATCGCGCAGCCCCTCCATCCCCGCAAGCCCCTCCACCACCATGACGGCGGCGGTTCAGACGGTACGGCGGATGGTGCGGTTCCGTGGCCGGGGTCCGGCGATGTGATCGATTCCGGCCCGCCGGGGTGACCCACCGGAGGCGGGCGAACAGCCCCGCGACTATCGTCTCCGGACAAAAGGAGAGCGGACGTCAGGTGAAGTCGGGGTTGCCTGCGTCTCTCCCTCCGGGGGTGCGAGCCGCATAGGGTTCGTAAGGATTCCTGACGCGTGGGACGTGTGTGACGACCGGGGCGGGAGGCCGACGAGGCGTGGCGAATGCGGATCACGGTGGGCGACCGGCGGAGGCACTCGGAGCCACGGCCGTCGGCAGGGTCCAGGCACGCGTGCGCGTGGCGCGCCTCGGTCTGTGGCTGGTCGTCGCGATGCTCGCCCTACGGCAGGTGGCCGTCGTCCTCAGTACGCCGCGCGGGGAGCGGCTGACGGATCTGGAGACCTGGGTCGGGCCGAACGGCGTCCTGCATGTGAAGGGCTCGCTGTACGACTCGACGCAGTTCACCGGTACGCCGTTCGGCGGGCTCGTCCTCAAGCCGCTGACCCGCGCCGCCGAACAGGCCCTCGGCTGGGGCTGGACCTTCGGCACGCTCCTGCTCGTCGTCGCCCTCGGCCTGGTCGCCGCCCGTGCCCTGCCGCAGCCCGTGAGCCGCCGGACCTCGCTGCTCGCCGCGCCCGTCGCGATCAGCCTGCTGATGCTGTCGCTGCCGGTGCGCAACACCCTCTATCTCGGCCAGACCAGCATCATGCCGGTCCTGCTCGTGCTGCTCGGCTGCTTCGCCGCCCGCGGCGAGCGCACCAGCGGCGTGCTCATCGGCGTCGCGGCCGCGCTGCAGCCGACCCTGCTGCTGTTCACCCCGCTGCTGTGGTTCACCGGCCGGCGCCGGGCCGCGCTCTCCACAGGGGCCACGTTCGCCGCGTGCACGGCACTCGCGTTGGCGGCGATGCCGCGCGACTCGTACACCTACTGGGTGCACCACATGGTCGGCGTCGGGCTCGGCGGCCGGGCCGACGACCTCGGCAACCAGTCCCTGCACGGCGCCCTGCTCCGGCTGGGGCTGACCGGCCCGCTGGAGATCGCCCTCTTCCTGGTCCTCGGCGCCGCCGTCGCCGTCCTCGCCATGCGCCGGGCCGTGCGCTACGCCCACGACGGGCAGCTCCTGCTGGCGGTGGCCGTCACCGGCTGTGCGGCGATCGTCGTGTCCCCCACCGCCTGGCAGCACCAGCTGCTGTGGGTGCTGCTCGCGATCGTCGGCCAGGTCGGCAAACGGGACTCCGACCGGTACGTGTGGCCGGTCGCCGTCATCCTGATCATGACGCTGCCGGCCCGGATGATGGTGCCGGACAAGGTGTTCCTCCACCCCCTGCGCGCCGACCTCGTCCTCCTGGCCGCCCTCGCCACGGCCGCCGTCGTGCCCTTCCTGTCCCGCACGTCGCAGTACTGGCAGACACCGATCCCCACCGAGTACGCCACACCGGTCCCGTCCCGCTTCCGGCACATCCCGCTGGTGCGGTTCCTGCGCCGCGTGATCACCCGCCCGAACCTGCTCTTCGAGCTGCTCCTCATCCGGGTCACGTACTACGCCTACGCCCAGATCCGCCTGGCAGCCGCGGGCGGCTCCAACTCGGCAGGCCGGGTCACCGCCGAGGAACACGGCGAGGAGATCTACTCGATCGAACGCGCCCTGCACATCGACATCGAACGCTGGGCCAACCATGCCGTCGTGCAGGTCGATTGGGTCCGGAACTTCTTCGACTTCTACTACGAGTCGTTCCACTTCGGCGTCCCGCTCGCCATCCTCGCCGTCCTCTACTGGCGCCGCCCCGTCGACTACCGCTGGGCCCGCACGGCCATCGGCTTCGCCACCGTCTTCGCCCTGATCGGCTTCTGGCTCTACCCGCTCGCGCCCCCGCGCCTGATGCCGGGCCTGGGCTTCATCGACACGGTCCACGGCACACAGGACTTCTCCAGGCCCGACTACGGCACCCTCACCGAACTCACCAACCAGTACGCGGCAATGCCGTCCCTGCACTTCGGCTGGTCCCTGTGGTGCGGCCTGGTGATCCTCATCCTCGCCCCCAGATGGTGGATGAAGGCCCTGGGCCTCCTGCACCCCCTGTTCACGCTCACCGCGATCGTCGTCACCGGCAACCACTGGGTCCTGGACGCGGTCGGCGGCGCCGCCGTCGTGGGCGCGGGCTTCGGGATGACGTACCTGTTCCAGGGCCCACGCGCGCGGACGGTCACGGCACAGGCCGAGAAGGTCAGCAGCGACTCCCGGGCTCCGGCGAAGGCCCGTACTCCGAGCTGATCCGGTACTCGCCGGGGGCGGTGACGGTCAGGCGGGTGAACTCGCCCTGCCGCGTGAGGCAGCCGCCGCCGTCGGCGTGCAGCCAGGGGGAGTAGGCGACCCGTACGGTCGCCGATCCGGCCCGGGACATGCGTACGACGAGGTCGGCGCTGGACGTCGACACCACGCTCGCGGGATCGGAGACGAGGGGTACGGCCTCCCGCACCCGGAAGATCCGCCAGTGCTCGTCCTGCCACACGGGCTCCAGCCACTCGGGCCGGTCCTCGTGTATGAGCCGGGCCTCGACCTTGGCGTACCCGTCGGGCTTGCCCAGCGGGAGGACGACGTATCCGACGGCCCAGCGGTCCAGCCACTTCCGGTAGGTCCCCGCGGAGAACGACCCGTCGTAGAACAGCCTGGCCCGCTCCATGTCCAGCTGACGATTCCAGCCGCGGGCCATGTTCACGTGCGGGGCGAGTCCGCTGGCCTCGCGGTGGTTGCGGGCGGGCACGACCTCGACGCGGGTGCGGTCGGCGCCGAGATGGTCCAGGGCGCGGACCACTCCCTGGGTCTCGACGGCCCAGGCGGGCACGGTGGTGGAGACGTAGAGGTCGTCGCCGGTCTTCTTGGTGACCCAGCCGACCGAGAAGACGAGGGCGGCGATCAGCAGATTCCGGCGGACCTTCGCGAGCCGGGGCTGGGCCACCAGGACGGCGAGGAGGGCCGCGGGCGCGAACAACTCGGCGAAGCGCTCGACGTTCGTGCCGATGGGGGAGGGGATGAGATACGTCAGGACCGCCCCGGCCGCGTAGACGGCACCGCTCCAGCGGGCGACACGCCAGGAGCGCGGGGCCAGGAACGTGACGGCGAGGCCCAGGAAGAAGGGCGGCCATATGCGGTCGGCGAACATCAACTGCTCGCCCTTGAAGGGGAAGAGGAGGGTCGTCGCGCCGACGGTGACGGCGGGCGGGAGGAGGAGAGTGAGGGCGCGGGCCCAGTCGCGGGTGAGGAGGAACGCGGCGCCCACGACGACGAGGAACAGTCCGGCCACGGGGCTCGCCATCGTAGCGAGGGCCGCGTACGCGGCGGCGAGCACGAGCCGCTTCTCACGGGTCAGCAGCAGACAGGCGGCCAGTCCGAAGGCCACACCGAGCGCGAAGGTGGTGCGGCCGGAGGCCACGTTGCACCACAGGGCGAAGGCCGCGAGCAGGGCCGGGCCGAGAGGGCGCGGGATGCCCTTGGCGCGAGTGATGAGGACCGCCGCCAGCCAGGTGGCGGCGAGCCCGGAGACGACGGTCACCGTGCGGACGCCGAGCGCGGCCATCAGGTAGGGCGAGATCAGGCTGTAGTTGGCGGTGTGCGTGCCCCCGTACCAGAACAGGTTGTAGGCCGAACCGCCGTGCCGGGTGGCGAAGCCGGTCCAGGCGTCCTGCGCGGCCAGGTCACCGCCGCCGGTGGCGAGGAACAGGGCCCAGATCGCGTAGAGGGGGACGGTGGGGAGGGTGGCGAGGAGGGGTATTCGGTGGCGGGCCCAGATCGTGTCCAGCAACCGCTCCCGGGCAGGGGGTGCCTGCTGCGGGGCGCTCGGGCGGGTGCGGGTGCTGGTGAGGTCGGCTTGGGCCACGTGATCGAAGACGTGGAACGGGGTGGGAACGTTCATCGGCCGATGAAGTGGCTGCCTTCCTTCCGCTTCAGGCCATGGGCATGGACGGCAGGGAGGGCAGTGACCAGGCTGTTCTGACCCGCTGGAGTGTGGCGCGGGCGAGGGTGTCCGCGGTGCCGATCTCGCGTTGGGCTCTGGCGAGGGCGGCGAAGGAGCCGGGGTGGTGGGGATCGGAGGCCGTGATGATCCGCTGCTCGGTGAGTCGGTTCGTGAAGATCTGCTGCACGGTGTCCAGGTGGTAGGCGCGGTTGGCCAGCGTCGCGCCCATCCGGGCACGTTCGGCGGTCGCCCCGGCCTGCTGATGGATGATGTTTCCGAGTGCGCCGAGCGGGGCGTCCTCGGCGAGCACGTCCCGGTGGAAGAGCTGCGCCAGCTCGGCGTGCTCCTCGGAGCCGCCGGCGGTGTTGGCTATGCGGTCGACCTCGCGCTCCACCAGCCGTGCGGCCAGGTCGCCCAGCGCGCGTGCGTCCTCCGTCGACACGTACGAGAAGGCCGCGCGTGCCGTCCGCAGGAGATCACGCGGCATGCCGCCCGACAGGCAGTGGAACAGGGCGGCGAACGGGACCGGCAGCTTCACCACCCGACGTGCCAGCAGCCGCTCGGCCGTCTCCTGATCCAGCGGTTCGACCCGCACGACCTCGTCGATCGCGCTGTCGAAGGCATCCCGCCGGCCCACCGGCGCCAACTCCGCGTCCCGCAGCGCCTCGTCGGACACCGACAACAGGAACAGGCACTTCGGCACGTCGAAGACGGCCTTGAGTTCGTTGAGGAAGGTGCGCGCGGTGGCGGCGGGCTCGATCCGGTCGAGTTCGTCGACCCCGATCACCAGCCGCCGGCCCTTCTCGTCCAGCTCCTGTGCGGTACGGCTGAGGAACCT
Source organism: Streptomyces sp. NPDC107528 (assembly GCF_055639295.1). Lineage (NCBI taxonomy): Bacteria > Bacillati > Actinomycetota > Actinomycetes > Kitasatosporales > Streptomycetaceae > Streptomyces > Streptomyces sp. NPDC107528. Next base: position 360,308 of record NZ_JBVKAV010000002.1, read on the forward strand.
CTTCAAGGCGTCCACGATCTCGGGGTACGTCTGTGGCTGCTCGGCGAGCGATGTCGCCCTGCGCGTCGACAGGTTCCAGCTCCGCCAGCCGGCGCTGAGGGCCGCCTCGTCCGACTGGGTCTGCAAGTAGCGGATCGAGCGCTTGTGCCGCTCGGCCTCCGCCGCCGTGCCGAGCCGTTCCTCGATCACGAGGTCGCAGAGCTTGAAGAAGAGGTGGAGCATGAACTCCCGCCGGTCGAAGAGGACCGGTACCGGTTCGACGAGGCTCAACTGGGGTGAGCGATCTTTTCCCTCGACCTTGCAGAAGTTCCGCAACAGTTGACTCTTGCCCACACCGCGCGGACCGGCCAGAGCAATGCTCCCGCCTTCCATCCCCGCGCTGATCACGGCCAGTTGACGGTCGGCCCGAGTCGGCACGTGCTCCTGGCCGGCGTGGAGCTGCCTGAGGCCAGGGGCGTCGGTGATGGTGAGTTCGGTGGAGAAGACGCGCTCGGTGCGTTCACTGATGCGTGCCCGAATGAAGCTCACCAAGGCCTGCTCCAAGGCCGCCCGCCATTCGGTCTCCCCTCGCAGTGCCGCCTGCCTCCGCTCCCGCGTATCGAGCACGGCGATCAGGTAGGAGAGGGAGAGCGACTGCCTCGCCGCGGACGACGCGAAGAGGCGAAGCGCCACGGGCAGGAGTACGGACACCGTCAACGCGGCCGTCGTCACCAGGAAGCCCCAGCCGGCCCCCGCACCCTCTTCGAGCGGCCGGTCGTGCTGGAGCTGCCAGGCGACGTCCGCCGGGGCCATCCCCACACCGAGCGAGCCCACCACCGCCAGAAGGCAGTACGCGACGCCACCAGTGACGAGCAGTTGACGCCCCTTGGCCGCCGGTGTGCCCGCCCGCGCGTCGCGTGACAGAAGGTAGTAGGCGAACCAGGGCACGAAGGCCACGCCGGCGGTGATCAAGGCGATGCCGAGGAGGATTTCCAGCCCCTTGCCCGCGACAGACCTGATCGAGACGGGACGGTCATGAGCCAGAGCGTCCTTGAGCGCCTCGCTCCAGCCGTATGCGGCCACTGTGATGAGCAGCATCAGAAGCAGCAGCGTGCCGATCTTCAGCAACAGCGCGCGGAGCTCCGCCTCCAGGTCGGCCCGGGAGACAGCCTGCTGATACCTGTTCTCCGCGTCCCGGGCCTCCCCGAGAATGTCCTCACGCTGTGCTTGCGCGGCCTCCCGCAGGACGCGCTCGCTCACTCCACTTCCGCTGACTTCACGGCGTTCCAGAACGCCCGGCAGCAGATTCTCGAAGAGGTCTTCTCTCAGGATCGGCACGCTCAGGTACTTCCGCACCAGCACTCGAACCACACCACTTTGCCGCCCCCTGCCACAGGATCCACACCCCACTTGCCGACCACGGCGTCCAGCAGCACGAGCCCCCGGCCGCCCTCGTCGTCCGGCCCCGACTGCACGGCGAACGCGGGCAGTTGAGCGAAGCCGTCCGTCACCTCGACCCGCACACCGCCCGGCTGCCGCCAGATCAGCACCTCGCACCGGCGGTCCGGAACATGCCGTACGACATTGGCGACCAGCTCGGTCACGCCCAGCTCCACGGCGTCGGTCAGTGCGGGCATCGCCCACTCGGCGAGCAGCGAGCGGGCGATGGTGCGGATGTGCCGGGCCGAGTGTTCGCCGACGGTGAGGCGCAGCCGGTATTGCGCACGGAAGGGGACCAGGGAGGTGGGGGGAATGTATCCGTTCACGGTACGAGCGTGACCTCGCGCAACTACTCTGGGCTACCGAACGGATACAACAGGTCCCGAAGTGGGCCGAGTTGCGCGAGAGGGGCCGCTGCGTGACCCACATCAACATCCTCGACCCGGGCGCCTCGCCACTCGACTACTACGGCTTCGAACTACGCCGCTACCGCGAGGCCGCGGAGCTGACCCAGAAGCAGCTCGGGGACATCGTGTACTGCACGGGGTCCCTGGTCGGCCAGATCGAGACGGCACGCAAGCTGCCGACGTTGCCGTTCAGCGAGCGGGTGGATGTGGCGTTGGGGACGGGCGGGGCGCTGTCCCGGCTCCACGAGCTGGTGATGCGTAGTCAACTTCCGGCCTGGTTTCAACAGGTGGCAGAGTTGGAGGGGCGGGCGATTGAGATCTGCACCTTTCACACTCACCTGGTGCATGGTCTGTTGCAGACCGAGGCATACGCGTGTGCTGTGCTCGGTGCGGTGGACCAGAGCAACCTCGAAGACCGTACCTCGGTGCGGCTAGCGCGCCAGCGCATCTTCGACAAGGTCGAGCCGCCAGTGTTCTGGGCGATCGTCAGTGAAGCAGTTCTGCATCAAGGGATCGGTGGCCCCGAGGTGATGCGGGAGCAACTCGCCATGCTGTTGTCGTTCGAGGACAACCCCCGGATCAACATCCAGGTATTGCCGTTCTCGGCTGGGGCGCACGCGGGAATGCAAGGCTCGTTCGACCTCTTCCGCTTCCCGAGCGACCCGACCATCGTCTACACGGAGGGCTACGGCAGCGGGCATCCGAGCGCCAACCCAGACACCGTCAAGGACTGCTCGCTCCGTTACGATCATCTTCAAGCCGCCGCGCTCTCCCTCAAAGACTCGGCGAAGCTGATCCGGCGCGTAATGGAGGAACGCTATGGCGAGCAAGGCGATTCCGGCGGGGATGCAGTGGCGTAAGTCCAGCTATAGCGGTGATCAGGGCGGATCCTGCGTCGAATGCGCTCCGCTCGGCCGCCTGGCCTGGCGGAAGTCGCCGTACAGCAGTGACCAGGGCGGCGATTGCGTCGAGGTCGGTGAAACGCACACCACCATCGCCATCCGCGACTCCAAGAACCCGGCGGGGCCGATCGTCACCCTCGACCCCGCCGCATTCAACGCGTTCCTGGGTTGGGCTATAGCCGCTGAATGATGGTGCCGGTGGCCAAGCCACCCCCCGCACACATCGTCACCAGCGCGAACTCCTTGTCCGCCCGCTCCAGTTCATGCAGGGCGGTCGTGATGAGGCGGGCCCCGGTCGCCCCCACCGGGTGCCCGAGGGCGATCGCGCCGCCGTTCACGTTCACCTTCTCCAGGTCCTGCTCGAAGACCTGAGCCCAGCTCAACACCACTGACGCGAAAGCCTCGTTGATCTCGACGAGGTCGATGTCCTTCAGGGACATCCCGGCCTTGCCCAGCACGGCGTTCGTCGCGTCGATCGGGCCGTCGAGGTGGAAGTGCGGGTCGGCGCCCACCAGCGCCTGGGCGACGATCCGCGCCCGGGGCCGCAGCTTCAGCGCACGCGCCATCCGCTTGGACGCCCACATGATCGCCGCCGCGCCGTCGCTGATCTGGGACGAGTTGCCCGCCGTGTGCACGGCCGTCGGCATGACGGGCTTGAGCCCCGCCAGGGCCTCCATGGACGTGTCGCGCAGGCCCTCGTCCTTGTCGACGAGCCGCCACATGCCCTGCCCGGCGCGCTGCTCGTCCTCGGTCGTCGGGACCTGGACGGCGAACGTCTCCCTCTTGAAGCGTTCCTCCGCCCAGGCGGCAGCCGCCCGCTCCTGCGAGACCAGCCCCAGTGAGTCGACGTTCTCGCGCGTCAGCCCCCGGTGGCGGGCGATCCGCTCCGCCGCCTCGAACTGGTTGGGCAGGTCCACGTTCCACTCGTCGGGGAACGGCTTGCCCGGCCCGTGTTTCGACCCCGACCCCAGCGGCACCCGCGACATCGCCTCGACACCGCAGCTGATGCCGACGTCGATGACGCCCGCCGCGATCATGTTGGCCGTCATGTGCGACGCCTGCTGCGAGGACCCGCACTGGCAGTCGACGGTCGTCGCGGCCGTCTCGTACGGCAGGCCCATGGTCAGCCAGGCCGTGCGCGCGGGGTTCATGGACTGTTCGCCGGCGTGGGTCACCGTGCCGCCGACGATCTGCTCGACCGCGTCGGCGGGGATGCCGGTGCGGCCCAGGAGTTCGCGGTACGTCTCGCCCAGGAGATAGGCGGGGTGGAGGTTGGCGAGCGCGCCGCCGCGCTTGCCGATGGGGGTGCGTACTGCTTCGACGATCACGGGTTCCGCGGCCATGGGGAGTGTCCTCTCCTCGGTTACCCGCGCGGCGCGGGGGCGTCCCGGCCGGCCCCGCCACGCGGAACTAGAACACGTACTAGTTCCCATTGCAGTCTGCTGACAGCGTGTCGACTGCCGCAAGAGTCGTGCAGCGTCTGAAGTGTTGATCTGCGGAGATCTGCACGAATCCCGCACGCAATTCGGGGTGCCGCGCCTCTTGCCACTTGTAGAACCCGTTACTACCTTCGCGGCAATCCTTGCTCTGATGGTCCGTCAGATGGCTACATGGCTAGATGGCTGGAGTTGCCGATGCCTTGTCCAGCGCTTCCCGACGGGTTCGACTTCACCGATCCCGATGTGCTGCAACACCGCGTACCCCTCCCTGAGTTCGCCGAGCTGCGCCAGGCTGAACCGGTCCGCTGGATCCCGCAGTCGGGCAACGTAGCCGGGTTCCAGGACGAGGGCTACTGGGCGGTGACCCGGCACGCGGACGTCAAGTACGTATCCACGCATCCGGAGTTGTTCTCGTCCTCACTGAACACCGCGATCATCCGCTTCAACGAGCACATCGAGCGCGACGCCATCGACGCGCAGCGGCTGATCCTGCTGAACATGGACCCGCCCGAGCACACCCGGGTCCGCCAGATCGTGCAGCGCGTCTTCACCCCGCGAGCCATCCGGGCCCTGGAGGAGCGCCTGCGCGCGCGGGCGCTGTCGATCGCCGCCAACGCCCGGCAGCACTCCGGCCCCTTCGACTTCGTCACCGAGGTCGCCTGCGAACTGCCCCTGCAGGCCATCGCCGAGCTTATCGGCGTCCCGCAGGACGACCGGGCCAAGATCTTCGACTGGTCCAACAAGATGATCGCGTACGACGACCCCGAGTACGCCATCACCGAGGAGGTCGGGCAGGAGTCGGCCACCGAACTCATCTCGTACGCGATGAACATGGCCGCCGACCGCAAGGAGTGCCCGGCGAAGGACCTCGTCACCACACTGGTGGCGGCGGAGGACGAGGGCAACCTGCGCTCCGACGAGTTCGGGTTCTTCGTGCTGATGCTGTCGGTGGCCGGCAACGAGACCACCCGCAACGCCATCACGCACGGGATGCACGCCTTCCTCACCCACCCCGAGCAGTGGGAGCTGTACAAGAGGGAGCGTCCGGCGACGGCGGCCGAGGAGATCGTCCGCTGGGCGACGCCCGTCGTCTCCTTCCAGCGGACCGCCACTCAGGACACGGAGTTGGGCGGAAAGCGCATAAACAAGGGGGACCGGGTAGGAATCTTCTATGCCTCGGCGAACCACGATCCCGAGGTCTTCGACCACCCGGACACCTTCGACATCACCCGTGACCCCAATCCTCACCTGGGCTTCGGCGGGGGCGGTCCCCACTACTGCCTCGGCAAGTCCCTGGCGGTCCTGGAGATCGACCTCATCTTCAACGCCGTGGCCGACGCCATGCCCGGCCTGCGGATGGTCGGCGACCCGCGCCGACTGCGTTCCGCCTGGATCAACGGCGTCAAGGAACTCCAGGTGACCGCCGACTGACGAGACGCACGGCGCCACACTCGGGCCGACGGCTTCCCGGCGCCGTCGGCCCGTCCCGAGGGAGGCAGGAGCACCCCTTATCCCTACGCCCCGTTCCTGCCTCCCCCGAGACGGCTCCGTCCGTGCGTGGGGGACTCGTGGACATGGCGAAGGCGACGGCCCGGGGATCGGGGGCCGCCGCCTTCGGTTCAGGGTCTGGCGGGGTCGGCTCAGTACCAGCCGTTCGACTGCCAGAAGTCCCAGGCGCCACAGGCGCTGCCGTAGCGGTCCTTCATGTAGTCCAGGCCCCACTCGATCTGGGTGGCCGCGTTGGTCTTCCAGTCCGAGCCGGCCGAGGCCATCTTGTTGCCCGGCAGGGCCTGGACGAGGCCGTAGGCGCCGCTGGAGGAGTTGGTGGCGTTCACGTTCCAGTCGCTCTCGTGGTCGACGATCTTGGAGAAGCACTGGTACTGGGCCGAGTCCGAGATCATCTTCTTCGCGACCTTCTGCGCCGAGCCGGCTTCGGTCGTCGCGGCCTGGGCGGGCGCGGCGGCGAACATCGTGCCCGCGGCGGTGGCGGCCAGGGCGGCACCGGCGAGAGCCTTCTTCGGGGCGGAGATGCGACGGAAGGTGGAAATCGCGGACACGGAGAGCCTTTCTTCGGGGACAGGGGCCGCAGGCAAGCCGGAACCACGCGATGCGGGGCGGGGGCGTACGTCGGCGCCGCGGCCCCTGAGGGCACGTCGGCGCCGTGCGACGTCGTCCAGAGAAACAGGCCGGGAGGGTGTCCGCAATGGTCCCTTTTGCTAGTTGTGGTCGTATGCGGGGGCAGCGGTCTTCGTGTGACGTGGCTCTCAATGCACAGGTCAGGACCGCTATCGTCATGCGCATGGCATCCGATTTGTCCGACTAGGGTGGATCGTAGGTGATGTGAGTCATGTGGGGTGGTTCACCGTGTGGATCACAGACCGCGCGTGACCCCTCACCCTGTGGGTGCGTCGAATGTGACCGGGCTCTCGAAAGCAGCCCGGCGCGTGGCACGGCGAAGCGCCCGCAGGATCACCGGGCCGAGAGTGACGGTCAGGACGACGGTGACGAGGGCCCGGCCGAGGTCCCAGCCGAGGGAGGTCGCCAGGCAGTACGTCACGAAGCGGGCCAGGTTCGAGGGGACGGCCGCGTCGGGGTCGAAGGCGACGTTCGAGGCCAGGGCGCCCATGAAGGGCCAACCGGCGAGGTTCATGATCGTGCCGTAGACGAAGGCCGCGAGGAAGCCGTAGACGGCCAGCATCAGCAGCTCCGCCCGCCCGCGCAGGCGGTCCTGGCCCGGCAGCAGGCCCGCGCCCATCGTGAACCAGCCCATCGCCAGCATCTGGAACGGCATCCAGGGGCCCACCCCGCCTGTCAGCAGCGCCGACGCGAACATCGTCACCCCGCCGAGCACGAACCCGAAGCCCGGCCCGAGGACCCGCCCGCTGAGCACCATCAGGAAGAACATCGGCTCCAGACCGGCGGTACCCGCCCCGATCGGCCGCAGTGCCGCCCCCGTCGCCGCCAGTACGCCGAGCATCGCGACCGCCTTCGGGCCGAGCCCCGACTCGGAGATCGTGGCGGCGACCACCGCGACGAGGAGGACCAGGAGAGCCGAGAAGAGCCAGGGGGCGTCCTGGGCGTGCGCGCTGAGCTGAGAGGTGGGCGGGGTCAGGAACGGCCAGCCGAACGCCGCGACACCGACCGCGCTGACCAGGGCCAGGGCGGCGATGGAGCGGGGGCCCAGGCGGACGGCTCGGGCCTGGGGGGTGGGGTGAGCGGAGCGGCCCGTCATGCCAGGGCCTCCCGTACCTCGGCGACCGTGAGCCACTTCTGCGGGGCCAGGATCTTGGCCACCTGCGGGGCGAAGGACGGGGAGGCGACCACCACGTCCGCCGCCGGGCCGTCCGCGATCACCCCTCCGTCGGCGAGCAGGATCACCCGGTGGGCCAGTTCGGCGGCCAGCTCCACGTCGTGGGTGGCCAGGACGATGGCGTGCCCCTCGGCGGCGAGCCCGCGCAGAATGCCGAGCAGACGGGCCTTCGCCGCGTAGTCCAGACCACGGGTCGGTTCGTCGAGCAGGAGAAGCGGTGGCTTGGCGGTCAGTACGACGGCCAGGGCGAGGGTGAGGCGCTGGCCCTCGGAGAGGTCGCGGGGATGGATGTCGTCCGGGATGTCCGGGAGGAGCTCGGAGACGAGGGTGCGGCAGGTGCCGGGGGCTGCGCCGGCGTCGGCGTCGGCTGACGTGCACTCGGCTGCGACCGTGTCGGCGTAGAGCAGGTCGCGGGGTTCCTGGGGGACGAGGCCCACTTTGCGTACGAGGTCGCGGGGCGGGGTGCGGTGAGGGGTGGCTCCGCCTACTTGGACTGTGCCGGCTGAGGGTTCCACGAGGCCGACGAGGGTGTTGAGGAGGGTGGATTTTCCGGCGCCGTTGCGGCCCATGAGGGCGATGGTTTCGCCGGGGGTGACGGTGAGGTCGACGTGGCGCAGGGCTTGGATTCCGTCGCGGGTTACGGAGAGGGCTTGTACCTCGGCTGTGTGGGGGGAGGGCGGGGTGGGTTCGGTGCGTTTGCGGCGGAACCAGCGGGGGGTGGCGCCCACGGGGGTGGAGGGTGCGGATTCGTTGCGGGTGCGGGCCCGTCGTGGCTGGTCGCGCAGTTCCCCGCGCCCCTTGGCGGCGTTGCAGTTCCGCCCCTCAAGTTGTTGACGTAGGTTTGCCGCCCTCCGCCTCGCGTCTCGGACCGTCAGTGGTAGCGGGGACCAGCCCGCCAGGCGGCCCAGGGCAACGACCGGCGGGTACACCGGCGATACGGCCATGACCTCCGCCGGGGTGCCCAGGATCGGGGGTGCACCGGGCGACGGGAGCAGGACGACCTGGTCGGCGTACTGGATGACCCGTTCCAGGCGGTGTTCGGCCATCAGTACCGTGGTACCGAGGTCGTGGACCAGGCGTTGGAGGACCGCGAGGACCTCTTCCGCGGCGGCCGGGTCGAGGGCCGACGTCGGCTCGTCGAGGATGAGGACCCGGGGGTGCGGCGTGAGGACCGAGCCGATCGCGACGCGTTGCTGCTGGCCGCCGGAGAGGGTGGCGATGGGGCGGGACCGGAGGTCGGTGAGGCCGAGGAGGTCCAGGGTTTCCTCCACGCGGCGGCGCATCACTTCGGGGGCCAGGCCCAGCGACTCCATGCCGTAGGCGAGTTCGTCCTCGACCGTGTCCGCGACGAAGTGGGAGAGCGGGTCCTGCCCCACCGTGCCCACCACGTCGGCGAGTTCGCGCGGCTTGTGGGTGCGGGTGTCGCGGCCGGCCACCGTGACGCGGCCGCGCAGGGTGCCGCCGGTGAAGTGCGGGACCAGGCCGCTGACGGCGCCGAGGACGGTGGACTTGCCCACGCCCGACGGCCCGACCAGGAGGACGAGCTCGCCCTCCGGCACCTCGAAGTCGACCCCCTGGACGGAGGGTTCGAGGGCACCGTCGTAGGTCACCGATACATCCTCGAAGCGGATCACGACGGCTCCTTGGGGATCACGAAGGCGGGCAGCAGGCCCAGCAGTACGGCCGCCGCAGGCCACAGGGGCAGGGTCGGGGCGACCAGGGGGACCACACCGGGGTGCAGCGCCTCGGGGTCCCGGGATGCGGCGAGGGTGAGCAGTACGGCCACCGCGGCGCCGGAACCGGTGACGAGCCAGGCGCGGACGTCCCAGCGGTCGGGCCGGTAGCGGGTACGAGGGGTACGGCGGCCCCCGAGCCACAGGCCGGCCAGCGCGGCTGCCAGGCCGGCGAGGAGGACGGGCAGGCCGTAGGCGGCGCCCTGGGCGGTGAGCAGGCCGTACGTTCCCGCGCAGACGCCCAGCAGGCCGCCGAGGGTGAGGGCGGTGGTGGTGCGGCGGACGGGCGCGGGGACCTGTGCGGTACGGCCGTATCCGCGGGCGTCCATCGCGGCGGCGAGGGCGACCGAACGCTCCAACGCGCCCTCCAGGACCGGGAGTCCGACGTGCAGGAGGCCGCGGATGCCGCGGTCGGGTCGCCCGCGCAGACGCCGGGCGGCGCGCAGGCGCTGGACGTCGGCGATCAGGTTGGGGGCGAAGGTGAGGGCGACGACCACCGCCACGCCCATCTCGTACAGGGCGCCGGGGAGGGACTTCAGCAGACGGGTGGGGTTGGCGAGGGCGTTCGCCGCACCCACGCAGATCAGCAGCGTGGCGAGCTTCAGGCCGTCGTACAGGGCGAACACGAGGGCCTCGGCGGTGACCCTGCCGCCCAGTCGGATGCCCTGGGCCCAGTCGGGGAGGGGGACTTCGGGAAGGGTGACGACCACGTGCGTGCCGGGGATGGGGGAGCCGAGGGCCACGGCGAAGAAGAGGCGGATGAGGAGGACGGCAAGGGCGAGCTTGACGAAGGCGGAGTAGGAGCGGGCCCAGGGGGTGTTCGGGCGGCACGTCGCCACCACGTAGGCGGACGTGGCGATGAGGAGGGTGAGGAGGAGGGGGTTGGTGGTGCGGGTGGCCGCGGTACCCAGGGAGAGGGCCCAGAGCCACCAGGCGCCGGGGTGGAGCTGTGCGCGGGGGCGCGGCTGGGGGGTGGGGCCGCCTGCCGGCGCCGGTGCGGTGCCGCCGCTCTTCGGGACGGGCGCCGCCCCGGCGGCACGAGTGCCCGCGGGCCGGCTGGGGCGGCTTGCCATCAGCCTCGCCGCCGCCGTGCCTGCCAGACCGCTGCCGCGCCCAGCACCGCCACCACGGCGATCCCCGCCACCAGGCCCAGGGACGGACCGTCGTCCGAGGCGTCCTTCTTCTCAGCGGAAGACGACTCGGCGGAGGACGACTGCGCGGAGGACGACTCCTCGGAGGGCGACTTCGGGGACGCCGTCGTCGACGTGTCGCCGCCGGCCACCTGCTCCCCGCACCCCTGTTCCGGGTAGCCGCCGATCGCGCACAACAGCGCGTCCGTGCCGTACCGGAGGGGCTTGGCCACCGTGGCCAGGGCCTCTGCGGTGGTCGCGTCCGGGGCGACGCGGGCGCACACGGTGCGGCGGGCCGGGGGCGTTCCGCCCGACGGGGCGTCGGCCGTCGTACCGAAGTCGATGACCAGAGCCACCCGCTTCTTGCCGTCCTGTGCGGGCGTCCGTGCGCAGATCACCGCGAACACGGCCGCGCCCCTCGGCTGGGCGGCGTCCTTCGAGTCCTCGCTCACCGCGAAGCGGAAGCCCTGGACGTCGCCGTCGGAGGGGCGGGCGGTGGACGGGCCCTGGGTGGCGTACGTCCACTTGTCGCCGTCGCGGTCCCAGAAGGACCAGTAGCGGTAGCCGGTCGCCTGGGCGGCCTGGGCCGCGCCGGTCACGAGGACCAGCGCGGCCAGGAGGAGGGTGAGGGCGCGGCGGATCACGATCGCTTGGCCTTGTAGCGGCCGCTCAGCAGGAAGCCGACGCCGATTCCGGCGACCAGGCAGACGCCGACGAACCACCACACGCCGAAGCCCTTGTCGTCGTCCTCCTGCTTGTCCGAGGCCTTCGCCGACGTCGTCACCGACCCGTTCGGCGCCGACTGCGGTGCCGGGCCCGTCGCGTTGAGCTGCTTGACCAGGTCAGTGCCGCCGAAGTCACGCGGGTCGGCGCCGGTCGCGTGGGCGGCGAAGATCAGCTGGGCGTAGGCGGCCGGGCCGCTCTGCACGGCCCACTTCGAGGAGTTCTGCTCCAGCCAGCCCAGCGGCTTCCGGGCGGCGCTCGCCCCGCTCTGCGCGGCGACGGCGACGACCGCGTCGGCCGTGTTGCCGTAGTCGGGCTGGTCCTCGGCGCCGGGGAGGGCGGACTTCAGGTGGCCGTCCTTGGCGAGCGCCTTCGTCAGGTACGCGGCGCCGTTGGCCGCGGCCCGCTCGGGGGTGGCTGAGCCGGCGTCGCTGCAGGACGGGTCCGACTGCTTGCCGGCGCTCACCACGAGGCCCTTGCCGAGCGCGCCGACGACGCCCGCCGCGGTCGCGTCCGCGTTGGCGGCCAGGCCGCCCTTCTTGTCCGGCTGGAACGCGAAGGCACCCGCGTCGGCGCCCTTGCAGGGCAGGGCGAGTTCGAGCAGGGCGTCGTAGGGGGACTTGCCTCCCTTGACGACTTCCGCCGGCTTCTCGCCGGCTGCGGCCAGCGCGCCGACCACGACCGAGGTCGAGTTCGCGTCGGTGGCCCCGCCCGGGGTGTAGCCCCAGCCGCCGTCCTTGTTCTGGACCGACTTCAGCCAGGACACCGCCTTGTCGGCGACGGCGTCGTGCCCGCCGAGCGCGGTCAGTGCCTGGACGGCGGCGGCCGTGTTGTTGGTGTCGATCATGGTCTTGGCGCCGCAGTCCGCGCCCGTGTCGGCGCGGTAGGGCGCGAAGGCCCCGTTCGCGCACTGCTGCCCGACCAGCCAGTCCACCGCACCCTTCGCCGGCGTCACGTCCACGGTGTCCTGCGCGAGCAGCGCGAGGGACTGGCGCCAGACGCCGTCGTACGTGGGGTCGGAGTCGCCGTACAGCTCGGCGGGGAACGCCTGCGACGGCGACGTGGAGGGGGTCGGGTCGGCGGCTACGGCGGGCGCGGCCGCGCCGATCACGACGGTGGCGGCCAGGACCGCTGCGCTGCGGCGGACGTACATGATCGGCGGGTGCCCTTCCCTAAGGGGAACCGGGCAGCACAGGGAAAACCCCCGGCGGCTCGGCTCCGTATACCTCGACGGTGCCGCGCTCCGGCAGGCTGCCGGTGCACGTGAGCCGGTCACTGTCCCGTACGCGGCGATCCGGCTCACCGGCCTTCGACGACCGGTTCACGGTTGCGGGTCAGCGCCGGATTTGCACCGGCTTTCCCCCGTACGGGTGTGATGACGACGCCGCCACTCTACCGGCCCGTAGGGAAGTGGCTGAGGGGAGGCTGTGAGCGGGGGCAGCTTCGGGCGCAGGGGGATCATGGGGATCAGCGGGAGGGCGGGACGGCTGCTCGGTTCGGGGCGCGCGTCCGACGTGTACGAGATCGACGAGGCGTGGGTGCTGCGCCGCGACCGGGAGGGCTACGCCGACGGCCTCGCCGAGGGCGCCCTGATGGAACGTCTGCGCGCCCACGGCTACCCGGTGCCCCCGGGTGCGGCTCGCCGACTCCTCGCGCTCCGAGCTGGTGATGCAGCGGCTGTACGGGCCGACGATGCTGGAGGCCTTTCGTCGCGGGACGGATCGACCCGCGTGAGTCCGGGGCGATGCTGGCCGGCCTCCTGCGGCAGCTGCACGCCGTCCCCGGCCGAGTGGTCCACCTGGACCTCCACCCGGAGAACGTGATGCTCACGCCCGACGGCCCCTACGTCATCGACTGGGCCAACGCCGAGGAGGGCGACCCGGGCCTGGACTGGGGCATGTCCGCCGTGATCCTCGCGCAGGTGGCCTTGGTGGACGAGCAGTTCGCACAGCCCGTCCGCGCGACGCTCGCCGCCCTCCTCGCCGACCCCTCCGACCTGACCGGTGACGGCCTGACGGAGGCCCTGCGCCGACGGGCCGCCAACCCGACGATGACCGTGCCGGAAGTCGAAGTGCTCGGTGAGGCGGCGGAGTTGGTCCGGTCGTTCATGGCCTAGGCGGCCGCGGGGTCGGGCCGCCGAAGGCCAGGTGCCGTCCGGCGACCGCCGGACTCGTGGCCGTCGACGCGGTACGTCGTGAAGTACGAGGTCGCCGTCGCGGTGCCGGGGGACGGCACCGTCACGAGGACGTTGGACATCAGGCGACGCGAGAGCCGGTCGGCGGGACGGGAGCCGAAGTACGCGGCCGGCGCGTTCCGCCCCGCGACGAGTCGAGGCGGTGGACGAAGTCGATGACGAGGCGCTCGCAGGCTCGCTCGGCGAGCAGCAGTTCCAAGGGGGCCTAGGGGTCAACGGGGTCCACGGGGTCCACCGGGTTCATGGCGTTCATGGTGATGCTTCACACCGCCACGTACGTCACCGGCTCACTCCCCGCCACCGCCTCCGCCCGCCCCAGCTTCACCAGTCGCCGCACATGGGCCTCCGCCTCCGCGATCGCGATGTTCCGTGATCCGTACGGGATTTGCTCCCACGGCCGGTTCCACTCCATGCGTTCGGCGAGCTGCCAGGGGGTGAGGGGAGTGGCGAGCAGGGTGAGGAGGTCGGTGAGGCGGGTCTCGTGGTGGGTCAGCAACTCGCTCACGCGGGCCGGGGCGTCGGTGAACGTGTGCTGGTGGGCCGGGAGGATCTCGGCGGGGGTGAGACGGCCGACGCGTTCCAGGGAGGCGAGGTAGTCGCCGAGGGGGTCGGTGACGGTCGTGTCGTCGGGGTCCTCGTACAGGCCGATGTGCGGGGTGATCCGGGGGAGCAGGTGGTCGCCGGAGAACAGGCGGCCGTGGCCGGGGAGTCGGGCCGGGTGGTCCTCCTCCAGGTGCAGGCAGACGTGGCCCGGTGTGTGGCCCGGGGTCCAGATCGCGCGCAGGCGGCGGCCGGGGAGGTCGAGGAGGTCGCCGGGGACGATCTCGCGGTCGGGGGCGGCGGGGGAGAAGCCGGGCAGCGTGCTCGGGCGGCGGGCCGTGCGCAGGGGGGCCACGTGCGCGTCGGGGGCGCCGGCCGCCGTGAGCTTGGCCGCCATGTAGGTGAACCAGCGCTCGGGTTGGGTGGTGCGGGTGCGCCGCACGATCGCCGCGTCCGCCGCGTGCATCGCGATCCAGGCACCGGAGGCCTCGCGCACCTTGCCGGACAGTCCGTGGTGGTCCGGGTGGTGGTGGGTGATCACCACGCCGTGGATGTCGGCGGGCGCGGTGCCGCAGGCCGCCAGGCCCTCGGCGAGGGTGTCCCAGGAGGCCGGGTCGTCCCAGCCGGTGTCGATCAGCACCGGGCCGCGGTCGGTGTCGACGACGTAGACGAGGGTGTGGCCGAGTGGGTTGTCGGGGATGGGGACCTGGATGGACCGGACGCCGCCGCCGTGGTCATACACCTGCGCCATGGGCTCCCCAATCGCCGCGACACGTTTCCGGCCGACTCGGCCCACTATAACTAGAACGCGTTTCGATGGGAGCCCGAGTCATCCATGTGCGGTCCGTGGACTCCTCGGAGTGGAACTGGTATCAGTTCAGGGATATCTGATGGATCGTCAGAGTCATAAGCAGAGAACAGAGTCAGAGCCAGAGTCAGAGTCTCGCTCCAGGGGAGGCAGTCGCCATGACCGAGCTCGTGGAACACGGACAGCTGTTCATCGGCGGGGAGTTGACCGATCCCCTGGGCGAGGGCGTCATCGAGGTGATCTCGCCGCACACGGAAGAGGTCATCGGCCGCGTGCCGCACGCCTCGCCGGCCGACGTCGACCGGGCGGTCGCGGTGGCACGCAAGGCGTTCGACGAGGGGCCCTGGCCGCGGATGAGCCTCGACGAGCGGATCGAGGTCGTCACGCGGATCAAGGACGCGATCGCCGTACGGCACGAGGAGATCGCCCGCGTGATCTCCTCCGAGAACGGCTCCCCGTACTCCTGGAGCGTCCTCGCGCAGGCGCTCGGCGCGATGATGGTGTGGGACTCGGCGATCACGGTCGCGCGGAACTTCACGTACGAGGAGGCACGCGACGGCGTGCTGGGGAAGATCCTCGTGCGGCGTGAGCCGGTCGGGGTCGTGGCCGCCGTCGTGCCCTGGAACGTCCCGCAGTTCGTCGCCGCCGCCAAGCTCGGGCCCGCGCTGCTGACCGGGTGCTCGGTGATCCTCAAGCCGTCCCCGGAATCGCCGCTCGACGCCTACCTCCTCGCCGAGATCGCGAAGGACGCCGGGCTGCCGGAGGGCGTGCTGTCCATCCTCCCGGCGGACCGCGAGGTGAGTGAGTACCTGGTCGGGCACCCGGGGATCGACAAGGTCTCCTTCACCGGGTCGGTGGCGGCCGGCAAGCGTGTCATGGAGGTCGCGGCCCGCAACCTCACCCGTGTGACGCTGGAGTTGGGCGGCAAGTCGGCGGCCGTCGTCCTCCCGGACGCGGACGTCGAGGCGACCGTCGCCGGTGTCGTCCCGGCGGCCTGGATGAACAACGGCCAGGCGTGCGTGGCCCAGACCCGCATCCTGCTCCCGCGCTCCCGCTACGACGAGTTCGCCGAGGCCTTCGCCGCGGCGGCCGGCGCGCTGGTGGTCGGTGACCCGCTGGACCCGGCGACCCAGGTGGGCCCGCTGGTGGCGCAGCGCCAGCAGCGCAGGAACCTCGACTACATCCGCATCGGCCAGGAAGAGGGCGCGAAGATCCTGACCGGCGGCGGGCGTCCGGCCGGGCTGGAGAAGGGCTGGTACGTCGAGCCGACGCTCTTCGGGGACGTGGACAACTCGATGCGCATCGCCCGCGAGGAGATCTTCGGCCCGGTGATCTGCCTCCTGCCCTACGGCGACGAGTCCGAGGCCGTGAAGATCGCGAACGACTCCGACTACGGCCTGAGCGGCAGCGTCTGGACCGCCGACACCGCGCACGGCATCGACATCGCCCGCCAGGTCCGTACCGGCACCTACTCGGTGAACACCTTCAGCCTGGACATGCTGGGCCCGTTCGGCGGCTACAAGAACTCAGGCCTGGGGCGGGAGTTCGGCCCCGAGGGGTACGGGGAGTTCCTTGAGCACAAGATGATCCACCTGCCGGCCGGCTGGGAGGCATAGGGATGGGCGACCGCTGGCACGTCGAGGTCGACCGGTCGGTGTGCATCGGTTCGGCCCAGTGCGTCCACCACGCCCCCGCCGCCTTCCACCTCGACACCGCCCGCCAGTCCCATCCGGCCGACCCGGAGACCGACGCGAACGAGACGATCCTGGCGGCGGCGGAGAGCTGCCCGGTGGAGGCGATCGTGATCACGCTGCTGGGGAGCGGGGAGCCGGTGTTTCCGCCGGAGGAGTAGCACCAGAAAATCCCCTTTCGGCGGGTTCATTTCCGGGCGAATGTTCTATTCTGGAAACCGGCCTACGGGACGAGTGAGGGAGTCCGAACCGGAGTAGCCGACTCTGGCGAGAAGCAGACGGCTTCCGCTGGGGCCGACATCGACGGTCCGGGCTGAGAGGCCGGAAGGCAGCAGTCGGGCCGGAAGGCGACCTCCAGCACCTGATCCGGACCATACCGGCGAAGGGAACCCGTCTCGTAGGTCCTTCACGCGTCCGGGGGCGCCGTCAGGTCGATCAACCGGCACACCGTCTCGATGTCGATCTTCACCTGGGCGATCGAGGCACGGCCCGACAGCCAGGTGATCAGTGCCGAGTGCCAGGTGTGCTCGATGACGCGGACCGCGGAGAGCTGCTCCGGCGTCGGGTTCTCCAGGCCCATCGCGTCCAGGATGATCACCGTGGTCTGCCGGGAGACCTGATCGACCTCGGGGGAGACGCTGCGGTCGGCGAAGGTCAGGGCGCGGACCATCGCGTCGGCCAGGTGCGGCTCGCGCTGCAGGGCGCGGAACGCCCGCATCAGGGTCTCCGCCACCCGCTCCGCCGCCGTCTCCCCCTGCGGCGGCTTCTTGCGCAGCGTGCCGTGCATGTGTTCCAACTGGTCCTGCATCGTGGCGACCAGCAGATGCACCTTGGACGGGAAGTAGCGGTACAGCGTGCCGAGCGCCACCTGCGAGGACTCCGCGACCTCGCGCATCTGCACCGCGTCGAAACCGCCCCGGCTGGCGAGCTGCGCGCTGGCGTGCAGGATGCGCCGACGGCGGGCCTCCTGCCGCTCGGTGAGGGGCGGTGAGGCGGGGCTCGCGCTACTGACTTCCGCAGGCATGGATCCCGTTCCGTGACAGTCGGTGAGGGTGAGTGACCGGACAGAGCATGCCAGCGCGTCGGTCGTGGCGTGAATCACCTGATCCATCGCTCACAGCGGCGCTACCTGCCGGTAGATTCAGAGCCTCTTGAACGATCAAGTCTGAAACTTGTTCTAGATTAGCGTCCCGGCGTAATCTCGCGGGACAGTGCAGGGAGAAGGGGGCCCAGAGTGACCGCTGAGGCCAGGGAGGCCGGGTCCCCGACGGACCCTGCCGCCGACGGCGAGCGACCGCTCGACATCGCGCTTCTCACCTATAAAGGGAACCCGTTCTGCGGCGGCCAGGGCGTCTACGTACGGCACCTCTCCCGCGAGCTGGCCCGCCTCGGGCACCGCGTCGAGGTCATCGGCTCCCAGCCCTACCCCGTCCTCGACGAGGGCGATGACTACGCCGACCGTCTGACCCTCACCGAGCTCCCCAGCCTCGACCTCTACCGCCAGCCCGACCCCTTCCGCACGCCGAAGCGTGACGAGTACCGCGACTGGGTCGACGCGCTGGAAGTGGCGACCATGTGGACCGGCGGGTTCCCCGAGCCGCTGACGTTCTCGCTGCGTGCCCGCCGCCATCTGCGCGCCCGGCGCGGCGAGTTCGACGTGGTGCACGACAACCAGACCCTCGGCTACGGCCTGTTGGGCGACGTCGGCGCGCCCCTCGTCACCACCATCCACCACCCCATCACCGTGGACCGGCAGCTGGAGCTGGACGCGGCGGAGGGCTGGAAGCGGCGGATGTCCGTACGCCGCTGGTACGCCTTCACACGCATGCAGAAGCGGGTCGCGCGCCGGCTGCCGTCGGTGCTGACCGTGTCGGGCACCTCCCGCGCGGAGATCGTCGACCATCTCGGCGTCCGGCAGGACCGTATCCACGTGGTGCACATCGGAGCGGACACGGACCTGTTCTCGCCAGATCCCTCGGTACGGCAGATCCCGGGCCGCATCGTCACGACGTCCAGCGCCGACGTCCCCCTGAAGGGCCTGGTCTTCCTCGTCGAGGCCCTCGCCAAGGTCCGCACCGAGCACCCGGACGCCCACCTCGTCGTCGTCGGCAAGCGGCCCGAGGAGGGCCCGGTCGCCCAGGCCATGGAGCGCTACGGCCTGGAAGGCGCTGTCGAGTTCGTCAAGGGCATCTCCGACGCGGAGCTCGTCGACCTCGTGCGCTCGGCACAGGTCGCCTGCGTGCCCTCGCTCTACGAGGGCTTCTCCCTGCCGGCCGCCGAGGCCATGGCCACGGGCACGCCGCTCGTCGCCACGACCGGCGGGGCGATCCCCGAGGTCGCCGGCCGCGACGGCGAGACCTGTCTGGCGGTGCCACCGGGCGACCCGGGCGCCCTCGCCGCCGGCCTGAGCCGCCTGCTCGGCGACCCCGAACTCCGCGACCGCCTGGGCGCGGCCGGACGCGACCGAGTCCTGCGCAACTTCACCTGGGCCAAGGCCGCAGAGGGGACCGTGTCCCGCTACCGCGAGGCCATAGCCCGCTCGGGGGGCCGCGACGGGGAGCGCAGGGGGGCCGGGGCAGGCAAGGCGGCCGAGGCCGCGCAGTCCGGTGATTCCGTACAGGTGAAGGAAGTTGAGGTCGCCGTGGCGGGAGACGCCGTGCCGGCGGCCGGAATCGGCCAAGTCGCGCGCGTGTCCGAGGCCGCCCAGTGACCGTCGTACGCCCGCCCGCCCACCCCAGCTGCTCCCGCTCCTCCTCTCACCCTTCCGACCGCGAAAGCAGGGCCACGTGCTGACCGTCGACTTCTCCCGGTTCCCGCTTGCCCCGGGGGACCGTGTTCTGGATCTCGGCTGCGGGGCCGGCCGGCACGCGTTCGAGTGTTACCGGCGCGGTGCCCAGGTCGTGGCGCTGGACCAGAATGCCGAGGAGATCCGCGAGGTCGCGAAGTGGTTCGCGGCGATGGAGGAGGCGGGGGAGGCCCCCGAGGGTGCCACCGCCACGGCGATGGAGGGTGACGCGCTCGCGCTGCCCTTCCCCGACGAGTCCTTCGACGTCGTGATCATCTCCGAGGTCATGGAGCACATCCCTGACGACAAGGGCGTACTCGCCGAGATGGTGCGGGTGTTGAAGCCCGGCGGGCGGATCGCCATCACCGTCCCGCGCTACGGCCCCGAAAAGGTCTGCTGGACGCTCTCCGACGCGTACCACGAGGTCGAGGGCGGCCACATCCGCATCTACAAGGCGGACGAACTGCTCGCGAAGATCCGTGAGGCCGGGCTGAAGCCGTACGGCACGCATCACGCGCACGCGCTGCACTCGCCCTACTGGTGGCTGAAGTGCGCGTTCGGCGTCGACAACGACAAGGCGCTGCCGGTGCGGGCGTACCACAAGCTGCTGGTCTGGGACATCATGAAGAAACCGCTGGCCACCCGGGTCGCCGAACAGGCGCTGAACCCGCTCATCGGCAAGAGCTTCGTGGCGTACGCGACCAAGCCCCACCTGCCCCGGCTCTCCGAGGCGGCCGCCAAGTGACGACCCCCCGGACGGAACACCTGGTCCTGCCCGGGGTCCTCACCGCCGAGCAGGCCGCCGCGACCGTCGCAGGGATCGTCGCCGTACAGCGGGAGGACGGGGCGATCCCGTGGTTCCGCGGGCACCACCTCGATCCGTGGGACCACGTCGAGGCGGCGATGGCGCTGGACACGGCCGGTGAACACGCGGCCGCCGAGCGGGCGTACACCTGGCTGGCCACCCACCAGAACGAGGACGGCTCCTGGTACGCCGCGTACCACGACGGGGCCCACGACGACGTCACCGACTCCGGCCGCGAGACCAACTTCGTCGCCTACATAGCCGTGGGCGTCTGGCACCACTACCTCTCCACCGGCGACGACACGTTCCTGGACCGGATGTGGCCGTCCGTCTACGCGGCCGTCGAGTTCGTCCTCCAGCTCCAGCAGCCGGGCGGGCAGATCGGCTGGAGGCGCGACGACGACGGCACGGCGACCGCGGACGCGCTGCTGACCGGTTCGTCGTCGATCCACCACGCGCTGCGGTGTGCGCTCGCGATCGCCGAGCAGCGGGAAGAGCCCCAGCCGGACTGGGAGTTGGCGGCGGGCGCGCTGCGGCACGCGATCCGCCGCCACCCCGAGCGATTCCTGGACAAGAACCGCTACTCGATGGACTGGTACTACCCGGTGCTGGGCGGGGCGTTGACGGGCGCCGAGGCCAAGTCCCGTATGGAGGAGGGCTGGGACCGATTCGTCGTGCCCGGGCTCGGGGTGCGGTGCGTCGTGCCCAACCCGTGGGTCACGGGCGGCGAGTCGGCCGAACTCGCCCTGGCCCTGTGGGCGATGGGCGAGTCCGACCGCGCGCTGGACATCCTCCAGTCGATCCAGCACCTGCGGGACCCGGAGAGCGGCCTTTACTGGACGGGCTATGTCTTCGAGGACGCCGCAGTCTGGCCACGCGAGCTGACCACGTGGACGGCGGGGTCGCTCTTGCTGGCCGTCGCCGCGCTGGGTGGGCACGACGCGACCTGCGCGGTGTTCGGTGGGGATCGTCTGCCGACCGGGCTGGACCCGGACTGCTGCGGCTGACGACGGGGTCAGTGGCGGTGGACCCGGTTGGCGATGGCGTGGCCCACGAACAGGTACACGACCGCCGCCAGGCCGTACCCCGCCACGACCCTCGCCCACTCCTCGTCGAAGGTGAACAGGTCGTGGGACCAGCCCGCCAACCAGCGGGCCGCGTCATGGACGAACTGGACGAAGTCGTTCGCCCGGTTGGCGTCCAGCAGGTACATCAGGATCCACATGCCCAGGATGAGGGCCATGACGTCAGCGACGATCGCTATGGCCGTGCCGGCCTGGTTGGAACCGTTGCGATATCTAGGGGACATGCCCTGCGGGTTGCCCGGGACGCGTGACTGAAACCCGCTACCGAAAACCCCTGGCCAGAACTCGTTCCCGAGGCCGTGACCGGAACCCGAACGGGTCCTCACGTTCAACTGACGTTCCACACAAGGTCGTTCACCGTTCATCGTGATCCCCGACGATCCTCCTCCCGGAGAGGGCAGGAGAGCCGGTGTCCGAAGCAGACAGACCGCACGCCACATCCGAAGCCGACCGACCACGCACCGCGCCGGAACCACGACTGCGCACCCGCGACAGGGGCCGGCCCCGCGCACGGTTACCGATCCACGTCGTCATCGCTCTTCCGCTCGCCCTGGCCGGGCTGATCGCCCTGCTGATCACGGGCAACGCGCTGCGGCCGTTCGACCGCATCACCACCATCGAGGCCAGGATGGCCTCCAAGTCGGACTACTTCAAAGATCCCGAGGTGCAGCGGCTGTTGCTGAAGCACGGCCTGCGCGTCGACATCCACCGCCTCGGCTCCCGCGGCATCGCCACCCAGTCCCTCAAGGGCATGGACGCGGTCTTCCCGTCCGGCCAGCCCGCCGCGAAGCTGATCCTCAACCGCCAGGACCACTCCGTGCGTTCGGTCCGCCCCTTCGTGACGCCGCTGGTGCTCGGCACGTTCCGGGACTACGCCGAGACCCTGCGGAAGATGGGCGTGGCCACCCCGCAGCCCATGACGGACAGCGGCGGGACGCTCTACTACGACCTCGACATGCGCAAGTTCATGGACCTGCTGGACGGAAAGGCCGGCGGCCGCGAGACCGGCGACCAGGACGGGGACGGCACCTCCGAACGCGCCGACACCTGGAACGGCATCGGCTTCGACAAGGCCGGCGTGCGCAGCAACAGCGGCCGCGTCCTGGTCCGCACCTCCAGCGTCTGCGAGTCCAACGCCGCGGGCACCTACCTGAGCATCCTCGCCTTCGTCGCGAACGGCGACAGCACACCCGGCGCGGGCGCGGACGACGAGGCCAGGGCGACGCGGGAGGCCGAGACCGTCGCACGGAAGATCAAGCCCCTCATCGACCTCCAGGGCATGTGGGCCGACGAACAGGCCGACAGCTACCTCTCCGACCTCGGCGAGAGCATCGCGCCCATCTCCCTGATCTACGAGCACCAGTACCTGGCCCACCAGATCGAGTACCGGAAGAAATACGGCAAGCAGGACACCGACCGGGTCCTGCTCTACCCCACCCCCTACGCCCTCACCGAGCCCCAGCTCATCTCCCTGACCGGCAAGGGCGACCGGCTCGTCCGCGCCATCGAGGACGACCCCGAACTGCGCCAGCGGGCCATCGAGCTGGGCTTCCGCGTCCGCTTCTCCGGCGAGGAGGGCACCAGCGACCAGCTCAACGACTACCTGAGCGCACACGGCATCCAGGTGCCCACGCCCAACCGCGACGAGACCAAGGTGTACGAACCCGACCTGGACGTCCTCCAGGAGATCATCAACTCCGTGGGCTCCTGCCCGCCACCCGTGCCGGACGCGCCATGAAGCGGTACGCACGCACCCTCACCGCCTGTCTGACACTGACCCTGCTCGCCGCCCTCACCTCCTGCACCCGGGGCGACGAGGAGGTGACCCTGCGGGTCCTCGCCAGCCCCGAACTCGCCGACCTGGAGCCCCTGCTGGGCGAGCTGAAGGACGACACCGGCGTCACGCTGGACATGGACTACCGGGCCACGGCCGACCTGTCCGGCGCCCGCAGCTCGTCGTACGACCTCGCCTGGCCGGCCTCCGACCGCTCGTATCTGCTGCGGCTCCTGGCGAAGGGCGAGCAGACGGCCCGGCCCGAGTCGACCTCGATCATGCGCTCGCCCGTGGTGGTCGGCCTCACCCCGGAAGTCGCCGACAAGCTGCGCGCCGACGTACCCGGCGGACGGCTGTCGTGGGCCGACATCGCGGACGCCGCCGCCGACGGGACCGTACGGTTCGGGATGGCCGATCCGCGCAGCAGCGACACCGGGCGCGCGGCCCTCGTCGGCGTCGCCACCGCCGCGGCCGGAACCGGCAGCGCGCTGCGCGAACAGGACGTCTCCTGCGACCGGTTGCGCGGCTTCCGCTCCGGGCAGACACTCACCGCCGCCAGCTCACAAGAGCTCATCGCGTCGTACCCGGCCCATCAGAAAGAGGCCAACGCACTCATCGCCCACGAATCCGAGCTGCTGTCCCTCAACGCCACGAAGAAGCTGCGCGAGCCCCTGCGGATCGTCCACCCCGAGGACGGCATGGTGCTCTCCGACTTCCCGCTGCTCCTGCTCGACCCCGGTCGGCGGGCCGCGTACCGCAAGGTGGTCGACTGGCTGCTGACGGACGACGTGCAGCAAAAGCTGATGCAGCGCACCTGGCGCCGGCCCGTCAACCAGGACGTCACTCCGGCCGAGCCCCTGCGCACGGCGATCGGCAACGCCCTGTCCTTCCCCGACCGGCTCTCCATCGTGGAGCAACTGGTCACCGACTACGGCGACCCCGCGAGCGCCACCACCGACCAGGTGGTGTTCCTGCTCGACTTCTCCGGCTCCATGCGCGGCGGACGCATCGCCGACCTGCGCGCCGCCTTCGCCGGGCTGAGCGGCGCCGACCCCACGTCCACCGGCAAGTTCGCCCGCTTCTACCGGGGCGAGCACCTCACCGTCGTACGGTTCGGCGGCCGGGTCCTTCAGGAACGCACGGTGACCGTGCGCGGCGACGGCGATCTGCGCACCCTCGGCAAGGTCGTGGCCGCCGAATCCTTCGACGACTCCACCGCCGTCTGGTCGGCCCTCGACCGCGGCTACCGCATCGCCGCGGACGCCGTGCGCGAGGCCCCCGAACGGCCCGTCGCCATCGTGCTGATGACGGACGGCGAGAGCAACGCGGGCATCTCCTACGAGGAGTTCCTGCGCCGCCGCGACCGGCTCGGCGCCGATGCCCGCGAAGTGCCCACCTTCCCCGTCCACTTCGGCGAGGCCGACGCTGCGGCACTGAAGAAGGCGGCCGACGCGACGGGCGGGCGCATGGTCGACGCCAATCGTTCCTCCCTCTCCGACGCGTTCAAGGAGATCCGTGGGTGTCATTGACAGTCAGTGGTGGAGCATGCGGTGGCCGTGGATGGCCGTCTGGCTCCTGACGGCGGCCTGCGTGGCCGTGGTGGCGCAGTACGTGGTGGCGCGCTGGGTGGCCGCCCGGCGCAGGCGGCGCCTGAGGGACGGGCGCATGTTCTCCGGTATGTGCATCTACCTGCATGAGACGCGGGTCGAGGGCGTCGCGGACATCCTCGGCATACCGAAGGCGGACGTGAACGTCTCCCACGAGACCAGCCTCTCCACCGGCTTCGGGCTGTTCAGCCGGTTCACCCTCGGCGGCCGGGCCGAGCGCGACCGGAACACGCAGACGCGCACGGAGTACTGGGAACCCAACACCCCCATGAAGACGATCCGCCTGATCATGGACCGGCTGCGGGAGCGGGACATGGTGGTGGACGCCGACCTCGCGACCGAGCAGCTCTTCCTCACCGCGGCCCTCGCCGATCAACTGCGGGGCACGGAGGCCAGGGGCACACCGCTGACCGCCGTCAGGGGAACCTACGTCTCGGTCTCCGGCCTCTTCACCGTCCGCAGGGACGGTGAGGACGTCGTCCTGCGCGCCCGCTACGGCACCGGCGAGCCGCGCGCTCAGATGAAGATCACCTGCGAGCGGTCCTGGGTCCGCGAGGAGGAGTTCAGGGTCGACAGCTTCTCGGCGGACGAGGAGTTCCCGGCCACATGTCTGGGCCGGGTACGCACCTGGAACGGCACCACGGGCGAACTCACCCTGGACCCCATCTCCGTCTTCCAGTGAACGACCGCTCCTCGGCTACGAGTTGAGCTCGGCGAGCACCCGCAGCGTGTGCGGATCGGGCGAGAGGGCGAGCAGATCGGTCACCGGCCCCTTGCGCCACGACTCCAGCCGCTCGGCGATCCGTTCACGGGGCCCGACGAGCGAGATCTCGTCGGCGAAGGCATCGGGCACGGCGAGGACGGCCTCCTGCTTACGGCCGCCGAGGAACAGCTCCTGAATCCGCCGGGCCTCCTCCTCGTACCCCATGCGCGCCATGAGATCGGCGTGGAAGTTGCGGGCCGCGTGGCCCATGCCGCCGATGTAGAAGCCGAGCATGGCCTTGACCGGGAGGAGGCCTTCGGAGACGTCGTCGCAGACCTGCACCCGGGCCATGGGGGCGACGAGGAAACCGTCGGGAAGATCACCGACCGCCTCCCCGTACACGTCCGGCCTGCTCGGCGACCAGTACAACGGCAGCCAGCCGTCGGCGATGCGGACGGTCTGGGCGACGTTCTTCGGACCCTCGGCGCCGAGAAGCACGGGAAGGTCCGGGCGGAGGGGATGGGTGATCGGCTTCAGGGCCTTGCCGATGCCGGACGCGTCCGGACCGCGGTACGGGTGGGAATGGAACCGCCCGTCGAGCTCCACGGGCGCCTCCCGCCGGAGCACTTGCCGTACGACGTCCACGTACTCCCGCGTCGCGGTCAACGGCGACTTCGGGAACGGCCGCCCGTACCACCCCTCCACCACCTGCGGCCCAGACAGCCCGAGCCCCAGCATCATGCGACCGCCGGAGAGGTGGTCGAGCGTGAGGGCGTGCATCGCCGTGGTCGTGGGGGAGCGGGCGGCCATCTGCGCAACGGCCGTACCCAGCTTGATCCTTGAGGTCCGCGCGGCGATCCAGGTGAGCGGCCCGAAGGCGTCGGAGCCCCAGGACTCGGCGGTCCACACGGAGTCGTAGCCGAGCCGCTCGGCCTCCTGGGCGAGGGGTACGTGGTCCGCGGAGGGACCGCGGCCCCAGTAGCCGAGTGCGAGCCCGATCCGCATGTCCGCCTCCTGACGTGCCGTCAGTTACGCATTGGGCTTGCGACTGTACGACGACGGCCCCTCACCGGGAAGGGCGAGGGGCCGTACGGGACGGTCAGGGAGTCAGCCGCGCTGAATACCCGAGGTGTCCTGCAGCACGCCACGGCGGCCGTCCTGCGTCTGCGCGACCAGGGTGGCGCCGCGCTGCTCGACGGCCAGGTACCAGGTGCCCGGCGCGAGTTCGGCGATCGGGCTCGGCGAGCCGTCCTCCCCGAACAGCGGGCGCGGCACGGGCACGGCGAACCAGAACGGCGAGAAGTCCCCGGCCGGAGCCTGCGGCGCCTGCGGCTGCCCACCCCCGAACGGCTGCCCGGCCTGCGGCTGCCCACCGTACGGCTGCTGCGGCTGCTGAGCACCCGGGTAGCCGTAACCACCGGGGGGCTGGGCACCGTAGGGCTGCGGGGCTGCGGGGCGGGGGGCCGGGAGGAGGGCGGCCTGGAGGGCGGGGACGAGGGGGGTGGCGATGGCGCCGGCTGCGAGGATCAGGGCGGCGATGAAGCCGAGGATCAGACCTGCGGCGGCGCTGGCGCGCTCAGGGACGTCCACCAGTGCCCAGAACATGCTCCACGCAGTGAGGACGGTGAACGCCGCACCGACCGTACCGAGGTCCAGGCCCAATACCTTGCGCGGCTGCGGCAGGCTGCGGTTGACGACGATCAGGGCGCCGCCGATGACACCACCCATGTAGATGCCGAGGCCCATGCCAAGGGAGTCCCACGCGTTGGAGTCCACGCTGAACCCTTCAACGGAATAGGAATTCAGGAACGACGCGATGAACAGCAATACCGCTGCTCCGATCACCACGCCGTCGCCTCGAGTGAGGGAGCGGATATTCACTTCAGGTCCTTCGTCAGTCGTCTCAACATCGGCATCGCTGGAGGCGTCGCTGTCACCATGTCGCCGTCAGGCCCCTGAGTGAAGCGCGGGGGTGGCCCCTCATCGTAGGAATGACCTTATCGTCCGACCGACGAGGGTGTCTGCCGGGATCAACCCGTGGACCATTACCCGCGCAGGAAACTCACGATTCCCTCAGAGATCCCTTGCGCAGCCTTCTGTCGCCACGTCCCGCTGGTGAGCAACGCCGCGTCCTTGGTATCGCGCATGTTGCCGCACTCGATGAACACCTTGGGAACCGTTGACAGATTGAGACCGCCGAGGTCCTTACGCGTGACGAGGCCGGTGCCGTCGCCGATGTAGTTGGAGGGGGCGTTGCCCGTGACGCGGACGAAGGAGCCGGCGATGCGCTCGCCGAGGTCGCGGGAGGGGGCGACGATGGGGCCGGTGTCGGCGGCGCCCGCGTCGACCTTGCCGGGAAGGATGACGTGGAAGCCGCGTTGGCCGGCGCCGGCGCCGTCCGCGTGGATGGAGACGACCGCGTCGGCGTCGGCCTTGTTGCCGATCTCGGCGCGCTCGTCGACGCAGGGACCCCAGGAACGGTCGCCGTCCTGCGTGAACTTGACCGTGGCGCCCTGCTTCTGGAGCAGTGTGCGCATCCGGTGGGCGACGTCCAGGGTGAACTTGGCTTCGGTGTAGCCGTCGTTGGTGGATGTCCCCGTGGTGTCGCACTCCTTCCAGTTCGTGCCGATGTTCACCTTGCGGTTGATTTCGGCGGCGTGCTGGAAGTTGTTCGGGTTGTGGCCCGGGTCGATGACGACGACCTTGCCCTGGAGGGGGCCGGACGCGGACGTGGAGTCCGCGGTGGGGGTCGGGCCCGGCGGCTTGTCGTCGTTCGTGGAGGAGGCCGTCGGCGGCGAGTCCGACGCGGGCGAGGACGGCCGTACGGCAGCGGTGCCGGAGCCGCCGCTGTCGCCGGGGTCGCCCAGCGCCTCGTACATCACCCAACCGAGCAGGGCCCCCGGCACCAGGGCGGCGACCGCGACGGTCAGGGTTCGGCGGCGGTTGCGGCGGGGCTGGGGAGGATCGAAGTCCGGACCTACGTACGACACGCGTGACACCTTACGGGCCGAACATGGCGTGCGCCGGGAAGGCGCGGTCGAGCGGCGCCGGAGTTCAGACCCCTGGCCCCGTCCGCTTCAGCACCCGCAGTGACTCCGTCACCGACACCTCCGTGAACGCCCCGGATTCCAGGGCCCGCAGATACACCCGGTACGGCGCCTGCCCGGTGAACTCGTCCTCCGGGTCCGGGAACACGTCGTGGATGACGAGCAGGCCGCCCTCGGCGACATGCGGGGCCCAGCCCTCGTAGTCGGCGGTGGCGTGCTCGTCGGTGTGGCCGCCGTCGATGAAGACGAGGCCGAGCGGGGAGTTCCAGATCTTCGCGACCTGCGGGGAGCGGCCGACGAGGGCGATCACGTGCTCCTCCAGGCCGGCCCGGTGCAGGGTCCTGCGGAACGTCGGCAGCGTGTCCATCAGGCCGAGCTCGGGGTCGACGGTCTGCGGGTCGTGGTACTCCCAGCCCGGCTGCTGCTCCTCGCTGCCGCGGTGGTGGTCGACCGTGAGGGCGGTCACGCCGGCCTCGCGGGCGGCGTCGGCGAGCAGGATGGTGGAGCGGCCGCAGTAGGTGCCGACCTCCAGGAGGGGGAGGCCGAGGCGGCCGGCCTCCACGGCAGCCGCGTACAGGGCCAGGCCCTCGCCCGTGGGCATGAAGCCCTTCGAGGCCTCGAACGCGGCCAGGATCTCGGGCTTGGGGGCCGGGGTCATGGGAGGGGCGCCTTCCGGTCGAGCGTGCGTCTGGGCGCCCCATGCTGCCGTACCCCCTGGTCGCTGGGCGACAGGGGGTACGGCGTCAGCGAGAAGAAGCGACAAGCGAGGCCGGCTACGCCGAGACCGTCTCCTCCGGCAGCGACAGGTCCACGTCCACCGGGCTGTCGTCGCCCGCGTGGGTCGCCGAGGAGGCGAGCGGGGCGTGGCCGTCGGCTCGCGCGGCCAGGACGTAGGGGCCCTGGGCGGGGACGGTGAGGGCGTAGGTGCCGTCGTCCGCGGAGAGGGTCGCTCCGGCCTGGCGGCCGCGGCGGTCGATGAGGGTGACCTTGGCGCGGGCGACGGGCGTGCCGGTGGCGTCCAGGACGCGGCCGCGGAAGCCGCGCAGGGCCTCCTCGGCGCGTTCCAGGTTGGCGTCCTCCTCGCTGCTGGCGCGCAGCTGAGGGTGGGCGGCGGCCGGGCGCTGCTTGGGGAGGAAGAGGGCCAGCAGGAGGCCGACGGCCACGGCGGCGGTCGCGATCAGGAAGGAGACGCGGAAGCCGTGCATGGTCGGGATCTCGACGCCGCCGACGTTGTTCGCGGTGTTGGCCAGCACCATGCCGATGACGGCGCTGGAGACCGACGTACCGATGGAACGCATCAGCGTGTTGAGGCCGTTCGCCGCGCCCGTCTCCGAGGCCGGGACCGCGCCGATGATCAGGGCGGGGAGGGAGGAGTAGGCGAGGCCGATGCCCGCGCCGAGGATCACGGCGATGACGAGGCTCTGCCAGGGGGCGCTCATCAGGCCGAGGCCGGCGCCGTAGCCGATCGCGATGATCAGCATGCCGAGGATCAGGGTCGTCTTGGGGCCGTACTTCGCGGACAGGCGGGCGTAGACCGGCGCCGTGAACATCATCGTCAGGCCCAGCGGCGCCACCAGCAGACCCGCGACGACCATCGACTGGCCGAGGCCGTAGCCGGTCTCCTTCGGCAGCTGGAGCAGCTGGGGGAGGACCAGGGAGACGACATAGAAGCTGACGCCGACCATGATCGACGCGAGGTTGGTGAAGAGGACGGCCGGGCGGGCCGTGGTGCGCAGGTCGACCAGGGGGGCCTTCGTGCGCAGCTCGTAGATGCCCCAGAGGAGCAGGACGGCGGCCGATGCGCCGAACATGCCGAGCGTGGTGACGGACGTCCAGCCCCAGTCGCTGCCCTTGGTGATCGGCAGGAGGAAGAGGACGAGACCCGCGGAGAGGCCGACGGCGCCGAGGTGGTCGAAGGAGCCTTCCGCGCGGAGCTTGGACTCCGGTACGACGATGAGGGTGAGGACGATGGCGAGGACGCCGAGGCCGGCGGCGCCGTAGAAGAGGGCGTGCCAGTTCGCGTGCTGGGCGACCAGGGCCGCGGCGGGCAGTGCGAGTCCGCCGCCGACGCCTATCGAGGAGCTCATCAGGGCCATGGCCGAGCCGAGCTTCTCGCGGGGCAGCATGTCGCGCATCAGGCCGATGCCGAGCGGGATGGCGCCCATCGCGAAGCCCTGCAGGGTGCGCCCGACGATCATGGGGAGGAGGGTGCTGGTGAACGCGCTGATCAGCGCACCGACCACCATCACGGACAGGCTGGCTATCAGCATCCGGCGCTTGCCGTAGAGGTCACCGAGGCGGCCCATGATCGGGGTGGCGACGGCGCCCGAGAGGAGAGTCGAGGTCAGGACCCAGGTGGCGTTGCTGGGCGCGGTGCTCAGCAGCTGCGGCAGGTCCTTGATGACGGGGACGAGCAGGGTCTGCATTACCGCGACAACGATGCCCGCGAAGGCGAGGACCGGGACGAGGGGGCCGGTCGCTCCGCCGGTGGGCTTTTCGGTCGTCGTTTGTGTCATGTGTACCTCGAACTCCGTGTGCCTGGGCAACTATTCCGATGCTTTGGGTCACTAACAAAATCTTGACTTTCTCTTGGGGAACGGGCCGGCCCGGACCGCGGTCCAGGTCGGCCCGGGCCGTTGGCCTAGGGCGAATTTCCGATGCCAGGAGCGTCCGTCGTTGAGAGCATGACAGGCATGCTCGAAGCCGCCGACGTCACCCGTGCCCCCCGCCGTACCGCGCCGCCCACCTGGCTGGTGGTGGCGCTCGCCTGTGCGGGGCAGTTCCTGGTCGTGCTCGACGTGTCCGTCGTGAACGTGGCACTGCCCTCGATGCGGGCCGACCTGGGCATGAGCGCCCAGGGACTGCAGTGGGTCGTCAACGCGTACGCCATCGCCTTCGCGGGGTTCATGCTGCTCGGCGGACGGGCCGGTGACCTGTACGGCCGTAAGCGGATGTTCCTCGTCGGGCTCGCGGTGTTCACCCTGGCCTCGCTGGCCGGCGGGCTGGCCCAGCAGGAGTGGCAGCTGCTGGCCGCGCGGGCCGTGCAGGGGCTGGGCGCTGCGGTGCTGGCGCCCTCGACGCTCACGATCCTCACGGCGGCCGTGCCGGAGGGGGCGGCCCGGGCGCGGGCCATAGGTACGTGGACCGCCGTCGGAGCGGGCGGTGGCGCGGCGGGCGGGCTCGTCGGCGGACTGCTGGTGGAAGCGCTGTCGTGGCGCTGGGTCCTGCTGATCAACGTGCCGGTGGGCGCGGTCGTGCTGGCCGGTTCCGCGTTGTGGCTCGCGGAGAGCCGGGCCGGGGACCGGCGGCGGCTGGATCTGCCGGGGGCGGTGCTGGTGACGGCGGGGCTGGCGACGCTGGCGTACGGCATCTCGCAGACGGAGGCCTCCGGCTGGACGGCCGCGGACACGGTTGTGCCCCTGCTCGCCGGGGCCGCTCTGATCGGCGTCTTCCTCGTGGTGGAGTCGCGTACGGCGGCGCCGCTGATGCCGCTCGGGCTGCTGCGGGTGCGGGCGGTGTCGTCGGCGAACGTGGCGATGTTCCTGTGCGGCTCGGCGATGTTCTGCATGTGGTACTTCATGACGCTGTACGCGCAGAACGTGCTCGGCTACGGCCCGCTGGACGCCGGCCTGGCACTGGTGCCGAGCTCGCTGGCCGTGATCCTCGGCTCCAAGCTGGCGCCGCTGCTCATGCGATGGTTCGGCCCGCGCACCGTCGCGGCCGCCGGCACGCTCGTCGCGGTCGTCGGCTTCGGCTGGCAGTCGACGCTGAGCGTGGACGGCGCGTACCTGACCTCGATCATGGTGCCGGGCATCCTGATGATGCTGGGCGCGGGCCTGGCGGCGACCCCCCTCGCGGCCCTGGCCACGTCCGGCGCGGAGCCCGGGGAGGCAGGCCTGGTCTCGGGTCTCGTCAACACCTCCCGCACGATGGGCGGTTCACTGGGCCTCGCAGTCATGTCGACGTTGGCGGCGGCCCGCTCGGGCGGCAGCGACACGCCGGAGGCGCTGACGGAGGGGTATGCGCTGGCGTTCCGGACGGGGGCGGGGGTGCTGGCCGCGGGAGTGGTGCTGATGGTGGTCTGGCTGCCGCGGCGGGGGGCTGGGCACTGAAGCGACGCTTGTGAGGTCGCTTGTGACGAGCAGGGGCCTGGGATCTGCATCGACCGAGTGGCGGGCCCCCTACAGCCACCCCTGCTGCCGAGCCTCCCGCATCGCCTCCATCCGGTTGCGCGTGCCCGTCTTGCCGATCGCGGAGGACAGGTAGTTGCGGACCGTCGACTCGGAGAGGTGGAGCCGGGTCGCGATGTCGGCGACCGTCGCACCGTCCGCCGAGGCGTTGAGTACGTCGCGTTCGCGGGCGGTGAGCGGGTTGGGCCCGGCGCTCAGGGCAGCCGCGGCGAGGGCCGGGTCGATCACCGTCTCGCCGGTCAGTACGCGGCGGACCGCGGCCGCCAGTTCCTCCACGGGACCGTCCTTCACCAGGAAGCCGGCGGCGCCCGCCTCCATGGCCCGGCGCAGATAGCCGGGGCGGCCGAAGGTCGTCAGGATCAGCACCCGGCAGTCGGGGACCTGCTCGCGCAGCTCGGCCGCGGCGTCCAGCCCGCTGCGGCCCGGGAGTTCGATGTCGAGGAGGGCGACGTCCGGGCGGTGGACGAGGGCGGCGTCCACGATCACGTCGCCCGCCGCCACCTGCGCCACGACCTCGATATCCGGCTCCATCCCGAGCAGTAAGGCGAGTGCGCCGCGCATCATGCCCTGGTCCTCGGCGAGCAGAACACGGATGGACTTGGCGGGTCGGTGATCCCGCGGCATCTCGTTCACGGGGCAAGGGTAGGGCGCACGGGGCTCGGTCGAACCTGTCCTGCGCGTACTGGTCGGCGCCCCGAAAGTGAGTGCTCTCAGCCGATGCCCGCGCGTACCGGTTCACGTATGTCGGGCGAGCCGGCCGCGACCGTCAACTCGGCTGATTCCGCTGGCAGTTCCGCCGTCACCACGAACCCCTGGCGTGGCCCGGGTCCCGCCGTCAGGGTGCCCCCGGCCGCGGCGAGGCGTTCCGTCTGGCCCCTCAGCCCGGTGCCGCCGACGCCCTCCCGGGGCGTGGTCACGGGCGTGCCGGTGCCGTCGTCGGTGACGGTCAGGCGGACGCGTTCCGTGCTGCCCGCGACCGTGATCTCGCAGCGGGCCGCGCCACTGTGCCGCACGACGTTGGTGACCGCCTCGCGTACCACCCACCCCAGCAGGGCCTCCGTCTGCTGGGGGAGGGGAGGGCCGGACTGGTGGAACGCCGGGGTGATCCCCGCCGCCGCCAGGGCCGAGTGGGCGCGGTCCAGCTCCGTGGCCAGGCTGCCCCTGCGGTAGCCGGTCACCGCCTCGCGGATCTCCGTGAGCGCCTGCCGGCCCACGGACTCGATGTCGGCGACCTGGGCGACGGCCGCGTCCATGTCCCGCACGGCCAGCCGCCGCGCCGCCTCCGACTTCACCACGATCACCGAGAGGGTGTGACCGAGCAGGTCGTGCAGATCGCGGGAGAAGCGCAGGCGTTCCTCCTCGACCGCCCGCCGGGCCAGCTCCTCGCGGGCCGCGCGCAGTTCCCGTACCGCCTCGGACAGCGACAGGATCGCCGCCGTCACGATCGTCGAGATCCAGGTGGCGTACGCGATGTCGAGGCCGCCCCAGCCGTCCCGTACGAAGGCGACCACGCCGGAGAGCACGGTCACCGCCGCCCCGGTCAGACGCAGGCGCGGCATCCGTACGACCGCGCCCGTCGCGAGGCCGAGCAGGGGGAAGAACAGCAGCCAGCTGCCTCCGTAGCCGAGGCCGAGTCCGCAGGTCACCGCCGCCAGCAGGCCCAGCGCCACGTGCGTGGAGCGGGCCTCGCGCTTCTCCTTCACGAACGCGCGGAACGACACGTAGATGTAGAGCGAGTTGAAGGTGAGCAGGCCCAGGCCGCCGATCCACGGGTTGGCCGTCTCCCCCTGGAAGAGGTTCGAGAAGGAGCCCATCCCCAGCAGCAGCCACGGCAGCAGGGCGAAGCCGGTCGGGTGCGGGCCCGGGGTGTCGGGCAACCGTCCGGCCCTCAGCGGAGTCGGTGTGCACGACACCTTGCGCGTCCAGGACATGTCCCGTCCCCCGTTCGTCGGTTCCGTCCCCAGTGTCATGGCTCAGACGCTACGGATCGAGGCCCGCGTACGGCAGGTCCGGTTGTCAGCACTCCGGCAGGACAAATGTCACGGCCCCGCCGAGCCGAGGGACGCGAATCCGGATCTGATGCCACGTCAGGAGCCTTCACAACTGCGGAGCGCTCGGCTATACAGAGGGCGCCGGACTGGAACGCGTTCTAGAACGGCCCGTGACGACCTCGGTGCGGCCGACGGTGCGGACGGCCGTACCGGGGTCTTGACTCCGCCACCTTCAGGAGCCGTATGCCCATCGACGCAGCCAAGGCCCTCGCCGCCGAGCCCCGGACCGGCGAGATCTCCTGGAACTCCAAGGACGTCCAGCTCTACCACCTCGGCATCGGCGCCGCCGCCAATCCCGACCGGCGCAGCCCCGCCACCGACCCCGACGAACTGCGCTACACCCTGGAGTCCCGGCTGCACGTGCTGCCCAGCTTCGCCACCGTCGCGGGCTCCGGCTCGCCCGGAGTGATCAGCGGACTGTCCATGCCCGGCATCGAGGTCGACCTCGCCCGCGTCCTGCACGGCGGCCAGAGCCTCGTGATCCACCGGCCCATCCCGGCGGCGGGCACGGCCACCGCGACCAACCGGATCGCCGCCCTGTACGACAAGGTCAAGGCGGCCGTGCTGGTGCTGCGCACCGAAGTCGCCGACGCCGAGGGCCCGCTGTGGACCAACGACGCCCAGATCTTCATCCGCGGCGAGGGCGGCTGGGGCGGCGACCGCGGCCCCTCCGCCCGGCTCGAACCCCCCGAGGGCGCGCCCGCCCGTATCGTCGAGCGGCCGATCCGCGAGGACCAGGCCCTGCTGTACCGCCTCTCCGGCGACTGGAACCCGCTGCACGCCGACCCGGAGTTCGCCAAGGTCGCCGGCTTCGAGCGGCCCATCCTGCACGGCCTGTGCACCTACGGCATGACCCTCAAGGCGGTCGTCGACACGTTGCTCGGCGGGGACGTGACCCGGGTGCGGTCCTACGACACCCGGTTCGCCGGGGTCGTGTATCCGGGGGAGACCCTGCGCATCCGCATGTGGCCCGGTGCGGGCACCGTCCGCGTGGCCGTGAGCGCCGTCGAGCGGGACGACGCGCCCGTTCTCGCCGACACCGTCGTCGAACACACCTGAGTCAAGAAACGCCGTACGAGGGGAGCCGCACCATGCGCGCAGCCGTACTGCACGAGATCGGCCAGGACAAGCTGGAGGTCCTCGACGACGTCGAGGCGGTGGGCTTCGGCCCCGGCCGGGTGAGGGTCCGGGTACGGGCCACCGGGCTGTGTCACTCCGACCTGTCCGCGATGGGAGGGGTGCTGCCCCAGCCGGCGCCCTTCGTGCCCGGCCACGAGGGAGCGGGCGAGATCATCGAGGTCGGGGAGGCCGTCACCCACCTCAAGCCGGGCGATCGGGTCGTCCTGTGCTGGCTGCCCGCCTGCGGAGCCTGCCCCGCCTGCAAGCGCGGCCAGACCGAGCTGTGCCTGGCCGGGTTCATGAACGCCGGCACCCCCAACTTCAAGCGCCCCGGCGGTGACGTCTTCGGCTTCGCCGGGACCGGCACCTTCGCCGAGGAGGTCGTCGTCGACGCCGGCTGCGCGGTGCCGATCCCCGACGACGTGCCCTTCGACATCGCCGCCCTCATCGGCTGCGGCGTGACCACGGGACTCGGCGCCGCCCTCAACACGGCCGATGTGGAGGCCGGTTCGTCGGTCGCGGTCATCGGCTGCGGGGGCGTCGGCATCTCGGCGATCCAGGGGGCCCGGCTCAAGGGCGCCGCCGAGATCGTCGCCGTCGACCCGGTGGCCTCCCGCCGCGAGTCCGCGCTCAGGTTCGGCGCCACCAGGGCCGTCTCACCGGACGAGCTGGCCGACGCCAAGCAGCAGGTCACCGCCGGCGAGGGCTTCGACTACGTCTTCGAGGTCGTCGGCAAGTCCGCCACCGCCCGCACGGCGTACGAGTACACCCGGCGCGGCGGCACGCTCGTCGTCGTCGGCGCGGGAGCCATGGACGACTTCCTCCAGCTCAACATGTTCGAGCTGTTCTTCGACGAGAAGCGGATCCTGCCGTCCATGTACGGCGGCGGTGACGTCCTGCGCTCCTACGAGCGGACGATCGCGCTCTGGCGGGCCGGCCGGATCGACCTCGCCGGCCTGATCACCCACCGGGTGCCGCTGGCCGACATCAACGAGGCCCTGGACCAGATGCGGACGGGCACGGCACTGCGTACCTGCATAGAAATCTGACGGCCACGCTTCCTTAGGAGCCCGATGTCACTGCCACTCGAAGGACTGTCCGCGATCGTCACCGGCGCCGGGCGGGGCCTGGGCCGGGTCGAGGCGCTCGAACTCGCCCGGCTCGGCGCCGCAGTCGTCGTCAACGACTACGGGCAGTCCGGCCGGGACGGCTCGGGCGAGGCCTCCGCCGCGCCCGCCGAGGAGGTCGCCGCCGAGATCCGCGCGGCCGGCGGCACGGCGCTCGCCCACACCGGGGACGTCGCCGACTTCCCACAGGCGGGCGCGCTGGTCGAGTTGGCCGTCGCGGAGTTCGGCAAGCTGGACATCCTGGTCAACAACGCCGGCATCCTGCGCGACCGCATGGTCTTCTCCATGGCGGAGGCGGAGTGGGACTCGGTGATCCGGGTCCACCTCAAGGGCCACTTCAACACCATCCGCTTCGCCGCCGCACACTGGCGTGAGCGGTCCAAGGCGGTGGGCGGGCCGGTGTACGGGCGGGTCGTGAACACGTCCTCGGAGGCGTTCCTCGCCGGATCCGCCGGGCAGCCCAACTACGCGGCGGCGAAGGGCGGCATCGTCGGGCTCACCACCTCCACCGCCCTCGCGCTCGCCAAGTACGGCGTGACCGCGAACGCCATCTGCCCGCGCGCCCGGACCCGCATGACCGAGGACGTCTTCGCGGGCCTCGACCGGCCGGAGGACGGCCTGGACCCGCTCGCCCCCGAGCATGTCGCCCCGCTCGTCGGCTACTTGGCCTCCCGGGCCGCCGCCCGGATCAACGGCCAGCTGCTCGTCGTGCACGGCGGCATGGTGGCGGTCGTCGAACGGCCCCGGGTGGCCGCGAAGTTCGACAGCAAGCAGGAGACGTTCACGTACGACGAGCTGGACGCGCTGCTCACCCCGCACTACGCGGAGCTGCCGGAGGGGGAGACGTTCGGAGCGGTGGAGGTGCTGGGGCTCAAAAGGGCGTAGCACGAGGACAGCGCGGAAACGGGAGCGGGGCGTGGGAACGAGAACGGCCCCGCCCTTCGCGGTGAAGGGCGGGGCCGTGCGCAGTCGGCGTCAGGCTGCCGTCTCGGTTTCCTCAGCCGGCTTGCGGTGACGGCCGCGGGGGGCCGTCTCGCCGTCCTGGGCGGACACCGGACCCCGGTGCCTGCCGTGACCGGTGTCCTTCTGAACGTCGTGAACGTCGGCCGGCCCCGGCTGGGTCGTGCTGGCGCTGCTCATCGGAAAACTCACCCCGTCAACATGATCTTTTGCTCACAGCCGGGCGAGTTTAACCAACCCCCCAGGGGCCGGATCCAGGCGGCCGCGCCAACCGCCACTACTTCGTTACAAGACCGCCCAACGGGGCTTGCTGCAAGGGCACGGGGCGGGGCGTGACGGGAGCCGGAGCATCCGTTTCCGACGGCTCACGTGAGGCCGAATCCGGCGTGGTGGAGGCCGAGTTCGCGGAGGCCGCCCCCGGCGAAGGCACCTCCACCCGAGCCACCCCGCACCGCACCGCCCCGGTGGCATACGGCAGTTGCAGCACCCCGTCCGGCGTCCACAACCCGGCTCCCGCCAACCACCCCTCGGGCGCCGGAAGATGACGTACCTGCCGTTCGGCGGGCCGCCACACCCCGATCCAACTGCCGACCGGCCCGTCCACACGCAACGCCACCCCGCAGCTCTCCGGCGTCAGCACCTGCCCCGGCTGGATCGCGAACGGCGTCACCGCGCAGTCGGGCATCCGCAGGCACTCCGGGAAGCGCACCGGCAGTGTGCTGCCCAGCACGCCCCAGCCCAATCGTTCCTGCCCCGGCGACGGCGCGTCCGAGCCGATCAGCAGCAGCCCGCTGTCCGGGTCGGCGAGCAGCAGCCGGTCGTCGCTGTCGTCCGCGATCTGCAGCAGCTCGGAGACCTCTCCGCCGCGCTCCAGATCGACCACGACGGCCTTCGTACGGCCCCCTGGCTCCGGGTCGAGACGGTCGAGGGCCAGCATCCGCCCGCCCCGGTCCAGCCACACCCCGCCCGAGCAGCGCCCCGGGACCTCCGCGAGCTGCTCCGGCCCGAACGCACCCCCCGCCACCAGCCACACCGCGCTGGAGTGCCGGCCCACCGCGAGGGCGTAGGCCCTGCCGCCGCCCGGTGCCGGGGGCAGCAGTCGCAGGCGGGTCTGCTCCGGCGGGCACTGGACCGCGCCGAGCAGCAGCTCGCCGGTGCCGGGCCCGGTCGGGTACAGCAGCGAGAAGATGTGCCGTCCGTCGGTCGCGCGGCAGATCAGGACCCGCCCGTCGCCCATCGGCTGCACCTCGGTGCCGGGTTCCTCCGGCTGGTGGGCGGGCAGCGGCACGGCGTAGGGCTCGGGGCCGTCCAGGGTCCAGCGCTCCGGGAACCAGCTCTCGCCGTCCAGCGCGAGGCGGGCGGCGTAGGAACCGTCCGCCGTGATGGTGCATCCCGCCCGAGGCGCGTCGTCGTCCTCGTGCTCCGCCGCGGGCTCGATCGCACAGGCCGTCATGGTCCGGTCACCTCCGGTAACGAAGCTAGTTTTCGCACGCACAGGCGTGGGACCGGCCAGGTTCGCTTCACACAAAGGGGTGGCCCAGGAACGATTCGCCTGAGGAAACGGGGGTGGTTGTGCTGAGCGGGGCCAGGGGTGACCGGAGGGCTGGCCCCGGACGACCCGGGGAGGGCCGGGGCGTTGCCCGCGGGAGCCCTGCGCCCGCTGCGGTACCGGTACAGCCGTACGGACCAGGCAGGTAGCCTTGCCTGCGTGCCCCGTCTGTCTGAAGTCATCGCCGCGCTGGACAACCTGTGGCCCGCCGAGCGGGCCGAGTCCTGGGACGCGGTCGGCACCGTCGTGGGCGACCCCGACCAGGAGATCTCCCGGGTCCTGTTCGCCGTCGACCCGGTCCAGGACATCGTGGACGAGGCGGTGAAGCTGGGCGCCGACCTGCTGGTCACCCACCACCCGCTCTATCTGCGCGGCACGACGACGGTCGCGGCGACCCACTTCAAGGGCCGGGTCGTCCACACCCTCATCAAGAACGACATCGCCCTGCACGTGGCCCACACCAACGCCGACACGGCGGACCCGGGCGTGAGCGACGCACTGGCCGGTGCGCTGGACCTGCGCGTCGTACGCCCGCTGGTGCCGGACCCGAGCGACCCGGAGGGCCGCAGGGGCCTGGGCCGGATCTGCGAACTCGACCACCCGCTCACCGTCCGTGAACTCGCCGCCCGCGCCGCCGAGCGGCTGCCCGCCACCGCGCAGGGCATCCGCGTCGCCGGCGACCCGGAGGCGACGGTCCGTACGGTCGCGGTGAGCGGCGGCTCCGGCGACAGCCTCTTCGACGACGTACGCGCCGCCGGCGTCGACGCCTTCCTCACCGCGGACCTGCGTCACCACCCGGCCTCGGAGTTCGTCGCGGACCGCGCCCACAGCTCCGCCCACAGTCCTCTCGCGCTGCTCGACGCGGCGCACTGGGCCACTGAATGGCCCTGGTGCGAGCTGGCCGCAACCCAGCTCGACGAGATCTCCGACCGCAACGGATGGGACCTGCGCGTCCACGTCTCGAAGACGGTCACCGACCCCTGGACCGCCCATGCGGCGTCCGCCATCACGGATACATCTGGAGCCCCCAACTGAACGCCGAGCCCGCCGACCAGATCCGCCTCCTCGACGTCCAGGCCCTCGACGTCCGCCTCCAGCAGCTCGCGCACCGGCGGAGGTCGCTGCCCGAGCACGCCGAGATCGAGTCGCTGACCAAGGACCACACGCAGCTGCGCGACCTGCTCGTCGCCGCACAGACCGAGGACAGCGACTGCGCCCGCGAGCAGACCAAGGCCGAGCAGGACGTGGACCAGGTGCGCCAGCGCGCCGCCCGCGACCAGCAGCGCCTGGACTCCGGTGCCGTCACCTCCCCGAAGGACCTGGAGAACCTCCAGCACGAGATCGCCTCCCTCGCCAAGCGGCAGGGCGACCTGGAGGACATCGTCCTCGAGGTCATGGAGCGCCGCGAGTCCGCGCAGGAGCGGGTCGCCGAGCTGACCGAGCGGGTCGGTGCCGTCCAGGGCAAGGTCGACGACGCGACCGCCCGCCGTGAGGCCGCGTTCGAGGAGATCGACGGCGAGGCGGCCACGGTCACCAAGGAGCGCGAGGTCATGGCGGGCTCGGTCCCCGCGGACCTCCTCAAGCTCTACGACAAGCTGCGCCAGCAGCAGGGCGGCATCGGCGCGGCCAAGCTCTACCAGCGCAGCTGCCAGGGCTGCCGTCAGGAGCTCGCCATCACCGAGCTGAACGAGATCCGCCAGGCGGCGCCGAACACCGTGGTGCGCTGCGAGAACTGCCGCCGGATCTTGGTGCGTACGGCCGAGTCCGGCCTCTAGGAGCCTGTGCCGTGCGGGAGTTCATCGTCGAGGCCGACGGCGGGTCACGGGGCAACCCGGGGCCCGCGGGCTATGGCGCGGTCGTGATCGACGCTGCCACGGGCCAGACGCTGGCCGAGGCGGCCGAGTACATCGGCGTCGCCACGAACAACGTCGCCGAGTACCGGGGCCTGTTGGCGGGCCTGCGCGCTGCTCGTGAACTGGACCCGACGGCCCGGGTGCACGTCCGCATGGACTCCAAGCTGGTCATCGAGCAGATGTCGGGCCGCTGGAAGATCAAGCACCCCGACATGAAGCCGCTGGCCTTCGAGGCGGCGGCCGTCCTGCCGGCGTCCCAGGTGACGTACGAGTGGATCCCCCGCGAGCAGAACAAGCACGCCGACCGGCTCGCCAACGAGGCGATGGATGCCGGGAAGCGGGGCGAGCAGTGGTCGGCCGCGGCGTCCACGGCGGAGCTGGCGGCGGCGGACGCACGGGCAGCGCGGGCCGCGGCTGAGGCCGAGCCTTCCGATCAGCCCTCCGGCCAGCCGTCCCATCAGCCCTCCGGTCAACCCTCCGGCCCACCGGGAGACACTGCCGGCGCGGCCGTGAAGGCCGAGGCCGATGTCAGGGCTGCCCGCACCGTGGCCGCTCCGTCGTCCGGCTGGGCTCCTGCCGACATGGGGGCGCCCGCGACCTTCGTTCTGCTGCGGCACGGAGAGACGCCTCTGACGCCGCAGAAGCGGTTCTCGGGGAGCGGCGGTACCGATCCGTCCCTCTCCGACGTCGGCCGCGAGCAGGCCGAGCGGGTCGGGGCCGCGCTCGCCCGGCGCGGGACCATCCAGGCCGTCGTGGCGTCGCCGCTGGCCCGTACCCGGGAGACCGCCGGCATCGTCGCCGCCCGCCTCGGCCTCGACGTGAGCGTCGACGACGGGCTGCGCGAGACCGACTTCGGCGCCTGGGAGGGGCTCACCTTCGGCGAGGTCCGCGAGCGGTACCCCGACGACCTCAACGCCTGGCTGGCCGACCCCGGGGCCCGGCCCACCGGCGACGGCGAGAGCTTCGCGGCCACCGCCACCCGCATCGCCGCCACCCGCGACAAGCTGATCGCGGCGTACGCCGGCCGCACGGTCCTCCTCGTCACGCACGTCACGCCGATCAAGACGTTCGTACGCCTGGCCCTGGGCGCCCCGCCCGAGTCCCTGTTCCGCATGGAACTCTCGGCCGCCTCCCTCTCGGCGGTGGCGTACTACGCCGACGGCAACGCGAGCGTGCGGCTGTTCAACGACACGTCACACTTGCGCGCGTGAGCCTGTGAGGCCGGCCGCCTCCCGCGCCAGCGCCTCGACCCGCCCCCAGTCCCGTGCCGCCACCGCGTCCGCCGGAAGCATCCAACTGCCGCCCACGCAGCCGACGTTGGGCAGCGCGAGATAGTCGGGTGCCGTCGTCGGACCGATTCCGCCGGTCGGGCAGAACCGGGCCTGGGGCAGCGGGCCGTTCAGCGACTTGAGATAGGCGGTGCCGCCCGCCGCCTCGGCCGGGAAGAACTTCATCTCCCGGACCCCGCGCTCCAGCAGCGCCACCACCTCGGACGTGGTCGACACTCCCGGCAGATACGGCACTCCGGACGCCCGCATGGCCTCCAGCAGCAGGTCCGTCCAGCCGGGGCTGACCAGGAAACGCGCCCCCGCCGTGACCGCCCGCGTCACCTGCTCCGGTGTGATCACGGTGCCCGCGCCGACCACCGCGTCCGGCACCGCGTCCGCGATGGCCCGGATCGCCTCCAGGGCGGCTGGTGTCCGCAGCGTCACCTCGATGGCGGGCAGCCCTCCTGCGACCAGGGCCCGCGCGAGAGGTACGGCGTCGGAGGGGTCGTCGACCACGACCACGGGGACGACGGGCGCGAGATCAAGGACTGAGGTCATGGCCTCATCCTGCCGACGGCGCGCAGCATGCGCA
The DNA here is from genome assembly GCF_055639295.1 of Streptomyces sp. NPDC107528. NCBI lineage: Bacteria > Bacillati > Actinomycetota > Actinomycetes > Kitasatosporales > Streptomycetaceae > Streptomyces > Streptomyces sp. NPDC107528. The sequence continues at coordinate 403,119 of NZ_JBVKAV010000002.1, forward strand.
AAGCGTGTTGCGCATGCTGCAATGGGCGCCTGTGCGGCCGCCGAACCGCTAGTGGATCTCCGTCACCAGCACATCCAGCGTCCACGCCTTCCCGCCCTTGGCCGGCGCCTCCACCTCCACCTCGTACCCGAGGTCCCGCAGCGCCTCCACCAGCTCGGCCGGACCCGCGGGCACGGCCCCCGCCGTGAGCAGGCTCCGTACGATCCGCCCCTTGGTCGCCTTGTTGAAGTGGCTGACGACCTTCCGGGTCGGCGCATGCAGCACCCGTACCGACGCCGTCCGCCCGGCCACCTCGCCCTTCGGCCTCCACGCCGCCGCGTACGCCGACGACCGCAGATCCAGCACCAGCCCGTCCCCGGCCGCCTCGGGCAGCGCGTCCGCCAGCGGCGCCCGCCAGTGTGCCCCGAGCGCACCCAGGCCGGGCAGCTTCACGCCCATCGAGCAGCGATAGGAGGGAATACGGTCGTTGACGCGCACCGCGCCCCACAGCCCCGAGAAGACGAGCAGCGACCGAGTCGCCCGCCTCTTCGCCGCCGCGTCCAGCGACGCCAGGTCGAGGGCGTCGTACAGCACGCCGGTGTAGATCTCCCCGGCCGGCCGCGCCCCCGCCGTGGGCAGGCCGACGTTCTTCGCGACTTCCCCCCGGAGCCCCTCGCTCAGCCCGAGCACGTCCCGCGCTTTGTCCTCGTCGCCGCGGCACAACTCGACCAGCTCACTCAGTACGGCCTCCCGGGCCTCGGTGAGTCCCGGCAAGGACAGCGACTCCAGCTTCAGCGAGGCACCCCGACCGGACGGGGCCTTCCCCTCGGAAGGCGGCAGCAGGACAAGCACACGTACTCCTTCGATCGAACCCCGCCACAGGGTACGGCGTGCCACCCGGCCGGCCTCGCCCTACGCTCGACTCATGCCCCGCCGCCACATCCGAGTGACCGGCGCCCCCGAAGCCCCCCTCCGGGCCGCCCTCACCACGCTGCGCACCGAACTCGGCGTCCCAGGGAGCTTCCCGCCCGAGGTGCTGGCGGAGGCCGAGCGGACCGCGAAGGCCCCGGCCCTCCCTCCGTCCGACGCCACCGACATCCCGTTCTTCACCCTCGACCCGCCCACCTCCACCGACCTCGACCAGGCGATGCACCTGTCCCGGCAGGGCACCGGCTACCGCGTCCGGTACGCCATCGCCGACGTCGCCGCCTTCGTCGCACCGTCGGGCGCGCTCGACCAGGAGGCGCAGCGCCGGGTGACCACCCTCTACTTCCCCGACGGGAAGGTCCCGCTGCACCCCGAGCTGCTGAGCGAGGGCGCGGCGAGCCTGCTCCCGGACCAGGACCGGCCCGCCGTCCTGTGGACCATCGACCTCGACGGGGACGGCCGTACGCTCGCCGTCGACGTCCGCCGCGCCCTCGTCCGCAGCCGGGCCAAGCTGGACTACGCCGGCGTGCAGAAGCAGATCGACGAGGGAACCGCCGAGGAATCGCCGGCCCTGCTCAAGACGGTCGGGGAGCTCAGGGAGCGGCTGGAGGTGGAGCGGGGCGGGATCTCGCTCAACGTGCCCGAGCAGGAGATCGTGGAGCGCGATCACGCCTACGAGCTCGCCTTCCGCGCCCCGCTCCCCGCCGACGGCTGGAACTCCCAGATCTCCCTGCTGACCGGTATGGCCGCGGCCGACCTGATGCTCGCGGCCGGCACCGGCATCCTGCGGACCCTCCCCGCCGCCCCCGACGGCGCCGTCGGCCGCCTGCGCCGTACCGCGCACGCCCTGCACATCGACTGGCCGCACCACGTCTCGTACGCGGAACTCGTCCGCTCCCTCGACCCCCACCGCCCGAACCACGCGGCCTTCCTCCAGGAGTGCACGACGCTGCTGCGCGGCGCCGGCTACACGGTCTTCCGGGACGGAGCCCTGCCGGACATCACCACCCACTCCGCCGTGGCGGCCCCCTACGCCCACTGCACGGCCCCCTTGCGCCGCCTGGCCGATCGCCACACCTCCGAGATCTGCCTCGCGGCCGCCGCCGGGCGGCCGATTCCCGACTGGGTTCTCATGGTTCTCGACGCGTTGCCCGCCCGCATGGCCGAGGGCACGCGACGCGCGGGCACGGTCGAGCGTGCCTGCGTCGACCTCGTGGAGGCGGCGCTGCTGAAGGACCGGGTGGGGGAGGTGTTCGACGGCTGGGTGGTGGAGGTGGAGGAACGTCAACCCGCCCTGGGAACCGTGCAGTTGGAGTCACCGGCCATCATCGGCCGGATCGAGGGCGCGGACGCGCTGCCACTGGGAGAGCGGATCCGGGTCCGCCTCACACAGGCAGATCCGGCAGCGCCGAAGGTGCGGTTCGAGCCTGCCTGACCGCCGGCACCAGCGCCTGCACGAGGCCGTCGGACTCGTCGGCGTGGAAGCGCACGAGGCGGACGTCCCGCCGGCGGCCGAGGAAGGTGAAGTGGGCGACGGGCTCGGCGAGTTCGAGCGTCACGGTGGTCTGCGCCCCGATGGGGAGATTGAGCTCACCGTCAGCCCGCTCATGCGTGGTGCGCAGCTCGCGGCGCACGTGCGCGATCTTCTCCAGCGGTATGCGCAGATCGACGTGCGCGGCACGGCGGATGCGCAGGAAGCCCGCGTCGAGGACGTGCGGTCGTACGACAGAGGCGGCGTGTATCCCGATGATGATCACGAGGGTGTACATGTCGACCATGAACCACCCCCGTTGCACCGCCGGGTAGTTCCGCAGCAGCACCGACATCATGATCGACTCGATCACGATCACGAACCCGAATCCCAGCAGCATCGTGCCCTGCCCGCGCGCGTACCCGAAGCCGGTACCGTCCCCGATCCCGTGCCGGCGCCGGATCGCCCACAGCCAGATGCTGGCGACCAGCCGCACCTCGTGCCGGAGAAGGGTGAGCGCGGTCCGCATCACGGCCCGTCCCCTTCCATGAGCAGGCGCAAGGTGCGGCGGATGGCCGCCGCCTGGGCAGGGGCGAAGTCGGCGTAGAAGGCACGCAGGAAGCTGTTGTCCGGGTCGACGTCCAACGGCTCCGGGAGCAGATCGCGGGGCAGGCACTCGGCGAGGGCCCGGGCCGCCTCCTCCACGCGCGGATCGGCGAGGTCGGCGTCGGCGAGGTCGTCGAGCAGGGCGTAGGCGGCGAGGGCCCGCTCCTTGCCGCCCGGCCGGTCCAGCGCGCTCCCCAGCGCGCCCATGAGCTGCTCCCGTGCCTCGGGACCGGCCGTGGTCTCGATCAGCGCGAGCATCTCGCGGTCCTTGGCCGCCATGGGGGAGTCGGTGACATGCGCCATGTCCCGAAACAGCGCGGCCAACTGCGGCGACACGGGCCCCTCGACGGGCAGCCCGCCCTCCGCCTCCAGCAACGCCCGCAGCCGCGCCCGCCGCTCCCGGATGGCCTCCTCCTGCCGGGCAAGATCCGCATCGAGCTCGGTGAGCACCTCGACAAGATCCTTCCCGGCATCCTCCGCGAGCACGTCCCGCACCTCCGCGAGTCCCAGCCCCAGCTCCGTCAGCCGCCGAATCCGCGCCAGCACGACGGCATGCCGCAACGTGTACTCCCGGTAGCCGTTGGGCCGCCGATCAGGCTCGGGCAACAGCCCCTGATGGTGGTAGTGCCGCACCGTGCGCGTGGTGACGCCGACGGCGGCGGCGAGTTCTCCGATCCGCATGGGATCAGTAGAGACGTTGACGTTGCGGCAGGGTCAAGTGACCGGCTCGGCGCCTGACGGTGGCGCTGGTCGTGTGCCACGATCGAGGGAACGGTTCCCGATCTCTCGGACAGGTGATCTTCCGATGTCCCAGGCTGGCGAGCGACCGAAGGAGGGGCGTGACATGACTGCCATGGCCCATGAGCCGCTCACGCAGGAAGAGGTCCTGCTGGAGGGATTCCTCGCCCTGGACACGCCGGAGGGCTTCCGGGCCGAGCTGATCGAGGGGGAGATCGTTGTGACGCCGCCGCCGGACGGGGATCACGAGGATTACATCGGGCTGATCGTGGAGCAGGTGTATCTGAATTCCCGGACCAGGATGCAGTTCGCCGGAACCAAGGGCTTGATCCTGCGGGGCAGCGAGGGTGGCCAGAAAGACCGTGTGATCCCTGACGGCACCTTCGCGCCCAGGGAACTCCGCCTCTACCGAGGTGCCGCCCCATGGATGCCTTGCGACGGCGTCACCTTGGTCCTTGAGGTGACATCCACCAAGCCCAGGGCCGATCGTGAGGCAAAGCGACGGTGCTACGCCCGCGGAGGCATCCCGCTCTACTTGCTCGTTGACCGCGAAGCCTCCTCGATCACGCTGTTCAGCGATCCCGAGAAGGACGACTACCGGGAGCACTGCACCCGTCCGATGGGCAAACCACTCTCTCTCCCGGAGCCCTTCGGTTTCGAGCTGGAGACAGCGGACTTTCTGTGACGCTTCCGGTGTTGCACCCCCAGGAGGACACGCTGGGGGTGCGCGGTGAAGGAACAGGCACTGTGGACCAGGGCGAGGCTCGGCCGGGACGGTCCGCCTCTCGATCTGCTCACCGCCCGCTTCGACCGGCACGTGTACGCCCCGCACGCCCATGACGAGTTCACGATCGGCGTCTGCGTCGGCGGCAGCGAGATCATCGACTACCGGGGCGGCCGCCTCCGCCCCGCCCCCGGCTCCATCGTCGTACTGGCACCGGGCGAGATGCACACGGGCGGCCCGGCCGAGACCGGCGGATACGCCTACCGAGCCCTGTACGCCGATACGTCCCTGCTCACCGACGGCACCCTCGGCACCGCAGCCCCGCACTTCCGCGACCCCCTCCTCGACGACCCCGACCTGGCCACGGCCCTGAGCCGCACGCACGCCGAGCTCGCCGCCTGCCCGGACCCCCTGGAGGCCGAGTCCCGCATCCCGTGGCTGATGACGGCCCTGACCCGCCGCCACTCCACAGCCCGGGCGACGACCGACACGGTCGCGGGCGCCGATCACATAGCGAGGAGTGTCCGCGACCGCCTCGCCGACGAGCTCACGGCCCCACCCTCCCTCGCGTCCCTGGCCACCGACCTCGGCCTCTCCCGCTACCAGCTCCTGCGTGCCTTCCGTACGACGATGGGGGTACCGCCGTACGCCTGGCTCGCCCAGCACCGGGTGAGCAGGGCACGAGTTCTGCTGGAAACCGGCCTGCGCCCGGCCGAGGTCGCCGGACTGGTCGGCTTCGCGGACCAGGCGCACCTGACGCGCTGGTTCCGCCGAGTACTGGGCGTCACCCCGGCGGCGTACCGCAACAGCGTTCAAGACACGGGAGGGTGAGCCGACCGAAACTCGCCGCATGACAGCACGCGGTTGGTTTCTCTTCGCCCTGATGAGCGTGGTCTGGGGCATCCCGTACCTGATGATCAAGGTGGCGGTGGACGAGGTCTCCCCGTCGATGGTGGTCTTCACGCGATGCGCCCTCGGCGCGGCGCTCCTGCTCCCCTTCGCAATCCGCCAGGGCGGCCTGCCCCGGACGATACGACGGCACTGGCAGCCGATGCTGGCCTTCGCGTGCATAGAGATCATCGGCCCGTGGTGGACGCTGACGGACGCGGAACGCCACCTGTCCAGCTCGACGGCGGGCCTGCTCATCGCAGGCGTACCCATAGTCGGCGTCGCCCTGGCCCGCTTCTTCGGCCAGACGGAACACCTGGGCGTCCGCCGCCTGACCGGCCTCACCCTGGGCCTGGCAGGCGTGGCGACCCTCACCGTCCCCCACCTGACCGGCGGCGACGCCCGCTCCCTGGCGGAGGTCCTGCTGACGGTGCTGGGCTATGCGACGGCCCCGCTGATCGCGGCGCGTTGGCTGCGGGACGTCCCCTCCCTCCACCTGACGGCAGCCTGCCTGACCCTGGCGGCCCTGGTCTACGCCCCCGCGGCAGCGCTGACGTGGCCTGCCGCGATGCCGTCGGCCGAGAGTCTGGCCGCCCTGGCCGCCCTGGGCGTGATCTGCACGGCAGTCGCCTTCGTGGCCTTCCTGGAGCTGATCAAGGAGGTCGGCCCGACGCGGGCGACGGTCTTCACGTACGTCAATCCGGCGGTCGCGGTGGCGGCGGGGGCCCTGTTCCTGGACGAATCCCTGACCGCGGGGATCGCCGTGGCCTTCGCCCTGATCCTGGCGGGCTCGGTCCTGGCGACGACGGCCCCCCGCAGGCCGGTAACATGGTCCACACGGCAGACGAGCCGGGCGGGCGGCCGCGTGAAGTCCCTCAGGGGGCTTCCCGAGGAACGTCCGGGCTCCACAGGGCAGGGTGGTGGCTAACGGCCACCCGGGGTGACCCGCGGGACAGTGCCACAGAAAGCAAACCGCCCGGCGCTTCGGCGCCGGGTAAGGGTGAAACGGTGGTGTAAGAGACCACCAGTGCCCAGGGCGACCTGGGCAGCTAGGTAAACCCCACCCGGAGCAAGGTCAAGAAGGGGCCGCCTTAACCGGTGACCCTGCGCGGACGTTCGAGGGCTGCCCGCCCGAGTCCGCGGGTAGACCGCAAGAGGCCGGCGGCAACGCCGGTCGTAGATGGATGGCCGTCGCCCAGGGCTCCGCGAGGAACGCTGGGAACAGAACCCGGCGTACAGCCCGACTCGTCTGCCGCTCAGGCCCCCTGGCCGGGGAACGCGCCCCTGGCCCCCAGGGCCGACTGCCGCGCGGCATCCGGAAGCGCCCGGCCGGGCACGGGCGTTGACCTGCGACAGCAGCGCCGAGGTGCCTGACGCGCGTACGGACGGCGTTGCTCAGCCCCCCAGCGCCGCGATCGTGTTCACTTCCTTCTCCAAGAGGCCGGAGATTCCCGCCTGTGCGGCCAGGGCACGGCGCTGCGGCTCGGCCTGGGCGCGCTCGGCCTCGTACTTCTGCCAGTCGGCGGGCTGCAGGAACAGCATGTCGCCCGTGCCGGCGACGACCATGACGCCGCCGAACGCCGGGTCTCCCGCGAACCACGCGCCGTTCTCGGCGCCCTGGGGCCAGCGGCGGACCGTGGACGCGCTGACGGCGCGCATCGTGCTGCCCGCGGACGGACAGCTTCACCGTGTGCACGGTGCCGAGCAACAGCCGCTCGGAGCCGCGCTTGTCCACGCGGTCGCGGTACTCCAGGGGATACGTGCGCAGCACCTGCTCACACACCCCGAGGCGCCGTCCGTGCCGGACCCGGATCAACAGGAACTCGTCCAGTTCGCGCACGCAGTCCTCAAGGTTCTTGAGGAACCGCGCGAGTTGATCCACATCCGTCTTGAAGTGATCCCCCATGGACGGGTGTCTCCCCGTGCCAGCCACCAATGTCACGCCGAGATGACCGGTCGTACCGATCATCAACTGCACCATACAGAGGCCGAAGATCCGGTCGGCATGCCGCCTGCCGGATCGTCGGCCCATCCGCGCGGGCCGTCAGTGGCGGCCGTTCCGGGCTCCGCCGCGCGCATCCCTCCTACTTGCGGTCCGTATTCGGAGGCCGGAGTATCGGGCTTCATCTACTCAGGCAGTCTTCGGACTTACCGGCCCGGCTGACCCAGCGACCGCTCCCGCACCCGCGCCAAATGCCGGGTGAACACCTCCCGCGTCTCCGGCGTCAGCGTCCGCAGCGCCACCAGCGCCGTGATCACCACGTCGCACAGCTCGCCCTGTACGTCATCCCAGGTGTGGGTGACGCCCTTGCGCGGGTTCTGGCCGGTCGCCCCGATCACCGCCTCGGCGACCTCGCCGACCTCCTCCGACAGCTTCAGCATGCGCAGCAGCATGCCCTCCTTGCCGCCGATCGGCTGGTCGGTGTCGAGCCAGGTCCACAGGGCGTCGATGGTTGCCCAGAGGTCGGCGGAGGGCTCGGCGGCGGTGCCGGGAGGGGCTGCCTGATCGGTCATGCGGGCAGCTTGGCACAGCGGCTGCCTACTCCTCGAACAAGGCCTCCTGATCCTGCGACACCCCCGCCTGCTCCTCCCTCTCCGTCCTCCCCTCGGCCAGCCTCTTGTTCCGCACCCCGATCACCACGGCCGTCACCGCCGCCGTCGTCGCCAGGGCCGTGGGAACCATCCAGCCGCGGTCGACGACATGGCCGAGGGCGTGGTCGAGGGAGAGGCGGCCGGGGCCCGCGATCGCGAGGCAGGTCGCGGCGAGACCGAGGGTGGCCGCGTGCTCGTAGCCGCCCTCCTGGTTGAAGAAGCCGTTGGGGGCGTGCACCGCGGCCGCGCCCGCCATGCCGCCGGCCGCCGCCGCACCGGCCGCCGGTGTCGCCAGGCCCAGCGCCAGCAGGGTGCCACCGCCGGCCTCCGCGAGGCCCGACGCCGTCGCGCTGGCCTTGCCCGGCTGGTAGCCGATCGACTCCATGAACTGGCCGGTGCCCTCGATGCCGTGTCCGCCGAACCAGCCGAACAGCTTCTGCGTGCCGTGCGCGAACAGTACGCCGCCGGCGCCCAGCCGGAGCAACAGCAGGCCCAGATCACGTCGGTCGTAAGCACTCACAATGACTCCCGATGACGCACGATGACTCCCGGAAACGGACCACCGGTGGCGGATCCCTTCCCTCGGCTCCACCGTCGCATCTCGGTCACCCGCCCGGCCCGCCCTGGCCGCCGTTCGGGTGGCGGGGCCGCAGGGGCGGTGTGAGGCTGACCGGTATGACGATTCAGACGTCCAAGCTCAGCGACCCCGCCGTCCGTGCCTTCGTCACTGCCGTCAACGCCCACGACCGCGAGGGCTTCATGAGCATCCTCGCGCCCGGCGCGACCATGGCGGACGACGGCAACGACCGCGACCTCGCCGACTGGATCGAGCGGGAGATCTTCTCCTCCAACGGCCACATGGAAGTCGACAACGAGTCGAACCGCGGTCGCGACCTCCTCGCCAGCTACCGCAACGACACCTATGGCGAGATGCGCACCCGCTGGCACTTCGAGGTAGAGGGCGACGGCAGGATCTCCCGCTTCGAGACCGGCCAGGCATAGCCGGGAGCCACAAAGCCACCCCCACCCTCACAACCGCTCAAGCGCTTGCCCTCGTGTGCGCTCCAACTTCCAACGTCCCCCCTCATGGAGACCAAGAGGACTTTGGGACGGACCGGCATCGAGGTCAGCGCGCTCGGCTTCGGCTGCTGGGCCATCGGCGGTGAGTGGCAGTCCGCGGACGGGCAGCCGCTCGGCTGGGGCAAGGTCGACGACGAGGAGTCCGTACGGGCCGTCCGGCGCGCCTCGACCTGGGCGTCACCTTCTTCGACACCGTGGACACCTACGGCGCCGGACACAGCGAACGCGTCCTCGGCCGCGCTCTCGGCAAGCGCCGCGCCGATGTCGTCGTCGCCACCAAGTGGGGCAACGTCCTCGACGAGGAGGCCCGCACCCTCACCGGCGCCGACGACACCGTGCCGTACGCGCGCCGGGCACACACCGCCTCGCTGAAGCGCCTGGGCACCGACTACGTAGACCTGTACCAGCTGCACCTGTCCGACGCCGACCCGGAACGTGCCGCCGAGCTGCGTGACGTCTGCGAGGAGTTCGTGCGCGAGGGGCTCATCCGGGCCTACGCGTGGAGCACCGACGACCCGGCCCGTGCCGCCGTGTTCGCGCGGGGGGTGCACTGCGCGGCGGTGCAGCACGCGGCCAACGTGCTCCGGGACGCCCCCCGAGATGTTCGCGCTGTGTGAGGAGCTGGAGTTGGCGAGCTCCCTCACTCTCGGCTCCGCTCTAGGGGGGACCCATCCGCAGCCCGCTGGCGATGGGCCTGCTGACCGGTAGGCGCAGGACCGGGCAGGCCCTGGAGGCCGGGGACATCCGCAGCCGGCCGCCGCAGTGGCTGGAAGGGTTCGAGGACGGGTCCAACGCCGATCCGGAGTGGGTCGCCCGCGTGGACGCGCTGAAGGACGTCCTCACCAGCGGCGGCCGTACGCTCGGGCAGGGCGCCCTCGCCCGGCTGTGGGGCCGTAGCCCGCGCACGGTGCCGATCCCGGGGTTCCGCTCCGTCGAGCAGGCCGAGCAGAATGCGGGCGCGATCGCCAAGGGGCCGCTCACCGCCGCGCAGCTGGCCGACGTCGACCGGATCCTCGGCCGCTGAGCGCCGTCGTACCGCTCAACCGGCAGCCGTTCCACGCACCGGTGCGTACCTCGCGGTCCCACGCGAGGTCCACCCCCACCCGGTGTCATGGAACGGCTGCCGCCTCCCCCCTCGGAGTGGCCTGCGGAAGCCGTCTGCTTCATATGTGAAGCTCTGGTGCAGAACGACTTGAGCATAAGTCGCTTACCGGCCGCGATGTGCCGGAATTCAACATTCCGATTGTGTGAGTTGTGGAGATCGCGGGTGGGCGGGTGAGCCGTCAGCCACGGCCCACGTACGGCATCGCCGTCGCCAGCACCGTCGCGAACTGCACGTTCGCCGCCAGCGGCAGCTCCGCCATGTGCCGCACGGTCCGGGCCACATCGGCCACGTCCATCACGGGCTCGGGCGCCACCGAGCCGTCGGCCTGCAGGGCGCCCGTCTGCATGCGTGCGGTCATGTCGGTCGCCGCGTTGCCGATGTCGATCTGGCCGACGGCGATGTCGTACGGCCGCCCGTCCAGTGACAGGGACTTGGTCAGTCCGGTCAGCGCGTGCTTGGTCGCCGTGTAGGCGACGGAGTGCGGGCGGGGTGTGTGCGCGGAGATCGAGCCGTTGTTGATGATCCGGCCGCCCTGCGGGTCCTGCTCCTTCATCTGCCGGTACGCCGCCTGTGCGCACAGGAACGCCCCGTTGAGGTTGGTGTCCACGACATGCCGCCAGGCGTCGTACGGCAGCTCCTCGACCGGCACTCCGCCCGGCCCGAACGTCCCCGCGTTGTTGAACAGCAGGTCCACCCGCCCGAACCGCTCCACCGTGGCGGCGAAGAGCGCGGCCACGTCCTCCTGCCGTGACACGTCGGTCCGTACGGCGAGCGAGGCGGCCCCGGGTGCCTGCGCAGCCGTCTCCTCCAGGGTTTCGACGCGCCGCCCCGCCAGCGCCACCGACCAGCCCGCGCGCAGCAGCTCCACCGCGACCGCGCGGCCGATGCCGGAGCCGGCGCCGGTCACCACGGCGGTCCTCGCGTCCGTCCTCGTGTCCGTTTGCCTGTCATTCATGGGGCCGCAGGGTACGGGACGGTCCGCCATCCGGAACTCATTTATCCGCCATCCGAGTGTTGTGTACGCGCCAAGCGAGTGTCGTCCCCGGCCACTCCAATGCCTCATGCATCCATCAGTCAGGGGAGGACCGGATGACACTCGCAGCACACCCCCAGCAGCACGCCCCCGAACTGCGTGCGGCAGCCCGCCACATCGGCCGCCGCCGCTTCCTGACCGTCACGGGCGCCGCCGCCGCGCTCGCCTTCGCCGTGAACCTGCCGGCCGCGGGCGCCGCGAGCGCCGCCGAGCTCGACGCCCGCCGGATCACCGACAATCCCTTCACCCTCGGCGTCGCCTCCGGCGACCCGCTGCCCGACTCCGTCCTGTTGTGGACCCGCCTCGCCCCCGCCCCGTACCAGCCCGACAGCGGGCTGCCCGCCCAACGGATCACCGTGCACTGGGAGTTGGCGCACGACGAGCAGTTCACCAGGATCGCCAGACGCGGCGCCGCCATCGCGTACCCCGAGTTCCACCACACGGTCCACGTCGAGGTCGACAAGCTCGACGCGGACCGCGTCTACTACTACCGCTTCCGCGCCGGCACCTGGATCAGCGGGACCGGCCGTACCCGCACCGCCCCCGCGCCGACCGGCACGGCGACCGCGCTGACCCTCGCGGCCGTCTCCTGCCAGGCGTACACGGACGGCTACTACACGCCGTACCGCCATCTCGCCCAGGACGACGTCGACATCGTCTTCCACCTCGGCGACTACCTGTACGAGTACGCGGTCAACTCGGTCGGCGGCTACCGCAACTACACCGACCGCACGCTCCCCGCGCTCTTCAACCGCGAGACGGTGACCCTGGAGGACTACCGCCTGCGCTACGCCCTCTTCAAGTCCGACCCCGACCTCATGGCCGCGCACGCCGCGCACCCGTTCGTCGTCACCTGGGACGACCACGAGACCGAGAACAACTACGCCGACGACATCCCGGAGAACAGCGTCCCGCCGGAGGAGTTCCTGCTGCGCCGGGCCTCCGCCTACCGCGCCTACTGGGAGAACCAGCCGCTGCGCCGCCCGCAGCGGCCCGCCGGCCCCGACATGCAGCTCTACCGGCGTCTGCGCTGGGGCCGGCTCGCCCAGTTCGACGTGCTGGACACCCGGCAGTACCGCTCCAACCAGGCATACGGCGACGGCTCGCAGATCCCCGGCCCGGACGTCGACGACCCGGCGCGCACGATGACCGGGGCGACGCAGGAGCGGTGGCTGCTCGACGGCTGGCGCGACTCGGCGGCGCTGTGGAACGTCGTACCGCAGCAGGTCACCTTCGCCCAGCGCAAGTTCGACCTCACCGAGCCGTCACGGGTGTCGATGGACGCCTGGGACGGCTACCGCGCCTCCCGCCGCCGTGTGCTGGACGGCGCCAGGGCCGCCGGCGTCGAGAACCTGATGGTGCTCACCGGTGACGTCCACGTCGGGTACGGCTTCGACATCAAGGCCGACTTCGACGACCCCGACTCCGCCACCCTCGGCACGGAGATCGTCGCCACGTCGATCGCCAGCGGCCGGGACGGCATCGACAAGCCCGCCAACTGGGACACGTACATGCAGGCCAACCCGCACATGAAGTTCTACAACGGGCGGCGCGGCTATGTGACCGTCGCGCTGGGGCAGCAGCTCGCGCGGACCGACTTCAAGACGGTGCCGTACGTGACCAGGCCCGGGGCGCCCGTCACGACGGCCGCGTCCTTCGTGACGGAGGTGGGGGAGCCGGGGCTCACGCAGGCGTGAGTTCGGGCGCGCGGTCCGCTTCAGGGGCCTCGCCCGGGTAGCGGACGCCGACGCGGTCCCGGATCGCGTCGAGCGTCCGCATCACGGCCAGCGTGCCGTCCAGCGGGACCAGCGGTGACTCGGTCTCGCCGGCGCGCAGGGCCCGCATCACCTCGGCGGCCTCGTGCCGCAGGCTGTTGCGGGGTCCGTCCGCCGGGTCGGCCGTGAACTCCTCGGGGTCACGGCCGTCGCGGTGCAGGACGAAACGGTCCGGGAAGAAGAAGCCGTGCGGTATGTCGATACGGCCGCCCGAGCCGGTGACCGACGCGGAGGTGGCCGTGCCGCCGACGATGGAGCAGTGCAGGGAGGCGAGGGCACCGCTGTCCCACGACAGCAGGGCGCCGGTCTGGAGGTCGACGCCCTCGGCGGACAGCATCGAGCGCGCCGTGACGTCCGACGGTTCCCCGAGCAGCAACTGGGCGAAGGAGACCGGGTACACGCCGAGGTCCAGCAGCGCGCCGCCGCCCTGTGCCGGGTCGCGCAGCCGGTGCGCGGGCGGGAAGGGGCCGGCCAGCCCGAAGTCGGCCTGCACATGGCGCACTTCGCCGATTGCGCCGTCGTCCACCAGCGCCTTGAGCCGCCGGATCAGCGGGTTGCAGTACATCCACATGGCTTCCATCAGGAAGCTGCCGCGCGCCTTCGCCAGCGAGACCAGTTCCTCGGCCTCCCGCGCGTTCAGCGTGAACGCCTTCTCACACAGCACGTTGCGCCCGGCCTCCAGGCACAGCCCGGCGGTGACTCGGTGCGCCGAGTGCGGGGTGGCGACGTACACGACATCGACATCGCCGTCCTCGGCGAGCGCGTTCCAGTCGCCGTACGCCCGCGGGATCCCGAAGCGCTCGGCGAACGCGTCGGCGGAGCCCTGGCTCCGCGAGGCCACGGCCACCACCTCGGCATCCGGCAGGTCCACGAGATCCGCGGTGAACGCGGCCGCGATCCCACCGGTCGCCAGAATCCCCCACCGCACGCTTCCTTCCGTCACTGCGGCCCCGCCCCTCGCTCATGTGACCCTCGGCACTCCGTTCGAGCTGAGAGCATAGAGGGCGGATCACTCGGAGAGGGAGGGGCGCATGGGCGACCGTGGGGGGCCGATACAGCCGGCGGAGCCGATACCGGACGTGTCGCGGTCGGCCGTACCGAAGAAGGACAGACCGCCCACCCGGTCCCTGCGGACCACCGGTCTGCTCGTCACCCTCATCCTCGGCGGTCTGACGGCGACACCTCCGCTGGCGATGGACATGTACCTCCCGGCGCTCCCCGAGGTCACCGGGTCCCTGCACGCGCCCGCCGCGACCGTGCAGCTCACGCTCACCGCCTGCCTGGCCGGCATGGCGCTCGGGCAGCTGGTGGTCGGCCCGATGAGCGACCGATGGGGCCGCAGGCGCCCGCTGCTGACGGGCCTTGCCGTGTACGTCGTCGCCACCGCGCTCTGCGCGCTCGCGCCCAACATCGGCTTCCTCGTCGCCTTCCGGCTGGCGCAGGGCCTCGCCGGGGCGGCGGCGATCGTGATCGCGAGGGCGGTCGTACGCGACCTGTACGACGGCGTGGCGATGGCCCGCTTCTTCTCCACCCTCATGCTGATCTCCGGGGTCGCCCCGATCGTCGCGCCGCTCATCGGCGGCCAGGTCCTGCGGGTGACGGACTGGCGGGGCGTGTTCGTCGTGCTGACAGTGGTCGGCGTACTGCTCGCCGCCCTCGTCTGGCGCAGCCTCCCCGAGACCCTGGCGCCGCAGGACCGGCACAGCGGCGGGGTCGGCGAGGCCCTGCGGGCCATGCGCGGACTGCTCGCCGACGGCGCCTTCGCCGGGTACATGCTGGCCGGCGGGTTCGCCTTCGCCGCGCTGTTCGCCTACATAGCCGCGTCGCCGTTCGTGATCCAGGAGATCTACGGGGCTTCGCCGCAGACCTTCAGCCTGCTGTTCGGGCTCAACTCGGTCGGGCTGGTGATCGTCGGTCAGATCAACGGCAAGGTGCTGGTGGGGCGGGTCAGCCTGGACCGGGTGCTGGGCGCGGGTCTTGCCGTGGTCATCCTGGCCGCGAGCGCGCTGCTGCTGATGTCGCTGGGCGTCTTCGGCGAGGTCGGACTGGTACCGGTGGCGGCGGCGCTCTTCGTCCTGATGTCCGCGATGGGCGTCACCCTGCCCAACACCCAGGCCCTCGCCCTGCTGCGCACCAAGCACGCCGCCGGGTCCGCGTCCGCGCTGCTCGGTACGTCCTCCTTCCTCATCGGCGCCGTCGCTTCGCCCCTCGTGGGTATCGCGGGCGAGGACACCGCCGTCCCGATGGCCGTCGTCCAACTGGCCGCAGCACTGGTGGCCCTGGCCTGCTTCATGGGAATGTGCCGTCCCTGGAACAGCCGTGCGGGTGCGGAGGGAGCAGAGAGCTGAGCGCGCCGAGACTGCGCGGGGACACGCCGGAGAGAGCCGGGCTCGACCCCGAGGAGATCCGTCAGCTCGTCCGCGAGGTCCACGACCTCACGACCGGCTCCCGCCCCTGGGCGGCCGGGGCGGTGCTGATCGTCGGGCGGGGACCCTACCTCGCCGTCGAGGAGGCCGCGGGCTGGGCGCTGCGGTATGCCTCCTACGACGAGCAGAAGGACGCCGGGGTGGAACTGCCGCCCGACAGGCAGGTCCCCATGACCACCTCGACCCCTTTCGACCTCGCCTCCCTCACCAAGCTCTTCACCTCGGTCGCCGCGGTGCAGCAGATCGAGCGCGGCACGCTCGGGATCGACGCGCGCGTCGGGGCGTATCTGCCGGACTTCCGCGCGGCGGCCGTGCATGACGTCACGGTGCGTCAGCTACTGACGCACACCTCGGGGATGCGGCCCGAACTGCCGCTGTACGACTGTGCGGACGACGCGGACCGGCTGGAGCGGTTGCGGGCGGAGCCGCCGGTGGGGGTGCCGGGGACGTACTGCTACTCCGACCTGAACCTCCTGCTGCTGCAACACGTCCTGGAACGCATCAGCGGCCGCACGCTCGACGTCCTGATCCACGACGGGATCACCCGGCCCCTCGGCATGACCGCCACCCACTTCGGCCCCTGCCCCGATGCGGCGGCGACCGAGGACCAGCGGCGGCCGTGGGCCAAGGCGGACCGGGGGATGCTGCGGGGTGTCGTCCACGACGAGAACGCCTGGGCACTGGGCGGGGTGGCGGGTCACGCCGGCCTCTTCTCCACGGGGCGTGATCTCGCGGTCTTCTGCCGGGCCCTGCTCTCCGGCGGCGCGTACGGTCCGGCCCGGATCCTCGGCCCGGACTTCGTGGAGCTGCTGCTGGACGCGCCCGGGCTGGGGTTCGCGGTGGATCAGCCCTGGTTCATGGGGGAGTTGGCGGGGCACGGGGCTGCGGGGCATACGGGGTTCACGGGGACGTCGTTGGTGGTGGATCCGGTGACGGACACGTTCGTGGTGCTGCTGGCGAATGCGGTGCATCCGCGACGCCGGCCGCCGGACAGCGGGCCGCGGGCGCGGGCGGGGACTCGGGTGGCGCGGGCGGTGCGGGGGTTGTAGGGCCGTTGTCCTCGCCCCCGCCGCCCCTACCCGTCCCGCTCCTGGAGGCTGCCGCCCCCAGCCCCCCGCTTCGGCCCCGAACGGGCCTCGTCCTCAAACTCCCCCAGAGGGGGCACCCCCAGACGGGCTGGATTTCCTGGACCGGCGCTGGAAACCCAGCCCCTCCGCCCCCATAGAATCGCCGGGTGAACGACCCAGCATCCCCGGCGGACGCCCTGCGCAGCAGCCTCGCCACCCTTCTCGACGGCCTCCCGCCCCGCCAGGCCGCGCAGGCCGTGGAGCGGCTGATCGCCAGCTACCGGGGCGCCACCCCCACCGACGCCCCCATCCTCCGCGACCGCGCCGACGTGGCGGCCTACGCCGCGTACCGGATGCCCGCGACCTTCGAGGCGGTCCACTCGGCGCTGGAGGCGTTCGCACAGGCCGTACCGGACTGGACCCCCGGCAGCCACACCGACGTCGGCGGCGGCACCGGCGCCGCGACCTGGGCCGTCACCGCGACCTGGCCGGGCGAGCGCAGCGTCACCGTGCTGGACTGGGCCGAGCCCGCCCTGCAGACCGGCAGGGAGATCGCCGCCGCCAACCCGGCGCTGCAACAAGCCCGTTGGCAGCGGGCCCGCATCGGCTCGGCCCTCACCCTCGACCCCACCGACCTCGTCACCGTCTCCTACGTCCTGAACGAGCTCACCGCCCCCGACCGCACCACCCTCATCGACACCGTGGCGTCCGCCGCCCAGGCCGTCGTGATCGTCGAGCCCGGCACCCCCGACGGCTACGCCCGCGTCATCGAGGCCCGCGACCGCCTGATCGGCGCCGGGTTCCACGTCGCCGCACCCTGCCCGCACAGCGCCGACTGCCCGATCGTCCCCGGCACTGACTGGTGCCACTTCTCGGCAAGGGTCAGCCGCTCCTCCCTGCACCGCCAGATCAAGGGCGGCTCCCTCGCCTACGAGGACGAGAAGTTCAGCTACGTCGCCGCCACCCGCCTCCCGGTCACCCCGGCCCCCGCCCGTATCGTCCGCAAGCCGCAGATCCGCAAGGGCCAGGTCCTGCTCGACCTCTGCGAGTCCGAACCGGCCCTGCGCCGCACCACGGTCACCAAGCGCCACGGCGACCTCTACAAGGCGGCCCGCGACGCGGACTGGGGCGACGCGTGGCCGCCGGCGGTCGACTAGGCCCCGTCGTTTGGATCAGCTCGGCTGTGAGGATCGGTTCCTCTCGGCGGACCCGAGCGGGGTCCGGGGCGTGCAGCTGCAAGGCGGAGGAGGGAGTCGGCGACCGACGACAACGCCGCAGATGTGCGTGCCAGACCCCGCGACGCCGGGATGATCCAAACGACAAGGCCTAGGACGCCTGCTCGTTCTCCTGGGACACCTCCGCCCCCTCCTCGTGCGCCTCGTGGTCGGCGTTCTTCTCCTGGAACCTGCGCAGCAGCTCCTTCTTCTGCGCCTGAGGGTCGACCGCGCCGCCGATCCGGCCGTTGCGGCCGCCGCCGCGCAGTTCCGTGCGGCCGAGGTGCCGGCGGGTGCCGCCGACGCCCAGCATGTTTCCTCCGCCTCGGGCCATGGTGTGGCTCCTCTCCGCTTCCGTTCTCGCCATCCGCAGGGTGACGAGACGTATCGTCTCGATTGCCCTCTCAGGATCCGGCGAGACGCTCCGTCTTGTCAACCTGATAAATTCGAGCCATGGCAGCTCAGAAGTCCGTTCAACCCGTACCCAACAGCACCCGCCGGAGCGAGAAGTCCCGCCGGGCCATCTACGACGCCGCCCTCGCCCTCGTCGGGGAGGTCGGCTACCCCAGGACCACGATCGAGGGCATCGCCGCCCGCGCCGGTGTCGGCAAGCAGACGATCTACCGCTGGTGGTCGTCGAAGGCGGACGTCCTGCTGGAGGCCTTCCTCGACCTGAGTGAACAGGCGTCCCGGGACGCAGGCCCGGAGTACGAGTTCGCCATCCCGGACACCGGCGACCTCGCCGCCGACCTCAAGGCCGTGCTGCGCCTCACCGTCGACCAGCTCAAGGACCCCAGCTTCGAGATCCCGTCCCGTGCCCTGGCCGCCGAGGGCGTGGTCAACGAGGAGCTCGGGCGGGTCTTCGTGGCCAAGCTCCTCGCGCCCTCGCTCCAGCTGTACGTCGACCGGGTGCGCGCCGCCCAGGAGGCCGGCCAGGTCCGCCAGGATGTCGATCCGCGCATCGCCCTCGAACTCTGGGTCTCCCCGCTCGCCCAGCGCTGGCTCCAGTACACGGGCCCGATCACGTACGAGTACACGGACACCCTGGTCGACTACGCCCTCCACGGCATCGCCCCGCGCACGCGGTAAGGGCGTGAATGACGCCGAAGCGGCGCATTGCTGATGATCCAGGTGCTGTGTACGCCTCGCCCCACCTGGCCCGGTTGTCCGCTACGGCCCCCCGAAGCGCACGATGGTGGGACCATAGGGCATGCTGTTCCGCACGACAGCGAGGCGAGGGGATAGATGAGCGCGGAGTTGGGCCGGACCGGCCTGCAGGGCAAACTCTCCCAGTGGCTGCGCGGACGCCGCCCCAAGGAGGCCGCCGGCGACGGTGGCCGGGAGGCCCTGCTGCTCGCCGCCGCCGCGGCGGGACTGCCGCTCGCGCCCGCCGCACACCCGGCCGGCTACCGATGTTCCTGTGATCGCGTCGGCTGTCCCACGCCCGCCCGGCACCCGGTGTCCTTCGCCTGGCAGACGCAGTCCACCACCGACCGTGCCCAGATCGAGCGCTGGGCCCGCCACCAGCCGCAGGCCAACTTCATCACCGCCACCGGCATGGTGCACGACGTCATGGACGTCCCGGTCGAGGCCGGGCTGGAGGCCCTGGAGCGGCTGCTCGGCGCCGGCATCGAGGTCGGTCCCGTCGCCGAGAGCGACGACGGCCGCCTGCTGTTCTTCACCCTCACCCGCGGCACCCCCGAGGACGAGGACGAGTGGTGGCCCTGCGAGCTGGACTGCCACCCCGAGACCATGGACGAGCACCCGGGACTGCGCTGGCACTGCCGCGGCTCGTACGTCCTCGTACCGCCGGCGCAGCTGCCCGGTGACCAGTCCGTGCACTGGGTACGCGGCCTCGAACACCCGCTGCCCGACCCGCTCAGCCTCCTGGAGACACTCACCGACGCCTGCGCCCGCTACGTCGGCGAGGAGCCCGACCACGTCTCCGCGGCCTGGCCCCTGCGCCGCCACTGAGTCCCGGCGGCGCGCTACTCGCCCTTCGCCGAGGTCATTCCCTGGATCCGGCCGATGACCTTCACCTTTCCGGAGCCCTTCGGGTCCAGCGCCACATCGGTGGAGACGAACTCCATCGTCAGCGACTGCTTGATCTCGCCGTTCGTCAGCGCCAGCACGCCCTTGCCCGGCGTGGGGACGGCCGCACCCGTGTGGGCGGTCTCCTTCTCGTAGTGACGCGTGGTGAAGAACACCAGCGCCCCGCCGTCCTTCGTGCGCAGCGCCAGCGGCTGGTAGTCGCCGCTCGTCAACGGCTCGTCGATGTACTGCCTGACCAAGCCCGGCCGCTCGGCCTTCTGCGACCGCTCGGTACGCCAGGCGCTGGTGTGGCGGCCGCTTGCGAAGGTGTCGCCGCCGTCCTTGAGGTAGGTCACGTAGTCCTTGCTCAAGTCCTCGGGCGCCACGGCCAGTTCGGTCGAGTTCGCGGGCACGGCCTCGGCCCAGCCGTCCTTGTCCGTCTTGAACTGCGGTACGTCATCGGGGGCCAGCAGCGTCAGATACGCCGCCTCCCACGGATCGGCCAGGCTGTCCCGGCTGAACACGAAGACCCAGCGGGCGCTGCCGCCCTTGTTGGCGGCCGCGTCGGCCACGAACCAGCGCGGCCAGCCCGCCTTCTTCGGGATCGTGAACTTGGTGTCCGACAGCTCCAGCGGCGCGTGCTTCGCGTTGCCGTCGGGACTGACCGCCTTGCCCGCCTTCAGCCGCGCCTCGTCGATGGCGCCGAAGGCGCCCGTGACATGGTCGGCGTCCAGGGAACTGTCGTAGGCCTTGTCGGCCTTGTTGTACGCGGCTGTGAACTGCTGGAGGGCCTTGGCGGCCTCCGCCTTGGTGGCCGAGGGGAGCACTTCCTTCTCCCCGTGGACCACCACGCATCCGCTTGCCGTCAACGACAAAGCGGTCAGCGATGCCGCTATCAGTGCGCTCCGGTCAAGCCTGCGGAGCCTTCGAGGGCCGCGATCCCTGCTCATCAGGTGCCTTCACCTTCCCCTTCCCGGAGGCGAACCCTACCGGGGCGAGGAACAGCGCGAGTGTCGGGATCAGGTACAGCAGCCACACCGTGACCTGGAGGACGGTCGGGTCCGGCTGGAAGTTGAAGACGCCCTTCAGCAGGGTGCCGTACCAGCTGGACGGATCGATGGTGTCGCTGATGTCGAACGCCTTGTCGCTCAGGCCCGGCACCCAGCGCGCCTCCTGGAGGTCGTGGACACCGTACGCAAGGACGCCCGCCGCCACGACGACCAGCATGCCGCCCGTCCAGGTGAAGAACTTGGCGAGGTTGATGCGCACGGCGCCGCGGTAGAACAGCCAGCCCAGGACGACTGCCGTGGCGATGCCGAGGGCGACGCCGATCAGCGGGCGCGGGGTGCCGTCGCCGGCCGCGCGCACCGATGCCCACACGAACAGGGCCGTCTCCAGGCCCTCCCGGCCGACGGCCAGGAACGCGGTCGCGACCAGCGCGCCCGTGCCCATCTGCAGGGCCGCGTCCAGCTTGCCGTGCAGCTCGGACTTGAGGTGCCGGGCGGTGCGCCGCATCCAGAAGACCATCCACGTCACCAGGCCCACCGCGATGATCGACAGGGAGCCGCCGAGCGCCTCCTGTGCCTCGAACGTCAGCTCCTGCGAGCCGAATTCGAGCGCGCAGCCGAAGCCGAGCGCGATCGCGACGGCGACCGCGATGCCGATCCAGATGGGCTTCAGCGCGTCCCTACGGTCGGTCTTGACCAGGTACGCGATGAGGATGCAGACGACGAGGCTCGCTTCCAGTCCCTCGCGCAGGCCGATCAGGTAGTTGGAGAACACGGACTACGCCTCCTTGGAGAACAGCGTGCTGCCCCACCAGTCGTCCTTGTCGCGGACGCCGGGCGGGACCGCGAACAGCGCCGAACCCACGTGCTGGATGTACTCGTTGAGCGAGTCGGGGGCCAGGTTGCGCTGGATCCGGATGAACCCGGTGCGCGGGTCGCGCTGGTAGGCGAGGAAGAACAGGCCCGCGTCCAGGCGGCCGAGGCCGTCGGTGCCGTCGGTGAAGGAGTAGCCGCGGCGCAGGAGCGTCGCCCCGTCGTTGGAGTCGGGGTGCGCGAGCCGGACGTGCGCGTCGGGCAGCATCGCCTTCAGGAACGGCTCGTCGCGCTCCTTCGCCTTGCCGACCGGGGCGCCCTCGCCCTTGTCCCGGCCGATGATGTCCTCCTGCTCCTGGAGGGACGTGCGGTCCCAGGTCTCGATGTGCATCCGGATGCGGCGCGCGACGAGGTAGGAACCGCCGCTCATCCACGCGGGACCCTCCGAAGGGTCCACCCACACGAACTTCTTCAGACGGTCCGTCTCCGTCCCCGCGATGTTGCGGGTGCCGTCCTTGAAGCCCATGAGGTTGCGCGGGGTCTGCTCCTCGGGGGTCGTAGACGAGGTCTTCCCGAAGCCCAGCTGGGACCAGCGGATGACGACCTTGCCGAAGCCGATGCGGGCCAGGTTGCGGATCGCGTGCACGGCGACCTGCGGGTCGTCCGCGCAGGCCTGGATGCACAGGTCGCCGCCGCTGCGGTTCCGGTCCAGGTTGTCGCCGGCGAACTTCGGCAGCTCGACGAGGGCTTCGGGGCGGGCGTCAGCGATGCCGAAGCTCTCGCCGTACTTCTCGAAGAGCGACGGCCCGAAGCCGATCGTCAGGGTCAGCCGCGACGGCTTCAGCCCGAGGGCCTCACCGGTGTCGTCCGGCGGCGCCTCGGCCAGACCGCCGAACCCGCCCTCGCCGACCGCCTGCCCGGCGGTCATCCGGCGTGCGGCGGCCGTCCAGTCCTTCAGCATCTGCACGAACTCGGCCCGGTCGTCGGTCTTCACGTCGAACGCGGCGAAGTGCAGCCGGTCCTGCACCGGCGTGGCGATACCGGCCTGGTGGTCACCGTGGAAGGCGACGGCACCGCCTGCCGCCGCGCCCACCGGTTCCACGTCGTTGCCGGTGCGCGTCATGGCCACGGCACCGCCGGCCGCGACGGCACCGAGCGCGAGCCCGGCACCGCCCCAGCCGATCAGGGAACGCCGGGAGGGAGTGCCTTCGGTCGATTCCGTCATGGCGTTGTCCCTACTTCACGACGACGGCGGCGGCGAGCTTGGACAGCGGCTCCGCGAGGGCGTTGACGCCGTCCGACAGCTCCTTGCGGTCGGCCTTGCCGACCTTGTCGTACGAGGTGAAGTCGTACGACGCCTTGTCCGCGCGGTACTTGTCGAGCAGCGTGTCCAGCGCCGCGAACTGCTTGTCGAGCTCGGTGACCAGCGCCGGGTCGTTCTCCTGCGCGACCGGCTTCAGCAGCTCGTAGGCCTTCTCGGCGCCCTCGACGTTGGCCTTGAAGTCGACCAGGTCGGTGTGCGAGTAGCGCTCCTCCTCGCCGGTGACCTTGCCGGTGGCGACCTCGTCGAGGAGTTCCTTGGCGCCGTTGGCCATGGAGGTCGGGGTGATCTCGGCCTTGCCGACCCGCTTCTGCCAGTCCTTCAGGTCGGTGATCAGCTGGTCGGCGAGGGTGGTGTCCTCCGCCGTGAGCTTCTTGTCCTGCCAGAGGGACTTCTCCAGGCGGTGCCAGCCGGTCCACTTCTGGCCGTCCTCCAGGCCGTCCTCGCGGACGTCGACCTTCGGGTCGATGTCGCCGAAGGACTCCGCGACCGGCTCGGTGCGCTCCCAGCCGATGCGGGAGGGGGCGTAGGCCTTCTTCGCGGCCTCGATGTCGCCGTCCTTGACGGCCTTGGCGAACGCCTCCGCCTTCGGCAGTGTCTCGTCGGCCTGCTCCTGCGCGTACTCGCGGTAGGCGGCGACGGCCTTGTCCAGCCGGGGGTCGCGCTTGGCGGCCGTGCCCTTGCCGGTGGCCTTGACGGTCTGCCGGATGCCGTCGCCCTTCATGCCGGGCTTGCAGGCGATGGTGTAGTCGCCCGCCTTCACCTCGGCGGTCACCGTCTGCTTGGTGCCGGGGCCTATGTTCTCGCGCTCGGTGACGATGCGGTCGTCCGGGAAGAGGATGTAGACCTCGGTGACCTTGGAACCCTTGTTCTCGATGGCGAGTTCGACGTGCCCGGCCGGGAACTCCTTCTTCGACACCTCGCACTTGTCGTCCGTCGCGGTCACGTTGACGACCCGGTCATCGCCCGCCGAGCTGCCCTTCTCGGTGCACCCCGTGACGGCGGTCAGGGCCGCCACGGTGGCGGCGGCGGTGACGACGGAGAGTCTGGCGGGTCGCATGAGGGCTCCAGTGGGTGGCCGAAAAGAGTGCACGACGGGGACGGGCCTCACGCGGAACGGGAAGGTGAGGCTCACCTAACGCACCTAAGGATCGCCGAATTGGCCAAAATCGCCCCCATGGGGAAGTCAAAGGAACGTCAAAGGTTGCCCGCCTTCAGCGCCGCGGAGTCACCAGGACCTCTCCCGTCCGCGGATGCGGGAGCACCTCCACCGGCTGGTCGTAGACCTCCGACAGCAGCCGGTCGGAGAACACCTCGGCGGGCGGCCCGTCCGCCGCGACCCGCCCGGCACGCAGGATCGCCACCCGGTGCGCGTAAGCCGCCGCGAGCCCCAGATCGTGCAGCACGACCACCACCGCGTCCCCGGCCCGCGCCCGCTCCCGGCACAACCGCAGCACCAGCTCCTGATGCTTGAGGTCCAGCGCCGCCGTCGGCTCGTCGAGCAGCAGCAACGGCGCACGCTGCGCCAGCACCCGCGCGAGCGCGACCCGGGCCCGCTCGCCACCACTGAGCGCGGAGAACGGCCGTACGGCGAACTCCGTCACCTCGGTGGCGGCCATGGCCTCGGCGACGGCGCGGTCGTCCCCGCCGGGGTGTACGGCCGCCCAGGGGGCGCGGCCCATCCGGACGACCTCCTCGACCGCGAAGGGGAACGAGAGGGACGCCGACTGGGGAAGCACGGCACGGCGCAGGGCGAGTTCGGGCGCCGACCAGTCGCCCGCCGGACGCCCGTGGATCCGTACGACCCCCTCGGCGGCCGGAAGATCGGCGGCCAGCGCGCTCAACAGGGTGGACTTCCCGGCGCCGTTGGGCCCGACGAGAGCGAGGACCTCGCCGGCGCGGACGGTCACGGAGACGCTGTGCAGCACCTCGCGGGAGCCGAGGCGCACATGGAGGTTCTCGGTCTCGGCGAGGGTGTCGCCGGGGTCGGCGGGGGCCGGGGGAACGGGACGAGGGCGGAGAAGTCTCATGAGAGGGCTCCTTCTTGAGAAGGGGACTGAGGAACCTAAGGGGCGCGGGAAACTGTGCGACGAGCCCCCACCCACCCGCGGACGACACACGACCTCCCCCTAGGCCCAACCTCCCTGTCGCCGCCGCGTCCTGCGCAACAACCAGAAGAAGAACGGGCTGCCGAGGAGCGCGGTCAAAACACCGAGCGGCAACTCCGCCGGCGCCGCAACCGTCCGCGCCGCAAGATCCGCCGCGAGCAGCACCACCGCCCCACCCAGCGCACTCCCCGGAATGAGAAACCGATGCCCCGGCCCCGCCGCCATCCGCAGCAGATGCGGCACGACGAGCCCGATGAACCCGATGACCCCGGAGACACTCACGGCGGCAGCGGTGAGCAGCGCGACGACCAGGATCAACGCAACGCGCATCCGCTCCACGTCCACCCCCAGATGCCGCGCGGGCCGGTCGCCGAGCGCGAGCAGGTCCAGGCGGCGTGCGTACAGCGGTGCCGCCACCAGACCGACGACCGCACAGGGCAGGACCGCCGTCACCTTGGGCCAGGTGGACTGGGCGAGGGAGCCGAGCTGCCAGAAGGTGATCTGGTTCACCGCGGCGGTGTCCGCGAGGTAGATGAACAGGCCGATGAGCGCCCCGGCGAAGGCGTTGACCGCGATGCCCATGAGGATCAGGGTCACGACCTCCGTACGGCCGGCCGACCGGGACATCGAGTACACCAGCAGTACGGTGCCGAGCCCGGCGACGAAGGCCATCGCGGGCAGGGTCCAGTTGCCGAGGAAGGTCAGCCCGAGCGAGATGGAGGCCACCGCCCCGACGGCCGCGCCCAGGGAGACGCCGATGGTGCTCGGCTCGGCGAGCGGGTTGCCGAACACGCCCTGCATCAGCGCTCCGGCGCAGCCCAGCGAGGCCCCGATGAGCAGCGCGAGCACGATCCGAGGGAAGCGCACGTTCCACAGCACGGACTCGGCGACCCGGTCCAACTCGCCGCCCCCGAGCCCGACTTTGTGCTGCAGGGAGCCGAGGACGTCCCCGACCGGAATCGGGTAGGCGCCGATCCCGGCGGCGACCGGGACGAGCACGAGGAGGGCGACGCTCATGCCGACGGTCAGCAGCCACGCGGTGGTGTGCCGGCTGCGGAGCGGCCTTTCGGCCACCGCCTCGGGCGCGGCCTTCTCCAGCACGGTCATGCCGCGTCTCTCTTCTTGTAGAGCTGCTCCACGACCGACCTCAGCACCTGGTCGGTGCGCGGGCCGTAGCTCAGCAGTGCGCCGTCCTCGATCGAGACGACCCGGCGGTTCATTCCCGCCGGGGTCTCGGCGACGCCCGGGATCTTCACCAGTCCGTCGACGCCGCCGACGGAATCAAGTCCCTTGGACATCACGAGAATCGCGTCCGGCGCCGCCTTGATGAGGGCCTCGCTGGTGATGGCGGTGAAGTCCTTGTCCAGTCCCGACTCGGCCCCGGCGTCGACCGCGCCGGCCGCCTCGACGAGGGAGCCGGCGCCGGAGTCCTTGCCGCCGATGAGGTAGACGGAGGCGGAGCCGCGCAGATAGAGGAAGGCGACCCGCGGCTTCTCGCTCTGCCGGGGAACTCCCTTGCGTACGGCGGTGATCCGTTCCTGCGACCGCTCGGCCAGCTGCCGGCCGGCCGACGGCACGCCAAGGGTGTCGGCGACGGCCTGGATGCGCGGGCCGACGTCGGCCAGGCCGTGGGCCGGGGCGACCACGAGGACCGGGATGCCCGCGGCACGGATCTGGTCCATGGCCTCCTCGGGGCCGGTGGTGGTCTCGGCGAGCACCAGGTCCGGCTTGAGCGACAACACGCTCTCCGCCGAGACGTCATGGCCCCGGGTGACGACGGGCAGCTTCGTCGCCTGTTCGAACGTGGCGGTGATGTCCCGGGCGACGACACGGTCGCCGAGCCCGAGCGTGAAGACGATCTCGCTGAGGCTGCCGGAGAGGGGGACGAGGCGCCGGGCCTTCTCGACCGTCACCTTCTTGCCGTCGGCCGCGGAGACCGTGGCGGGAAGGCTCGGAGCCGGGGTGTTCTCCAGGGGCTCGACCCGGTTGGCGGTCGTCGTCGTGGGGGCCGGCTTCTTCGCCGGGTCCGCTGCCGACGGGCCACCACAGGCCGTCGCCGTGGTGAGGGCGAGCACCGCCAGCAGGGCGCCCGTCAGTCGTGTGCGCAAGGGTCGCACGGTCCGTCCGTTCCTCTCGGTATGCCGTTTCAGCTCGGTCACGGCCGTTTCAGCTGGCCAAAGCTTAGGTTAGCCTTACCTTCGTTCGCTACCGGTCGTCGTGTCCGTCGTCTCCGGAGGACCTCTCATGCCTGTCCGCCTACGTGTCCTGGTCGCCGTGCTCTGCGCGGTCGTCCTCGGAGCCCTGCTCCCGGTGACCGCCGCGTCCGCCGCGAGCCGCACCGTGCAGGGCGGGCGGCTCGACTGGGGCGTCAAAGCGTCCTTCCAGAGCTACGTCACCGGGCCCATCGCGAAGGGCAGTTACTCCCTGACCGGCGGCGCGGCCACCGTGGGCAGCGGCGGCTTCCGCTTCCACTCGGCCACGGGGACGTACGACGGCGACACCGGCGCCTTCACCGCGTCCTTCTCCGGCGGCGTCCACTTCGTCGGCCACAAGACGGGTGGCGGCACCTACCAGCTCGACCTCACCATCAGCCGGCCCACCGTCCGGATCTCCGGCTCAAGCGGCACGCTGTTCGTGGACGTCACCAGCAAGGCGAAGGGCACCGGGGCGGTCACGACGTCCTCGCAGGTGCCCTTCGCCTCCCTCTCCCTCGGCGGGATCGACATGAGGGGCGGAGGCGACACGGTCGCCCTCAACAACCTGCCCGCCACGCTCACCGCGCAGGGCGCCAAGTCCTTCGCCGGGTACTACACCGCCGGGACCGCGCTCGACCCGGTGAGCCTGTCGGCGGACGTGCGGGCGGCGGCGACCAAGAAGCCGGCACCCTCGCCCACGCCGAGTGCCACCAAGTCCCCGGCGAAGAAGGAGACTTCCGGCGGCAAGCTCGTGGACGGCGCCGTCGACTGGGGTGTGCGCCGCACGTTCCGGGAGTACGTCACCGGGGACATCGCCAAGGGCGAGTGGGCCCTGTCGTCCGGCGCCGAGGACGGCGGTGCGCTGTTCCGCTTCCCCGACGGGGAGGGGACGTTGAAGGAAGGTGACCTCAGGGCGTCGTTCAAGGGCGCGGTCCGCTTCACCGGGGCACAGGGCCTCGACCTGGAACTGAGCGGCGTCCGTGCCACCGTCGCGGACGGCAAGGGCACGCTCCTCGCCGACGTGGCCGGCGCCGGCTTCACAGGCGACAAAGTCCCCCTGGTCACCTTCACGGCCGAGGACCTCAAGGCGAAGGACGGCCTGGCGAAGATCACCGAAGCCCCCGCGAGGCTCACCGCCGAGGGTGCCAAGGCCTTCGGCGGGATGTACAAGGCGGGCACCGAGATGGACCCGGTGTCGCTGGCCGTCGCCACCACCGACGACGCCGAACTGCCCGCCCTGCCCGACCTGGGCAGCACCCCCACGGCGAGCGCGACGCCGGACCAGTCGTCGGCGTCCCCCGGCCCGTCGGCCGAACCCGTCGCGAGCACCTCCGACGATGACGGCGTCCCCGCCCTGCCCATCGGCCTCGCGGCCGGGTTCCTGCTGCTCGCGGGCGCGGCCTTCGCGTTCGTCACCGTACGCAGGCGCCGTACCCGGCCGGCCGGTGAGGCCGTCCCTCAGTCCGACGAGGACTGAACGTCCCAAGAGGACTTCCCCCCAAGCCCCGACCGCCGTGCCCGCGCCGCCCCCGGCCGCCGCGGCGGACACCCGCCCACGGACTCCCACCCACCGCAAGGAGAACCCCGACCATGTCCGCCACTTCCCGCAGACGCCGTCCCGTCACCCTCGCCGCCGCTGTCGCCACCGCGGCCGCGCTGGGCGCCACCGCACTCGCCACCCTCGGCGCCGGCACCGCATCGGCGGCCGAAGTCCCGCTCAGCGGCTACGAGTTGACGTGGGGCATCAAGCAGTCGTACCGCACCTACGTGACCGGCATGGCGGCCGGCAGCTTCACCGCGAAGGACGGTGCCTCGCAGGCCGCCGGGAACGGCGCGTTCACCTTCACGGACGGCACCGGCACCTACGACTCCACGGCCCACACCGTCGACCTCGCCTTCAAGGGCGACCTCCAGATCGTCTCCAAGCTGCACGGCTTCGACATCGCCCTGTCCGACGTGCGGTTCGACAGCGCGGCCGCCGAGATCACCGCCGATGTCACCAAGTCCGGTACGACCGCGCAGGACGTGCCGCTCGCCGACGTCACCGTGACCCGGGCGATGAGCGACATGGCGACCAAGCTGACGAAGGAGGCCGCGGACGTCTTCGGCAGCGCGAGCTACGAGGGCGCGGCGGGGGACCCGCTCACCGTCGTACAGAAGACTCCGCCCCAGTCGCCGACGCCCACGCCGACCCCCACGGCCACCGCCACGCAGTCCCCGAGCCCGACCCCGACCCCGACGCCGACCGCGACGGCCACGCAGTCCCCGACCCCGACCGCCACGGCGACCGGATCCGCCTCGCCGTCCACGAGCGCCGACCCCTCCGAGTCCGCCCCCGAGGCGCCGGCCCAGGGCGACATAGCCGACGGCACGCTCGACTGGGGCGTTAAGCAGTCCTTCCGTACGTACGTCGTGGGCAATGTGGCGAAGGGTGAGATCACGACGTCGGACGGCGCCTCGCAGGCCACCGGCAACGGGGCCTTCACCTTCGTCGACGCGACGGGGGAGTACGACACCGACGCCGGCACCCTCTCCGCGAGCTTCGAGGGCGCCTTCAACTTCAAGGGCCACAAGGGTGAGGGCGAGAACGGCGGGTACGGCCTCGACCTCACCCTGAACAACCTCCGCGCGACCCTCGACGAGGGCACCGGCGAACTCACCGCCAATGTCACAAGCCTCGGCGAGAAGACCGAGGACGTGGTCCTGGCCGACCTGAAGGCGAACGAGTCCGACCTGACCGCGCAGGACGACGTCATCACGGTCGACGACGTCGAGGCCACCCTCACCGAGGCCGGCGCGAAGGCCTTCGGCGGCTTCTACACCGCCGGCACCGAACTCGACCCGGTCGACCTGGCGGTGGCCCTGACGGCCGACGCGGACCTGCCCGGCGACGACGACGGCTCGACGGGGGGATCGACCGGCGGTTCCACGGGCGGTTCGAGCGGCGGCTCCTCCGGCACGGCGGGTTCGACCACCGGCGGCACGGGCTCGACGACCGGCGGTGTGACGGGCGGCCTCGCCAACACCGGTTCGGACGTGCCTGTGGCGGCGCTGGGCACGGCCGCCGCGGTGACCGCAGCCGCGGGCGCGGCCGTGGTGTTCGCGATGCGCAGGCGGCGTACCGACGCGTAAGACTGTCCCCATGAACAGGGGGCACAGAGAACTGCTGGGGCCGGGGCGGCTGGTACTGAACGTACGAGACCGTCCCGGCCCGCCGGCATTGCGTTTCGAGACCGCGGACCGGGGACGGCTGCTGCTGCGGCAGGGGGACCGCCCTGTGCTGCTGGGCCGGTCGGTGGGCGAGGGCTGCTGCCCGGAGCTCCATCTGCACCGCCTCGACGGCTACCGCTCACCGCTGCCGCCGCTGCGCTCGTCGGCCATGCGGTCGTCGCTCAACTGGCCGCACCAGTACGCACGTTGGCTTGAGGGAGCGGACGGGACCCCGTTGCGGGACGGACGCTGGGAGCTGGCCCTGCGGACCGGCTTCCCGCCGGGCATCTGGACCGAGGACTTCGTACGGGACTGGCCCGGCGGCCGACTGGGTCTGTACTGCGGGGGCGGCTGGCACGGAGTCCTCCCGCTGCGCCGGCTCTCCGCGCCGGATGCCGCGCGGGTGAAGGCGTACCGCAAGCACGCCCGCGACGGCACACTCGCGCCCGTCCTGTTGTGGTGGGTGTCCTTCCTGGACGGCTGGGTGATCCTCGACGGTCACGACCGGGCGGTGGCGGCACTGGCGGAGGACCGCACGCCGCAGTGCGTGGAACTGGGCCGGGTGCCCGACGAGGAGGAGTGGCGCCGGGCTGCCGGCGAGGTGACCGAGGCCCACGAGCACCGTATGCAAGGCCTGGCGGCGCGCGCCGACGACCCGGGCGCGGAACGCCAACGTGCCGGCATGGAAAGGGCGTACGGCGACACGATCGCCTCGTTGCCCTACGGCGTGCCCCCCACCCGCTTCCTGCCCCTCCCCGGCGGAGCCGCCGCCTGGGACGAGCTCGCCGCCCGGGTGATGTTTCAATTTCCCCCGTGACTGACTTCGACGTCCTGCGCGTCTTCTGCGGCCCCAACGGCGGATACGGCAACGAACTCGGCGTCGTCCGCGAGGGCTCCGTCATGCCCGACCGGGCCGACCGGCAGGCCTTCGCCGGCAAGCTCGGCTTCAGCGAGACCGTGTTCGTCGACGACCCCGAGCGCGGAGTCATCGACATCTACACCCCGACCCTGCGCCTGCCCTTCGCCGGTCACCCCTGCGTCGGCACGGCCTGGCTCCTCGACGTGCCCGAACTGATCACCCCGGCCGGCGTGGTCGGGGCACGGCTGGACGGCGAGTTCAGCTGGATCGAGGCACGGGCGGAGTGGGCTCCGCCGCGCACCCTGCGGCAGTACGGGACGGCGGCCGAGGTGGACGACCTCGACGTGCCCCCGCCAGGAGAGTGGATCTACGCGTGGGCGTGGGAGGACGAGGCGGCCGGCCGTATCCGGGCGCGTGCCTTCCCCGGCCGCGGTGACGGCATCGACGAGGACGAGGCGACCGGCGCGGCGGCCCTGCTGCTCACCGACCGCCTGGGCCGCGCCCTCAACATCACCCAGGGAGCCGGGTCCCAGATCCTCACGGCACCGCAGCCCGAGGGCTGGGTGGAGATCGGAGGGCGGGTCCTCCTGGAGCGCTGAGCCTCGCAAGCTCGTACGCTCAGGCGCTCAGCGGGAACTCCTCGCCCAGTGCCCGGAACACCGCCGTGTTCAAGGCGAACGCCTTCTTGCACTCCGCCACGATCCGCTGCTTCTCCAGGTCGTCGGCGCGGACCTGGTCCAGGAGTTCGCGGTAACCCCGCTTGAACGCCGCCGGGTTGGTGATCTCCTCGAAGACGTAGAAGCGGACCCCGTCGCCCTTGCGGGCGAAGCCCCAGGTCTTCTCCGCCTTGTCGCGGATGATCTGGCCGCCGGAGAGGTCGCCCAGGTAGCGCGTGTAGTGGTGGGCGATGTAGCCGGCCGGCCAGGTGTCGGCGCACTCCCGCACCCGGTCCGCGTACGCCTGCGTCGCGGGCAGTGCCGACAGCCCCGTCCGCCACCGCGGACCCCGCAGATGCGCCAGGTCCCGCTCCAGTGACGTCAGCCGGAACAGCTCCGGCTGGATGAAGGGTCCGGTCACCGGGTCCGACGCCAGCCGCTCGGTGCCGGTCTCCAGTGCCTCGTACACGAACCACAGCTGCTCGGTGTAGCGCGCGTACGCGTCCACGCCCAGCCGGCCGCCGAGCAGGTCGCTCATGAACGTCGAGGTCTCCGCCTCCACGTGCTGCTCGTGGGAGGCGGTGCGGATGACTGTCGAGAAGGAGTCCATGGCAGTATTTTCTGAGGTTAGGCTTACCTAAGTCAATAGGTTTGCCGACGCTGTGTCGGTAAAAGGGTACCGAGAAAACCCGCCCTCCGCAGGGCGAAGGACGGGTTCGGTGACCTGCTCTGTTACGGCAGTGTGAGGATCTCCGTCCCCGTCCCCGTCTCCGTCACCACCAGCGTGTGCTCGAACTGCGCGGTGCGCTTGCGGTCCTTCGTGACGACCGTCCAGCCGTCGTCCCACATGTCGTACTCGTGCGTGCCGAGCGTCAGCATCGGCTCGATCGTGAAGGTCATGCCGGGCTGGATGACCGTCGTCGCGTGCGGGCTGTCGTAGTGCGGGACGATCAGGCCGGAGTGGAACGACGAGTTGATGCCGTGACCGGTGAAGTCACGCACCACGCCGTAGCCGAAGCGCTTGGCGTACGACTCGATGACCCGCCCGATGATGTTGATCTGACGGCCCGGCTTGACCGCCTTGATCGCGCGGCTCAGGGCCTCCCGGGTCCGCTCCACCAGCAGCCGGGACTCCTCGTCGACGTCCCCGACCAGGTACGTGGCGTTGTTGTCGCCGTGCACCCCGCCGATGTACGCCGTCACGTCGAGGTTGACGATGTCGCCGTCGCGCAGCACCGTCGAGTCCGGGATGCCGTGGCAGATGACCTCGTTGACGCTGGTGCACAGGGACTTCGGGAAGCCGCGGTAGCCGAGCGTGGAGGGGTAGGCGCCGTGGTCGCACATGTACTCGTGCGCCGCCTTGTCCAGCTCGTCCGTCGTGACACCGGGCGCGATCAGCTTCGCCGCCTCGGCCATCGCCCGCGCGGCGATACGGCCGGCGGCACGCATCGCCTCGACGGTCTCCGGAGTCTGCACCTCCGGCCCCGTGTACGGCGTCGGCGCGGGCTTGCCGACGTACTCGGGGCGGCGGATGTTTCCGGGCACGGAACGGGTGGGGGAGAGCTCCCCTGGGACGAGCAGCGACTGGCCAGACATGCCAGCGAGTCTAACCAGCGGCCATGGGGGAACATGTCGATGGCGAGAGGAGCCGGACATGGCCTTGTTCAAGAAGCGGACGGTCGGCAAGCCTGGGGAGTGGTACTACTGCCTCGTCCACAAGAAGGTGGAGGAGGGGCCGGAGTGCCCGGCCAAGGACCGTTTCGGACCGTACGCCACCCCGCAGGAGGCCCAGCAGGCGATGGACCTCGCCCGTGAGCGCAACCTGGAGTGGGAGGGGGACCCGCGGTGGCACGACGCCCCGAGTCGCCCGGCGGACGACGACTGATCAGCCCTCCGCGGGCGCCGGAGCGGGTTCCGCCGCCGGCGTCCGCGTGGCGGCAGCCGCCGCCCGCTGCTCCCGAAGCCGCACCGCGTGCTCGCTCGTCCGCGCGTCGTACGTCATCAGCTTCGGCAGGCACAGCGCCAGCAGCCCCACCGCGCCCACACACAGCAGTCCGCCCGACCAGATCGACGCCCGCACACCCTGCCAGGCCGCGATACCGCCCACGTAGGTCTGGCCCAGCTGCGGGCCGACCGAGTACGACAGCAGCTCGATCCCGGCGAGCCGGCCGCGCAGCTCGTCCGGGATCGTCTGGTTCCACATCACCCCGCGGAAGATGCCGCTGACCATGTCGGCCGCGCCGCCGAGGGTCAGGAACAGCAGGACCAGCCATACGTTCCCGACGACACCGGCCACCGCGATCGCCGTGCCCCACAGCGCCGCCGCCACGACGACGGCCCGCCCGTGCCGGTGCACCCGCGAGGTCCAGCCGCTGGTCAGGCTCACCAGCATCCCGCCGGCCGGGAGCGCCGCATACATCAGGCCCAGCGCCCAGGGCGCGTTCAACTCGTCGGCGAGGAAGGGCAGTACGGCGAGTGGCATCGCGAAGAGCATCGCCGCGATGTCGATGACGTACGTGCCGAGGAGCTCTTTGCGGCTCCAGGCGTAACGGGCGCCCTCGGCGATGGCCTTGAGGGACGGCTTCGCGGCCTCGTGGGCGGCGGGGGAGGGAGCGAGCCCGAGCACCAGCAGCACGGATACGACGAAGGTCAGCAGATCCGCGCCGTACGCCCAGCCGAGGCCCGCGTACGCCACGACCACGCCGGCCAGGGCAGGGCCCGCGACGCCGCCGACCTGCCAGCGCAGTGCGTTGAGCGAGGCGGCGGCCGGGAGGTGGTCGTGGGCCACGATCCGGGGCAGCAGGGCGTCCATGGCCGGGCGCTGGACCGACACGAGGGCGGAGGACAGGGCGGCGACGACATACAGCGGCCAGATGGCGGGACTCGGCAGCAGCGCGTTGACCAGCAGCACCGCGCTGAGGACCGCCTGCCCGACCTCCGTCCACCAGATCAGCTTCCGCTTGTCGAGCGCGTCGGCGAGCGCACCCCCGTACAGCCCGAACACGATCAGCGGCACAAGCTGCACGGCCCCGATCGCCCCGACCGCTGCGGCCGACCCGGTCAGCTCCTTGATCTGCACGGGCAGCGCGACGAAGGTCAGGAAGCTGCCGAAGTAGGAGACCAGCCCTGCCAGCCACAGCCTCCGGAAGTCGACGGAGGCCCGCCAAGGTGCGAGGTCAGGCAGTACGGACCGGAGGCGGGAAGGCGGCGCGGGGGGAGTGGGGGAGTCGTCGGTCACGATGGGCCATGCTCAGGCGGAGCGGTGCTGCGAGGCAAACGGTTTTGCGGGCGAGGCGCCCGGCGCCGGCCAGTGGGTCACCAGCCCGTGGGCGGCGGCGCCGTCAGGGAGTCCGCCAGGCGGGACAGGCGGTCCCGGAAGCGCCGACGCCCCCGCGGAGAGGGCAGCGCGTTCTCGCCGGCGGCCGCGCTCACCAGGTGCTGCACGGTGTCCAGGTCCAGCTCCGCACCCTCCGGCACGGTCAGCGTCTCGTGGGCCATCGACGTCAGTTCGCCCTCGCCGGCGCCCAGCGCCAGCACCGTCGCGCCGGCCAGCCGGGCGTCGTGCACCCGCTCCAGAAGCGGCGTGCCCGGCCCCTCCGGCGACACCACCACCAGTGTCTCCCCGCGCCGCGCCGCCGCCAACCGTCCGAGCCCGACCGCCAGATGTGCCGGATCCGAGGCCCGTGTGTGATGCCGTACGAGTGTCGGGGCCAGCTCCGGAGTGCCCGACCACGCGGCCTCGTCGACCAGATGGGCCGCCAGATGCCACGGCTCGTACCGCGGCGTGCCGACCAGCAGCAGCCCGCCCCCGTGCGCCACCGCCGACGTCCGCAGCGCACCCGCGAACCGCCGGGTGGCCCCCAACCACTCGGTTCCGGCGAGTACTTCGCGCAGCAACGCGACACGTACGGCATCCATGCGACCGCATCCTGCCGCAATCGACCACTCGTGACCCGGAGTTCACCACGAATTCGCCCGACTTGGGCAGATGGACTCGTTGTCCCGCACATCCGTCCGTACACCGGCCGCACGGCCACCGCCGACCGAGCCGCGGCGACCGGCCATCCGAGGAGCCCCCCATGGCAGAGACCAGCGTCCCCTTCCGCGCGGGCCGCGAGGGCTACGCGAGCTTCCGCATCCCGGCCGTCGTCGCCACCTCCACCGGCACCCTCCTCGCCTTCTGCGAGGGCCGGGTCGGCTCGCACGACGACTTCGGGAACATCGACATCGTGCTGAAGCGGTCCACCGACGGCGGCCGAACCTGGGGCCCGCTCCAGGTCGCCGCCAAGAACGGTGACGACCTCGCCGGCAACCCGGCTCCCGTCGTCCTCGACACCGGCCGCATCCTGCTCGTCCACGTCCGCAACGCCGCCCTCGCCACCGAGAGCGCCATCCGCCGCGGTGTGGTGAGCGCCGCGGACGGACGGCGGGTCTGGGTGCAGCACAGCGACGACGACGGAGCGACCTGGTCCGCACCGACGGAGATCACCAAGGGCACGAAGCGGCCGGAGTGGCGCTGGTACGCCACCACGCCGGGCCACGCCGTCCAGCTGGCCGGCGGCCGGGTCGTCGTCCCCGCCAACCACTCCCTGCCCCCGGCCGGACGGGACAACGGCACGGAGGGCAAGTACAACGGGGGCCACTGCCTGCTCAGCGACGACCGCGGCGCCACCTGGCGCATCGGGTACGTCGACGGCAACACCGACGGCTATGTCAACGTCAACGAGACCACCGCCGCCGAACTCCCCGACGGGCGCGTCTACTTCAACACCCGCAACGACTCCACGTCCCCCGGCACCCGCGCCGACGCCTACTCCGAGGACGGCGGCGCGACGCTGGTGAAACCCTTCCGCCCCCAGGCCGGCCTCGCCGCCCCCGTCTGCGAGGGCAGCGTCCTGCAGCTGCGCGACCC
Source organism: Streptomyces sp. NPDC107528 (assembly GCF_055639295.1). Taxonomy (NCBI): domain Bacteria; kingdom Bacillati; phylum Actinomycetota; class Actinomycetes; order Kitasatosporales; family Streptomycetaceae; genus Streptomyces; species Streptomyces sp. NPDC107528. The sequence continues at coordinate 439,856 of NZ_JBVKAV010000002.1, forward strand.
CGACGTGCTGCTCTACGCGGGCCCCGCCGACCCCGGCTTCCGCGCCCTGATGACCATCCGCGCCTCCGCCGACGGCGGCGTGACCTGGCGGTCCGCGCACACGGTGGACGGACTGCCCGCCGCGTACTCGGATCTCGTACGGATCGACGACGAGACGGTCGGACTGCTCTACGAGACCGGCGACTTCAGCGCGTACGAGACCATCGCCTTCCGGCGGGTGCCCGTGACGGAGCTCACCTGAGCCTTTGGGCCGGCCGGGGCGGACGTAAAGTCGGCGCATGACCTCTAGCGACAGTGCACAGCAGCCCGCCCAGGCCCCCGCGAAGGCCCCGGCCAAGGACCCCTGGGACCTCCCGGACGTCTCCGGGCTCGTCGTCGGCGTGCTCGGCGGGACCGGGCCGCAGGGCAAGGGCCTCGCCTACCGGCTCGCCCGGGCCGGCCAGAAGGTGATCATCGGCTCGCGGGCCGCCGAGCGTGCCGAGTCCGCCGCCGAGGAGCTCGGGCACGGCGTCGAGGGCGCCGACAACGCCGAGTGCGCGCGGCGCAGCGACATCGTGATCGTCGCTGTGCCGTGGGAGGGCCACGGCAAGACCCTCGAATCCCTGCGCGAGGAGCTGGCGGGCAAGCTGGTCGTCGACTGCGTCAACCCGCTCGGCTTCGACAAGAAGGGCGCCTACGCGCTGAAGCCGGAGGAGGGCAGCGCCGCCGAGCAGGCCGCCGCCCTGCTGCCGGACTCCCGGGTGACGGCCGCCTTCCACCATCTGTCGGCGGTCCTCCTGGAGGACCCCGAGATCGACGAGATCGACACCGACGTGATGGTCCTCGGCGAGGTCCGGGCGGACGTCGAGATCGTCCAGGCGCTGGCGGGCCGCATCCCCGGTATGCGCGGCATCTTCGCGGGACGGCTGCGCAACGCCCACCAGGTCGAGGCGCTGGTCGCGAACCTGATCTCGGTGAACCGGCGCTACAAGGCGCACGCGGGGCTCCGCGTCACGGACGTATGACGGGATGGGGGACACTGGTCGGCGTAGCAGTGTCCCCCGAAGGAGCCGAGTGAAATGCCCCGCCTTGGTGTCTATGCCCTGATCGTCTGTGTGCTCGCCGTGGCCGCGGCCGTGGTCTCGTTCGCGCAGGGCAGCCTGCTGGGGATCGTGTGGGTGCTGCTGGCCGGGCTGTCCAGCAACATGTGCTGGTACTACGTGAAGCGGGGCAGGGACGAGCGGCGGGACTCGGTCAGGGGCTGAGCCCGAACCGGTCATCCGCTGATCGAGCAGAGCTCGTTCGAGTCCCGCCAGAAGCGGAACAGGTCGTAGCCGCAGTAGGTGTCGAAGTCGCTGATGCCGAGGCCGCGCAGGACGGCGTCGATCATGTCGAAGAACGCGCCGTTGACCTCGGGGACCCACAGCAGCGCGAACACGAACAGCAGGCCGAACGGTGCGAACGGCTCCACCTGGCGCCTGATCTTCTGCGACAGCCACGGCTCGATCACGCCGTAGCCGTCCAGCCCCGGGACCGGCAGGAAGTTCAGGATCGCCGCCGTGACCTGGAGCAGCGCGAGGAAGGCGAGCGCGAACCGGAAGTCGCGGGGGACGCCGTCCAGGGCGCCCAGCCAGAACGGGGCGGTGCACACGACGGCGAACAGCACGTTCGTCAGCGGCCCGGCCGCCGAGATCAGACTGTGCCGCCAGCGCCCCCGGATCCGCCCGCGCTCGATGAAGACGGCACCGCCCGGGAGGCCGATGCCGCCCATGATCACGAAGACGACGGGGAGCACGATGCTGAGCAGGGCGTGGGTATAGGCGAGAGGATTGAGGGTCAAGTAGCCCTTGGCTCCGACGCTGACGTCGCCCGAGTGAAGCGCGGTACGCGCGTGTGCGTACTCATGCAGACACAGGGACACGATCCAGGCGGCCGTCACGAACAGGAACACGGCCAGTCCGGGCAGCTCGGCGAAGCCGGTCCAGGTGGCCCAGCCCGTCACCGCCGTGACGGCCAGGATCCCCATGAAGACGGGGCTGATCCGCCGGTCGCTGCGGCGGGTGAGAGCGGTGGTCATGAGGACGGGCTCCTGGGACGGCGGGACGGCGGGACTGCCCGACCGTACCGGGCGCACGGGGAAAACGTCTCGCGGTGGGCCCTTGGTTCCGGGGAAGGTGGGGGCATGGGTTGTGGCGGGTGGTGCACCTGGGCGGGCGGACCGCACCCGACGGCTCCCGCACCCCGCCCCGCAGCCGCCCCGCCTCGCCGCCCAATGCCGTGACCGGCCCGACGACCACCAGAGACAATGGACCCCGTGCGCTATCGCATCCTCGGCACCACCCAGGTACTCCGCCCCGACGGCAGCCCCGTTCCTGTCGGCGGGGCCCGTTTGCGTGCCCTGCTCACCGTGCTCGCGCTGCGGGGTGGCCGGACCGTGCCGGCGGGATTGCTGGTCGACGAGGTGTGGGAGGGGGAACCGCCCGCTGACGCCACGGGTGCCCTGCAGGCGCTCGTCGGGCGGTTGCGGCGGGCCCTCGGGGCGGACGCGGTCGTCTCGGCGGAGGGCGGCTACCGGCTCGCCGCCGCCCCCGACGACATCGACCTGCACCGCTTCGAGCGGCTCGTCGGCGAGGGCACGCGTGCGTTGGCCGACGGCGACCCGGCCAAGGCCGCCGTCGTCCTCGACGACGCCCTGGCGCTGTGGCGCGGGCCTGCCCTCGCCGACCTCCCCGACCGCACCGCCGCGGCGGCCCGCCAGGCGACCCGGCGCCTCGACGCGCTGCGCACCCGCCACACCGCCGCCCTCGCCCTCGGCCACGCCGAACAGTCCCTGCCGGAACTGACCGCCCTGTGCGACACCCACCCCCTGGACGAACCCCTCCAGGCCCTGCGCCTGCGCGCCCTGCGTGACGCGGGCCGCACGGCAGAGGCACTGGTCGCCTACGAGGACGTACGACGCCTGCTGGCAGACCGCCTCGGCTCGGACCCCGGCCCGGAACTGCGCTCCCTGCACACGGAGCTGCTCCGCCCGAGGGGCGGCGGACGGGGGCCCGGCCCGCAGGCGGGCAACGGCGGACCTCGCACCGCGCAGGGTCGGCATGGTGTCCGCCCGCTCGGCGACGTGGACGCGGGGGCCCACGGTCCGGGCCACGGCATGACGCCCGCCGCCCCCGCCGTCCACGACGCCCACGACGCCCACGAGACGCAGAGTACGAGGCCCGCAGACGCGGGCCCGGCCGCGCCCGGCGAGGCGCACGTTCCCGGCCACCCTGGCGCCCTCGGCGTTTCCGCCGCGCTCGATGCGCGTACCGCCGACCCCGCGCCCGGTCGGACCCACACGCGTGACTCCCCGGCCGTCCGCGCCAACCCCACCGCCCGAACGGACGACTCCGCCGATCCGCCCGGCGCACCCCGGCTCACCCCGCCCCCCGGCAACCTCCGCGCCCGGCTCACCTCCTTCGTCGGCCGGGAGGCCGACATCGAGGCCATCCACGGCGACCTCAGGAACGCCCGGCTCGTCACGCTGCTGGGCCCCGGCGGGGCCGGGAAGACGCGGCTGTCGCAGGAGGCCGCCGAGAGCGTGCGGGACGGTGCCCCGGACGGGGTGTGGCTGGCCGAGCTCGCGCCGGTCGACGACCCCGAGGCCGTACCGGAGGCCGTACTCACCGCTGTCGGCGCCCGCGAGACCGTGCTGTACGGCGCCGGCGCCGAGGCCATGCGGGCCGGGTCCGACCGGCACGACGACCCCGTCGAGCGGCTCGCCGAGCACTGCGGCAAACGCCGGATGCTGCTGATCCTCGACAACTGCGAGCACGTCGTCGAGGCCGCCGCCCGCCTCGTCGCGGAACTGCTGGAGCGCTGCCCGGAGCTGACGGTGCTGGCCACCAGCCGCGAACCCCTCGGCGTACCGGGGGAGTTGCTGCGGCCGGTCGAGCCGTTGCCCGAGCCCGTCGCGCTGCGGCTGCTCGCCGACCGGGGTGCCGCCGCCCGGCCCGGCTTCCGCGTCGACGCCGACGACGAGACCGCCGCGGCCTGCGCCGAGATCTGTCTGCGCCTCGACGGCCTCCCGCTCGCCATCGAACTCGCCGCCGCCCGGCTCCGCATGCTCACCCCACGCCAGATCGCGGACCGGCTGGACGACCGCTTCCGCCTGCTCACCTCCGGCAGCCGCACCGTCCGCCCCCGCCAGCAGACCCTGCGGGCGGTCGTCGACTGGTCGTGGGAACTGCTCGACCAGGACGAACGCGACGTGCTGCGGCGGCTGTCCGTCTTCGCGGGCGGCTGCGACCTCACCGCCGCCGAGGCCGTGTGCGGACCCGCAGCCCTGGATTCGCTCGGCTCCCTCGTCGACAAGTCCCTGGTGGTGGCCGCCCCTTCGGCGGACGGCGCGATGCGCTACCGGCTCCTGGAGACGGTCGCCGAGTACGCCGGTGAGCGCCTCGACGAGACCGGCCGGCGCGCCGAGGCCGAGCGCGCGCATCTGACGTACTACCGCGAACTCGCCCGCATCACCGACGCGTTGCTGCGCGGCCCCGGCCAGCTCGCCGCCATCGAGCGCCTGGAACGCGAGTACGAGAATCTGCGCATCGCCCTGCGCCACGCGGTCGCCGGCCGCGACGAGCAGGAGGCGTTGTGCCTGATCCTGTCGCTGGCCTGGTACTGGCAGATGCGCGAACTGCGGATCGAGGCCCGCAACTGGTCCCGCGAGGTCCAGACCCTCGGCCCCGACCCCTTCGCCGAGCCGGTCCGCCCCGCGCAGCCGGTGTGGGAGCGCTGCACGGACACTCCGCCCCCGTGGACCGGGGAGGCCCTCGAAGAGGCGCGGCGCGGTGTCCATCTCGTCCATCTCGCCTGCATGGACACCGAGTTGGAGGCCTGGCAGACCCCCGGGGCACAGGCCAAGCTGCGTGCCATCGCCGCCACCTACGAGCCGGGCATGCCGCAGACCTGCCGGCTGCCCGGCTACCTGTGGATCTTCGCCGTCATGCTCACCGGGGACATGGAGCGGCTGCGCACCGTCCTCGACGCCACCGTCCGCACCTCCCGCGAGACGCCCGGGTACGACTGGGAGCTCGCGGCGAGCCTGCAGTGGCGTGCCAACATGTACGCCAACCGCAGCGACTGGGCGGGCGAGGGCGACGCCATCCGCGATGCCGAGGAGTCGCTGGAGATCTACGAGCGTCTCGGCGACCTGTGGGGCACCGCCGAGGCCCTCGCCGCCCGCGCCGAGGCATGCGAACGCATGGGTGCGTGGGACAGGGCCGCCGCGAACTACGAGGCGGCGATCGAGCGGGCCGAACGGCTCGGCGCCCATGCCCAGAAGGGCGTTCTCAGGGCCCGGCTCGGCAGCGTCATGATCGAGGCGGGCGAGGTCGAGCGGGGCGAGCGGCTGCTGCGTGCGGTCATCGACGAGGCGAGCGGCGGGAACGACCAGGCGATGCCGTTCGCCCGGCTGATCCTGGCCGGCCGGCTCGGCATGAGCGGCCGGATCGCCGAGGCACGTGAGCAACTCCGGCTGTTGCGCGAGCAGTTCAAGATCGCCCACTTTGTCGTCTTCGATGCCTTCATTCTCGGTGCGGAGGCCTGGCTGGACGCGGCGGACGCCCGCTACGAGCGGTCCCTGGCCACGATCAAGCGCGCCCTGGAACGCGCCGAGGAACCGCTGTCCGAGGCCATCGCCCCGCACATGCGCTCGGCGTTTCTGAGCACCGCCGCCTTCGCCCTGGCCCGCGTCGACGGCGGCTGCCGCGCCCGCGACGCCGCCCGCTGCCTCGGCGCCTCCGACGGGCTGCTGCCGGCCCGGTACGTCGCGTCGACACACGAGCGCAAGGTGTACGAAGGGGCGGCGCAGCGCACCCGCGCGGTGCTCGGCGACGCGGCCTACGAGGCCGCGTACACGGAGGGCGGTGGCCTCTCCTCCCGGGAGGCCACCGCCCTGATCTGACGTCCGCCGGTTCGTAGGACGGAGACGTCGGCTCCTCGTACGGAACGTCAGTTCTTCGTACGGAACGTCAGTTCTTCGTGCGGAACTTGTGGATCGCGATCGGCGCCATGATGGCCGTAAGGCCCACCGACCAGGCGACGGTCACCCACAGGTCGTGCGCAACCGGGCCGCCCACCATCAGGCCGCGCGCGGCGTCCGCGAGCGAGGACAGCGGGTTGACGTCCGTGAAGGACTGCAGCCAGCCCGGCATCGACGTGGTCGGCGCGAAGATCGACGAGCCGAACTGGAGCGGCATCAGCACCAGGAAGCCGAGTCCCTGTACGGACTGCGCGCTCTTCAGGATCACGCCGAGGGTGAGGAAGACCCACATCAGCGCCGACCCGAACAGTGCGGCCAGCGCCACGGCCGCGAGCAGCCCGCCCCAGTTGGTGATGTCGAAGCCGACCAGGACGCCGACGATCAGCATGATCGTGGTGGCGATCATCATGCGCAGGAGCTCCACCGCGATCTTGGCGAAGAGCACCGAGCCGCGCCCGATCGGCAGGGACCGGAAGCGGTCCATGACGCCGGTGTTGAAGTCCTGGTTGAATCCGGTCCCGACCGACATGGCCATGCTCATGCCCATCATGGCCATCATGCCGGGCACCACGTACTGGACGTAGTCCTCCTGGCCGCCGCCGAGCGCCTGTCCGATCGAGCCGCCGAAGACGTACACGAACAGCAGCGTGAAGACGATCGGCATCAGGATGGCGTCGAACATCGACTCCGGGTCCTGGCGGATCCACAGGAGGTTGCGGCGTACGAGCGCACCGGTGTGCCGCAGATGCGCCCGCAGGGAGATGCGGGCGTCGGCGGCGGCCGCCGTGTTCGGAGTTGTGGTGGCGGCGCTCATACGGCGACCTCCTCGCGGTCGTCGGCGGGCACGGCGTCCTGCGGGGCACTGGCACGGTGGCCGGTGAGGGACAGGAACACCTCGTCCAGGCTGGGCAGTTCGGTGGAGATGGAGGCGAGGGTGATGCCTCGCGCGGTGACGGCGCCGACGATGGCGGTGAGCTGCTCGTCGCTGAGCACCGGGACGAGCAGGGTGCCGGTCTCGGTGTCCACGGTGGTGGTCGCCAGGCCGGTGATGCCGAGGTCGTCGAGGTATCCGGCGAGGGGCCGCAGCTGCAGGGCGTCGGTCGGTCGGATCCGTAGGGTCCGCCCGCCCACCTTGGCCTTGAGCTCCTCGATGCCCCCGCCCGCGATGACCTTGCCCCGGTCGACGACCGTCAGCTCGGAGGCGAGCTGCTCGGCCTCCTCCATGTACTGGGTGGTCAGCAGCACGGTCACGCCGTCCCCGACCATGGCCTTGACCTCGGCCCACACCTCGTTGCGGGTCCGCGGGTCGAGGCCCGTGGTCGGCTCGTCGAGGAACAGCACCGTGGGCCGGCCGATCATGGAGGCGGCCAGGTCGAGCCGCCGCCGCATGCCGCCGGAGTAGGTCGCCGCGGGCCGCTTGGCAGCGTCGGTCAGCGAGAACCGCTCCAGCAGCTCGTCGGCACGCGTGCGTGCCTCCTTGCGGGGCAGGTCCAGGAGCCGCCCGATGAGGTACAGGTTCTCCCACCCGGGGAGCTTCTCGTCGACGGAGGCGTACTGACCGGTCAGCCCGATCACCCTCCGCAGCTGCCGGGGCTGTCGCAGGACGTCGTATCCGGCGACGGTGGCCTCACCGGCGTCCGGCGTCAGCAGTGTGGACAGGATGCGCACGAGGGTGGTCTTGCCGGCCCCGTTCGGCCCGAGCACGCCCATCACGGTGCCCTCGCGCACATCCAGGTCGACACCGTCCAGAGCTTTGGTCTCGCCGTAGTGCTTGACCAACCCCCGCACGGATACGGCGCTGCCGGCGCCGCCGGGGTTCATGTCGATTCGCGTCATGGGGACGACGTTGTCAGGCCGCACCGACAAACCACCGACAGCTCACCGACAGAGCCGACAAGACACCGACAGGGCGACACCCGAGGGGCGAGGGGAACGCGTCCGTGACGTCGACGCTCAGTGCCGAACTGCTTCGGCCCGCTCCGGAACCTGTCCCGCAACCACCCGCTGTCGCCGAGCCCGCGGAGCGACCCGTCGCCGGTCCACCGCGTACGCGGTGCCCGCGACTCCGAGCCCGAGGACGGCCAGCGCGGCGCCCGCGAGGGCCGGAGAGGTGACCCCGAGGCCCGCCGCGAGGGCGAGGCCGCCGATCCAGGCACCGCCCGCGTTGGCGAGGTTGAAGGCCGCCTGGTTGGCCGAGGAGGCCAGCGACGGGGCGCTGGACGCCTTCTCCATCACCATCAGCTGGAGCGGGGAGCCCGTGGCGAAGGCCGCCATACCCAGCAGGATCACTGCGAGGGCCGCGCTCCACGCCGTCGACATCAGGAGCGGGAAGAGAGCCAGGACCAGCACCAGCGAGAGCATGCCCCCGAACAGCGTCCCCCGCATCGCGTGGTCCGCCAGGCGTCCGCCCAGCAGGTTGCCCGCCGTCGCGCCGACACCGAACAGCGCCAGCAGCAGCGTCACGCTGGCGTCGGTGTACCCGGCGGCGTCGGTGAGCATCGGTGTGATGTAGCTGTACGCGGCGAAGAGCGCCCCGAAGCCCGCGACCGTCGTGCCGAGCGCCAGCCACACCGGCAGGGAGCGCAGGGCGGCCAGCTCGCCGCGCAGGCCCGACTGGGGAGCCGTGTGCGCCTCGGCGCGCGGGATGAGCAGCGCCAGCGCGGCCATCGCGGCCAGGCCGATCGTGCTCACGCCGAGGAAGGTGGCCCGCCAGCCCAGGCTCTGGCCCATCAGCGTGGCCACCGGCACGCCCGCGACGTTCGCCATCGTCAGGCCGAGGAACATCAGCGACACGGAGCGGGCCTTGCGCTCCGGCGCGACCATGCTCGTCGCCACGACCGCGCCGACGCCGAAGAAGGCGCCGTGCGGCAGACCGCTGAGGAAGCGGGCGGCCATCAGCCAGTGGTAGTCGGGGGCGAAGGCGGACAGGGCGTTGCCCGCGACGAACAGGGCCATCAGGCCGATCAGGACGGTGCGGCGGGGCATGCGTGCCGTGACCGCGGCCAGCAGCGGGGCGCCGATGACGACGCCGAGGGCGTACGCCGAGACCAGATGCCCGGCGGTGGGAATCGAGATGTCCAGGTCGTTCGCGACTTCGGGCAGCAGGCCCATCATCACGAACTCGGTCGTACCTATGCCGAAGGCGCCGACGGCCAGGGCGAGCAGGGCCAGGGGCATGAAGTGCCTTTGCCTTTCAGGGTCGAGAGCGGAGTCGTCGTACTCCGTGATGTTCGTTCCGTATGTTCAAGTACGGAACAAAGTCTCTCAGGCCCGGTATTCCAGCAGCTGACACTCCGGTTGCCGAGACCCGTCCAGACGGCGCTGACCAGGGATTTTCAGGACGCGGATGTGTCGACCTTCACACGCGCCGCCACCGGCAGATGGTCGCTCCCGGTCTCCGGCAGCGTCCAGGAGCTCAACGGCTCCAGGCCACGCACCATGATCTGGTCGATCCGGGCCATCGGGAACGACGCCGGCCAGCTGAACCCCATCCCGCTGCCCGACGCGCCCTGCGTCGAGCGCATCTGAGCGGTCACGGCGTTGAGCGCGCGGTCGTTCATCGTGCCGTTCAGGTCGCCGAGCAGGACGACCTTGCCGAGCGGCTCGTCGTTGATGGCCTCGCCCAGCGCGTCGGCGCTCTTGTCGCGCTGCCGGGCGGTGAACCCCGCCTCCACCTTCACCCGCACCGACGGCAGATGGGCGACGTACACCGCGACCTGCCCGGACGGCGTGGCCACCGCGGCCCGCATGGCACGGACCCAGCCCAGCTTGATGTCGACGGGCTTGACGCCGCTCAGCGGGTACTTGCTCCACAGTCCGACCGTGCCCTGCACCGAGTGGTACTTGTACGTCGACGCGAGCGCCTTCTCGTACGTCGGGACCGCCCCGGCCGTCAGTTCCTCCAGGGCCACCACGTCCGCGCCCGACGCGGCCACGTCCCGGGCGGTGCCGGCCGGATCGCTGTTGTCGGCGTTGACGTTGTGCGTGGCCACCGTGAGGTCACCGCCGACGCCGGTCTTGTCGGTGAGCTGGCCGCCGAAGAGGTTCAGCCACACGATCGCCGGGACCAGCACGGCGATCAGCGCGGTCGCGGACCTGCGGACGAGGGCCAGCAGGAGCAGCACCGGCACGAAAAGGCCCAGCCAGGGCAGGAACGTCTCTGTCAGGCTGCCGAGATTGCCGATCGCGTTCGGGATCTGTGCGTGCAGCAGCATCACCAGGGCGAGGATCACCGCGAGGGCGGCCAGGACGAGGCCGCGGCGCCATACGCGCGGGTCTCCGCGCCAGCCCGCGACCAGGCTCTTCAGTCGGTTCGTCAGGCGCTGAAGCCCGGGTTCCCGGCGCTCGGGACCCGAGCCTCCGTTGTCCGTCTCCGTCACATACGCCTGCTGCGCCATACCGTCGCCTCACTACCTGCCGTGCAACACCGTCGTCCCCCCGCGCCCAGAGAAACCCTAGGGGATGATCGGCTCCGATCCCGCCGTACTCATGACGGCCGTACGGGGGCGAGGACGTACAAGTCGCCTCCAGGAGTTCCGGGTGCACCCGGGGAAAGCGCGCTCTGTGACGAAACGCGCACATTCGATCTACGGGGTGTGTGAACTGACGGGCCGTAGACCCTCCAGCACGGTGTCGGCCATCTGCTCCGCCAGGCCTTCCGGAAGTTCCGCGTCCGGGCGCATGACGGCACGCACCAGCATCGGTCCGAAGATCATGTCGTTCATCACGTCGACGTCGATGTCCGCGCGCAGTTCACCGTTCTCCTGCCCACGGAGCAGAATCGCGTGCTGCTTCCTGCGCCGCGGCTCGACGACGGTCGCGTGATAGGCGTCCCAGATCTTCGGGCTGCTCTTCATCTGGGCGATGGCGTTGTGCAGGAGCACCGACGAACGGGTCATCAGACCGCGTTGCCGCAACTGTTCGAGCAGCGCCACGAGATCGTCGCGCACCGAGGTGCCGGGCAGTTCGGGGTCCGGCGGCTCGGCGGCCCGCACGACCTCGACGAAGAGCTCCTCCTTGCCGCTCCAGCGGCGGTAGATGGTGGCCTTGCCGACCCCCGCGGTACGGGCGATGCGCTCGATGGACAGCTCCGCGAGCGGCACGCCGTCCTCCAGCAGCTTGAGGACGCCCTCCATGATGGACCGCTCCACGGCCTCGCTGCGGGGGCGGCCCCGGGTGGGGCCGTCCTGCCGGGGCCGGCTGTCGGCGAGGCTCACGTGGCTCGGTCCTTTCCGTGGGTTGGGGTGATTCTCCCTGGTGTACGGCGTCGGCGTGCACTACGCCGCGGGGTACGAGGCGCGCGTCGGCACCTGTAGTGCCCCCCGTCTCCTACTCCGCTGCCGCCAACTCCCGTTCCGTCTCGCCCTCCTGAGGTGCCGCCGGCCGCCCCGGCAGGAACAGCCCGACGACCACCGCACCGAGCACCGCGACGCCCGCGCCCCACAGGGCGGTGACGTGCATGGCGTGCAGGAAGGCGTCGTGGGCCGCTCCGACGAGCGCGTCGCCCCGGGGACCGAGCCGGTCCGCGACGCCGAGCGTGGCCTCGATGGACTCGCCCGCGGTGTGCCGCAGGCCCTCCGGCAGCACCGTGAGCCGGTCCTCGATGTCACCCCGGTACGCGGTCGACAGGACCGAGCCCAGCACGGCGATGCCGAGCGCGCCGCCGACCTGCCGGAAGGTGTTGCTGAGCGCGGAGGCGGAGCCGGCCTTCTCGCGGGGCAGGGCCTGCATGATGACGACGCTGACCGGGGTCATGATGTGCGCCATCGCGGTGCCCATGAGGAAGAAGACCACCTCCAGGATCCAGATCGGCGTGTCCGCCTCGAACGTGGCGAACGCGGCCAGCGTGGCGGCGATCAGCAGCATGGCGCCGGTGGTGGTGGCGCGGTTGCCGAACCGGTCGACGACGAGCCGGGCGCGCGGGGCGAAGATCATCTGGGCGGCGGCGAGCGGCAGCATCAGCAGGCCGGTCTCCAACGGCGAGTAGCCGCGCACGCTCTGGGTGTAGAAGACCGAGAAGAACGTCACGCCCATCAGGGCGAAGAACACCAGCGCGATCACGCCGATCGCGGCCGAGAAGACCTTGTTGCGGAAGTACGTGACGTCGATGGACGGATGGTCGCTGCGCTTCTCGAACACGACGAACGCGGCGAGCACGGCGACGCCGGAGCCGATGGTCGCGAGGACCGTCGGGTTGGTGAAGTCGGCGAGCTGGCCGCCCTTGATGATGCCGTAGACGAGCAGGACGAGGCCGACGACGGAGAGCACGACGCCGACGGGGTCGATACGGCCGGGCTTCGGGTCACGCGAGTCCGGGACCAGCCACAGCATCAGCGCGAGCGCGAGCAGCACGATCGGCACGTTGATGAGGAAGACGGACCCCCACCAGAAGTGGTCGAGCAGCACGCCGCCCGTGATGGGCCCGATGGCGATGGCGAGCCCGACACCGCCCGCCCAGATGCCGATGGCCTTGGGCTGCTCCTCGCGCTCGAAGACGTTCATCAGGACGGCGAGGGTGGCCGGCATGACGAAGGCGGCGCCGAGGCCCATCACCGCGCGGAAGGTGATGAGCTCGCCGGGCGAGCCGGAGAACGCGGCGAGGGCGGAGCCGATCCCGAAGACGGCGAGCCCGCCGAGCAGGACCTTCTTGCGGCCGAGCCGGTCGCCGAGGATGCCCGCGCTGAACAGCAGGCCCGCGAAGACGAGGGTGTAGGCGTTGATCGCCCACTCCAGCTCGCTCTGGGTGGCGCCGAGGCCGGTCGGGGCCGGGGTGGAAATGGTCTTGATGGCGACGTTCAGGATCGAGTTGTCCAGGACGACGATCAGCAGGCTCAGCATCAGCACGGCGAGGATCGCCCAACGGCGCCGGTGCACGGCTTCCGGTATGCGGGGGGCTGTGGCGGCGGGAGAAGTCATGCCGTCGACGCTACCGCCTTTACGATACGGAACCGTCTCGTATCTTAAATTCTTACCGAGTACTTACGCGGGACGGAACACCGGGCGGAAACCAGGGCGGAACTCACACAGGGAGGTCTGGCCGTCCCTGGCACGAGGTGCCACCATGGAGGGGATCCGGGGACGCCGTAAGGGCGCCTCGAGATGACAGAAGGAGCCGTTGCAATGACGCAGCTTTCGGCTGCCCAGACGCCTCAGGCGAAGACCTCCGACGGCAGCAGCAAGGCGCTGTACGGGGGGAAGGGCACACGCCGTATCACCGTTCGCGACATCGGCCTCGCCAAGGAGCGGGGCGAGAAGTGGCCCATGCTCACCGCGTACGACGCGATGACCGCGTCCGTCTTCGACGAGGCCGGCATCCCGGTCATGCTCGTCGGCGACTCGGCGGGCAACTGCCACCTCGGCTACGAGACCACCGTGCCCGTGACGCTCGACGAGATGACCATGCTCTCGGCGGCCGTCGTACGCGGCACCTCCCGCGCCCTGATCGTCGGCGACCTGCCCTTCGGCTCGTACCAGGAGGGTCCGGTGCAGGCGCTGCGCTCGGCGACCCGGCTGGTCAAGGAGGCCGGCGTCGGGGCGGTCAAGCTGGAGGGCGGCGAGCGCTCGCACGAGCAGATCCGCCTGCTGGTCGAGTCCGGCATCCCGGTCATGGCCCACATCGGCCTGACCCCGCAGTCCGTCAACGCCATGGGCTACCGCGTCCAGGGCCGCGGCGAGGAAGCCGCCGCGCAACTCCTGCGGGACGCGAAGGCGGTCCAGGACGCGGGCGCGTTCGCGGTCGTCCTGGAGCTGGTGCCGGCCGAACTGGCCGCCGAGGTGACCCGGGTACTCCACATCCCGACCGTCGGCATCGGCGCCGGTGCCGAGACCGACGCCCAGGTCCTGGTCTGGACGGACATGCTGGGCCTGACCGGCGGCCGCGTCCCCAAGTTCGTCAAGCAATACGCCAACCTCCGCGAGGTCATGGGCAACGCTGCGAAGGCGTTCGCGGACGACGTGGTCGGCGGAACGTTCCCGCTGGAGGAGCACTCGGTCCACTGAGCCCTGCCGGGCTCGGCCACCCCTGAACCACTGCGGCACCACAGCGCCCCGCCGATCTTCCCCCGTCGGCGGGGCGCCTTTTTGTGCCGTGCTCGTGCCCTGCTCGTGCCGCGTTGCCGCCGCTCAGCGACCCCGGTACGACTCCACATAGCCGCCCGCGGGCGTCCCCACGCCCGTCACGTCGTCGTAGCCCTTCACGGCCTTCAGGGAGCTGTCCTTGCCGAGGGTGCGCACGGACGTGGTCAGGCCGCCCGTCGCGTCGTAGCCGTTGACGTAGTCGACGCGGGCGACCGCGAGGCCGGAGCCCGTCGGGTCGTCGGTGACGTCGTGGTACGCCTTCGAGCCGTACCGGGCGTAGATCGCCGGGTTGGCGAAGCCGAGCGGCTTGCCGCCGCGAGCCTCCTGCGCGAGGGCCTGGACGGCCGCGACCACCGGCGCCGCGAGCGAGGTGCCGCCGAGGCGGTACTCGTCGTAGGCCTGCGTCGTTCCGTCCGGCATGGTCTGCGTCTGGCCCACCAGGAACCCGGTGTTCGGGTCGGCGATCGCCGCGATGTCCGGGACGACGCGGTTGCCGCCGGTGCTGTTGGCCTTGGCGAGCGCGTCCGGCACGACGCCCTTCTGCCAGTACGGCTCGGCGACCGTCTTGCTGGTGCCGCCGCCCGCGCCCGAGTTGAACGCGCCCGGGAAGCCGGTCCAGCTCTTCCCGTCGGCCGACAGGACCGCCTTCTCGGTGCCCCAGCCGGTCTCCCAGAGGTACTTGTCGCCCTTGCCGACCGCCAGCGAGGTACCGCCGACCGCCGTCACCCACGCCGAACTCGCCGGGATGTCCACCTGCTTGGTGCCGCTGCTCGCGACCTCGTCGCCGTCGTCGCCGGAGGAGTAGTAGAAGCCGATACCCTCGACCGCGCCGAACTGGAAGACCTGGTCGTAGGCGGCCGCGAGGTCCGGCGTCTGGGCGTCCTCGGTCTCGCCCCAGGAGTTGGAGACGAGGTCGGCCAGGTGGTTGTCGACGATTCTGCTGAGCGAGTCCAGCAGGTCCTCGTCGTAGCAGGACGCGGCGCCCACATAGGTGACCTGCGCGCCGGGCGCGACCGCGTGCACGGCCTCGACGTCGAGGGTCTCCTCGCCGTACCAGCCGGCCGCGCCGCACTCCTCGGTCCGCGTGTACTGCGCGGGCAGGACCTGGCGCAACTGGCCGCTCTTCCAGGCCGCGTCGCCGTTGCGCTTCGCGTAGGTGCCCGCGTCGTAGGCGATGGTCGGGGAGGCGTACGCGTCGGTGATGGCGATGCGCACGCCCTTGCCGGTCCGCTTGCCCGCGCCGTACGCGGCGCGCAGCTGCTTGCCTGTGTAGCCCTTGACGGCGTACGGGATCTTCGCGCCGTACGCGTCCGGCAGCGTGGTCGCCACCTTCGAGCCGTGGTACGTCGAGAAGGGCCCGGCATTGCGGAACACCGTCTCCGGCGGCGGGAGTTGGTCCTGGTGGCTCGCCAGGTGCGGCGCATTGTCCAGACCGGTGACCGTCAGGACGGCGCCCTTGAGGCTGTCCGGCACCGACGCGGTCGCCGTGGGCGCGCGGTAGGTCCTCGCACCCTTGGTGTAGTTGTGCAGCTGGGTGCCGAACGCCTTCTCCGCGGCGGCCACCCGGCCGGTGACGGCGACATGGTGCTGCGTGACACCCGTGACCTTCAGACCGGCCGACTGCAACCAGCTCCTGACGGCGGCCACTTGTGCCTTGGTCGCGCCGAAACGGTCCTGGGCCAGGCCGGCGCTGAGGTACTTGCCGTACGACGCCGAGCTCGGGTCCGACACGGCCTTCGCATAGGCGGCGAGGCCGGCCGCGTCCCGGCCCGCCAGGTAGACCCGTGCGGAGACCCGGGCGCTGTCCGCCGCCGCGCCCCGGTCCGCCCTGGCCGTGGCCCAGGCGGGCTTGGTGCCGGCGAGTGTGTCGCGGCCCTGGTCCGCGGCGTGCGCCACGGGTATGCCGAGCGCCAGCGCGCCGGTGAGGAGAGGCAGTGTCGCCGCCAAGCTCACCGAGGCGCGCAGCGCGGCACGGTTCGATCTCATGGAACCCCCTGTGCGGTTCGTGTGTGCGAGTGGATCACCCGACGGTGGCCACTTAAGCGACGAACCGTTCACGCCAGGGGAATACCCGGACCAAGAAGGTCCCAACTAACCTAATGACAAAGCCATTTCGACAGCCGCGGCGGCAGCTGCGGAAACAGTTGGCGACGTCAGGGCCGCGGCTTCGCGCCCCGCTCCTTCAGCATGTCCGCCATCAGGTCGATCTCCGACTGCTGCCCGTTCACCATGGTCTGCGCGAGCCGCTTCTCCACGCCGACCGCGCACTTGTCGACACAGCCCTCGGCCATGTGGATGCCGCCCTTGTGATGGGCCGTCATCAACTGGAGGAAGAAGATCTCCGCCTGCTTGCCGCTGAGCCCCTGAAGTTGCTTCATCTCCGTGTTGGTCGCCATGCCCGGCATCAGCGCGCCGTCCTCGCCGGCGGGCATGTCACCCATGCCCATCCAGGTCATCGGCGCGTCCGACGACACCTTCGGCAGCTCCCACAGGTCCAGCCAGCCCAGCAGCATGCCGCGCTGGTTGGCCTGGGTCTGCGCGATGTCGTACGCGAGCCGCCGGATCTCCTCGTCCTTCGTACGGTCGCGCACGATGTACGACATCTCCACGGCCTGCTGGTGGTGCACCGCCATGTCACGCGCGAACCCGGCGTCCGCCGAGTCGGCGCCCGGCGTCCCGCTCGAACCGCCGTCCTCGGCGACCGCGTAGGTGAGCGCGCCGACCGCGACGAGCACGGCCGCCGCGGTCCCCGCTGTCCGGCCGACGTGCTGCCTCACTCCGACAGACCGCCCGTGCACGGCGCGCCGGGCTCGGGCGTCTGCTCGCCCTGGACGTACTTCTCGAAGAACTTGGCGACGTTCGGGTCGCTCGCGCTCGTCACCGTGCGCTGGTGCCCCCACGCGCTGAGCATGATCGGGTCCTGCTGCTTCTCGTCCGGGCTCATCAGCGTGTACGGCGTCTGCTTGACCTTCGCCGACAGCGCCTCGACGTCGGCCTTGGCGGCCTTGGACGTGTAGGTCACCCAGACCGCGCCGTGCTCCAGCGAGTGCACGGCGTTCTCCTTCGCGAGTTCCTTGTCGTAGAGGTCGCCGTTGCAGTTCATCCACGCCCGGTGGTGGTCGCCGCCCACCGGGGGCTCCATCGGGTACCCGACACTGGTCTCGACGTGGGTGCTCGACAGCTTCTTGCTCCACGTCTTCACGCCGTCCTTCCCCGTGACGAACTTCCCGGGGATCTTGTCGGCCGGCCGCTTCGCCTCGTCCTTGTCGGCATCGGACTGCGACCGGACCAGGACGACACCGGCGGCCACGAGACCGACGACGACCACCACGCTGGACGCGATGGTGAGGAAGCGGTTACGGCGCTCACGGGCATGCTCGGCACGCCGCATCTCCTCTATTCGCGCCTTGCGAGCCGCGTTGCTCTTGTTCTTGGCGGAGCCCATGAGGTGTTGTCCTTCTGGGGAAAGGGACGGTCGGGTCCGCTGATCGTAATGGGGAAGGTGTGACATCTCGTAGAGAGGATGTCGAGAGGACAGAGGAAAGGCCGGATCGGGATGATCCCGCCGGTCGGCCGAGGGTCGCTTCCCGAATATTTTGAACCGCGGATGCGCATTATCTACGCTGCCGTACATGCGGCTGTTGCGCTCCACCGACCTGGCCCTGCGACTCCTCATGCGGCTCGCCGTCCTGGAGGGTGCCACGCCGACGACCCGCGAGGTCGCGGCGGACATGGAGGTGCCGTACACGCACGCCGCCAAGGTCGTCGCCGAGCTGCAGCACCTGGGCCTGGTGGACGCCCGCCGGGGCCGCGGCGGCGGGCTGTCGCTCAGCGACAGGGGCCGTACCGCCTCGGTCGGCGCGGTCGTGCGCGCCTTCGAGGGGGACGGCGATGTCGTCGAGTGCGAGGGCGACAGCCCCTGTCCGCTCAACACCGGGTGCCGGCTGCGCGGTGCGCTGCGCCGGGCCCAGGAGGCCTTCTTCGCCTCGCTGGACCCGCTGACGCTGGGCGACGTGACCGCTGACCCCACCGGGCCGCTGCTCCTCCAGATCGGCCGGGCACCCTGAGGCCGGCCCGGCTTCAGCTCTCCTGCGCGAGCCAGAGGTCGGGGCCGAACACCTCGTAGTGGATGTCGGCCGGTGCCACACCCTTCCCGATCAGCTGCGCCCGCACCGCCCGCATGAAGGGCAGCGGACCGCACAGGTACGCGCGCGTGCCCTTCGGAACGGCGATGCCGGTGAGGTCGACCCGGCCGGCGCGGTGGGAGGCGTCGGCGCCGCCCTCGTAGTGGTCGGCGCCCTCCTCGTACCAGAAGTGGACCGACGCGTCCGGCAGCTTCCCGGCGTACGCCTCGTGGTCGGCGCGCAGGGCGTGCTCGACGGGGGAGCGGTCGCCGTGCACGACGACCACGGGGCCCTGGTGCCCGGTGTCCGCGAGCTGCCCCAGCATGGCGACGATCGGGGTCACGCCGATGCCGGCGGAGGCGAGGAGCAGTGGTGCGGCCGTGCCGTTGCCGGCCGGGTTCCCGGCCAGGACGAGATCGCCGTACGGCGCCGACACGCGCAGCCGGTCGCCGACGTGCACGCGCGCGTGGAGGTGGTTCGAGACCTCGCCGTCGGGAGCCGTGCCGCCGCGGACCCGCTTCACGCTGATCTGGCGCAGGGGCGAACCGGGCGCGGCCGAGAGGCTGTACTGGCGTATCTGCCGAGCCCCGTCCGGCAGCTCGACCTGGACGGAGACGTACTGCCCGGCCCGGAAGTCCGCCGTCGGGCGGCCGTCGGCGGGGCGCAGCCGGAAGGTGGCCACGTCCGCGGTCTCCTCGACGCGTCCGACGACCTCCCACTCCCGCCATGCGCTGCCGCCGCGCTCCTCGTACAGCCGCTTCTCGATCGCGATCAGGGCGTTCGCCATCAGCCAGTAGACCTCGTCCCAGGCGGCCGCGACCGCGGGCGTGACGGCCTCGCCGAGCACGTCGGCGATCGCGGCGAACAGGTGCTCGTGGACGAGCGCGTACTGCTCCGCCGTGACGCCCAGGGAGGCGTGCTTGTGGGCGATGCGGCCCAGCATCGCGTCGGGCCGGTCGTCGGGGTGGTCCACGAGGTACGTCGCGAACGCGGCGATCGACCCCGCGAGGGCCTGGCGCTGGGTGCCGGCCGCCTGGTTGCCGCGGTTGAACAGGTCGCGCAGCAGCTCGGGGCGGGCCGCGAACAGCCCGGCGTAGAAGCGCTCGCTGATCTCGTCGATGGCGCCGCCGACGACGGGAAGGGTGGCACGCACGGTGGCGACGGACTGCTCGGACAGCATCGGGTCTCCTCGGGCTCGACCGGGCGGCGCAGGGGCGGCCGCCCGCCCCTCATTAAAACTTGCATCTGAGATGCAAATTAAAGCGGGGTGGGTCCTGGGGGACCGGGCGTTACGGATGTCGGTCCGAGCAGGCACTATGGGCGGCAGAGCAGTTCACCGGGCACCGCGGCGGGACACCTGCCGTTTGCCGGGCGTTCGATCGGAGATCGCTGTGGCGATCAAGGTGCGCAACGCGCCTGAAACGGTGTTGTGGTGTGATGCTCAGGTGCCCGACCGCCTCCCGCCGCACCGGAGACAGGCGGCCTGACCAGCAAGGATGGGGAAGCGCAAGATGGACAAGCAGCAGGAGTTCGTGCTCCGGACGTTGGAGGAGCGCGACATCCGGTTCGTACGCCTGTGGTTCACGGACGTGCTGGGTTTCCTCAAGTCGGTGGCCGTGGCCCCCGCCGAGCTGGAGCAGGCCTTCGACGAGGGCATCGGCTTCGACGGCTCCGCCATCGAGGGATTCGCCCGGGTGTACGAGTCCGACATGATCGCCAAGCCGGACCCGTCGACCTTCCAGATCCTGCCCTGGCGCGCCGAGGCCCCCGGCACCGCCCGCATGTTCTGCGACATCCTCATGCCGGACGGCTCCCCGTCCTTCGCGGACCCGCGCTACGTCCTCAAGCGCGCCCTGGCCCGCACCTCCGACCTGGGGTTCACCTTCTACACGCACCCCGAGATCGAGTTCTTCCTGCTGAAGCACAAGCCCCTGGACGGCTCCCGGCCCACCCCGGCCGACGAGTCGGGGTACTTCGACCACACCCCGCAGAACATCGGCATGGACTTCCGCCGCCAGGCGATCACCATGCTGGAGTCGATGGGCATCTCCGTCGAGTTCTCCCACCACGAGGGCGCGCCGGGCCAGCAGGAGATCGACCTGCGCTACGCCGACGCACTGTCCACGGCGGACAACATCATGACGTTCCGCCTGGTCATGAAGCAGGTGGCGCTGGAGCAGGGCGTCCAGGCGACCTTCATGCCGAAGCCGTTCTCCGAGCACCCGGGCAGCGGCATGCACACGCACCTGTCCCTGTTCGAGGGCGACCGCAACGCGTTCTACGAGTCGGGCGCCGAGTACCAGCTCTCCAAGGTCGGCCGCTCCTTCATCGCGGGCCTGCTGCGGCACGCGGCGGAAATCTCCGCGGTCACCAACCAGTGGGTGAACTCCTACAAGCGCATCTGGGGCGGCTCGGAGCGCACCGCGGGCGCCGGCGGCGAGGCCCCCTCGTACATCTGCTGGGGCCACAACAACCGCTCGGCCCTGGTCCGCGTCCCGATGTACAAGCCCGGCAAGACGGGCTCGGCGCGGGTCGAGGTCCGGTCCCTGGACTCCGGCGCCAACCCGTACCTGGCGTACGCCCTCCTGCTGGCCGCCGGCCTCAAGGGCATCGAGGAGGGCTACGAGCTCCCGCCCGGCGCCGAGGACGACGTCTGGGCCCTGTCCAACGCCGAGCGCCGCGCGATGGGCATCGAGCCGCTGCCGCAGAACCTGGGCGAGGCCCTGTCCCTGATGGAGCGCAGCGACCTCGTCGCCGAGACGCTGGGGGAGCACGTCTTCGACTTCTTCCTGCGCAACAAGCGGCAGGAGTGGGAGGAGTACCGCAGCGAGGTCACGGCCTTCGAGCTGCGGAAGAACCTGCCGGTTCTCTAAGGCTTCGCGCAGGGCGCGGGGTCGTGTTCACGACGCCGCGCCCTGCTCACGGCGTTACTGCCCGCGCTCGTTCACCTGTTCCGTCAGGAGCTGGTGCAGTGGCTTCGTGGCCCTCTGGCGGTACTCCTGGATCGACCAGCCGTTGCCGTCGGGGTCCTTGAAGTACATGAAGGTGGCGCCGTCGTCAGGGGTGTACTGGACCGGCTCGGAGATGTCGAGGCCGCGTTCGACCAGTTCCGCGTGGGCCGCCTTGATGTCGGCCACGCAGAGCTGGAGGCCCTGGTAGGAGCCGGGCTCGGGGACGGTCTCGCCCTTCGTCATGTCCCAGATGCTGTCGCCGAGGGCGATCGAACAGCCGGAACCCGGGGGCGTCAGCTGGACGATGCGCATGCCAGGCATGACCTCCTGGTCGATGTCGACGTGGAAGCCGACCTTGTCCCGGTAGAAATCGCGGGCCCGGTCGATGTCGCTCACGGGCAGCGGGATCACTTCGAGCGTGAAGTCCATTCCTGGTCCTCCTAGGAAAAACGCCAACGAGTCTGGCTGAACGGCTCACCCTTACCGAAGCCGAAAACCGTGCTCGGCGCCACCGAGTAGACGAAGGCCTGCCCCGCGCCGTGCCGGAAACAGCCGTCCGCCACGTCGAAGTGCCAGAAGCTGCCGTACTTCGCCTCCCACCCCGCGGCCAGCTCGCGTAGACGGGCCTCGTCGGTGATCCGTACCGCCTCGCCCTCGACCACTAGGTCGTAGCCCTTGTCCCAGCGGTTCGTGCCGGTCGTCAGGACGAGGTGCGGGTTGGCCGCCAGATTCCGCGCCTTGCGCTCCTCCGGGCCCGTGCAGAAGTGCAGCGCCCCCTGGGACCAGACCGCCGGCAACGGAGTCACATGCGGGCGCCCGTCCGGCCGTACCGTGGAGATCCAGAACAGCTCGGCCTCGGCCAGCAGCTTCTCCGCCTCGGGCCACGGGACCGCCGTGGCCGTCTCGTCGCTGTAGCGCCCATCCAGCCGGGTCTGCGGTTGCGTGTCAGTCATCGGACGGCCTCCAGATGTGTCGGCGGAATATGTCGTCGGACGTGTCCCTCGACAAGGAAGACCCCACGGACCACCCGAACTCATCGGCGCCACTGGCGGACTCTCCGGCTAGGCTCGACCGGGTACGACCTTGATCGGGCGCGCACGACCCCGATCGGACGGGAGGGCGAGCATGACGGCGCCGGGGCGCAGGAGCAGTACCTTCACGCGGCTGCTGCGGCACGGTTTCACCGACCCGTCGGACGCCGAGCGCCTCCTGGACAGCGACGAGCTCGCGCCGGTCAGGAACGACCCGGTCCTGCTGGAGGCCCTCGGCGCCACCGCCGACCCCGACCTCGCCCTGCACGGCCTCGTCCGGCTGCTCGAGGCACAGCCCGGCCCCGCCGCCCAGCGGGAGCTGGTGGACACGCTAATAGCGGCCAAGCCCCTGCGCGACCGGCTGCTCGGCGTGCTCGGCGCCTCCGCCGCGCTGGCCGACCACCTGGCCAAGCACGCCGGCGACTGGCAGGAACTGGCCATGTACGAGCCGCGGGATCTGCATCCCGGCGTGGAGGAGTTCGAGCGCGGACTCGCCGGGGCCACCGACCCGGTGTCCCTGCGCGTCGCCTACCGGCGCTGTCTGCTGTCCATCGCCGCCCGTGACGTGTGCGGCACCACCGATCTGGCCCAGACGGCCGCCGAGCTCGCCGACCTCGCCACCGCGACCCTGCGCGCCGCACTCGCCATCGCCCGCGCCGCCGCACCGGAGGACGCCGCACTGTGCCGGCTGGCGGTGATCGCGATGGGCAAGTGCGGGGGCCACGAGCTGAACTACGTCTCCGACGTCGACGTCATCTTCGTCGGCGAGATCGCGGACGGCGCCGACGAGGCCAAGGCCCTGCGGTCGGCCACCAAGATCGCCTCGCACATGATGCGCATCTGCTCGGAGACCACCGTCGAGGGCTCCATCTGGCCGGTCGACGCCAACCTTCGGCCCGAGGGCAGGAACGGCCCCCTGGTGCGCACGCTCAGCAGCCACCTCGCCTACTACCAACGCTGGGCCAAGACCTGGGAGTTCCAGGCACTGCTCAAGGCGCGCCCGGTGGCGGGCGACATCGAGCTCGGTGAGGCGTACGTCGCCGCGCTGGAGCCCCTGGTCTGGAAGGCCGCCGAGCGGGAGAACTTCGTTCCCGACGTGCAGAAGATGCGACGCCGGGTCGTGGAGAACATCCCCGTCGCCGACCTCGACCGCCAGCTCAAGCTGGGGCCGGGGGGACTGAGGGACGTCGAATTCGCCGTGCAGCTGCTGCAGTTGGTGCACGGACGGGACGACGTGTCCCTGCGTAGCGGTACCACGCTCGATGCCCTGCAGGCCCTCGCCGCGGGCGGCTACGTCGGCCGTGCCGACGCCGCGCAGCTCGACGCCGCGTACCGTTTCCTGCGCTCCATGGAGCACCGTATCCAGCTCTACCGGCTGCGTCGCACGCACCTGGTGCCCGAGGACGACGCCGACCTGCGGCGCATCGGCCGCTCCCTCGGCCTGCGCGCCGACCCGGTCGCCGAGCTGAACCGCGAGTGGAGACGGCACGCGAGCGTCGTACGGCGTCTGCACGAGAAGATCTTCTACCGGCCGCTGCTCGACGCGGTCGCCCAACTCGCCCCCGGCGAGGCCCGATTGAGCGCCGGGGCGGCGCGCGAGCGGCTCGTCGCGCTCGGGTACGCCGATCCGGCCTCCGCCCTGCGCCATCTGGAGGCGCTGGCCTCCGGCGTCAGCCGCAAGGCGGCGATCCAACGCACGCTGCTGCCCGTCCTGTTGGGCTGGTTCGCCGACTCGGCCGATCCGGACGCGGGGCTGCTGAACTTCCGCAAGGTGTCGGACGCGCTCGGCAAGACCCCCTGGTACCTGAGGCTGTTGAGGGACGAAGGCGCCGCCGCCGAGAACCTCGCCCGGGTGCTGTCGGCCGGCCGGCTCGCCCCCGATCTGCTGCTACGGGCGCCCGAGGCCGTCGCGCTGCTCGGGAACGGGGGCGGCGGCAGCGGGCTGGAGCCTCGCTCGCGCGGCCATCTGGAGCAGGAGATCATCGCCGCGGTGCGCCGCGCCGACGGTGACGTCCAGGCGGTCACGGCGGCCCGTGGGGTGCGCCGGCGGGAGCTGTTCCGTACGGCCGCCGCGGACATCGTCGACTCCTACGGCACCGAGACGAAGCCGCCCGAGGCCGACCAGGGGGCCCTTGTGGACCGGGTCGGGGCGGCGGTCTCGGGGCTCACGGCAGCGACGCTGGCCGGCACGTTGCGGGCGGTGGTGCGGGCCGGCTGGGGTGACACGCTGCCCACCCGGTTCGCGATCATCGGGATGGGTCGCTTCGGCGGGCAGGAGCTGGGTTACGGCAGTGACGCGGACGTCCTGTTCGTGCACGAGCCGCAGGACGGCGTCGACGAGCACGAGGCCGCCGTTGCCGCGAACCGGGTCGTCGAGGAGATGCGGCGGCTGCTGCAGATCCCGAGCGCGGATCCGCCGCTGCTGATCGACGCCGATCTGCGGCCGGAGGGCAAGTCGGGGCCGCTGGTGCGGACGCTGAACTCGTACGGGGCGTACTACCGCCGGTGGTCGCTGGTGTGGGAGTCGCAGGCCCTGCTGCGGGCCGAGGCGGTGGCGGGGGACGCGGATCTGGGGCGCCGGTTCATCGAGATGGTCGATCCGCTGCGGTTTCCCGCGGGTGGGCTCGGTGAGGACGCCGTGCGGGAGATCCGGCGGCTGAAGGCACGCATGGAGTCCGAGCGGCTGCCTCGCGGTGCCGACCCCAAGCTGCACACCAAGCTCGGGCCTGGTGGGCTCTCCGACGTCGAGTGGACGGTTCAGCTGCTTCAGATGCAGCACGGCTCGGCAGTGCCGGGACTGCGGACCACCCGGACCCGGGAGGCCCTCGCCGCCGCTTGCGGCGCCGGGCTCATCTCGGACGAGGACACGGCGATCCTGGACGAGGCGTGGGTGCTGGCCACTCGGGTGCGCAATGCCGTGATGCTGGTGCGGGGGCGGGCCGGCGACACGTTTCCGTCGGATCCGCGGGAGCTGGCCGCTGTGGGGCGGTACCTGGGGTACGAACTCGGTCACGTCGGGGACATGCTCGATGCGTATCGGCGTACCGCCCGGCGGGCTCGGGGTGTGGTGGACGAGCTGTTCTACGGGGGGTAGCGCTGCGGCCCGTGGGGGTGCGCGCAGCGCCTAACGGTGTGGTTGGGGTCGAGGCCGTGCCGTGGGGTCTCCGTCCGCGGCCGGGCGGCTCGGTTCCCCGGAAGGCTGCTCGGCGTTGACGCCCGCCGCTGCCGGCGGAGATACCCCGGCACGTCCCCTTGCCCTCCTTGGCGCGTGCGCTACTCGCCTGGGCAGTGCGTACGGCAGCTTTCCGTACCAGAGGCGGGCCACCGTGTAGCCGAACGCCAGGCAGATGAGGCCTCCTACCGCGTCCAGCCAGAAGTGGTTGGCCGTTGCGACGATCACCAGCAGGGTTGCCGTCGGGTAGAGGAGGCCCAGGAGGCGGACCCAGGGGATCCTTGCCAGGGCGAAGATCGTCAGGCCGCTCCAGACGGACCAGCCGATGTGCATGGACGGCATGGCCGCGTACTGGTTCGACATGTTCTTCAGGTCGCCCGAGGCCATCGAACCCCACGTGTCGTGGACCAGCACCGTGTCGATGAAGCCGGTGTTGGTCATCAACCGTGGGGGAGCGAGCGGGTACAGGTAGTAACCGACCAGGGCCACGCCTGTGGTGGCGAAGAGGACCAGGCGGGTGGCCGCGTAGCGGCCGGGGTGGCTGCGGTAGAGCCAGATGAGGACGCCCAGGGTGATGATGAAGTGCAGCGTCGCGTAGTAGTAGTTCATGCCGACGATGAGCCAAGTCACCGAGTTCACGGCGTGGTTGATCGACTCCTCGACGGCGATGCCGAGTTGGTGCTCCAGCTTCCAGAGCCAGTCGGCGTTGTGCAGGGCCTCGGTCCGCTGCTCCGGCACCGCGTTGCGGATCAGTGAGTACGTCCAGTAACTCACCGCGATCAGCAGGACCTCGAACCAGAGGCGAGGGCGGCGCGGAGTGCGCAGTCGGCGCAGGGGCCCCCGCCCCGTCTCGTCCGCGACGGGGGGCAGAACGGCCGCTTCCCGGCCTTCCAGTGTCGTCACGGTGGTGTCACCCATGGGCACAGAGTCTGCCAGAAAAGACTTCCCCGACCGATCATCCCGCGGTTGGGTTCAGGACGCACGTTCTACGGCCGGCGTACAGCTCCATACTCATACCAACGCAGGGGAGGGACCGGTCTATTCTCCGCCTCGCGGACGACTTAGGGACGATTCCTGTCACCGGGAGCCGAAGCGGTCGAACCCCGCACCACCAGCTCCGGCATGAACACGAACTCGCTGTGGGGGGCGGGAGTCCCGCCGATCTCCTCGAGGAGCGTGCGTACCGCGGCCTGGCCCATCGCCGGGACCGGCTTGCGGACCGTGGTGAGCGGCGGGTCGGTGAAGGCGATCAGGGGGGAGTCGTCGAAGCCGACCACCGAGATGTCCTTGGGGACGTCGAGGCCGAGCTGCCGGGCCGCCCGTATCGCGCCCAGCGCCATCATGTCGCTGGCGCAGACGATCGCGGTGCAGTCGCGCTCGATCAGAGCGGTGGCGGCGGCCTGGCCGCCCTCCAGGGTGTAGAGCGAGTGCTGGATCAGCTCGGTCTCGATGACGTCCGTCGGCAGGCTCAGCTGGTCCTGCATCGTACGGACGAAGCCCTCGATCTTGCGCTGCACCGGGACGAAGCGCTTGGGGCCAAGGGCCAGGCCGATGCGCGCGTGGCCCAGCGAGGCGAGGTGGGTGACGGCCAGGTTCATCGCCGCGCGGTCGTCGGGGGAGATGAAAGGTGCCTGGACCTTGGGCGAGAAGCCGTCGACCAGGACGAAGGGGACACCCTGGGCGCGCAGGCGCTCGTAGCGCTGCATGTCGGCGGTGGTGTCGGCGTGGAGGCCGGAGACGTAGATGATGCCGGCCACTCCGCGGTCGACCAGCATCTCCGTCAGCTCGTCCTCCGTCGAGCCGCCCGGCGTCTGTGTGGCCAGCACCGGGGTGTAGCCCTGCCTGGTGAGGGCTTGGCCGATGACCTGGGCCAGGGCCGGGAATATCGGGTTCTCCAGCTCCGGGGTGATCAGGCCGACGAGGCCCTCGCTGCGCTGGCGCAGGCGTACGGGGCGTTCGTAGCCGAGTACGTCGAGTGCGGCCAGCACGGACTGGCGGGTGGTCGAAGCGACGCCCGGCTTCCCGTTGAGGACGCGGCTGACGGTCGCTTCGCTGACCCCCGCCTGAGCAGCGATGTCGGCAAGCCGTGTGGTCACGGCACTGGACTGTACCGGCCGTATGTCGCCTTGCACACCAATCGGACGCCGTGGGCGACCTGTTGGCCGTCGCGGCCCGGGCTGCTGCGT
This sequence comes from Streptomyces sp. NPDC107528, assembly GCF_055639295.1. Classification (NCBI taxonomy): domain Bacteria; kingdom Bacillati; phylum Actinomycetota; class Actinomycetes; order Kitasatosporales; family Streptomycetaceae; genus Streptomyces; species Streptomyces sp. NPDC107528. Next base: position 467,397 of record NZ_JBVKAV010000002.1, read on the forward strand.
CATCGCGCTCCCTCGTGAAAGTGATGGCAAGAGCTTGCAGAGTCTTGCACAACCCGCCTCCATGCCGCTCCACCGTTGAAAAGAAGCGTCTCACGGTGGTCGCCGAGCGGTCACACCCGGATAACTTCGGCGTTCCCTTGCACTTTTTTTCTGCAAGGTCTTTCGTAAGTCTTTCAACGCTGTTACGTTCACGTCGCCCGGCGGCCGCAACGGCGCAGTCGGCAAGACAGCAGAGGGCAGGCAGACGGGGCCGCCCCTGCATCACACGGGCTTTCACCCTCAAGGAGATCTCATGCGGCGTGGCATAGCGGCCACCGCGCTGGTGGCGTCCCTCGCCCTCGCGGCGACGGCCTGCGGCGGAAGTGACAGCGGCGACAGCGCCGACGGGCCGGTCACCATCACCTGGTGGGACACCTCCAACGCCACCAACGAGGCACCGACGTACCAGGCCTTGGTCAAGGAGTTCGAGGCCGCCAACAAGGACGTCAAGGTCAAGTACGTCAACGTGCCGTTCGACCAGGCGCAGAACAAGTTCGACACCGCCGCCGGCTCCAAGGGCGCCCCGGACATCCTGCGCTCCGAGGTCGGCTGGACCCCCGCCTTCGCCAAGAAGGGCTTCTTCCTGCCGCTGGACGGCACCGAGGCCCTCGCCGACCAGGCCAAGTTCCAGCCCAGCCTGATCGAGCAGGCCAAGTACGAGGACAAGGTCTACGGCGTTCCGTTCACCACGGACACCCTCGCCTTCGTCTACAACAAGGACCTGTTCAAGAAGGCCGGCGTCGAGGCCCCCAAGACCTGGGACGACCTGAAGAAGGCCGCCGCCAAGATCAAGGACAAGACCGGCGTCGACGGCTACTGGGGCTCCACCCAGGCCTACTACGCCCAGACCTTCCTCTACGGCGAGGGCACCGACACGGTCGACGCCGACGCCAAGAAGATCACCGTCGCCGGCGCCGAGGCCAAGAAGGGCTACGGCACCTGGCTGAGCCTCTTCGACGGCAAGGGCCTGCACAAGGCCGACACCACCGCCGACGCCTACGCCCACATCCAGGAGGCGTTCGTCAACGGCAAGGTCGCCGCGATCATGCAGGGCCCCTGGGAGATCACCAACTTCTACAAGGGCTCCGCGTTCAAGGACAAGGCCAACCTCGGCATCGCCACCGTCCCGGCCGGCTCGTCCGGCAAGGCGGGCGCCCCGACCGGCGGCCACAACCTCTCCGTGTACGCCGGCTCTGACGAGGCCCACCAGAAGGCCGCGCTGAAGTTCGTGAACTTCATGACGTCGCAGAAGGCGCAGGAGACGATCGCACTCAAGAACTCCACGCTGCCGGTCCGTGACGACGCCTACACCGCCGAGGTGAAGGCCGACCCGGGCATCGCCGGCTACCAGACCGTCCTCGCCTCCGCCCAGCCGCGTCCCGCGCTGCCCGAGTACAGCTCCCTGTGGGGCCCGCTGGACACCGAGCTGCTGAAGATCGCCGGTGGCAAGGAGTCCCTCGACAAGGGTCTGAGCACCGCCGAGACCTCCATCGCCAAGCTGGTCCCGGACTTCAGTAAGTAACCCCGAGTGGCCGCCGGAACTCCCCGACCATGGGGGGGAGAGTTCCGGCGGCCACCGGCCTGTGCGCCGTACACCCCCTGATCTGCCGAACTTCGAGAAGGTTGTCGAACCATGACAGTCGCCATCGACCGCGCGACCGGCAAGCGCCGCGGTGATCGCGCGCCGCGGCCCGGACTGCGCCAGCGCCTGAAGCACGGCTACCAGAAGCACTGGTATGCCTACGCGATGATCGCCCCGGTGGTGATCGTCCTCGGCGTTCTCGTGCTGTATCCGCTGGTGTACGGCTTCTATCTCACGCTCACCGACGCCAACAGCCTCAATTCGGCCCGCACGATCGGCGTCAACGAGATCGAGGCCACCTACAAGTTCATCGGCTTCGACAACTACGCCGACATCCTGTGGGGCGAGACGGCCTACGACCGCTTCTGGTCGCACTTCATCTGGACGATCTTCTGGACGGCGGCCTGCGTCACCCTGCACTACACCATCGGTCTGGGTCTCGCCCTGCTGCTCAACCAGAAGCTGCGCGGCCGCACCCTGTACCGGCTGATCCTGATCCTGCCGTGGGCCGTGCCGACCTTCGTCACCGTCTTCGGCTGGCGGTTCATGCTCGCCGACGGCGGCATCATCAACTCGTTCCTGGAGACGCTGCACCTGCCGACGCCGCTGTGGCTCGAGGACACCTTCTGGCAGCGGTTCGCCGCGATCATGGTGAACACCTGGTGCGGTGTGCCGTTCATGATGCTCTCGCTGCTCGGCGGACTGCAGTCCATCGACTCCTCGCTCTACGAGGCCGCCGAGATGGACGGCGCGAGCAGGTGGCAGCAGTTCCGGTACGTCACCGTGCCGGGCCTGAGGTCCGTCAGCTCCACCGTCGTACTCCTCGGCATCATCTGGACCTTCAACCAGTTCGCCATCATCTTCCTGCTGTTCGGCGACACCGCTCCGGACGCGCAGATCCTCGTCACCTGGGCCTACTACCTCGGCTTCGGACAGCAGCCGCGTGACTTCGCGCAGTCGGCCGCCTACGGCATTCTGCTGCTGGCCATCCTGATCGTCTTCACCTCCTTCTACCGCCGCTGGCTGAACCGCAATGACCCGCAGCTCGCGATCTGAGGCAGGAGTCCCCATGAGCACCACGACCGTCAAGACCACTGCTGCGGCGGACCAGCCCCCCAAGTCGCCGGGCGGACCGCGCGGGGTCCGCCGGGGCGAGAACAGCCGCAGGACGTCCGTCGTCTCCCACGGCATCCTGATCGTGGCGAGCCTGATCGCGCTGTTCCCCGTCGTCTGGCTGGTCTTCCTGTCCCTCGGCCCGGACAAGGACGACTACCTCCACCCCGGTGGCATCTGGGGGAAGATGACGCTGGACAACTACACGTTCGTCCTTCAGGAGACCAAGTTCTTCGACTGGCTGACGAGCACCCTGATCGTCACGCTGGGCACCACGCTGATCGGCGTCGTCATCGCCGCCACCACCGGCTACGCGGTCTCGCGGATGCGCTTCCCGGGGTACAAGAAGTTCATGTGGGTGCTGCTCGTGACCCAGATGTTCCCGGTGGCCGTCCTCATGGTGCCGATGTACCAGATCCTGTCCAAGCTCCAGCTCGTCGACAGCTACCTCGGTCTCATCCTCGTCTACTGCACGACGACCGTGCCGTACTGTGCCTGGCTGATGAAGGGCTACTTCGACACGATCCCGTTCGAGATCGACGAGGCCGGACGCGTCGACGGGCTGACCCCGTTCGGCACCTTCGCGCGGCTGATCCTTCCGCTCGCCAAGCCGGGTCTGGCGGTCGCCGCGTTCTACAGCTTCCTCACGGCCTTCGGCGAGGTCGCGTTCGCGTCGACGTTCATGCTGTCCGACACGAAGTACACGTTCGCGGTGGGTCTCCAGACCTTCGTCAGCGAGCACGACGCGCAGCGCAATCTCATGGCCGCCACGGCTGTGCTGATCGCCATACCCGTGTCCGCGTTCTTCTACTTCGTGCAGAAGAACCTGGTTACCGGACTTACCGCGGGTGGCACCAAGGGGTGAGCTGCGCCCGGCAGGGCCGCGATGGGTCGTCAGTTGTCTGCGGCTACGTCGTGGCTGGTCGCGCAGTTCCCCGCGGCCCTGAGGGGGCGCTGCCCCCTCACCCCCCTGAACCCGAGGCGGTCGCGGTGGCCATCCGACCCCGCTGTCACCGCGGCCGCCTCGTCATCACCGTTGTACGTACACCTGACCCCATGACCCCGTTACGCACCAAGGACGCCATGAGCCAGCAGCACTCCGCCATCGCCCCGGCACCGAACCCCGCCAAAGCCAAGCGCAGCGACTGGTGGCGGGACGCGGTGATCTACCAGGTCTATCCGCGCAGCTTCGCCGACAGCAACGGCGACGGCATGGGCGACCTGGAAGGCGTACGCTCCCGACTCCCGTATTTGCGCGACCTCGGCGTGGACGCCGTCTGGCTGAGCCCGTTCTACGCCTCCCCGCAGGCCGATGCCGGCTACGACGTCGCCGACTACCGGGCCGTCGACCCGATGTTCGGCAACCTCCTCGACGCCGACGCGCTGATCCGTGACGCCCATGAGCTGAGGCTGAGGATCATCGTCGACCTGGTCCCCAACCACTCCTCCGACCAGCACGAGTGGTTCAAGCGCGCCGTCGCGGAGGGGCCGGGCTCCCCGCTGCGGGACCGCTACCACTTCCGCCCCGGCAAGGGCGCGGACGGTGCCCTCCCGCCCAACGACTGGGAGTCGATCTTCGGCGGCCCGGCGTGGACCCGGGTCACCGAGCCCGACGGCACGCCCGGCGAGTGGTACCTGCACCTCTTCGCCCCCGAGCAGCCCGACTTCAACTGGGACCACCCGGCGGTCGGGGACGAGTTCCGCTCCATCCTGCGCTTCTGGCTCGACATGGGCGTCGACGGCTTCCGTATCGACGTGGCCCACGGCCTGGTGAAGGCGGAGGGGCTGCCCGACCTCGGATCCCACGAGCAGCTCAAGCTGCTGGGCAACGATGTCATGCCGTTCTTCGACCAGGACGGCGTGCATGTCGTCTACCGCCAGTGGCGCACGATCCTCGACGAGTACGCCGGCGAGCGCATCTTCGTGGCGGAGGCATGGACCCCGACCGTCGAGCGCACCGCCAACTACGTGCGCCCGGACGAGCTCCACCAGGCCTTCAACTTCCAGTACCTGTCGACGGAGTGGGACGCCAAGGAGCTCCGCGAGGTCGTCGACCGCACCCTGGACGCGATGCGCCCGGTGGGTGCCCCGGCGACGTGGGTCCTGTCCAACCACGACGTCACCCGCCACGCCACCCGCTTCGCCAATCCGCCCGGCCTCGGCACCCAGATCCGTACGGCGGGCGACCGCGAGCTGGGGCTGCGGCGGGCACGGGCGGCGACGCTGCTGATGCTCGCGCTGCCCGGTTCGGCGTACGTCTACCAGGGCGAGGAGCTGGGTCTGCCGGACGTCGTCGACCTGCCGGACGAGGTGCGCCAGGACCCGGCGTACTTCCGCGGCGAGGGCCAGGACGGCTTCCGTGACGGCTGCCGGGTGCCGATCCCGTGGACGCGTACGGGATCGTCGTACGGCTTCGGCACGGGTGGCAGCTGGCTGCCACAGCCGAAGGGGTGGGGCGAGCTGAGCATCGAGGCGCAGACCGGCGACCCCGACTCCACCCTGGAGCTGTACCGCTCCGCGCTGGCCGCGCGCCGCGCGCAGCCCGACCTGGGCGCGGGCGACGCGGTGGAGTGGCTGAAGGCCCCCGAGGGGGTCCTCGCCTTCCGGCGCGGCGAGTTCGTCTGCGTCGCCAACACCGGAGCGGAGTCGGTGACCACCCCGGCGTACGGCCGCGTGCTGCTCGCCAGCGGCGAGATCAGCGAGACCGACGGCGAGGCGAAGGTGCCGGGCGACACGACGGTGTGGTGGACGACGGCCTGACGCGTCATCACATAGCGAGGGCCCGCTGCTTCTCAGGCAGCGGGCCCTCTGCCGTTCCACGGAAGGCCTGGTGGGCGTGAGGGAGTTGAGGAGGGCGCGTCAAGGTTGCGGATGAAAGTACTTGCTATGACTTTCAACTCTCTTGCTGTAAACCTTTCGTGGCGGTACGTTCACGCCGGCGCCCGGCAAAGACGCCTGGCCGTCATCGCAAGGAGTTACGCCTGTGATATCGAGATGGTCCGTCACCGCGACCGCGACCGCGACCGTGCTCGCCGCCACTTCGGCGGCCCTGATGGCCCCCGCGACCCCCGCGTCCGCCTCCCCGCCCGGCACCAAGGACGTCACCGCGGTGATGTTCGAGTGGAACTTCGCCTCGGTCGCCAAGGAGTGCACCAGCACCCTCGGCCCCGCCGGCTACGGCTACGTCCAGGTCTCGCCGCCCGCCGAGCACATCCAGGGCTCGCAGTGGTGGACGTCGTACCAGCCCGTCAGCTACAAGATCGCCGGCCGGCTCGGGGACCGGACGGCCTTCCAGAACATGGTGAACACCTGCCACGCGGCGGGGGTGAAGGTCGTCGCGGACACCGTCATCAACCACATGTCCGCGGGCAGCGGCACCGGCACCGGCGGTTCGTCGTACACGAAGTACAACTACCCCGGTCTGTACTCCTCCTTCGACTTCGACGACTGCACCGCGCAGATCACCAACTACGCGGACCGTACGAACGTCCAGAACTGCGAACTCGTCGGCCTCGCCGACCTCGACACCGGCGAGTCCTACGTCCGCGGCGCCATCGCCGGGTACATGAACGACCTGCTCTCCCTCGGCGTCGACGGCTTCCGCATCGACGCGGCCAAGCACATCCCGGCCGCCGACCTCGCCAACATCAAGTCGCGCCTGAGCAACCCCTCGGTCTACTGGAAGCAGGAGGCCATCTACGGCAGCGGAGAAGCCGTCCAGCCCACCGAGTACACGGGCAACGGCGACGTCCAGGAGTTCCGCTACGCCTACGACCTCAAGCGCGTCTTCAACAACGAGAACCTCGCCTACCTGAAGAACTACGGCGAGGGCTGGGGCTATATGAGCAGCGGTGTCTCCGGCGTCTTCGTCGACAACCACGACACCGAGCGCAACGGCTCCACGCTCACCTACAAGGACGGCGCCAACTACACGCTGGCCAGTGTCTTCATGCTGGCCTATCCGTACGGCGCCCCCGACATCAACTCCGGCTACGAGTTCTCCGACCACGACGCGGGCCCGCCCAACGGCGGTACGGTCAACGCCTGCTGGCAGGACGGCTGGAAGTGCCAGCACGCCTGGCCGGAGATCAAGTCGATGGTCGCCTTCCGCAACACCACACGCGGTGAGTCGGTGACCAACTGGTGGGACAACGGCGGCGACGCCATCGCCTTCGGGCGGGGCGGCAAGGGCTACGTCGCCATCAACCACGAGTCGAGCAGCCTGACCCGCACCTACCAGACGTCCCTCGCGGCGGGCACGTACTGCAACGTGCAGAACAACACGAGCGTGACGGTGAACTCCAGCGGGCAGTTCACGGCCACCCTCGGCTCCAACACCGCCCTGGCGATCCACGCCGGCAGGACGAGCTGCTGAGCCGTCACGCCCCGCGCACGGCCACCCCTGTCATGCCTGCACACGCCGGCGCAGGGGTGGCCGTCCGAGTATCTCGATGTACATGATCCGGCCGTTCACGACGTCGAGAATCAGATCGCCCGACGAGGGCAACAGCGGCACACACCGATGGCCCGGGCCGTACGGCTGTCCGCCTGGATGATCCGACGTCCGGATGCTCTGGCAGAAGTCGTCCCCGCAGCCGCACTCGCCGATCATGCGGGCGTCCCACACGCATATGGCGAGCTCGCGTTTGCCCTCCTCCTCCAGGAGTTGGACCAGCTCGTCGACGAGCTCCGGGAAGACCTCGCGAACGAGAGGCGATTCCTGCTCCATGCGGGGACGGTAGGCGGGACCGGGCGCGCGTGGCGAGCGATTATGCGCCCTGTCCCGGTGTCTCGGACTGCTGACGCAGGGCAACTCGCCCTGCCGACAGCTCAGCTGAAAGTTCTTACCGATGCTTTCAAGCCTCTTGCTGTAAACCTTACGGCGGCGATACGGTCGCGCGGGGTCGGACCCACTGAGCCGTAATCGCAAGGAGCCCATCTGTGATAGCGAGATGGCCGACGCCGTCGAGGCGCCGAACCACCCATGTCGGACGGGTCGCCGCGGTCACCGTGACCGCGTTGGCCGCAGCACTCGTCCAGCCCCTCGCGGCGCGGGCGGACGCCCCGCCGCCACCCCCGTCCGACGCCAGGCTCGCGGCCGAGCCCGCCCGGCACGACGTCACCCGCGACCAGTTCTACTTCGTCCTGCCGGACCGGTTCGCCAACGGCGACGCGAGCAACGACAAGGGCGGCCTGACCGGTTCCCGCCTCGCCACCGGCTACGACCCCACCGACAAGGGCTTCTACCAGGGCGGCGACCTCAAGGGCCTGACCAAGCGCCTCGACTACATCAAGGGTCTCGGCACCACCGCCATCTGGATGGCGCCGATCTTCAAGAACCAGCCCGTGCAGGGCACCGGCGCCAATGCCTCGGCCGCCTACCACGGCTACTGGATCACCGACTTCACCCAGGTCGACCCGCACTTCGGCACCAACAAGGACCTTGAGACCCTCATCTCCAAGGCGCACGCCAAGGGCATGAAGGTCTTCTTCGACGTCATCACCAACCACACGGCCGATGTCGTCGACTATGAGGAGAAGTCGTACGACTACCTCTCCAAGGGCGCCTTCCCGTACCTGACGAAGGACGGCAAGCCCTTCGACGACGCCGACTACGCGGACGGGAAGTCCGGGTTCCCGGCGGTCGGTACCGACTCCTTCCCGCGCACCCCGGCCGTCCCCGCCGCGAAGAAGAACGTCAAGGTCCCGTCGTGGCTCAACGACCCGGCGATGTACCACAACCGCGGCGACTCCACCTTCGCCGGTGAGAGCTCCGCCCACGGCGACTTCGGCGGCCTCGACGACCTGTGGACCGAGCGTCCCGAGGTCGTCAGCGGCATGGAGAAGATCTACCAGCGCTGGGTCAGGGACTTCGACATCGACGGCTTCCGGATCGACACCGTGAAGCACGTCAACATGGAGTTCTGGACCCAGTGGGCCACGGCGCTGGACTCCTACGCCGCCAAGCAGGGCCGCGACGACTTCTTCATGTTCGGCGAGGTGTACTCCGCCGACACGAACGTCACCTCGCCCTACGTCACCGAAGGCCGCCTCGACTCCACACTCGACTTCCCCTTCCAGGAAGCGGCCCGGCAGTACGCCTCCCAGGGCGGCACCGCGCAGAAGCTGGCGTCCGTCTTCGGCGACGACTACAAGTACACGACCGACAAGGCCAACGCGTACGAGCAGGTCACCTTCCTCGGCAACCACGACATGGGCCGCATCGGGTACTTCCTGAACCAGGACAACCCGAAGGCGACCGACGCCGAACTGCTGAAGAAGGACGAGCTCGCCAACGAGCTGATGTTCCTCAGCCGCGGCAACCCGGTCGTCTACTACGGCGACGAGCAGGGCTTCACCGGTGCCGGCGGCGACAAGGACGCCCGCCAGACCCTGTTCGCCTCGAAGACCGCCGACTACCTCGACGACGACCAGCTCGGCACCGACCGCACGCACGCGAGCGACGCCTACGACACGCGGGCGCCGCTCTACCGGCAGATCGCCGAGCTCTCCGCGCTCCGCAAGGCCAACCCCGCCCTCGCCGACGGCATCCAGACCGAGCGGTACGCGGCCGACGGCGCCGGGATCTACGCCTTCTCGCGCACCGCCGCGAAGTCGGGCACGGAGTACGTCGTCGCGTTCAACAACGCGGGCGAGGCGAAGACGGCGACCTTCGCGACCGGCTCGGCCGGCATGACGTTCAAGGGGATCTACGGGACGCGCGACTCGGTCAGGAGCGACGCCGGCAAGAAGGTCACCGTCACCGTCCCGGCCGGCTCGGCGATCGTCCTCAAGGCGACCGGCAGGCCCGCGAAGCCCGCCACCGCGCCGACCCTGACCCTCAAGGCCCCGGCAGCCGGCGCCACCGGCACGGTGGAGATCGGCGCGGACGTCGACGGCGGACAGCCGGCCCGCGTCGTGTTCGCAGCCCAGACTGGCAACGGCAAGTGGCGGACCCTCGGCTCCGCCGACCACGCCCCGTACAAGGTCACGCAGGCCATCGGAAAGGACGTACCCGCCGGAACGGCCCTGCGCTACAAGGCCGTCGTCATCGACTCGGCCGGCCGCACCGCCAGTGCCACGGCGGCCTCCACCACCGGCACCCCGCCCGCACCCGAGATCCCCAGCGCCGCCTCCCGCGACTACGCGGTCGTCCACTACAAGCGCACCGACGGCGACTACGCGAACTGGGGCCTGTACGCCTGGGGCGACCTCGCCGACGGCGAGTCCACGAACTGGCCGGACAGTCACCCCTTCGTCGGCCGTGACGCGTACGGCGCCTTCGCCTACGTCAAGCTGAAGCCGGGCGCGACGAACGTCGGCTTCCTCGTCATCGACAAGGACGGCAACAAGGACGTCTCCGCCGACCGCGCGATCGACCTCACCAAGACCGGTGAGATCTGGATCGAGCAGGGCAAGGAGGCCGTCCGCACCGAGAAGCCCGCCGCCGACTATCCGGCGCCGGACAAGTCCAAGGCCGTCCTGCACTACCACCGCGCCGACGGCGACTACGACGGCTGGGGCCTGCACACCTGGACGGGTGCCGCGAACCCCACCGAGTGGTCGAACCCCCTGAAGCCGGTCAAGACTGATGCCTATGGTGCGGTTTTCGAGGTACCGCTCACCGACGGTGCCACCAGCCTCAGCTACATCCTCCACAAGGGCGACGAGAAGGACCTGCCCACCGACCAGTCCCTCGACCTCACCGCGAACGGCCATGAGGTGTGGCTGTTGAGCGGCCAGGAGAAGTACCTGCTCCCGCAGCCCGCGGGCTCCGCGGCGGCGCTCGACCTGAGCACCTCCAAGGCGGTCTGGATCGACCGGAACACCGTCGCCTGGAAGGGCTCCGAGGGCGCGGCCTCCACCCAGCTGCTCTACAGCCGGGACGGCGGGATCGCGGTCAAGGACGGCACGCTGACCGGTGACGCCAAGTGGCTGCGGCTGTCCAGGAGCTCCCTCACCGACGCCCAGAAGGCGCAGTTCCCGCACCTCAAGGACTACCCCGCCTGGTCCGTCGACCCGCGCGACCGCGACCGGGTCCGCGAGGCCCTCGCCGGCCAGGTCGTCGCCTCGCAGCGGGCCGCTGGGGGCACCTCCCAGGCTTTCGGCTCTGGGGGAGGCGCCGTGCTCGCGGCGACCGGCGTCCAGATCGCCGGCGTGCTCGACGACCTGTACTCCGCCGCGTCGAAGGCCGACCTCGGGCCGACCTTCGACAAGGGCCGTCCGACGCTGTCCGTCTGGGCGCCCACGGCACAGTCGGTCAAGCTGGAGATCGGCGACTCCACCGTCGCCATGAAGCGGAACGCCGGCACCGGCGTCTGGTCCGTCACCGGCCCGAAGTCCTGGAAGGGCAAGCCCTACCGGTACGTCGTCAAGGTCTGGGCGCCCAGCGTCCAGAAGGTCGTCACCAACAAGGTCACCGACCCCTACTCGGTCGCCCTGACCACCGACTCCGAGCGCAGCCTCGTCGTCGACCTGGACGACAAGGCCCTGGCGCCGGGCGGCTGGTCCTCGTACACCAAGCCCAAGGCCGTACCGCTGAAGGACGCGCAGATCCAGGAGCTGCACGTCCGGGACTTCTCCGTCGAGGACCGGACGGCGAAGAACCGGGGCACCTACCTCGCCTTCACGGACAAGGACAGCGACGGCTCCAAGCACCTGCGTGAGCTGGCGAAGGCGGGCACGTCGTACGTCCACCTGCTGCCGGCCTTCGACATCGCCACGATCCCCGAACGCCGCCAGGACCAGGCGACCGTCGGCTGCGACCTCGCCTCCTTCCCGGCCGACTCCGACAAGCAGCAGGAGTGCGTGTCGAAGATCGCCGCGAAGGACGCCTACAACTGGGGCTACGACCCGTACCACTACACGGTCCCCGAGGGCTCGTACGCCACCGACCCGGACGGCACCGGGCGCACGGTCGAGTTCCGCAGGATGGTCAAGGCGCTGAACGAGGACGGCCTGCGGGTCGTCATGGACGTCGTCTACAACCACACCGCGGCGAGCGGCCAGGCGGACACCTCCGTCCTCGACCGGATCGTCCCCGGCTACTACCAGCGCCTCCTCGCCGACGGCTCGGTCGCCAACAGCACCTGCTGCGCCAACACGGCCACCGAGAACGCCATGATGGGCAAGCTGGTCGTCGACTCGATCGTCACCTGGGCCAAGGAGTACAAGGTCGACGGCTTCCGCTTCGACCTGATGGGCCACCACCCGAAGGCCAACATCCTGGCCGTGCGCAAGGCCCTCGACGCGCTGACCCCCGCCAAGGACGGCGTCGACGGCAAGAAGATCATCCTGTACGGCGAGGGCTGGAACTTCGGCGAGGTCGCCGACGACGCCCGCTTCACGCAGGCCACCCAGGAGAACATGGCCGGCACCGGCATCGCGACCTTCTCCGACCGGGCGCGGGACGCCGTACGCGGCGGCGGGCCCTTCGACGAGGACCCCGGTGTCCAGGGCTTCGCGTCCGGTTTGTTCACCGACCCCAACTCATCGGAGAACAACGGCACTTCCGAGGAGCAGAGGGCCCGGCTGCTGCACTACCAGGACCTGATCAAGGTCGGCCTGTCCGGCAACCTCGCCCAGTACCGGTTCACCGACACGGCCGGCAAGGAGGTCACCGGCGCCGAGGTCGACTACAACGGCCGGCCCGCCGGGTACGCGGACGCCCCCGGTGACGCCCTCGCCTACGCGGACGCGCACGACAACGAGTCGCTGTTCGACGCGCTCGCCTTCAAGCTGCCGAAGGACACGTCGGCCGCCGACCGGGCCCGTATGCAGGTCCTCGCCATGGCCACGGCCACCCTGTCGCAGGGGCCGGCGCTCTCCCAGGCGGGCACCGACCTGCTGCGCTCCAAGTCGCTGGACCGCAACTCCTACGACAGCGGCGACTGGTTCAACGCCATCCACTGGAACTGCGCCGACGGCAACGGCTTCGGGCGGGGGCTGCCGCCGGCCGCCGACAACCAGTCCAAGTGGCCCTACGCCAAGCCCCTGCTGAGCACCGTGAAGGTGGGGTGCGAGCAGATCGAGGGGACCTCGGCTGCGTACCGGGACCTGCTGAGCATCCGTTCGACGGAGAGTGCCTTCTCCCTCGGCACGGCCGGTCAGGTGCAGTCGAAGCTGTCCTTCCCGCTGTCCGGGAAGGACGAGACGCCCGGCGTGATCACCATGCGGCTCGGTGACCTCGTCGTCGTCTTCAACGCGACCCCCGAGCAGCAGGAGCAGCGGATCGCCTCGCTGGCCGGCGAGGGCTATCGACTGCATCCGGTGCAGGCCTCGGGCGCGGACCCTATCGTCAAGTCCTCGTCCTACGAGCGCGAATCCGGCACGTTCGCCGTTCCGGGTCGTACTGTCGCCGTCTTCTCACGGGCCCTTTGATACCGCACTAGGTTGAGTGGGGCGGACCCGGTCACGGGCCCGCCCCACTCGTGCGTATCCAAGGGCTCCCGACGATGGACGGTTTCGGCAAGCAGTCGGGCACGACCGTGATGGTCGTCGACGACGTCTCTACCAACCGCTTCGCCATGGGCGCCGTGCTGCGCCGCGCGGGCCACGACGTCGTACCGGTCGCGAGCGCGGGGGAGGCCCTGAGCGAACTCGACATACGGCTTCGCGCGGGCACCCTGCCCGACGTGGCGCTCGTCGACGTGGGGCTGCCGGACATGAGCGGCTTCGAACTGTGCCGCATGGTCAAGGCCCGGCCGTCCATGGCCGTACTGCCCGTCGTCCACTTCTCCGCCATGGCCATGGACCCGGGAGACCGGTGCCGGGGGCTCGACGCGGGCGCCGACGCCTACCTGACCGTGCCCGCCGAGCCGAGCGAGATCGAGGCCGTCGTACGGGCCGCCGTACGCGGGGCGCGTCTGCGCAGCGCGGCCGAGGTGCTCGCGCACCGGCTGACGCTGCTGTCGGAGGCGATCGTCACCGTGCAGACCGCGCGCTGCCTGGGGGAGCTGGCCGACGCCGCCGCCGCGGGCACGGCCCGGCTCACCGGTACGCCCGCCGTCGTCTTCGTCATCGGCCCGGGCGGCGAGCCGCACTGGGGCAGTTCGCTGCGCCTGCCCCGCGGCGACGGCTTCGCCCGTCCGGCGGGCACCCCCACCGCACTGCCCGACACCGCCCCGCAGGTCGCTGCGGCACGCCTGATCACCCGGATCGCGGAGGGCCGGACCGGGCGTACCGGGGTGCACAGCACGACCGTGCCCGCCTCACTGTGGCCGGCCGGCTTCTTTCGGCCCGGCGTCCGGGAGGACGCCCGCCTGGTCCTGGCGTTCACCGACGAGGGCCGCACGTCGGTGTGCGTGGCCATGCCGGTACCGCCGTCCCCACCGTCGGCCCGCCGCCCGCACGCCGGGGTGCTCGCCGAGCCGCTTCCGGTGTACGTCCCCTTCGCGCACCATCGCCCGCAGCCCGGACTGCCGGCCGAGCCGATGCCCGCGTACGACCTCCTCGCGCCCCGGCGCCCGCACAACGGGGTACCCGCCCCACCGATGCCGGCATACGACCCGCTTGCGGCGCGGCGCCCGCCGACCGCCCCGGTCCCCGCCCCGGACCCCGCCGCCGACGACCTCCTCGCCCGGCTCGCCCAGGCCACCGCGCTCGCCGCCGAGCCGCTGCTGATGTACCAGGCGGAGCGGCAGATCGCGCTCACCCTGCAGCACAGCTTCCTGCCCCAGCCGTACCGGCTGCCCGCGCTGCCCGGCGTGAAGGTCGTCGTCCGGTACGTCCCCGCGTCCCGGCAGGCCGAGATCGGCGGGGACTTCTACGCCGCCCTGCGCACCCGGGAGGGGGTGCTCACGGCGGTCGGGGACGTCGTCGGGCACTCGCTGGACGCGGCCACCGTCATGGTCGAGATCCGGCACGCGCTGCGCGCCTACTGCGTCGAGGAGAGCGACCCGGGCACGCTCGCCGAACGGCTCGACCGGATGCTCGTGCACTACCACCCCGACGTCACCGCCACGGTCTGCCTGGCCCTGGTCGACCCCGGCACCGGACGCGGCCGTATCGCCAACGCGGGACACATCCCGCCGCTGCTCGTGCGGGACGGAGGCGACGCCGAGTACGTCCCCGTGGACGGCCCACTGCTCGGCCTCGGCCTTCAGCGGCCGGCGCCCACCGAGTTGCTGCTGACCGCGGAGGACCGTCTGCTCATGGTCACCGACGGCCTGGTCGAGACCCGCGGCACCGACCTCGACGTCTCCCTGAAGCAGCTCCGCACGGCCGCCGCCGACGCCCCGCCCGGCGTGGACGCACTCTGCGACACCCTGCTGGACCACTTCGGACGGGACCAGGAGGACGACATCGCGATGCTGGCACTGCGGTTAGGGTGAGCGCTGCCGACCCAGAACAGGAGTGCTCATGCCGCAGATCACCGTCGACTACTCGGAACAGCTGGCGGACGACTTCGACCGGCCCGGCTTCGCCCGGGGGCTGCACGCCGCCGTGGTCGAGCTCGCGGCCGCGAAGCCGCCCGCGTGCAAGACGCAGTTCCGCAGGACCGAGCACACCACGGTCGGCGACGACATCGAAGGACACGGCGTCGTGCACGTCACCATCGGCCTGCTGGCCGGTCGTACGGACGAGACGAAGGCCCGGCTCACCGAGACCGTGCTGGAGTTGGTGCGGCAGCACCTGAAGCCGGCCGACGGGCTCGCGCTGCACGTGTCCGCCGAGGTGCGCGACCTCGACCCCTCCTACCGCAAGTTCGAGAGCTGAGCCGCCGCTCAAGATCGGCTCGGGATCCGCTCAGGACGCCAGCGCGATCAGCCGGGTCACCAGGTCGCCGAACGGCCCGTCGCCCGGCTCGTCCTTGAGCATGCGGCGCAGCAGCCCGCTCATCTCCTCGTCGTGCGCCGCGCTCACCGCCGCGAGCGCGGCGAAGTCGTGCACGAGCTGGACCTCCAGCTCGCCGCGCGGGATGCGGCGGCCGTCCAGCCAGATCAGCGCCGTCGACTCGGCGAGCGAGATCCAGGAACGGATGACCAGTTCCAGGCGCGCGGGCGGATCCTCCACCCGCAGATGCGAAAGGATTTGGACATACGCGGCCTGCCGCACGGAGTCGATGAGCGCGTTCGTCGCCGTCGAGCCGACGGCAGGACCGCCCCGCATCAGCGCCGAGAAACCGGGTCCGTGCTCGTCGACGAAGTCGAAGAACCGGCGCATCACCCGCAGCAGCCGCGCCCCCAGCGGACCGTCCGGCGGCTCGACGAAACGGCCCGCCAGTTCGTCCGACGCACGCTTCAACGCGGCCTCGTACAAGCTGAGTTTGCCGGGAAAGTAGTGATAGACCAGCGGGCGCGAGATGCCCGCGGCCGACGCTATCTCGTCGATGGAGACGTCGTCGGGCGAGCGCTGGCTGAACAGTTCGAGGGCGACGCCGATCAACTGCTGCCGTCGCTCCTCGACTCCCATTCTTCGGCGTACCCCGGTAGTCATGCGAACACCTTACCGATCGAATCAGGCCCCGAACGGACCGGACCGATCGCCGGCGTTCACAGATCCAGTACGAGCCGGTCGCCTCGGGCCCGCGACACACAGATCAGCATGGAGTCGGACCGCTCCGCATCGGTCAGCAGCTCGTCCCGGTGGTCCACCTCACCCTCCAGTACCCGCTGTTGGCAGGTCCCGCAGAAGCCCTGTTCACAGGAGTAGGCGGTGTCGGGCAGCTGCGCGCGAACGGCGGCCAGTACGGTCGAGCCGGCGGGCACGGTCAACGTCCGCCCGCTGCGCCGGAGTTCGACCTCGAAGGCACCGCCCGCCGAGGAGCGGAGTGCGAACCGCTCCAGGTGGACGCCCGGGGACCGCTCCTCCACCGCGGCCATCAGCCCCTCCGGACCACAGCAGTAGACGGCGGCCCGGTCGGGCACCTCCGCGAGAACGACGCCGAGATCCGGTGGCCCCTCGACGACGGTCACCCGGTCCCCGCCGCCCAGCTTCTCGATCTCCTCCAGGAACGGCATCGAGGCACGGTCCCGTCCGCAGTACAGCAGCCGCCACTCCACGCCGTCGGGCAGCGCCCGCAGCATCGGCAGGATCGGCGTGATCCCGATGCCGCCCGCGACGAACACGTACGACGGGGCGGCCACCAGCGGGAAGCGGTTCCGAGGCCCGCGCACCTCCAGCTCCATCCCCTCCCGCACCTGCTCGTGGACCTCGCGCGAGCCGCCCCGCCCGTCCGGGACCAGCCTGGTCGCCACCGTGTACGACGAGGTGTCCTCCGGGTCGCCGCACAGTGAGTACTGCCGCACGAGCCCCGACGGCAGCACGACGTCGAGATGCGCGCCGGGCTCCCAGCGCGGCAAGTCGTGCCCCTCCAGCCGTAGTTGTACGACCCCGTCGGCGACCTCTTCGTGCGAGGTCACCAGCAGGCGCAGCGCCCGCGACCGGGGCCGCCCGGAGGTCGGCTCCTCCAGGGCGGGCATCGGCCACAGCGGCGAGACCTGGATCCGGCGCCGCATCGCCCGCCGGGCCAGCAGGGCGGCACCGGCGACGACGGCGAGGGTACGGAGCTTCGGCATCAGGCGGCACCCTTCGCGGACTTCTCGGCTGTCTCGGCGGCCAGCGCGGCCGGGGAGGAGGCCAGATAGGCGACGGCCTGCTCGGTGGAGCCCTCCTGGGAGGGGTGGTAGGTCCGGCTCAGATAGCGGGGGATGGACCTGAGCATGTCCCCGGTCGAGGGGAGCGTGCCCCGCCTGCCGCCGACGTAGAAGTCCTTGAAGCTTGCCCGGCCGTCCATCAGCGTCGGGTCGTTCTCCATGAAGAAGCGCGACCCGCGCTGCCACAGGAAGACCAGAGCGGTGAACGCCGTCGCCCAGGTCCGCACCCGTCGCCGGTAGCTCCCGTCGACGTGCATGAACAGGTCGAAGGCGACCGACCGGTGCTCGACCTCCTCGGCACCGTGCCAGCGCAGCAGGTCCAGCATGGTCGGGTCGGCGCCCCGCCGGTCCAGTTCCCCGGCGTTGAGCACCCAGTCGCCGAGGAAGGCGGTGTAGTGCTCGATGGCCGCGATGAGCGCCACCCGCTCCATCAGCCACCAGCGGCGTGCGCGGCCCGGCGGCAGTATGCGGTCGCCGAGCAGCTTCTCGAAGAACCAGTCGACCTGCGCGGTGTACGGCGTCGGGTCGAGCCCCTGCTCCCGCAGGTGCGGCAGCACCTCGTCATGGGCCTGCGAGTGCATGGCCTCCTGCCCGATGAACCCGATGACGTCCTCGCGGAGCCGCTCGTCCCGGATGTACGGCAGCACCTGCTTGTAGACGTGCACGAACCACCGCTCACCGGCGGGCAGGAGCAGATGCAGCACGTTGATGGTGTGCGTGGTGAACGGATCGCCGGGCACCCAGTGCAGCGGGGTGGCCTCCCAGGAGAAGGACACCTTGCGGGCCTTGAGGGGTATCCGGTCCTGCGTGTTGGACATGGCGTCAATGTACTGACGGGTAGGGCCAGGGTGAACCCTTGTGCACGGCCCTATTTACATTTCTGTCAGCAAGGCGGTTCGCACGGGGGTCTTCTCACCGGGAGCTCACTGAAGCCCGTTGATCGAGCGCCCGCTCTCCAGCGTGCCCTTCAGCTCGGCCTGCGCACCCTGCTTGGTCCGCACGGCCAGTTGGCTGCCCTCGGCGCTGCCGCGGACCCCGCCCGTGGCCCGGATCGACTCGGTGTCCCGGGTGCCCGCCGCCAGCAGATACCAGCCGCCCGCCTGCGCCTTCCACAACACACCGGCCAGCACATGGGGATCGCGCTGACCGCACGCCGGCACGTTCTGGGCCTTCGCCACCACCGCGGCCTGCGGTGTGCCCGGCGTCCGGAACTGGGCCAGCACCCGCTCCCCGCCGCCCCGCCAGGTCTCGGCACGCGTGCACACCCAGTCCGCCGTGCCGGTCCCGTCGGGAAGCGTCTGCTGCGCGAACGACCAGGCGTTGACCGTCCGCACGCCCGCGGAGCGCAGCGCGCCCAGCCAGCAGGAGTACGGCGCCCAGGTGTGCAGGGCCTGCGCGCCGGTCACGTCCCTGGTCGCCCCGGGGCGGCCGGTGGTGAGGCGCGCCGGGACCAGTTCGGCGAGGTCGGTCAGCAGCCGGGTGCCGGCGCTGTCGGTGACCTGCAGCGCGTTCCACGAGGAGCACGCGCCGGCCTGCTGGGCGGTGGGGCTCGCCATCGGCGAGGTGACCCCCTCGGTCACGGTGAGGTCCATCGCTCCCGCGCCCGGCTTCAGCAGGTCCCGCTCGGCTGTGCCCTTCACCCAGGGCGCCATCAGATAGCGGACGTTGCCGTCGGCGCGGCTCAGCACCACCGCGCTCGCCTCCGCCCTGGTCGCGTTGTCGACGCGGGAGAAGTCCAGGGCGGCACCGGCCATGCCGTCCGTGGGCTCGGCGTAGCGGGCGATGCGCAGACCGTCGTAGAGGATCACCACGCGCGCGGTGTCGACGGTCCCCGCGTACAGCAGCTGCGGCGCTCCGGCCGGGCCGCCCGACGGGGTGCCGGGCGTCGCCGAGACCGTGACCTTCTCGCCGGGGCGGGCCCAGACGGCGAGGGCCCGGCGCAGCAGGGCCGAGTCGCCGGTGAGATCGCCGCGCGCGGGCCACACCGAGAAGTCGGTGCGGGCGGCCGACTGCCACGCCAGCGGCGGAACCTTCGTCAGCTGGGCCGGGTCGAGGGCGGCCTCGGCCGCCGGGTTCTGCGCATACGAGGGGGCGGCGGGGCCGTCGGGGCCCCAGCCCTCGCCCGGCAGGCCGAGCAGTGCCCCGCAGACGAGGAGGGCGGCCCCGGCGGCGAGCGCGGCCTTCGTGTGCTGCCTGCGCCGCATCAGGTCGGTGGGCCGGGCCTGGAGGGAGCAGGGGTCGAACTCGGGGGAGTCGAGCAGCGCGGCTTGCGCCGGGACCGTGTCGGCCTCCTCCAGCGCGTCATCCACGTCCTCGACGCCGGCCGCCGTCAGGACGTCGCGCACCTCGCCGTCCGCGAGCTTCTCCAGGCCGCGCAGCACATAGGCCGCCCGCGCCGGGCCGGACAGCGCCGACAACTGCTGGTCCAGAGCGAGCTCGTCGGCGCCGCCCGACCGGGGGAAGAGGCGCAGGCCCCAGATCTGGGGCAGCAGGGGCGGCAGCTGGGAGCGCTTGGGCCAGGCAGGGCGTCGCAGCGGCAGGCCCGCCTCCAGCGCCGTACGCAGGACCCGGAGCCGAAGGAAGGCGTACCCGGGGTCGCTGTCGCGGCCCGTCGACTGGGCCGGGATCGCGGGCGTCGCCGCCGTCCGGCCGCGGGGCAGTGCCCGCTGGGTGAGGGAGTGCGCGGTCACCACGCGCCGGTTGCGGCCGAGGCTCGGCGGCAGTACCAGGTAGGCGAGTCGGACGAGCCTCGGATAGTGCTCGACGAGCGCGGCCTCCGCCCGCTCGACGTCGACGACCGGCTCGGCCGGGGCGGGTGCGGGGCGCGGGGCGACATCCTGTGACTGCACGTTCAGCAGAACGAGCGAATCGTCGGTTGGTCACCGCCGCACGACACCGCCCCGCGCGATGCCGAGGCGAGGCCGTGTCGGCTCAGTCGTCGGACTCCAGCAGGGCGCGGGCGTAGTTCCCCATGGAGCGCTGGTAGCGCGGCAGATGGGGGGCGAGGGCGGCCAGGACGAGGGAGAGGCCCTCGCGATCACGTCCGAGGCTCGACAGGCACAGCGCAAGCGTCGCCCGTACCGCGTCGTCCAGTTCGTCCGAGGGGGCGTCCAGCTCGGGCGTCAGCAGCTTGACGCCCTCCTCCGCCTGGCCGACGTTCCGGAGCGAGCTGGACATCTGGATCTTGGCACGCCGGCCCTTGTAGCCGCTCAGCCCGCCCGCGAGAGCCTCCCGGTACAGCGGCACCGCCTTGTCGGAACGGCCCGTCGAGTCCCAGGCACACGCCTGCTCGAAGGGGCCCAGCGGGCTGCCGTCCGGCAGCTCGGCGACGAGGACGTCGATGACGGCGCGGAAGTCGGCGGCCGACTCCTCGGGGTAGCTGTCGAAGGTTGCCCATGCGGCGGTCACGCGATCTTCCCAGTCCTGGTTCATCGCGTCACACTCGCACACCCGTGCCCGTGAGAGCCTCTGATTTGAGCGCATCGCCCACCACAGCCGTATGGGAGACGAGGGCCCTCGTCGGGGCTCTGTGCGGCATGGACCGGAGGAACCGATGACATTGACCCGACCGATGCTCGCGCTGACCGGCGCGGTGGCGGTGCTCGCGCTGGCCGGCTGTGGCTCCGGCGGCGACAAGGAGGCCGAGGTGCCGAAGACGGCGACCGGCAGCCTGGAGCATCTGGCGGCCATGGCGAAGTGCGACCCGAACATGCAGACCGACGCGGACGAGCTCCGCCAGGCCATCTGCAAGACCGGCAAGGAGAAATACATCCTCGCCACCTTCGCCACGGACCGCGGCCAGGCCGAGTGGCTGAGCGGCGCGAAGGACTACGGCGGTTACTACCTCGTCGGCCGCAAGTGGGTCGCCGTGGGCCAGGAGAACACGGTCACGACGCTGCAGAGCAAGCTGGGCGGGACCATGGAGGAGGGTTCCGCGCACATGAACCCCGGTGGCAGTCACAACAAGGGCGGCCACCACAGCTGACCGCGCGGACCCGGACGACAGAAAGCCGGCGGTGGGAATTCCCACCGCCGGCTTTCGTTACCGGTTCAGGACTGTTACTGGCAGTTCTGGCCGCTGTTGATGCAGTCGACCATCTCGTTCATCGTGTTCTCGTCGAAGAAGTTGATGAAGTCGTTGTGGTCGGTGATCGCCTTGTGCAGCTGGTCCGGGAAGGAGTCCACCGCGAAGGCGTTCTGGACCTGTCCGTCCTGGATCTGCGGGGCCTGAACGTCGTAGACCAGGCGGACCTGGAGCTGGGGAATCGCCTGGAAACCGTTGGCGCAGGTGCCGTCGCCCTGGACGAACGCCACGTGCGTGCGGTGGTTGGCGCTGTCGATGTTCTGACCGTCCCAGCAGCTCTGGAAGTTGGACGTCCGCACCACGGAGCTGCCCTCGGGGCAGATCGGGAGCTTGTCGTGCAGCTGGACCTGGTCCTCGAAGCCGGTGCAGCTCCAGTTGGCGTTGGCATTGGCGTTGCCGTTGACGAAGGACTTGGCGTCACCGGTGATGATGCGCAGGGCCTCCGGCATCGCGACGACATCGCTCGTCTTGTTGCCGACGAACTTCAGCTGCGCCTCGCTGGCCTCGACGATCGTGCCGACGTTGCCGTCCTGACCGCCGCCCGGGGCATCCGCGTCGATGTCGTTCTGACCGTCCTGCACTCGCAGCACCGGCCAGAAGTACGACGACCTGTCACCCTGGTTCTGGCAGGTGGTGTCGCCGTTCGCCAGGTCCTGGTCGCTCGCGAAAGCGTTGTTGGCCTGGTTGCCGACGTAGTCGTGCTGGTGCTGCGCACCGTTGCTGACACCGGGAGCGACGATCACGTTGTCCGAGTTGCGGTTCTCGTTCTCGTTGACGCCGCAGTTCGAGGTGAAGCTACCGGTCGAACCGCTGTCCCCGTTCGCGGGGAGGCCGTTCGCGCCGACGCCCAGCTGGGCGTTGGCCTGGACCTGCGTGATGTCGACGAAGTCATCCGCCGACGGACCGTTGCCGGCCTGTCCGCCGTTGTCGCCCTGGTCCTGCCCGCCGCCGTCCTGTCCGCCCTGGTCCTGACCGTCGTTGTTCTGACCGTCCTGGTTCTGGTCCTGACCGTCGTTGTTCTGGTCCTGACCGTCCTGGTTCTGGTCTCCGTCCTGCTGGCCGTCGTTGGTCTCAGGCTGCTCGGCCGGGACGCCCTGGCACTGGGCGAGCTGGTCGAGGTTCTGAGGGCGCTGGCCGCCGGCCCGGTTGATGTTGATACCGATCCGGTCGAGCGTGGCCACGCGCTTGGACTTCAGCGGGCTGAGGATGGCGTTGTTGACGTAGTTGGCGTCCCCCGCCTGGGCCTGCCGCGTCTCGGCGAGACGCTTGTAGGCGTCCGTGACCTGCCTGTCCAGCAGCGCCAGCTCCTTGGCGACGCCCCTGCGCGCGCTCCTCGGCACCTTCGTCAGCTTCTGGCCGACATCAGGGCAGTTGATCGTCGCGACCCGGGCATTCGCGGACTTCGTCTGGTTCCACCCAGAGTTGTCCTCGTGCGCCGAAGCATAGAAGTTGGCCCATACAAGCCCGCCCCCACCGAGCGCTAGGGCTGCCGAAGCGGCAATGGCCTTGGTGGCCAGCGGCGTACGGCGTTTTCTTGTGTTGCGTCCCATGGAACTCCTCTGACTTCCTTTTTCGGGGGCATCGAGGGCGCCCGACAGGAGTGAAGCGGCTCCCTTTGATACGGAGGTCGTCCCAGGGGTGTTCAGCCGTCCCGGAAATTGTTGAGAGATTCGTGAGAACGCTGTGTGCTCAACCGCCTCTGAAATACCGGCAGTTGTTGATCCCGCACGGCGGGTGAATAGTTGCGTCCGTTTTCACCGGCCGTGGTCGAGATACGCGAGAACCGCCAGCACGCGACGGTTGTCGTCGTCCGACACCTCCAGGCCCAGTTTGGCGAAGATGTTGGCGGTGTGCTTGGCGATCGCCCGCTCCGTGACGACCAGCCGCTCGGCGATCGCCGCGTTCGTGCGGCCCTGAGCCATCAGCTCCAGCACCTCCGTCTCACGGGGCGTGAGCCGCGCCAGCGGCTGGTCGTCGGCCGCGCGCCGGGACAGCAACTGCTGGATCACCTGCGGGTCCATCGCCGTGCCGCCCGCCGCGACCCGCCGTACGGCGTCCACGAACTGGTCCGCGTCGAAGACCCGGTCCTTCAGCAGATATCCCACCCCGCCGCTGCCGTCGGCGAGCAACTCGCGCGCGTACAGCTGCTCCACGTGCTGCGAGAGAACCAGCACCGGCAGACCGGGCTTCTTCCGGCGGGCCTCCAGCGCGCACTGCAGCCCCTCGTCGGTGTGCGTCGGCGGCAGGCGTACGTCGACGACGGCGACGTCCGGCTCCAGTTCGGCCAGCGCCCGCGCCAGCTCGGGGCCCGTCTCCACGGCCGCCGCGATCTCGAAGTCGTAGGCCTCAAGGAGCCGGACCAGGCCGTCGCGCAGCAGGAACAGGTCTTCGGCTAGGACAACGCGCAAGGGATCTCCATGGTGACCATGGTGGGACCGCCCGCGGGGCTGCTGACGGCCAGGACGCCGTCGAATGTACCCAGTCGCCGCTCGATTCCGGCGAGCCCCGAACCGGTCCCGATCACCGCGCCGCCCCTGCCGTTGTCGGTGACGGTGACGCGCAGCCTGCCCTCCGTGTGGTGCAGGTCGATCCAGATCCGGTCGGCGTCCGCGTGCTTGACGGCGTTGGTGAGCACCTCGCTGACCGCGAAGTACGCCGCCGACTCCACGGGCGCCTCGGCCCGCCCGGGCAGCTCCACGTTCACCTCGGTGGCGACCGGCAGCCGCAGCGCCAACGCCCGTACGGCGTCGCCCAGTCCGCGCTCGGCGAGCACCGGAGGGTGGATGCCGCGCACGAGGTCGCGCAGCTCGTCGAGGGCGTCGGCGGAGGACCGGCGGGCGTGCGCGACGAGCTGCTTGGCCTTCTCCGGGTCCTTGTCGACCAGCATCTCGATGGTCCCGAGATCCATACCCATCGCCACCAGCCGCGCCTGTGCCCCGTCGTGCAGATCCCGTTCGATACGGCGCAGTTCGGCGGCGGAGGTGTCGACGGCGTCCTGGCGGGTTTCCGTCAACACCCTCACCCGCTCGGAGAGTTCGGTCTGGCTGGGGCTGAGGACGGCGCGGGTCAGCTGGAAATGGAGCTGGAAGGCGCGCACGGCGTACCGGTGGGCGACGATCAGGAGCACGGCACCCAGCGCGCCGGCACCGAGTGCGGACGCCTGGTCCCTGACCGGCACGAACCCGTACCAGTACGGGCCGTACTCGACATACGGCCCGCCCGTCATGGTCCGCCACAGCCCGGCCGCCAGCGCGAACCCCTCCAGCGGGTACACGATGAGCACGGCCGGCAGCAGTGCGGTGACGAACCCCGCCGTCATGTCGACCGGCAGCCACCTCAGGTCCCGCCAGGTCGCCGGGTCGCGGAGCATCCCGAAGGTACGCGCCCAGGGATTGGCGTCCTTCGGTATCGGGCGGTACGCCGACGGGATGCGCACCCCGCCCCACTGGGCGGCCAGCACCCGCCGCCAATCCGCGAACGCCCGCACGCCCGTGAGCACCCACGGCGTCGTGACGATCCCGACCCCGATCGGGATCAGCGCGATGGACACCAGGGAGAGCACGAAGCAGAGCACCGCTCCGGGCAGCACCACCAGCGCCAGCCCGAGTCCCCGCACCCCCGCGAGCACCATGCCCCGTGCCCTGCTCCCGCTGCTGCTCGTCGTCTCTGTGATGGTCATGGCATCAGTCTGGACGAACCGGCGAAGTGGAGCACTGGGCCGAACACCCCGGTCAGGGGGTGGTGCCAGATACACCCCCGCCCGCGAGGACCTTGGCCTCCACCTCCGGGTCGAGCCCCTTCGCCGTCCGGTCCGCGCGCCGGGGTGCCGTGCCGCCGATGTCCTGGAGCCAGGCCCAGGTGTCGGTGACGGTCTCCTCGACCGGCCGGCACCGCAGTCCCGTCGCGACCGCCCGGGACACGTCGGCGGCGTGCAGTGCGTCGTGCATGTCCGTGCCCGGCGGCACCCACACCGGCAACTGCGTCCACGGCTCGATGCCCGCGTCGAGGATCACCTCGGGCTCGGTCCACCGCAGCTCCGCCGCAGCGCCGACGGCAGCCACACACGCGTCGAGGAACGTGCCCATGGTGGCGTGCCCCTGCGGGCTCATCAGGTTGTACGGCCCGCTCAGCTCCTGCTCCGCCGCCCCCAGGATCCAGTCCGCGAGATCACGGACGTCGGCATACTGCAGCGGCAGTTCCCGCGGCCCCGGCGCCAGTACGGGCCCGCCACGGGCGATCCGGGTCAGCCACCACGGCAGCCTGCCGACGTTCTCGTACGGGCCGATGAGCAGCCCCGCCCGCACGAGCACCGAACGGTCCGCCCCGAACTCCTCGACGACGGCCAGCTCCCCGCCCCGCTTGTCCCGTGGGTAGTCGGTGTGCTCGGCACCGGCCTCGGCACCCTCGACCAGCGGCGCGTCCTCGCCGTAGCCCGCCGACGGCGCCCACTTGTAGACCGAGCAGCTCGACACGTACACATACCGCCCGGCGCGGCCCCGCAGCAGCCGCGCCGTGTCCCGCACGGCACGCGGCGCGGCCGACCAGGTGTCGACGACGACGTCCCAGTCGCCCTCCGCCTCGGCGAGCGCGGCGAGCCCGTCGGGCGCTGTGCGGTCACCGTGCAGCGACCGCACCCCGGCCGGCGGCTCGTGCCGCCCCCGGTGGAAGACGGTCACGTCCCAGCCGCGCCCCAGCGCCGCCTCCACGACGGCCCGCCCCGCGAACTCCGTACCACCCAGCATCAGAAGCCTCATACGGCCGACTCTGCACGGTACGGGCGCGGGACGGAACAGGACTCTGCCGTCAGCAGAAGATCAGGGGAGGCGGCCCGGGACGGCTCAGCGCCCGACCGGCGGGGTGTACTTGTACCCCACCCGCCGCACCGTGCGGATGGTGTCGCGGTGCTCGGCGCCCAGCTTGCGGCGCAGCCGGGCGATGTGGACGTCGACGGTACGGCCGTCGCCCACGTGCCCGTATCCCCACACCGTGGTGACCAGCTGGTCGCGGGTGTGCACACGGTGGGGGTTGGCCACCAGATGGGCGAGCAACTCGAACTCCAGGTAGGTGAGGTCGAGTTCACGCCCGTCGACCGCGGCGGTACGCCGTACGGCGTCGACGCTGACGAGCGGGTCCCCGCCGGTGTCGGGGACGGGCGCGACCGGCGGCTGCTGGTCGGCCGGGACGAGCACCAGGTAGCCGATCATCGGCGGCTGGCCCGGAAACGTGGGAAGGGAGTGCGGGGGAGCGGGCAGCCAGGTGGCGCCCGGCGGCAGCAGGTCCGCGACGTCGATCACCTCGTCCCGGTCCACGGCACGCAAGTGATGCCGGGAACCGTTCGGGGAGGTGAGCGTGGCGGCGGTGGAGAGAGAACGAGTGGTCGCCATGAGAGGTCAGCTCTTTCGCGCGAGAGGTCCGTTGGGAAGACGTACGTCGTTTCGCGCTGGCCGAAGGCCGGAAGGTTACGGCTTTACAGGGCCCGCGCGTTCACCGCGCGGCAACACACCCGGTCGAAGTCGTGGTGCTGACGGGAAGGCCAGAAGGGCTCGAGGTCATGGCGACCTGTCGCGGAGTACTTCTGGAAGCTGGCCATGGCCCCATTGAAGCAGACACTTGCCCGCGGCGGGACCCTCGTCTCATCAGACGCGAAGGGGCGCCCACCGGGTCGGTGGGCGCCCCTTCGGGAACTACTGGGCACGATCAGACCTGGCCGGCCTTCTCCAGCGCGGAGCAGCAGGTGTCGACGAGCAGACGGGTCACGACGTACGGGTCGACGTTGGCGTTGGGACGCCGGTCCTCGATGTACCCCTTGCCGTCCTTCTCGACCTGCCACGGGATACGGACCGAGGCGCCACGGTTGGAGACACCGTAGGAGTACTCGTTCCACGGGGCGGTCTCGTGCAGACCGGTCAGGCGGTCGTCGATGCCGGCGCCGTAGTTCTTGACGTGGTCGAGGGGCTTGGAGCCCTCACCGAGCGACTCGCACGCGGTGATGATCGCGTCGTAGCCCTCGCGCATCGCCTTGGTGGAGAAGTTGGTGTGCGCACCGGCACCGTTCCAGTCGCCCTTCACCGGCTTCGGGTCCAGCGTCGCGGCGACACCGAAGTCCTCGGCGGTGCGGTAGAGCAGCCAGCGGGCCACCCACAGCTGGTCCGACACGACGAGCGGGGCCAGCGGGCCGACCTGGAACTCCCACTGGCCGGGCATGACCTCGGCGTTGATGCCGGAGATGCCCAGGCCCGCGGCGAGGCAGTTCTCCAGGTGCGCCTCGACGACGTCACGGCCGAAGATCTCGTCGGCGCCGACACCGCAGTAGTAGCCGCCCTGCGGCGCCGGGAAGCCCCCCTTGGGGAAGCCGAGCGGGTAGCCGTCCTGGAAGAACGTGTACTCCTGCTCGATACCGAAGATCGGCTCCTGCGCGGCGAACTTCTCCGCGACCTCGACGAGTGCGGCACGCGTGTTGCTGGCGTGCGGCGTCATGTCGATGTTCAGGACCTCGCACAGGACCAGGATGTCGTCCCCGCCGCGGATCGGGTCCGGGCAGGAGAAGACCGGCTTGAGCACGCAGTCCGAGGCGTGACCCTCGGCCTGGTTCGTGGAGGACCCGTCGAAGCCCCAGATCGGCAGCTCGGCACCCTTGGCGTCGTCGGCCAGAATCTTCGTCTTCGAACGGAGCTTGGCCGTCGGCTCGGTGCCGTCGATCCAGATGTACTCAGCCTTGAAGGTCACGGGCCACATCCTTCGGGGGTGGGTCTGTTGCGGGCGCTGCGGCGCTGCGGCGCTGCGGCACTGGGGCGCCGCGCTCCAGGAGCTTGTCAACAGGCGATTTCCCGACCATTGCTCGAATGTGAACCCCGTGTTACCTGGTGTTGGTGTGGCCGGTTTCACGCTGTGAGCGCCCGTACGAGCCGATCAGGGCTTCACCCAGCACCACCGGGACCGGCACCGGCCGCTCGTATGCGATGGGAGTGAACGACGACGCGCACCCGCGTACGGCCCCGACCCGCAACGAGCCCGCACTCCCACCGAACCCGCACAGGCCGCCGCAGGCATCACGGCCCGACCGTCGGAGACGACGCGCGGGTCCTGCCGCTCGTGGCCGCGAGCAGCAGGACCCTTGACACGTACGACGTGACTACCGGAGCCTCACCCCACCTTCTCGATCAGGGCCCGGCGAATCAGGAACTTGCCGGGCTCACGTACCTGCTCGAAGGCCGCGTTGTTGAGCAGCGCACAGCTGCCCGAGACCGAGGTGACCTCCACCGTCGTGGACTTGTTGTTGTCCAGGTTGGTGACCTTCAGCTTCGTACCGGCCGGGAACTGGTTGCTGGACGCGGCCGGCGCCCCGCCCTCGCCGGAGAGCGTGACGGTCGACCCGTTGCAGACCTGCTGCCCCGAGGCCGCGGCACCGCCGCCGTCCCCCGCGTTGCCGGCATCCCCGGCTCCCGCGTTCCCGGCGCCGGCATCCCCGGCGCCCGCATCACCGGCATCCCCCGCGGGAGCGCTCGGCGCCGGCTGCGAAGCCTGGGAGTCCTGAGCCGACTCCCCAACCCCGCACCCGGACGCCTCCTGCTGGACCTTGATCTGCGCGATGACCGCCTCACGGTTGGCGATCCGCGCCTCGGACTGCGCGTCCGGATTGGCCCGTTGCCCCTCGATGAACCGCTCGTTGTTGCCGAGCGCGGTGGCGAGCCCCTGACAGACCGTCGACTCCGCTGCGGACTTGACGGTCGGCGTCTGCGAGGCGTTCGAGGTGCTCGCCATGACGAAGGCACCGCCTCCCGCCACCGTCGCAGCACTCACCAGCAGCGCGAGCTTCTTCTTCGTACCGAGAGTTCTCCTACGCGACATGCGCGCCTCCTGAAGAGCTAGGGGAGCGTACGTCGCTATGTACGAGATGCCGAACGAAGTTACTCAGTGGTCACGGGAGTTGGCGGAAGTAACCTGCGTCACACCCCATCCGAGAACCGTCGGTTCGCCCGTCAGCTCTCCCGGGACAGGGCGTCCCGCACGGCGTCATCGGTGCGCGCGACAACGGCCGTGCCGTCCTGCGCGGTGATGATCGGCCGCTGGATCAGCTTCGGGTGCTCGGCCAGCGCCTTCACCCACCGCTCCCGCGAACCGGCGTCCCGCGCCCACTCCTTCACGCCGAGTTCCTTGGCGGCAGCTTCCTGCGTCCGCGTGATGTCCCACGGCTCCAGTCCCAGCCGGGTGAGCACCTCCCGGATCTCGTCCTCGCTGGGCACGTCCTCCAGGTAACGGCGGACGGTGTAGTCGGCCCCTTCGGCGTCGAGCAACGTGATGGCGCTACGGCACTTGGAACAGGCCGGATTGATCCAGATCTCCATGCCGACCACCGTATCCCGAGCCACCCGTGTTCGAATTTCCCGGCGCCTCACGAACACCTTCCGAACCCGGTGTGACACAGCGACAGATTAGTTGCTGACCAGGGCATTTCATGGACGTACGGCACCCCCTGATTGTCAGTGCCGGGCAGTAAACTGTAAGCAGTGTTCGAGAGCGTCGCCGGGAATCCGGCCGGCGCTCCACCGCGACAGGAGGATGCCTGTGCCCGCTGCCGCACTCAAGGCGAAGCCCACCCAGTCCACCGCAAAGCGCCCCGTGCTGCTCGACCTGCCGTACGCGCCCGTTCAGAAGCGGCCGCTGCCGCCGGGCCGTCCGCGCGAGTGGTACGTCACCCACAACCGCCGCCTCAAGGCCCTGCGCCTGGCGATAGCCCTGCTCGACTCGGGCGTCCTCATGCCGAACCAGGCCCGCAACGACACGATCCGAAGCGCCGCGGAGACGATCGGGGTCCACCCGCCGTCGGACACGACGTGCCACATGGTGCGCGCGCTCATGAGGTACTCGAGGTAGACGGCGCAGCCGGGTGCCCTCGACGTCGAGGGCACCCGGAGAACCGGAACGACCCGGAACGACCTGGAACGACCAGGAACGACCAGGAACAACCCGGAACAATCCGGGGGCAGTCCCTTACGCAGACAACTCGCGCTCCAGCGGCGTCCGAAAGCGAGGCGTCACCCGAGCCGCCCCCGCCCACCCCCGCAACCCCGCCGCCTCCACGGCGACCGCGGCCTCCACCGCCCGCCGCTCCGCGCCCTCCAGATCCTCCAGCAACCGCCAGACGATCTCCCCGTCCCGGCGCTGGGCCCATCCGCCCACCACCCGCCCGTTCCACCACACCGTCGGCCCCACGTTGCCGCTCCGGTCGAACAGGGACGGCCACAGCTCCGGCGCCAGATACCACTCCCGCCGCTGCCACCCCATCGCCGTGGGGTCGAGCGCCGGCAGCAGCGCCGCCCACGGCTCCGCGGGTCCGGCCACCGGACCGTCGTCGCCGTCGAGGACGTACCCCGTCCCCTCGGCCAGGGCCACGGACTGGGCCCCGATCGCCGCGAGCGCCCGGCGCACCTCGGTGACCCGCCACCCCGTCCACCACTTCAGGTCGGCCTCCGTCGCGGGCCCGCACACCGCGAGCCAGCGCCGGACCAGCTCCGCCTGTGCCCCGGCCACGTCCAGCTCGGGATGCTCGGGCGCCACAGCCCACCGGAACTGCGAGGACGTCCAGGAGCCCAGTGGCCGCCCCCGCACGACCTTCCCCTCGACGCCCAGCACCCGCAGCAGCCGTGTCGAGACGGTGTGCATGCCCTCGTAGCTCTTCCCGGCCCCGTACAGGAACTGCTCGCGCAACCGCGGCTCGTCCTGGGCGAGTTCGGCCGCCGTCGCCTGGCCGCGCCGGGCAAGCGCAGCCAGCGCCGACTCCTCGACCTCCGCAAGCCAGGCGGCGTCCGGCGCTCCCGCCGCGGCCATTTGCTTGACCAGCGTGGCCCGCTCCCGGGCCGCCACCGCGAGGCCGGTCGAGGCATGCACGACGGCCGTCAGCGCGGTGGGGAACACGAACACGGTGTGCCGCATGCCGTGCATCCGGACCAGCGCCCGCTCCTCGTACAGCGCCCGCTCGGTCTCCGCGACGGTCTTCCCGGGTTCCGCCAGCCGCGCCCCCACGGCCAGGTACACGGTCGCCGGATCGGTGCCGTGCAGCGCGACCAGGGACTCGGCCACGTCCTCCGGCCGCCCGGCCCGAGCCGCCCCGGCCAGCCGATGCCGCACCCCCAGCCGGGCCCGCCGCTCCGCCACGCCGATGTACCGCTGCCCGTCACCCATCCCGGCCTCCACCCGTCATGCCGTCACACGGCCAGTGACTGCATCTTCCCGGACCCCACTGACAACGGCCCCTCGCACCGGTCACGGTCGCGGGCCCGCCCCGTCACCCGATTGCCGTACCCGGCATGCGCACACCCCCGGCCCCGCCTTCACTGCCATCAGGAGGGCGATGAAGGCGGGGGACGGACCGGGGGACGGACCGGGCGGCGGCAGCGGGAGGTTCGATGGGCAGGCCTGGCATACGGCGGCCGGTGCACGCGGCGGCCGTGGACAGAATCGCGTTCTCGTGACGACCCCCGTGACCCCCGCCGAGCGCGCCCGCCGCGGCAAGGCCGCCCGCAAGCAAGTGTCCCGCTCCGCCCACGCCGCCTGGGTCCCCTCCGTCGACCGGCCCGACCCCGTCGCCGTACTGGAACGCCAGGGCCGCGACCGGCTGCCGGAGCTGCTGCCGATCAGGTACGGCCGGATGACGGCGTCCCCGTTCGCCTTCCTGCGCGGCGCCGCCGCCGTGATGGCCGCCGACCTCGCCGCCGCCCCGCACACCGGCCTCACCGTGCAGCTGTGCGGCGACGCCCACCTGCTCAACTTCGGCCTGTACGCCTCCCCGGAGCGCTCCCTGCTGTTCGATCTGAACGACTTCGACGAGACGTTCTGCGGCCCGTTCGAGTGGGACGTGAAACGGCTCGCCGCCTCAATCGCCGTGGCCGCCCGCGAGATCGGCCACCCGGACGCCAAGGCCGGCCGCGCGGCCCTGGAGGCAGTGACCGCGTACCGCACCACCATCCGGCGGCTGGCCCAGCTCGGCGAGCTCGCCGTCTGGCACACCCGTATCGACGGCCGGCAGCTCATGCCCCTGGTCCGCTCCACCCGCGACCGCCGCCGCATCGAGGCCAGCCTCGGCCGCGCCCGCCGCCGCACGAGCATGCGGGGCTTCGACAGGCTGACAGAGATCGTCGACGGACGCCGGCGCATCATCCACGACCCGCCGCTCCTCGAACGCGCGGGCACCTCAGACATGGCCGCGCTGCGCAAGATCTTCAGCGACTACCGCTCGACCCTTTCCGAGGAGCGCCGCCTGCTCCTCGACCGCTACCGCTTCGTCGACGCCGCCCGCAAGGTCGTCGGCGTCGGCAGCGTCGGACTGCGCTGCTTCGTCGTGCTGCTCGCCGGACGGGACACCGACGACCCGCTGTTCCTGCAGATCAAGGAGGCGCGGCCGTCCGTACTGGAGGAACATCTGCCGAGCGGACCCTTCGTCCACCCCGGCCATCGAGTCGTCGCGGGCCAGCGTCTGATGCAGGCGACCGGCGACATCTTC
This sequence comes from Streptomyces sp. NPDC107528, assembly GCF_055639295.1. Classification (NCBI taxonomy): domain Bacteria; kingdom Bacillati; phylum Actinomycetota; class Actinomycetes; order Kitasatosporales; family Streptomycetaceae; genus Streptomyces; species Streptomyces sp. NPDC107528. The sequence continues at coordinate 500,312 of NZ_JBVKAV010000002.1, forward strand.
CTCGGCTGGATGTCCGGGCCGCAGGGCCGTGCCTTCTACTGGCGTCAGCTACGCGACATGAAGGGCTCCACAGACGTCGCCGGGATGAGCCCGGAGGACCTTCTCGCCTACGCCCGCCTGTGCGGCACGACCCTCGCCCGCGCCCACGCCCGCTCCGGCGACCGCATCGCCATCGCCGGCTACCTCGGCGGCGCCGACACCTTCGACCGCGCGGTCACCGACTTCGCACTGGCCTACGCGAACCAGACGGTCAGCGACCACACGGCCCTGGGCGCGGCCGTCGGCGCCGGGGTGGTCAGGGCCGCGCACGGCGTCTGAGCACCCGTGCCGTACGGCCCGGGCGGCACGGTCAGCCGTACGACTCCAGCAGCCCCTCCACGTACGCCGTCAGCCTCCCGCCCAGCACCTCGGGCGTCAGGTCGGTGCGCCCCAGCTCACGCCACGGTCCGGCGAGTTTCGCCGCGTCGGGGGAGTAGGCGAGGGCGTCGATCAGCCGCCAGTACAGGTGGTCCGCCCCGTCCGCGAGCCGCCGCCCGCCGTGCGCTTCGTACCGGTCACGGAACCCGAGACCGTACCCGGGCCCGTGCAGCAGCGCGAGTGCGGTCGAGCAGTGGGCGACGTCGAGGTCGACGGGGCCCCACGAGGTCTCCACCCAGTCGACGACCCCGCTGATCCGGCAGTGCTCACCCGTACCACTGAAGAGCACGTTCCCCGGGTGGAAGTCCCGGTGCAGAAAGCATCCCTCGTACGCCGGAGGCTGCTGCCGGATCACCTCCACGGCTCGCTCCCACAGCCGGCCCGACGGCGTCCGCACCCGCTCCGCGGACGTCCACGCCTGGTACGGCCTCGGGCGATCGTCGGGTACGACCCGGTGGATCGCGGCGAGTTGGCCCGCCAGCAGGTCCAGGCGCCGGTCCAGGTCCTCGTCGTCCACCCGCACCCGGCCCGGCAGGAGCGACATCAGCAACGAGGGGTGGTCGCAGTGTTCGGCGGTGGCGTCGACGGCGATCAACTCGGGTGCGGGGACGCCGTCCTGAGCGGCGAGCAGGGTCAGGACCGACGCCTCACGGGTCAGCAGTCCCGGCGCGTGCCTGCGGAAGAAGGGCTTCACGAACGTGCGCAGCGCGAGCCCGGTGCCGTCGTCGAGGGTGAGCCGCCGCATCTGCGAGCTCCAGCCGCCCTTCGCGAACGCCGTGTCGGTGACCGTCCGCCCCTGCGGCACCTGCTTGGCCAGCCACGACCGGGTGGCCGTCCACCCCCGGTCGCCCAGCCCGGCCAGCACCGCCGTCACGAACTGCCGCCGGTCCCCGGCATGTTCCTGGAACCACAGGCCCAGCATGTGTTCCGAGCCCGGCACCTCGAACCGTGTGAACTGGGCGTGCGCGGCCAGGGCGTCCTGAACCGCCTCCGTCACCTCCGGCGGGATGATCGCGTCCGTCCCCGGCACCGCGAGCACTGCCCGGCCCTCGTACGCCCGCAGCACCTCGAGTGCGGGCGCCCCGCGCCAGCCGTCCGGCCTGCGGATGATCTCGCTGAACTGCCCGTTCCCCTCGCCGAACGGCACATCCCAGGCCTCCTCGGCGTACACGGCGGGCGCGCACAGCCCGATCGCCGCCACGCGCTTCCCGTAGTGCGCGACGAGATCCGACACCGTCTGTCCGCTCATGCTGAACCCGACGAGGACCAGCGGACCGCCCGCCGGCACGCGCGCGTCGATCACGGAGACCGCCTGCTCGAAGCGCCGCCGCAGGCTCAACTCCCGCAGTTCACCGCTGCTTTCGCCGTGCCCCGAGAAGTCGAGGGCGAGCCCGCCGCAGCCGCGGGACACGAACTCGGCGAGCAGCGGGAGCAGCCGTTCCTTGCTGCCGATGCCCGCGCCGTGCAGCAGGACGGCGGTGGCCGTTTCCGGGCCGGCGGCGGCATCGCCGTACACGCAGCTGAGCAGTTCACCGTCGTGGGTGTGAGTGAAGGAGGAGAGCTCGGTCATGCACCCCATTCATTCACAGCGGCCACCGGCCGAACTCGGGCCCCGGGAAAAGGAGATGCACGCCGAGTGACCGTCTCCCTACCCTGGACATGCGTAACGGAGCAGTTCACGCCGCTTTTCGCAGGGCGGGCGTCACCCTGCGGACTCGGGGCTACTCTCTACGCACCGACGGACGGTCGCCATCCCCCAGCGCCCCGTCGGGCATCCATCGGTCACCGCTCAGAGATCCACCAGATCCAGATCCAACCCACGCTCACGGAGGCCCGTGATGGGCACCATCGTCATCTCCGGGACCGTCGTCCTGGTGATCTTAGGATTCGACAACCACCTCTACTGGCTGGCCGCCGTCGCGGTGCTCTTCCTCTACCTGCAGTACGGCCGCAGCGCCTCCGCGCCGAGCGGTGGTGCGGGCGGTGGCGGGGGAGGGGCCCCGTCCGGAGGCTCCATGCCCGCGGACTACCGCGCCTACCGCGACCGCCGTGACATGCAGGCGAAGTGGGAGCGCCGCTACCGCCGCGAGCGCCCGCTCGAGACGCGCCGTCAGGAGCGCGAGAAGAGCAAGTGAGACCACCCGCGGTGGTAGGCCGCGGGGGTCGCGCCCGCAGTGCGAGGTGCCCCCGGTCACAGGCCGGGGGCACCCCACAGCGGGAACCAGCGGTTCAGGTCCTGCTCGATCCGCAGGTCGTTCGCGAGGGCAGCCCTCACCCGCAGTTCCAGCGCGTTGTCGCGGCGTTCCGTCGCACCGGGCAGGGGTGCGAAGGGATAGAAGGTGCCGCGCTTGTAGAGGTAGACGAGCGCCATCCGCCGCCCTGGCTCGCCGCTTCCCGCCCCGCCGCCCGCTGCCGGCCCCTCACCCTCTGCGTACTCGAATCCCGCAAGCGAGCACAGCAGCTGCGGGCCGAAGCCGTTGACCTCCATCGCGCTGTTCACCGCGTGCAGGTCGTTGACCAGTTCCGGCAGCTGCTCGGGCGTGCGCCGGGAGACCAGCCACGAGTAGCCGTAGCCGTCCCGCGTCAGCTGCACCGGCCGGCCCTCGCGCTCGGCGTCCGCGTCGAGCAGCGCCTGCACCTCGCGGTGCGTCTGCTCGAAGGCGGCGCCCTCGACCGTGGCGAAGCACACCGCCCCGCCGCCGGACGGCCGGAACCCGGCCGCCGCCTCCAGCGTGATCGCCGCCGACGGCAGCCCGAAGAGCTGGTCGAGATCGGGCGCGACCGGTTTCGTACGGCCCAGCAGAATGTCGAGCAGCCCCATGCTCACACCCCTCCGGGAGCCGCAGCCTCGCCCAGCTCGGCGGAGATCCGCCCCAGCTGGTCGAGCCGCTGTTCCAGGCTCGGGTGAGTCGAGAAGACGCGCGCGATGCCGGGCTCGCGGCCCAGGGCCGGCGTGAAGTAGAAGGCGTTGAAGGCCTGCGCCGTCCGCAGGTCCTTGGTGGGGATGCGGGCGATGTCGCCGGAGACCTTGGTCAGTGCGGACGCCAGCGCCGAGGGCCGCCCGGTGAGCAGCGCCGCGGCCCGGTCGGCGGCCAGCTCCCGGTACCGGGACAGGGCCCGGATCAGCAGGAAGCTGAGTGCGTACACGGCCGCCGACACGCCCATCACGGCGGCGAAGATCACGGCGGTGTTCTGATCCCGGCGCCCGTCGCTGAACAGCTGCGAGTAGAAGGCGAACCGTACGATCAGGCCCGCGATCACGCCGAGGAACGAGGCGACCGTGATCACGGCGACATCCTTGTGCGCCACGTGCGACAGCTCGTGCGCGAGGACACCCTCCAGCTCGTCCGGCTCCAGCCGCCGCAGCAGCCCCGTGGTCACACAGACCACGGCATGATCGGGATTGCGCCCCGTGGCGAACGCGTTCGGCATGTCCATCTCCGACACGGCGACCACGGGCTTGGGCATGTCGGCGATGGCGCACAGCCGGTCGACGACCCCGTGCAGCTCGGGATACTCCTCCCGCTCCACGACCCGCCCCCGCATCGCGAACAGCGCGACCCGGTCGGAGAACCAGTACTGCGCCCCCAACAGCGCCGCCGCCACGACCACGACGAGCACCCAGGACTTCAGCAGAAAGATCAACGCGACGACGAACGCCACGTACAACAAACCGAGCAGAAACAGAGTGATCCCCATACGGGCGGTCAACCGCCGATCACTCCGGAACCGGCTCTGCATTTCGCATCACCCCGCGCACTCAGGCACTCGTCCCACTGCCCAGTGTGCACCCGGTGACTCCCATGAACGGGTCGTGATCGGCCCCAGGACCGGCAAAGGCCGGGAGTGCGGATCGCGGCGGACGGCCTAGGTCGTGTCCGCAAAGTCCCGCCGGCCCCGCGACGCCTGGCACGCTCCCCCACTCTCGGCTTCGCTGAGCGGGAAGGTCCCCCACTGCCGCACCGGTCGAAGGCCCGAGTACGTCCAGTACGAGGGCCTCCGGCCGGCACGCCGAGAGCACGCACCAGACGCCGCGGGCCCGCCCCCCGGGCGAACGACGGGACCTTGCGGACAGGACCTAGTAGCCCGCGCGGAAGTTGATGTAGCCCAGCAGCACGATCACCCCGGCGACGCAGCCCAGCACGATGGCCGTGGACACCCAGCCCGACCTGCGCTGCCGCCGCGCCACATGATCGGGCTCACCCCGGAACGGCACCGGCCCGGGCGGGTTCTCCTTCCAGCGCGCGGCGAGCATTCGGGCCCGCGCCGAGGGCTCCTTGTGCTCGGCGTTGTCCGCCCACTTCAGGTCGAACTCGCGTTCATGATCGTCGTGTTCGTGCTGCTCCGGCATCCCGCCCACCCCCGTGTCGCGCATCGGCAGAGGCAGAATAGAACATACGCCCGCGCCCCCGCTGTCAGTAGAACAGCGGGGGCGCGGGCGCTGTGCCTCGGTGCCTGAATCAGGCGTCGATCACACGTCGAAGTACATCTCGAACTCGTGCGGGTGCGGACGCAGCTGCAGCGGGGCGATCTCGTTCGCGCGCTTGTAGTCGATCCACGTCTCGATCAGGTCCGGCGTGAAGACGTCGCCCTGGAGGAGGAACTCGTGGTCGGACTCGAGGCGGTCGAGGACGGCCGGGAGGGAGGTCGGGACCTGGGCGACGCCCGCGTGCTCCTCGGGAGCCAGCTCGTAGAGGTCCTTGTCGATCGGCTCGGCCGGCTCGATCTTGTTCTTGATGCCGTCCAGGCCCGCGAGCAGCAGGGCCGAGAAGGCCAGGTACGGGTTGCCGGAGGAGTCGGGCGCGCGGAACTCGACGCGCTTGGCCTTCGGGTTGGAGCCCGTGATCGGGATACGCATCGCGGCGGAGCGGTTGCGCTGCGAGTACACCAGGTTGATCGGCGCCTCGAAGCCCGGCACCAGACGGTGGTACGAGTTCACCGTCGGGTTGGTGAAGGCGAGCAGCGACGGGGCGTGCTTGAGGATGCCGCCGATGTAGTAGCGGGCGGTGTCCGACAGGCCCGCGTAGCCGGCCTCGTCGTAGAAGAGCGGCTGGCCGCCCGTCCACAGCGACTGGTGCACGTGCATGCCCGAGCCGTTGTCGCCGAAGATCGGCTTCGGCATGAAGGTCGCCGTCTTGCCGTTGCGCCAGGCGACGTTCTTCACGATGTACTTGAAGAGCTGCAGGTCGTCGGCCGCGGCGAGCAGCGTGTTGAACTTGTAGTTGATCTCGGCCTGGCCGGCGGTGCCCACCTCGTGGTGCTGGCGCTCGACCTGGAGGCCGGAGGCGGCCAGCTCCAGGGAGATCTCCGCGCGCAGGTCGGCGAAGTGGTCGACCGGCGGGGCCGGGAAGTAACCACCCTTGTAGCGGACCTTGTAACCGCGGTTGTCCTCCAGCGCGCCCGTGTTCCAGGCACCCGCCTCGGAGTCGATGTGGTAGTACGCCTCGTTCTCGGCGGTCTTGAAGCGCACGCTGTCGAAGACGTAGAACTCGGCCTCGGGGCCGAAGTACGCGGTGTCGGCGATACCGGTGGAGGCGAGGTAGGCCTCGGCCTTCTTCGCCACGTTCCGCGGGTCACGGGAGTACTGCTCGCCCGTGATCGGGTCGTGGATGAAGAAGTTGATGTTGACCGTCTTGTCGCGGCGGAACGGGTCGACGCGCGCGGTGGACAGGTCGGCGCGCAGCGCCATGTCGGACTCGTGGATGGCCTGGAAGCCGCGGATCGAGGAGCCGTCGAACGCGAGCTCCTCGGCCGGGTCGAAGGCCGTGGCAGGGATCGTGAAGTGCTGCATCACGCCCGGCAGGTCGCAGAACCGGACGTCGATGAACTTGACGTCCTCGTCCGCGATGAACTTCTTGGCCTCGTCGGCGTTCTGGAACATCCAGCTCCTCCTACTCCCGACCCGTCGGTCCGGGGTGGTAGTTCGGTCGTGCGGCCAGTGCGGTGGCACACGCTGACTTCGACCCTAGGGACGGGTGATTTCTCGGGCGTGACCCATTTGTTTCGCACACGTTAACCGGACATCCCCGACCTCCCCCCACCTGTCCACATCGCAAAACGGGCACAGTACCGTGGTCGCGTGGACAAGAGGCAAGCAATCGGATCCTGGCTCTCGGGCCCCCGCGCGGCGGCCGAGGAAGCCGGTGTCGACTTCGGATACCGGGGTCAGCAGCTCGGTCTCCCCGAGGAGGGACCGGGCTCCATCGCCCGCCCGGGACGCCGGATCGGGGCCCTGGCCGTCGACTGGGGCATCTGTGTCTTGATCGCATACGGTCTCATTACGGACGGCTACGGTCAGGCGACGAGCAACTGGGCGCTGCTGCTGTTCTTCCTCATGAGCGTCCTGACCGTCGGCACCGTCGGCTTCACCCCGGGCAAGCGCCTCTTCGGCCTGCGCGTGGTCGTCCTGGAGACCGGCACCGTGAACCCGCTGCGCGCCCTGCTGCGCACGGCTCTGCTGTGCGTCGCCGTCCCGGCCCTGATCTGGGACCGCGACGGCCGCGGGCTGCACGACCGGCTGGCCCACACCGTCGAGGTACGGATCTGACCTCCGTACGCCTCGCATAAGTCGAACGTACTCCTCGTACCGCACGCTTCGCATACGACGATGGGGGCGCCCGGATCACTCCGGGCGCCCCCATCGTCGTACGAGGAAGGTCAGCGAGCCCTCGGCCCGCCCTTCGGCAGCTTCATGCCCTTGGGCATCGGACCCTTGGGCAGCGGCATGTTGCTCATCAGGTCGCCCATGGCCTTGAGACGGTCATTGGTGGCGGTCACCTGGGGGCCGGTCAGCACGCGCGGCAGCTTCAGCATGGTGGTCCGCAGCTTCTTCAGCTCGACCTGGCCCTCGCCCGTGCCCACGATCAGGTCGTGCACCGGCACGTCCGCGACGATGCGGTTCATCTTCTTCTTCTCGGCTGCCAGCAGGGTCTTCACCCGGTTCGGGTTGCCCTCGGCGACCAGCACGATGCCGGCCTTGCCGACGGCCCGGTGGACCACGTCCTGACTGCGGTTCATCGCCACCGCGGGGGTCGTGTTCCAGCCTCGGCCGATGTTGTCCAGCACGGCCGCTGCGGCGCCCGGCTGGCCCTCCATCTGCCCGAAGGCCGCCCGCTCGGCCCGGCGCCCGAACACGATCGCCGACGCGAGGAAGGCGAGCAGCAGGCCCAGGATGCCGAGATAGATGGGGTGACCGATCAAGAAACCGATCGCGAGGAAGACACCGAAGGTGACGATTCCGACAGCCGCGAGTACAAGACCGATCTTCTTGTCGGCCTTGCGAGTCATCTTGTAGGTCAGAGCGATCTGCTTGAGTCGCCCGGGGTTCGCAGCGTCCGCTGCCGTGTCCTTCCTCGCCATGCCACGAAGTCTACGTGCCCCCGGAAGCGCCGACGACGGCAGTGCCGTGCCGGAGTGCAGCGGGAGCGCTCCTGAGTCAGGGACGGACGGTGGTGACCTGGTCCAGGACGCGCTGCGCCTCGACCCGGTCCTTGGCGCGACGGCGGTCCTCCAGCACGGACGTCCAGGCGTTGCGACGAGCGGTGCGCTGGCCGCTGCTCATCAACAGCGACTCGACGGCACGCAGTGCAGTGGTGAACGACGGGATGGCGGTGGCGCGAACGGGCGCGGCCTGCATGGCGGAGGTCCCCCCTCGGGAATGGCGGCTTCGTGAGTGGTGCACGGGGTGTACAACCAGGGTCACTGATTGGTGTTACCAGGGCGTGACCGACCGGTCAAACACCAATGAAACCTTGATACGCCGCCGGAAACGCTTGACGCGGCCCTGATGGTGCCCCTATCTGCGGGGACGTCCAGGACCGCGTCAATCGGCCGTTGCCTGAGGGCAGTTGCTTGTGCGCAGGTTCACATGAACCGGGTGGCACTCCGTGCCATCAGACCGCCTGCGAGGCGACGTACGAACCCCGCTTCTCCACGGCCATCTGGTAGAGCCGCCCGGCACGGTACGAGGACCGCACCAGCGGGCCGGACATCACGCCGGAGAAGCCGATCTGCTCGGCCTCGTCCTTCAGCTCCACGAACTCGTGCGGCTTGACCCAGCGCTCCACGGGGTGGTGGCGCACGGACGGGCGCAGGTACTGCGTGATGGTCACCAGCTCGCAGCCCGCGTCGTGCAGTTGCTGGAGCGCCTCGCTGATCTCCTCGCGGGTCTCGCCCATGCCGAGGATGAGGTTGGACTTGGTGACCAGGCCGTAGTCGCGGGCCTCGGTGATGACCTTCAGGGAACGCTCGTAGCGGAAGCCGGGGCGGATGCGCTTGAAGATCCGGGGCACCGTCTCGACGTTGTGCGCGAAGACCTCGGGGCGGGAGGCGAAGACCTCCTGGAGCAGCTCCGGCACGGCGTTGAAGTCGGGGGCGAGCAGCTCGACCTTGGTGCGGCCGGCCTCGCGCTCCGCGGTCTGCTGGTGGATCTGGCGCACGGTCTCCGCGTACAGCCAGGCGCCGCCGTCCGGGAGGTCGTCGCGGGCGACGCCGGTGATGGTGGCGTAGTTCAGGTCCATGGTGACCACGGACTCGCCGACGCGGCGCGGCTCGTCGCGGTCGAGCGCCTCGGGCTTGCCGGTGTCGATCTGGCAGAAGTCGCAGCGCCGGGTGCACTGGTCGCCACCGATGAGGAAGGTCGCCTCGCGGTCCTCCCAGCACTCGTAGATGTTGGGGCAGCCGGCTTCCTGGCAGACCGTGTGCAGGCCCTCGCTCTTCACGAGGTTCTGCATCTTCGTGTACTCGGGTCCCATTTTCGCCCGGGTCTTGATCCACTCGGGCTTGCGCTCGATGGGGGTCTGGGCGTTGCGGACCTCCAGGCGCAGCATCTTGCGTCCGTCGGGTGAGACTGCGGACACGACCGGCTCCCTAGCGATTGATTCTTCGGCGCCCTCAAGGGTACGCCCGTGGATTTGAATGCCTGCGTGGGTGTCAGCCCCTCCACGGGCCTGTTTATGCCGCCGGTTCCCTCTCGATCTCCCGCGGCTTCAGATCGGCGTTCTCCAGTACGTCCGTCAGGTGCCGCTCGACGACCGGCAGCACCTCGTCGATCGTGACGTCCCGGCCGAGCTCGGCGGCCAGCGAGGCGACGCCCGCGTCGCGGATCCCGCACGGGATGATCCGGTCGAACCACTTGTTGTCCGGGTTCACGTTCAGGGCGAAGCCGTGCATGGTCACGCCCTTCGCGACCCGGATCCCGATCGCCGCGATCTTGCGGTCCTCGCGCCGCTGGCCGGCGTTGGAGGGGGCGTACTCGGGGCCGTTCAGACGCGGGTCGAACTCCTCGTCCGTCAGGCGGGGGTCGAAGTCCAGCGCGAGTCCGCCGAACGACGGACGCTGTTCGACCGGGTCGCCCAGGACCCACACCCCGCTGCGGCCCTCGATGCGGGTGGTCTCCAGGCCGAACTCCGCACAGGTGCGGATCAGGGCCTCCTCAAGCCGGCGTACATGGGCCACGACGTCCACGGGGCGCGGCAGCTTCTGGATCGGGTAGCCGACGAGCTGCCCCGGGCCGTGCCAGGTGATCTTGCCGCCGCGGTCCACGTCGATGACCGGTGTGCCGTCCAGGGGCCGCTCGTTGTCCGCCGTGCGCCGGCCCGCCGTGTACACCGGAGGGTGCTCGAGCAGCAGAACCGTGTCGGGGATCTCGTCCTCGAACCGCGCCGCGTGCACCCGGCGCTGCTCGTCCCACGCCTGCTGGTACTCGACGGCGTCCGCCCCGAACCCCATGCGCACGAACCGCAACTCACTCACGGCAAGCGCCTCCCTGGTGCTTAGAAGGTCGTAAGGCACAAAGCGTGCCTACGCCACTGTACGACCGGCTCGTTCGGGTGACGTCTCGCGGTCCGCGTCAGCCCGGTAGGGCAATCCTCACACGATCGGATGAATGGGCGGCGTAATGTGCGATCGACTGCTTACTCTCCGCTACATTCGCGCCGTTCGAGCAGGCCAAAAGGGCTGCTCACCGGCAATCCGGGCACCCGCGGCCGTACGGCCCCGCAAGGCCCGAAAGGCAGGAGACCGCACCGCAGATGACGGAACGACCCGCGCAGCGCACTCCCAACCGCCAGCTCGCCGCGCTCATCGCAGAAGCGGGATTCTCCAACGCGGGTCTCGCCCGCCGGGTGGACCAGCTCGGCCTCGAACACGGGCTTGATCTCAGATACGACAAGACCTCGGTCACCCGCTGGCTGCGCGGGCAGCAGCCACGCGGTACGACGCCCGCGCTCATCGCCGAGGTCTTCACGCGCCGCCTCGGCCGCCGGCTCTCCGCGCAGGACCTCGGCCTCGACGCCTGCGCGCCCGTGTACGCGGGGCTGGAGTTCGCCGCGACACCGGAGGAGGCCGTCGACATCGTCAGCGGCCTGTGGCGCAAGGACTCGGGCAGCCACGCCGAGCTGCGCAAGATCGCGTTCACCCCGGCAGGCCTCGTCGTGCCCAGCCGGGACTGGCTGATCGGCCGCGCCGACGAGAAGGTCGCCCGCGGCGAGGCGATCGCCCGCATCCCGGTGCAGGGCCGCCCCACGGCCGTACCCCGCCAGCGCGGGCAGGCCGAGCGCGGCCCCGGCCAGAAGGTCACCGGCGGCGACATCGCCGCGCTGCGCTCGGTCGGCGAGTTGTTCCGCTCCCTCGACGACATGTACGGCGGCGGCCACGCCCGGCAGGCCCTGGTGCGCTACCTGGAGCACGAGTGCGAGCCGATGCTGCGCGGCACCTACGGCGAACAGACCGGACGCCGCCTGTTCGCGGCCGCCGCCGACCTCACGAGGCTCGCGGGCTGGACGTCGTACGACATCGCGGCGCACGGGCTCGCCCAGCGCTACTTCGTGCAGTCGCTGCGGCTCGCGCAGGCGGCCGGCGACCGGGCCTTCGGCTCCTACGTCCTGGTCACCATGAGCCGCCAGGCCGTCTACCTCGGGCACGGCCGTGAGGCCGTCCAGCTCGCGCGCGTGGCCCAGCAGGGCGTGGGGACCAGCGCGCCGCCGGTCGTGCAGGCCCTGCTGCACGCGTGCGAGGCGCGCGGGCACGGCGTACTGGGCGAGGTGCGCGCCTGCACCGCCTCCCTGGTGCGGGCCGAGCGCGCCCTCGAAGCGGCCCGCCCCGTCGACGACGTCCCGCACTGGGCGCGCTTCTTCGACGAGGCGCAGCTCGCCGACGAGTTCGGCCACTGCCACCGGGACCTGCAGCAGTTCCGCGCGGCTGCCCAGCATGCCGAGCGGTCCCTGCAACTGCGCGCCCCCGCCTATGCCCGCAGCCGCCTGTTCTCCCGCGTCGTCCTCGCCTCCGCCCGCCTCGGCCTCGGCGAACTCGACCAGGCCTGCGCGCTGGGCGCGGAGGCCGCGGGCGCTGCCGCGGAGATGCGGTCGGTGCGGGCGGTCGAGTACGTCAAGGATTTCGAGCGGAGGCTGGAGCCGTATCGGGACGCGGCGCCGGTGAGGGGGTATCGGGACAAGGTCGCCGCCCTGGGGTAGGGGGCTTCAGGCGGCCCTCGCCGTGGGGACCGGATCCGCCCTGTGCATCGACCCCGCCGCCCCCAGGTCCGTCAGGATCGCCGCCGCGGCCCGGTGGGCCGAGTGCAGGGCGCCCTGGACCGTGCTGGTGTCGCGGTGGTCGCCGCAGACGTACAGGCCCGCCAGGAGGCGCACCTGGCGGCGCAGGTCGTGGGGCGGGCGCATCGCGGGGACGGCTTCCGGGGTGTGGTGCACGGCGAGGGTCTCCCAGCGTGCCGTGGAGGTGCCGTAGAGGCGGGACAGATGCGTCCGTACGGCCGTGTCGATGTCGGGCGGCGGCGTGCCGAGGACCGTCGACGAGACGAGCGTGCGGCCGGCCGGTGCGCGGCTCGGGTCGACCTGGCTGATCACCGCGGTGTGCGCGACCGGGCCGCCCCGGTCGGCGTCGAGCAGCAGCGAGGCGCCGGTCGTCGGCGGCTCGTCGGTCGTGTGGTGGACGACGGTCACCGGGTGGAAGTCCGGGACGCGCAGGCCCGGCAGCAGTTCGGCGGCGGTCCGCGCGTCCGTCGCCAGCAGGACGGCACGGCAGCGGATCTCGCCGTGCTCGGCGGTGGTCACGGACGTCGTCGCGACCGACGTGACCCGCACGCCGGTGTGCACGGTGCCCGGCGGCAACGCCCGTGCCAGCAGCTCCGGCAGCGCCTCGGCGCCGCCCTCGGGCACGCACATCCGTCCGCCGGCGAAGGAGCGGAGCGCCAGATCCGCACACCGGCTGGATGTCGTCAGCTCCGGGTCGCACAGCAGCGCGGCGAGCAGCGGCCGCAGGAAGCCGTCGATCGTCCGAGCCGGAACACCCCGCTCCGCGAGTGCCCGCGCGGCGGGCAACTCGGGGCGTGACAGCAGCCGTTCGATCGGCACGGTCGCCAGCCGGGCGAGCGCGGCGCCCAGCCGGGCCTGGTCCACGGCGGTACCCAACGGTGCGCCCGCGCGGACCCGCGGGATGGGCGTCTGTCCCGGAACGCCCCGTACGGGCCCGGTCCTCGGGGCGCTCGCAAGGGCGCGCACCGCGTGGAGTGCGCCCCTCGCGCGCCGGGCGCTCATCGGGCTCGCCACCGCGCCCGCACGATGTCGGCGCCCGTCGCTGTGCAGCAGTACGCCCGGCGCGAAGGGGCGCAGCGCCAGCGCGTCGAGCCCGGGTGTCAGCCGTAGCTCCGGATACGACGTCGACAGGAGCTGGCCTATCCGGTCCAGCCGGAACCCGTCGACCTTCTCGGTCGACATGCGGCCGCCCGGGTAAGGGGCGGCCTCCAGCACTGCGGTCCTCACTCCTGCGCTGGTCAGCCGATGCGCCGCGGAGAGTCCGGCGACCCCGGCTCCCACGATGACGACATCCGCCTGGTACGCGGGCTCAAGCACGTGCCCCTCCTCGAGGTTGCGCGGCCGGTGGAGACGTCATGCCCCCAACTGGCTCCGGGGATACCCGAGTTCGGGTCGAGGTTAGGGCTGTGATCGGTCAAAAACAGTCGCGCATGAACAGAGCACGGTCGCACAGTGGTCGCATGCAGGCGCTCGGTGTCGCCGACCGATACATGGCGGATGCCCGGCTTGACCCTTCGATTACTTGGCGGCCGCCCGGATCGCCCCCTCGATGTCCGGGAACGCGAAGGTGAATCCGGACTCCAGCAGCCGCTTCGGCAGCACCCGTTGGCTGCCCAGCACGTCCCCGGCCAACTCGCCGAGTACCGTCCGCAGCACCGGCTCGGGGACGGGGAAGAGTGTCGGCCGGTGCAGTACCCGCCCCATAGCCTCGGTGATCTCACGGTTCGTCAGCGGCTGCGGTGCGGTCACATTGAACGGGCCCGACAGGTCGTCCCGGTCGATCAGATGCCGGATCGCGGCCACCTCGTCGTGCAGCGAGACGAACGACCAGTACTGCCGTCCGTCCCCCAGCCGCCCGCCGAGCCCCGCCTTGAACAGCGGGAACAGCCGCCCCCAGGCCCCGCCCTGCCGGGCCACCACCAGTCCCGTGCGCGGGAACACCGTCCGTACGCCCGCCTCCTGCGCGGGCGCCGCCGCACCCTCCCACTCCACGGCCAGCGAGGGCAGGAAGCCCTCCCCGGGCGGGGCGCTCTCGTCGACGGCACGCTCGCCGGTCTCCCCGTAGTAGCCGATCGCGCTGCCGTTGACGAACACCCTCGGCGGCTCGTCCAGCGAGGCCATCGCCTCCGCGAGCGCCGCCGTGCCCTGCACCCGGCCGGACCGGAGCTTCGCCTTGTACGCGTCCGTCCAGCGCCGCGAGCCCACGTTCGCGCCGGCCAGATTGACCACGGCATCGCACCCGGCGAGTCCGGCCGCGTCCACGTACTTCCGCTCGGGATCCCAGCGGACCTCGTCCGCCGAGCCCGGTGCCCGGCGCACCAGCCGCACCACCTCGTGCCCGTCCGCGACCAGCGACCGCACCAACGCGCCGCCGATCAGTCCGGAGGAGCCGGCCACCGCGATTCTTGAAAGTTCCATGACCTCAATCCTGCCGTTGACCACATAAAACCCCGGTCGGGTTCCCGGGCACCGGTCGTAGGGTGACGCTCATGCCCGAGTCGTACAAAGCCCGTATACGCGCTGCTCTGCCCGATGACGAGGAGGAGCTGTCCCACCTCGACCGTGTCACGTGGTCGCCGATGCACGCGGTCGTGCCCGAACCGCGCCCGCCCTACCCGCCGTTCTTCACCGAGCGCCACGCCCCGGAGGACCATCTGGTCGCGGAGCACGACCGCCGCATCGTCGGCTACGTCCGCCTCGGCTTCCCCACCCCGCTCGCCTGTAACGCGCACGTCCGGCAGATCCAGGGCCTCGCCGTCGCCGACGAGGCGCGTGGCCTCGGCGTGGGCCGGGCACTGATCCGGGCGGCCGTGGACGAGTCCCGCCGCAGGGGCGCACGCCGGATCACCCTGCGTGTCCTCGGCCACAACACGCCGGCGCGCAAGCTGTACGAGTCCGAGGGGTTCGTGGTCGAGGGGGTGCTGCCCGGGGAGTTCTTCCTGGACGGGCAGTACGTGGACGACGTGTTCATGGGGCGCAGTCTCTGACGGGCTGTCACGCACGGCACGGGCCGTACCGGAGCCGACAGCCCTCGGGCCTCACGAGGTGACGAGTTCCCCCGTGTCCACCGCCGCCGTCGCGTAGGCCGCGCGCTTGGCGTCGGAGGCGACCTCGGCGACCGTGAGGACGTAGCCGGTCCGGTCGTCGGAGGTGGAGCGGGCGAAGACAACGCCGAACACCTTGCCGTCCGTGGTCAGCAGTGGGCCGCCGGAGTTGCCGGGGCGGACGGTGGAGCGGATCGAGTAGATCTCGCGGGTGACGGTCTCGTCGTTGTAGATGTTCTGGCCGGTCGCCCGCACCCGGTTCGCGACCGTCGCCGCCTGGAGGTTCAGGTCGCCGTCCTCCGGATAGCCCGCCACGACGGCCGAGTCGCCGCGGTTGGCGTCGTCGTCGAACGACAGGGCGGGGGCGCGCAGATCCGGGACGTACAGCACGGCGACGTCCCGGTCCGGGTCGAAGAGCACCACCCGTGACGCGTACGACGGCCCGATGCCGCCCACCCGGACGCTGGGGGCGTCGATGCCGGCCACCACATGGGCGTTGGTCATCACGTGCTGGGGGGAGTAGACGAAGCCGCTGCCCTCGCGGCCCTGTGTGCCCGCGGTGCCCTCGATCTTGACCGTGCTGAGCTTGGCGGCGGTGGTGGCGGCCGTCGTGACGCTGTCGCCGGAGGGCTCGGCGACCTCGGCGGTCGACTCGTTCTCGAAGGGGTTGAAGACCTGCGGGAAGCCGGCTTCGGTGAGTGCGGAGGTGGCTCGGGAGAACCAGGCGGGGGTCGTGTCCGGCATCGCGTCCTGCACGGTCCCGAGCAGCCGGGAGTCCCGGATGGCGGAGGTCAGCAGGGGGGAGGAGGACGCGGCGAGCACGCTTGCGGCCACCCACGCCACGATCAGTACGGCCACCGAGTTGGCCACGGCTCCGCCGACGCCGTCCGCCACCCTGAGCGGCCCGCGGTCCAGCTCCCTTCGCAGCCGCAGCGCCAGCCGTCCCGCCAGTTCGTGCACCAGCACCGCCGGGAGCAGCACGGTGAGCACCGCGGTCACGGTCGCCTCCGTCGTACCAGGCGTGACCAGGTCCATCATCCACGGCAGGATCCATACGCCGATCACCGCGCCGCCCACGAAGCCGGCCAGCGAGACGCATCCGGCCACCAGTCCGCGCCGGTATCCGGAGGCCGCGTAGGCCAGGATCACCAGCAACAGCAGGATGTCGAGCAGGTCCACAGAGCCGCCTTTCTCTCGGACCCCTTAGTACGCGCGCGAGCCGCCTGTTGATCAGTGCCCGCACACGCGCCGCCGGGAACCGGCCACGCCGCGTGCACCTGGAGAAACGCCCCGGACCAGGACGATGGTTCCACCGGGTGTCACACCACACATCGCGGGCGGACGGGATCCGTCGGACAGTAGGACCATGCGTGCCTTCCGACGGGTCACCCGAAGGGTCTTCCGAGGAACACGGGGGAAACGAAGACCACGTGCCGTACGAATACCGTGGGCTGCGCCGGTGCGGGGGGCGGTCCGCGGGTGGGACGAGGCAGCGCCGGGGGACTTGCGGGGGGCTGACGGAGGCGCGGGCCGGGAGCCGTTACGGGGAGATCCGGAGGCTTCGCGGGTTCGGGGTGGGGGTGGCGAGCAGGGGGCTGCGCCGGCAGCGGGCGCGGAGCCCTTGCAGCGGGGTGCGCGAGCTGCGGGCGCGGAGCCTCGGGGGGAGGCGGCTGCGCGGGCAGGGGGCCGGGACGGTGTAGCGGGGGGTGCCGGGCCTGCCGGGGCGTCGGGTGGGGGTGGCTTGGGTGGGATGCCGTGTGCTTCGGGCGGGGGTGGTGTGCAGGGGGCTGTGGGGGTGGAGGGGCTGGACGGTGTGCCGGGCGCTGCGGGGGTGGCGGGCCGGGACGGTGTGCCGGGTGCTGGGCGGGCGTCGGGTGGGGGTGGCTTGGATGGGATGCGGGCAGAGGGCGGGGGTGGTGTGCAGGGGGCTGTGGGGGTGGCGGGCCGGGACGGTGTGCCGGGTGCTGGGCGGGCCTCGGGTGGTGGTGGCCTGGAAGGGCCGCCGTGTGCTTCGGGCGGGAGTGGTGTGCAGGGGTCCGCGGGGGCTGCGGGCCTGGACGGTGTAGCGGGGGGTGCGTCGGCATCGGACGGCGAACCCTCGCGGGGTGCTTCGCGAGGAGCCGGCGCGGACGGTTTGCAGGAGGCTGAGGGCAGGCCGGCTGCGGGGCGGGTGGAGGACACGCCGGCCGTGCGGGAGCAACTGCCGGTGCGGGATGAGGTGGTCCTGCGGGAGCAGCCGGTTGTGGCGGAGCGGCGGCCCGTAGCGGGAGATCAGCCGTCCGTGCGGGAAAATCCGTGCGGGCCGGAGTGGCTGCCGGTACCGGAACGGCCTGTACGGCGGGAGCAACTGCCGGTGCGGGATGAGGTGGTCCTGCGGGAGCAGCCGGTTGTGGCGGAGCGGCGGCCCGTAGCGGGAGATCAGCCGTCCGTGCGG
>NZ_JBVKAV010000002.1:517852-668786 GCF_055639295.1 Streptomyces sp. NPDC107528
CGGGAAAATCCGTGCGGGCCGGAGTGGCTGCCGGTACCGGAACGGCCTGTACGGCGGGAGCAGCCGCCGGTGGGGGACCGACCGCCTCCACGGGAACCGTCGGCCCCGCAAAGTCTGCCCGCAGGCGGAGAACAACCTGCCCGGCAGGTGCAGTCGAAACCGCGACCGCGGCAGGACGTGCCGGAAGAGCGGGCCGGGGGGCCGTCGGCCGGTCGGTGGGCCCGCATACAGGCACGGAGCCGGTGGCAGCCGCCCTCGGGATGGCGCGTACACCCCGTCGCGTTCGCGCTGCTCGGCTGTGTCCCCGGCCTCGCCGCCGTTCTCGCGCTGGGGTTGTGCGCGAGTGGCGTCGAGCGGATCGTCGCGGCCGGTGCGCGGCCGGTCGCGGCGCGGCCCGCCGACTCGCATCAGGCGCCCCGGCCGGCCATCGTGCCGAGGTCGGCCTGGCTCGACGACGAGACCCGGCGGGCCCAGCCGCCGCCGCGTTACGACGACACGGTCGTCGCCGTGTTCATCCATCACACCGACTCGCCCAACGGCTACGACTGCGCCGACGTGCCCCGCATCATCCGGTACGTGTACGCGGGCCAGACCGGCTCCCGTGACTGGGACGACATCGGCTACAACTTCCTCGTCGACCGCTGCGGCACCATCTACGAGGGCCGCGAGGGCGGCATCGCCCGGCCCGTGACCGGCGCCCACACCCAGGGCTTCAACCACCGCACCACCGGCATCGCCGCCATCGGCACCTTCACGGCCGGCGTGCCGGTGCCGAAGGCGATGACCGAGGCGATCGCCGCGGTGGCCGCCTGGAAACTGGGGCTCTCCGACACGGACCCCCGCGCGAAGGTCCGACTGACCTCCAGCAACAGCTACAGCCGCTACCCGTCCGGCACCGCGGCGATGTTCTCCGCGATCGCCGGCCACAACGTCGGTTACATGACCAGTTGCCCGGGCGAGGCCCTCAGCGAGCGTCTCCCGGAGATCAGGGAGACGGCGGCCCGCCTGCAGGGCAGGAGCTGACGCGTGCGGTGTCCTTGCCGCGGCCCCGCTGCCGTGCGCCGAGCACACCTCCGATGCCGGGCGCCCGGCGCCCGGGACGGCCCTTCCGCAGGGCGGCCCTGAGCCCACCTGCCGGAGTTCCAGGGAGGCGCCGGCCTCCTCCGCCCTCCAGCGCGGACCTGCCTGATCACGCCCCGGGCCGAACCGGCTTCACCCGCCCCGCCCGGCTGCCCGGGTCTGACCCTCGCAGGCCGCCCCGGCGTGCCCCCACTCCACGGCTGTCTCGGCCGCCCGGCGTGCCCCCACTCCTCGGCTGCCCCGGCGCGCCTTACTGCTCGGCCCTTCCGGCGCAACCCTGCCCGGCGTGCCCCACTGCTCGGCCCTTCCGGCGTAACCCCGCACGGCGTGCCCCACCCCCCGGCCCTTCCGGCGTAACCCCGCCCGGCGTGCCCCACCCCCCGGCCCTTCCGGCATAACCCCGCGCGGCGTGCCCCACCCTCGGCCGCGCCGGCCCAACCCCGCCCGCTGTGCCCTACCCCCCGGTCGCCCCGGGGTCCCAACCCCGCCCGCTGTGCCCCACCCCCCGGCCACCCCGGGGGCCCCAACCCCGCCCGCCGTGCCCCACCCCCGGCCGCCCCGGCCCAACCCCGCCCCGGCCGGTCACCGCCTCCCCAGATAAACCCCCAGCGCCCGCTGCAACACCCTCCCCTGGCTCCCCACCGGAAGTTCCCACTCGCCGAGGTACTCCACCGCACGGCCGCCCGCGCCGGTCTTGAACAGGAGGCGGCCGAGGAGGCGGTCCTCCGTGAGGGTGGGGGTGATGGAGCGGAGGTCGTACGTGTCGGCGCCCGCGGCCCGGGCGTCGCCCAGCATGCGCCACAGCAGGGCGCTGCTGGGCCGCAGTTCACGTCCCCGGCGGCCGGACGCGGCGTAGGAGTGCCAGGCCCTGGAGCCGACGCTGATCATGAGGGCCGCGGAGAGCACCTCGCCGTCGTACTCGGCGAGGTAGAGCCGCAGCCGGTCCTCGTCCTCGGCGTTCAGGGCCGCCCACATGCGCCGGAAGTAGTCCAGCGGGCGGGCCTTGAAGCCGTCGCGGGCGGCCGTCACGGTGTACAGGCGGTAGAACTCGGGCAGGTCGGCCGCCGAGCCCCACGCAACACGGACGCCCGCCGCCTCGGCCGTGCGCAGCGACTGTTCCCAGTGCGGTGCGAGGGCATCGCGCAGATCGTCCACCGAACGCCCCGCCAACGGGATCTCACAGCCGTAGCGCGGCTGACCCAGCCCGAACCCGCTCCCGTCGTCCTCCTCGCACCGCCGCCACCCCAGCCGCCGCAGCCGCTCCGCGGCGTCGAGCGCGTAACCGTCGATGCCGGCCGTGGGCACGTCGCGCAGATGCCCCGTCGCCGGGTCGGCGATGCCCGCCGTCACGTCGGCCGCGTCCCAGTGGCGTACGACGAGCGGCGGGCCGATCCGGACCGAGAACGCCCCGATCCGCTTCAGGTGGGCGACGAGCGGGTCCAGCCACCGCTCCAGGCGCGGCGTGTGCCAGTCGATCGCGGGTCCGTCGGGGAGGTAGGCCAGGTAGCGCCGCGTGCCGGGCAGGGGCCGGTACAGGACGAGCGCCGTCGCGACCATCTCGTCGCCCTCGAACCACCCCACGCTCTCCGGCAGCCAGTCGGGCTTCACATCGCCCCACTCGGGGATCTGCAGATGGCTCGCATCGGGATACAGCCGTAGGTGGGCCAGATGCTCCTGGCGCGGTATCTCCCGCACGTACAGGCTGGTCATGGGCAGGGTGCTCCTGTTCGGTCCGGTCACCCTAAGCCGGAGATCACGGAACCGGTCAAGAGACGGCGCGTGAACCTTCCGGAAAGGCCCGCGCCGGCTCCCTCACCGGCCTCTCACCAGCCCGCTCACAGGCTTCTCGTAGCCGGCTCAACGATCTCCCCGAGACAGCCTCCCTACCGTCATGCACACGCACTGACCGGAGGTGGGGATCATGAGCAGCAGCAACGGCACGCGCAAACACAGCAGCAAGCGGGCCTGGACCGTCGTCTGCGCGGTCGCGACCGTCGTCCTGGGGCCGGCCGCCGTCACGGCGTCCGCGCTGGACCAGGCCAACAAGGCGCCGCTGCACCACGCGGTGAAGGCCGACCAGGCGCAGACGCAGGCGTACATCCCGTCGGACCCCGGCCGCAGGCGGACCGTCCCGGCGTGAGCGGGCTGAGGCCTTCCGCCGGCCTGCCCCCGAACCTGTCTCAGTCCTTGAAGCGCTCCCACAGCTTGGGATACCGGTCCGCCAGCGCCCGTTCGTTCTCGAAGTCGACCGGCGTGCCCTCCGGTTCCGGGGGCGCGGGCGGGATGCCGAGGTCGGGGGCGACGGTGCCGGTGAGCTGTTCGTAGGCCTCGTCCGCGGCGTAGCCGAGCTCCTCGGCGTCGCCGTCGAACTCCTCGTCGAAGTCGTCCAGCACGTCGGCGAGCGAGTCTGGGTCGTGCACACCGCCCTCGTACACCTCGCGGCCCTGGCCGATCAGCCAGCACCGGAAGAAGTCGAAAGCGTCGTCGCTGGCCCCGTCCAGCAGAACCCAGGCGGCGCCCCACAGGTCCCAGGTGTACGCGCGGTTGTAGCGGGCCTCGAAGTGACGGGCGAAGTCGAGCACCGAGTCGGGGTCCTGCTGGAGCAGTCGCTCCACCAAAAGGTCGGCCTGCTCCTCGGGGTCGCCCTCGGCGGCCTCACGGGCGCCGTCCACCAGCTCCCAGAACTCCGTCTCGTCCATCACGGGTCCAGCATCGGCCCTGTGCGGGTGGGGCGCACGTGGAGTGCGACGGATTGTTATGGGCGTACGGACCTTGGGCGGCCGGGCAGGACCGGGCCCGGCGGGCGCCCGGGTCAGGCCCCGTACAGCGCCGCCAGCCGTATCGCGTCGTCCGTGAACCGCTCTCTCAGCGACTGAGGCGCCAGCACCTCGACCTCCGGCCCCAGCGACGCGAGCTGGGTGTGGGCGACCTCCTCGGACTCCACGGGGAGCGTCAGCGTCACCCAGCCGTCCCCGTCCGGGGCGTCCGCCGCCCGCAGCGCCTCCCGCGCGGACTGCGGATCGACGGTGTACGGCAACCGGCGCACCCCGCCCGGCGACACCCGCACCACCACCTCGGCCCGCAGCAGGGACCGCGCGAACTGCTCGGCCCGCTCCTCCCAGAAGCTCGGCAGATCGAACTCACCGTCCCGCTCGAACCGCTCCTCGCCCCGGTCCACGGCGGTGAACCGGTCGATGCGGTACACCCGATACGAGCCGTGCCCCGCCACGCGGGCGCACAGATACCAGACCCCCGCCTTCAGCACGAGCCCGTACGGCTCCAGCTCCCGGCCGACCTCGCTCTCCCCGCGCCGATACCGGGCCACGATCCGCCGGTCGTCCCACACCGCGTCCGCGACGACCGGCAGCAGCTCGGGTGTCCTCGGCTCCTTGAACCAGTTCGGGGCATCCAGATGGAACCGCTGGGAGGCGGAACGGGAGGCGTCCCGCAGCGAGGGCATCAGGGCCGCCGACACCTTCAGCGTGGCGGCGGAGGCGGCGTCCTCCAGTCCCATCTCCCGCAGCGCGCCCGGAACGCCGCTCAGGAACAGCGCCTCGGCCTCACTGCGCCCGAGCCCCGTCAGCCTGGTCCGGTACCCGCCGATGAGCCGGTAGCCGCCGGCCCGCCCCCGATCCGCGTACACCGGAACCCCGGCCTCGGACAGGGCCTGCGCGTCCCGGGTGACGGTCCGCTCGGAGACCTCCAGCTCACGCGCGAGTTCGGCCGCGGTCATGGCAGGCCGGGACTGGAGAAGCAGCACCATCTTGATGAGCCGGGCAGCACGCATACGGCCATCATGCCGGGGCCCACTGACAACGAACCCGCTGACGACGGCCCCAATGACGGCGAAGGGGCACGGCAGCCGCCGTACCCCTTCGCCGCAGACCAGGAAGGTCAGCCCTTACAGGCCGTACTTCTCGCGCGCTTCCTTCACGGCCGTCGCCTGGACCTCGCCCCGCTTCGCGAGCTGGGCCAGGGCCGCGACGACGATCGACTCGGCGTCGACGCCGAAGTGGCGGCGGGCCGCCTCGCGGGTGTCGGAGAGGCCGAAGCCGTCCGCGCCCAGCGAGGAGTAGTCCTGCTCGACCCACTGCGCGATCTGGTCGGGAACCTGGCGCATGTAGTCGGAGACCGCGAGGACCGGGCCGTCGGCACCCTGGAGGACCTGACGGACGTACGGCATCCGCTCCTCGCCGCGCAGCAGGGCCGCGTCGGCTTCGAGGGCGTCCCGGCGCAGCTCCGTCCAGGACGTCGCCGACCAGACGTCGGCTGCCACGCCCCACTCCTCGGCGAGCAGCTGCTGCGCCTTGAGCGTCCAGTGGATCGCCGTGCCGGAGCCGAGCAGCTGGATGCGCGGGGCGTTCGCCACCGGCGACAGGCCGGCCGACTCCGCCGTGTTGAAGCGGTACAGGCCCTTGACGATGCCCTCGTCGACGCCGTCCACGGCGGGCTTCGCGGGCTGCGGGAGCGGCTCGTTGTAGACGGTGAGGTAGTAGAAGACGTTCTGGTCCTCGCCCGGGGCCGCCTCGCCGTACATCCGGCGCAGACCGTCCTTGACGATCGCCGCGACCTCGTACGCGAACGCCGGGTCGTACGTCAGGGCGGCCGGGTTCGTCGCCGCGATCACCGGCGAGTGACCGTCGGCGTGCTGGAGGCCCTCGCCCGTCAGCGTCGTACGGCCCGCGGTGGCGCCGACGAGGAAGCCGCGGCCGAGCTGGTCGCCGAGCTGCCACATCTGGTCGGCCGTGCGCTGCCAGCCGAACATCGAGTAGAAGATGTAGAACGGGATCATCGTTTCGCCGTGCGTGGAGTACGCGGTCGACGCGGCGATGAAGTCGGCCATCGAACCGGCCTCGGTGATCCCCTCGTTGAGGATCTGGCCGTTCTGGGCTTCCTTGTAGTACATGAGCTGGTCGCGGTCGACCGGCTCGTAGGTCTGGCCCTTGGGCGAGTAGATGCCCAGGGAGGGGAAGAGGCTCTCCATGCCGAAGGTGCGTGCCTCGTCGGGGACGATCGGCACCCAGCGCTTGCCCGACTCCTTGTCGCGGACCAGGTCCTTGATCAGGCGTACGAAGGCCATGGTGGTGGCCACGTTCTGGGAGCCGGAGCCCTTGTCGAAGGAGGCGAACGCCTTCTCGGCGGGGGCGGGCAGCGGCGCCACCGGGTGGACGCGGCGGGCCGGGGCCGGGCCGCCGAGGGCCGCGCGGCGCTCCTGGAGGTAGCGGACCTCGGGGGAGTCGGCGCCGGGGTGGCCGTAGGGGACGACCCCGTCGACGAACTGCGCGTCGGAGATGGGCAGTTCGAGCAGGTCACGCATCGTCTTGAACTCGTCCACCGTCAGCTTCTTCATCTGGTGGTTGGCGTTCTTCGACGCGAAGCCCTCGCCGAGGGTGTGGCCCTTGACCGTCTGGGCCAGGATGACCGTCGGCGCGCCCTTGAACTCGACGGCGGCCTTGTAGGCGGCGTACACCTTGCGCGCCTCGTGGCCACCGCGGGAGAGGTGGAAGCACTCCAGGATCTTGTCGTCGCTCAGCAGCTTCGCCATCTCGGCGAGCTCCGGGTCCTTGCCGAAGAAGTCCTGGCGGATGTAGGCGGCGTCGCGGGTCTGGTACGTCTGCACCTGCGCGTCGGGTACCTCGCGCAGCCGGCGTACGAGCGCGCCCGTCGTGTCGAGCTGGAACAGCTCGTCCCAGGCCGTACCCCACAGCGTCTTGACGACGTTCCAGCCGGCGCCGCGGAACTGGGCCTCCAGCTCCTGCACGATCTTGAAGTTGGCGCGGACCGGGCCGTCGAGGCGCTGCAGGTTGCAGTTGATGACGAAGGTCAGGTTGTCCAGGCCCTCACGGGAGGCCAGGGCGAGTGCCGCCGTCGACTCGGGCTCGTCCATCTCGCCGTCACCGAGGAACGCCCACACGTGGGACGCGGAGACGTCCTTGATGCCGCGGTTGGTGAGGTAGCGGTTGAAACGGGCCTGGTAGATGGCCGAGAGCGGGCCGAGGCCCATGGACACCGTCGGGAACTCCCACAGCCAGGGCAGGCGGCGGGGGTGCGGGTACGACGGGAGTCCGTTGCCGCCGGCCTCCTGGCGGAAGTTGTCGAGCTGCTGCTCGTTCAGGCGGCCGTCGAGGAAGGCGCGGGCGTAGATGCCGGGGGAGGCGTGGCCCTGGATGTACAGCTGGTCGCCGGAGCCGTCCGCCTCCTTGCCCTTGAAGAAGTGGTTGAAGCCGGTCTCGTAGAGCCAGGCCGCGGAGGCGAAGGTGGCGATGTGGCCGCCGACGCCGTACTTGGAGCCGCGGGTCACCATGGCCGCCGCGTTCCAGCGGTTCCACGCGGTGATACGGGCTTCCATCGCCTCGTCACCGGGCGCGGACGGCTCGACGGGGGTGGGGATGGTGTTGACGTAGTCGGTCTCGAGGAGCTTGGGCAGCGCGATGCCGGTGCCCTCGGCCCGCTCCAGCGTCCGGCGCATCAGGTATGCGGCGCGGTGCGGACCTGCTGCCTTGGCGACCGCGTCCAGTGAGGCCTGCCATTCGGCGGTCTCCTCCGGATCACGGTCGGGGAGCTGGTCGAGCGCGCTCGGCTGGATGGCGTTGGGGTCGGTCATGTCGCCGCCTTCCTCAGTCGAAGGGGGTTCCCTCATCGGCAAGGGTTCGGGGGTGCCCTTTGTCTTTGGCAGGACAGGGCGGAGGGCTTGGGTGCAAGCCCGTCGGCGACTGTAACTCCCTGATCGATGATCGATCAAAGGGGGAAGGGCTAAAAGGTCCCTATACCGCGAAAATTGGCATCCGGTGCCGGGAGAACAGGCACGCGGTGCCGCGTTTTCCCTGCTCACATGAGTCGTGGGCGGCTAGCTTGCGCGGGTTCGGCTCTCGGGGTGGCGGTCGGCTCAGGCGGGCGCGGCCGCCGGACGCGCGCTCGTGGCGAACGCCTTCCAGAGCTGGATGGCCAGGCGGACCAGAACGGCCTCAAGGAGGGCGATCGCCACCTGGGTCAGGATCGTGCCGAGTATCTGCGGCATGGGGGCCGCCTTTCGTGTGCGTCGTGCGGAGTACGCCTCCTTTGTCCGCGCCGATGTCATCCGGCAGGCTGCACACGGGTTGCCTGCGGGTGAACTCTCCCCAGCGCATCGACGGCGCCCCGGGCCACCACGGGCACCGGCAGCCCCGGCCCCGGCTATTCGCCTTCGTGCCTCGGTGCGCACCCGAGTACGTGGGCCTTGACCATCTCGGCGATGCGGGGATCCCGGCGCTGGAACGCGGCCACCAGCTCCTCGTGCTCCTCCGCGTACGACTGCTGCACCGTCCCCAGCCAGCGGATGGAAAGGGCTGTGAACACCTCGATGCCGAGGCCCTCCCAGGTGTGCAGCAGCACCGAGTTGCCCGCCGCCCGTACCAGCTCGCGGTGGAAGGCGACCGTGTGCCGCACCTGGGCCGTGCCGTCCGAGAGGCGGTCGGCCTCGTACAGAGCGGCGACATGCGGCTCCAGGGCGGAGCAGTCCTCCGAGAGGCGGTCGGCCGCGAGTTCCGCGGCGATGGCCTCCAAACCGGCCCGGACCGGGTAGCTCTCCTCCAGGTCGGCCGCGGTCAGACTCCGTACCCGTACGCCCTTGTTGGGCGCGGACTCGATCAGCCGCAGCGACTCCAGCTCACGCAGTGCCTCCCGCACCGGAGTCTGGCTGACCTCCAGCTCGGTGGCGATCCGCCGTTCCACGATCCGCTCGCCCGGCTGCCAGCGCCCGCTGATGATCCCCTCCAGGATGTGCTCGCGGATCTGTTCGCGCAGCGAGTGGATGACGGGGGCGGTCATGAGAGCTCCTTAGGGCGCGTTTGACGTTTAGACAATAAGGCCGGGAGGCTCCGCCGGAGGGGCGCGCGGGGGCGCTTTGGTGCAGGTGAGACGAGACTTACACGGAGACTTACACGCTCGGTCGGTCGACACAATGGCGATGCCCTCCCCCCGGAAGCCGGGGAGAGGGCATCGTCGTACGGGCTGGCCCCATTCGGCCGGCGGCGTCCTTACAGGCCGAGCTCGACCTCGAACTCGCCGGCCTCCAGGATCGCCTTGACCGCCGTCAGGTAACGGGCCGCGTCGGCACCGTCCACCAGGCGGTGGTCGTAGGACAGGGTCAGGTACGTCATGTCGCGGACGCCGATGACCGTGCCCTCCTCCGTCTCGATGACGGCCGGGCGCTTGACCGTGGCGCCGATACCGAGGATCGCGACCTGGCCCGGCGGCACGATGATCGTGTCGAAGAGCGCTCCGCGCGAACCGGTGTTGGAGATGGTGAAGGTCGCGCCGGACAGCTCGTCGGGCGTGATCTTGTTGGCGCGGACCTTGCCCGCCAGGTCGGCCGTGGCCTTGGCGATGCCGGCGATGTTGAGGTCGCCCGCGTGCTTGATGACCGGGGTCATCAGGCCCTTCTCCGAGTCCACCGCGATACCGATGTTCTCGGTGTCGAAGTAGGTGATCGTGCCCTCGGCCTCGTTGATCTTGGCGTTGACGGGCGCGTGCGCCTTCAGCGCCTGGGCCGCGGCCTTGACGAAGAACGGCATCGGGGAGAGCTTGACGCCTTCGCGGGCGGCGAAGGAGTCCTTCGCCCGGCCGCGCAGCTTCATCAGGCGCGTGACGTCGACCTCGACGACCGACGACAGCTGCGCCTGCTCGTGCAGCGCCTTGACCATGTTGTCGCCGATGACCTTGCGGATGCGCGGCATCTTGACGGTCTGGCCACGGAGGGGAGAGGCCTCCAGGGACGGCGCCTTCTTGGCGGCCGGCGCGGCAGCGGCGGGAGCCGGAGCGGCGGCGGCGCTCTTCGCGGCCTCGGCGGCGGCGATGACGTCCTGCTTGCGGATACGGCCGCCGACGCCGGTGCCCTTGACGGCGGCCAGGTCGACGCCGTTCTCGGCGGCGAGCTTGCGCACCAGCGGGGTGACGTAGGCGCCCTCGTCGGTCGGCTTGGCGGCGGCCGGAGCAGCCGGAGCCGGGGTGACCGGGGCCGGGGCGGCCGGCGCGGGAGCCGGAGCGGCGGGCTGGGCCGGAGCCGGGGCGGCTGCGGCGGGCGCGGCCGGAGCGGCGGGGGCAGCCGGAGCGGCCGGAGCCGCGGGCGCGGCCGGGGCAGCGGCGGCGGGGGCCGGGGTCTCCTGGGCCGGGGCGGCCGCCGGAGCGGCACCCGCGGCACCGATGACGGCCAGCTTGGCGCCGACCTCGGCCGTCTCGTCCTCGCCGACCACGATCTCCAGCAGCGTGCCGGAGGCGGGGGCGGGGATCTCGGTGTCGACCTTGTCCGTCGACACCTCCAGCAGCGGCTCGTCGGCCTCGACGCTGTCACCGACCGACTTCAGCCAGCGGGTGACGGTGCCCTCGGTGACGGACTCGCCGAGCGCGGGCAGGACGACGTCCGTGCCCTCGGCGGAGCCGGCGCCGGAGGCGGCCTCGGCGCTGGGCGCCGGAGCCGGGGCGGCCTGCTCGGTGGACGGGGCAGCGGCCTGCGGGGCCGGCTCCGGCTCAGCGGCCGGCTCCGGCTCGGCGGCGGGGGCCGGGGCGGCAGCCGGGGCGCCCGTGCCGTCGTCGATCACGGCCAGCTCGGCACCGACCTCGACCGTCTCGTCCTCGGCGACCTTGATGGAGGCCAGGACGCCGGCGGCGGGGGAGGGGATCTCGGTGTCGACCTTGTCGGTGGAGACCTCGAGCAGCGGCTCGTCGGCCTCGACGCGCTCACCCTCGGCCTTCAGCCAGCGGGTGACAGTGCCCTCGGTGACGCTCTCGCCGAGCGCCGGAAGGGTTACGGAAACCGCCATGGTTTCGGTTGCTCCTTACGAATTGCGGAAGTCTGAGTCGTCGCTTCGTCGACCGAGGGTCAGTCGTGCGAGTGCAGCGGCTTGCCGGCCAGGGCCAGGTGGGCCTCGCCGAGCGCCTCGTTCTGCGTCGGGTGGGCGTGGATGAGCTGGGCGACCTCGGCGGGCAGCGCCTCCCAGTTGTAGATCAGCTGGGCTTCGCCGACCTGCTCGCCCATGCGGTCGCCGACCATGTGGACGCCGACCACGGCGCCGTCCTTGACCTGGACGAGCTTGATCTCGCCCGAGGTGTTGAGGATCTTGCTCTTGCCGTTGCCCGCGAGGTTGTACTTCAGAGCGACGACCTTGTCCGCGCCGTAGATCTCCTTGGCCTTGGCCTCGGTGATGCCGACGGAGGCGACCTCCGGGTGGCAGTACGTCACCCGCGGGACACCGTCGTAGTCGATCGGAACGGTCTTCAGACCGGCCAGACGCTCCGCCACCAGGATGCCCTCGGCGAAGCCGACGTGCGCGAGCTGGAGGGTCGGGACGAGGTCACCGACGGCGGAGATGGTGGGCACGTTGGTGCGCATGTACTCGTCGACGAGGACGTAGCCGCGGTCCATGGCGACGCCCTGCTCCTCGTAACCGAGACCGGCGGAGACCGGGCCGCGGCCGACGGCGACCAGCAGGACCTCGGCCTCGAACTCCTTGCCGTCGGCGAGAGTGACCTTGACGCCGTCGGCGGTGTACTCGGCCTTCGAGAAGAAGGTGCCCAGGTTGAACTTGATGCCGCGCTTGCGGAACGCGCGCTCAAGAAGCTTCGAGCTGTTCTCGTCCTCGACCGGGACGAGGTGCTTCAGGCCCTCGATGACGGTGACGTCCGTACCGAAGGACTTCCAGGCGGAGGCGAACTCGACGCCGATGACGCCGCCGCCGAGGACGATCGCCGACTTCGGGACGCGGTCCAGGACGAGGGCGTGGTCGGAGGAGATGATCCGGTTGCCGTCGATCTCCAGGCCCGGCAGCGACTTCGGCACGGAGCCGGTCGCCAGCAGGACGTGGCGGCCCTGGACGCGCTGACCGTTCACGTCGACCGAGGTGGGGGAGGACAGCCGGCCCTCACCCTCGATGTACGTCACCTTGCGGGAGGCGACAAGACCCTGGAGGCCCTTGTAGAGCCCGGAGATCACGCCGTCCTTGTACTTGTGGACACCGGCGATGTCGATGCCCTCGAAGCTGGCCTTCACACCGAACTGCTCGCTCTCACGAGCCTGGTCGGCGATCTCGCCCGCGTGCAGCAGGGCCTTGGTGGGGATGCAACCCCGGTGCAGGCAGGTGCCGCCGACCTTGTCCTTCTCGATCAGGGCGACGTCCAGGCCCAGCTGCGCCCCGCGCAGGGCTGCGGCGTAACCGCCACTACCACCGCCGAGGATCACTAGGTCGAAAACGGTGCTGGCGTCGTTCGCCACGTCACGTCCTCCATGCATGTGCGCCTACGCCGGTCAGCGGTGACCGGTCGGCGGCTGGTGTCCGGCCGCTCTTTCTTCGGCCCTGTGGTGGGGCCCTGTCCTGCCGAGCCCCATCTTCGCACTTGTCCACACCGAACGAGACGCCGGGCCGGTGTGTGAGACGTCCCACGTTCGGTTGAGCGGGCATGGCGGAGGGCATGGAAGAGGGGGCTCCGCCCTACCCGCGCGCGGAGCCCCCTCACTCATGACAACGTCAGCCCAGGTCCCCGGCCGCCGTCAGCTCGGCGAGCCGGACCAGCGTCCGCACCGCGGACCCCGTACCGCCCTTCGGCGTGTATCCGAAGGGCCCGCCCTCGTTGAACGCGGGACCGGCGATGTCGATGTGCGCCCAGGTGATGCCCTCGCCGACGAACTCGCGCAGGAAGAGCCCCGCGACCAGCCCGCCGCCCATGCGCTCGCCCATGTTGGCGATGTCGGCGGTGGGGGAGTCCATCCCCTTGCGCAGGTGCTCCGGCAGCGGCATCGGCCAGGACGCCTCACCGACCTCCTCGGCCGCCTCGACGATCGCGGTGCGGAACGCGTCGTCGTTGCCCATGACGCCGAACGTCCGGTTGCCCAGCGCCAGCACCATCGCTCCGGTCAGCGTCGCCACGTCCACGATCGCGTCCGGCTTCTCCTGCGAGGCCGCCCACAGCGCGTCGGCGAGCACCAGCCGGCCCTCGGCGTCCGTGTTGAGCACCTCGACGGTCTTGCCGCTGAGCATGTGCAGCACGTCACCGGGACGCACGGCGGACCCCGACGGCATGTTCTCGGCGAGCGCCAGCCAGCCGGTGATGTTCACGCGCAGCCCGAGCCGCGCGGCTGCGACGACGGCGGCGAACACGGCGGCCGCGCCGCTCATGTCGCACTTCATCGTCTCGTTGTGCCCGGCCGGCTTCAGCGAGATGCCGCCCGAGTCGTAGGTGATGCCCTTGCCGACGAGCGCGAGGTGCTTGTCGGCCTTGGAGTGCGTGTACGACAGCTTCACCAGCCGCGGTCCGGCCGCCGATCCGGAGCCGACGCCGAGGATGCCGCCGTAGCCGCCCTTGGCCAGCGCCTTCTCGTCGAGCACCTGCACCTTGATGCCGTGCTCCTTGGCCGCCGTCGAGGCGACCGCGGCGAAGGACTCGGGGTTGAGGTCGTTGGGCGGGGTGTTGACCAGGTCGCGGGCGCGGTTGAGCTCCTCGACGACGGCGGTGGCGCGCTCGATCGCCGCCTTGTGCTCCTTGTCGCGGGACTTGCCGCCGAGCAGCGCGGCCTCGGCGAGGGGACCCTTGCCGTTCTTCTTGTCCCGGTCGCTCTTGCCGTTGTCCTTGTACGCGTCGAAGGCGTACGCCCCGAGCAGCACGCCCTCGGCGACGGCGCCGATGTCGGCGGCGTCGTTCAGCGGCAGCGCGAACGCGGCCTTCTTGGAGCCGGCGAGGGCGCGGGCGGCGACGCCGGCGGCCTTGCGCAGCGCCTCGCCGTCGTAGTCGGCGTCCTTCTCGGGCGCGGCACCCAGGCCGACCGCCACCACGAGGGGGGACTTGAAGCCGGCGGGCGCGGGGAGCTTCGTCACCTCGCCCTCGGCACCGGTGGCACCGAGGGTCTCCAGGACGCCGGCGAGCTTGCCGTCGTACGCCTTGTCCACGGCCTCGGCGCCCGGGGCGACGACCGGTCCCGCGGCCTTGGAACCAGAGCCCTTGGCGACACCGATCACGATCGCGTCGGCGCGCAGGCCGGGCGCCGCGGCGGTGCTGAGAGTGAGAGCAGTCACGGTGGTGAAATCTCGCTTCCGATGTGAAGTTGCAGTGGCCGAATGGTGTGGGTCGACCGGGCCCGACGGCCGACCCTAGTTACCACCTATGGGTGCGGTTTCAGCGGGGCCTTCCCCGGTACGGCGAACACTCGGCACGAGCCTACGCTCGTGTGAGCGTTCGCTCATTCCTTCGGACGTTCACCTGTCGGTGGCGTCGCGGCCATTTCCTGATTCTCGGGACCGGTGAGCTGAGTCACACTCGTCTGGTTCCGGTGAGCTGTCAGCTCGCCGCTTTGCATGATTTCCACGGATCCTCCGCCGATTCACCGCAACCGGCCACAAGGGGATCTTCTGGGGGGAAGGAACGATCAATGGCGCAGAGTGCGCACAGATGGAGAAACACGGCTGCCGTTCTGGGGGCCGCCGGTCTGCTGTCGCTGGGTCTGGGGGTACCCGGCGCCGCGGCTGCGGGGGAGCCGCGCATCGATCTCAGGGTGCTGGTCGTGGACAACGGTGACGCGCCTGTCCAGGCCATCACCGCCCAGCTCAAGAGCACCGGCATCCCGTACACCACCGTCGACCTGACCGACGCCGACCGCCCGACCGTCACCGCCGCGTTCCTCAGCGACACGGTGGGCGGCACGCCCCGCGCCAAGTTCCAGGGCGTCGTCCTGCCCAACGAGGCCCCCTTCGGCGAGGGTTCGGCGGAGCAGACCGCGCTGGAGAGCTACGAGCGGACCTACGGCATCCCGCAGGTCGACGCCTACACCTGGGCCCACCCGGGCGTCGGCCTCGACTACACCAGCGAGGGCGGCTTCGCGGGCAGCCTCGACGGACAGCAGGCCTCGGTCACGGCCCAGGGGAAGTCGGGGTACTTCGGCTATCTCGACGGCGCCTTCGCGTTCGAGGACAACGACCCGTCCGTACTGGAGAGTTACGGCTTCGTCGCCCGGCCCCGCGCCGGCTTCACCAGCTACGTCGACGTGCCCGTGCCGGGTGGCTCCGGGCGCGGCAGCCTGGTCGGCGAGTACACCAACGACGGGCGCCGGCAACTGGTCGTGACCTTCGCGTACAACCAGTACCAGCAGCAGTTCCGCGTCCTGGCCCGCGGCATCGTCGAATGGCTGACCCAGGGAGTCCACCTCGGTCAGGCCCGCAACTACTTCGCGGTGCACGTCGACGACGTCTTCGCGCCCGACGCCCGCTGGGACACCGAGCGCAACTGCACGCCCGGTGACATCGACTGCGTGGGCGGTGGCGGCGAGGAGACCCCGCCGATCCGTATGACGGCCGAGGACGCGGTCCGCGCGGCACAGTGGCAGCGCGAGCGCGGCTTCAAGCTGGACATGGTCTACAACGCCGGCTCCGGCGAGGAGTGGAAGAGCGAGAACGGCGGCACGGACCCCCTCGCGACCCAGCTGCTCGCCGACAGGGCGCAGTACCGCTGGATCAACCACACCTACACGCACCCGTTCCTCGGCTGCGTCCAGGACACCTCGACCGTGCCGTGGAGCTGTGCCAAGAACGCCGACGGGTCGACGCGGTACATGAGCCGCGCGGACATCTCGGCGCAGATCAGGGACAACCACAACTGGGGCGTCACCAAGGGACTCCCGCTCGACCGCACGGAACTCGTGACCGGCGAGCACTCGGGCCTGAAGACCCTGCCGCAGCAGCCCGACGACAACCCCAACCTCGCCCGCGCCCTCGCCGACAACGGCGTCAAGTGGATCGCCTCGGACAACTCCCGTGACCCCGCCCAGCGTCCGGTCGGCGCCGCGCTGACCGTGCCCCGGTACCCGATGAACGTGTACTACAACGTCGGTACCGAGGAGGAGATGGCCGACGAGTACAACTGGATCTACACCTCCGCCGCGGACGGCGGCAGCGGCATCTGCGAGAACAACCCCGCCTCCACCTGCCTGGACGAGCCGCTGGACACGGCCACCGGGTACGACGACCACATCGTCCCGCTGGAGGCACGCACCGCCCTCGGGCACGCCATCAGCAACGACCCGCGCCCGCACTACGCCCACCAGTCCAACCTGGCCGAGGACCGGACGCTGTACCCGGTCCTGGACAAGGTGCTCGCCGACTACCGGGCGCTCTTCGCCGACAACACCCCGGTGGAGAACCTCGCGCAGAGCGCCATCGGCACGGAGCTGCAGCGCCGCGCCGCCTGGCAGTCCGCTCTCGCGAAGGGCTCCGTGACGGCGTACCGCATCGGCGACACGGTCACCGTCAACGCCCCGTCCGGGACCCAGATCCCGGTGACCGCACCGCAGGGGACCGTCAAGCAACTCCTCATCGGCACCAGCGCGTTCGGGACGCCGTACGCGGGAGAGCGCTCGGCGTGGACCACGCCGGGGCTGCTGCAGACCGCTCTCAAGCTCAGGCTGCCGTAGCGCGGCTCAGCCGGACCTGAGGCGCACCCCGGCCATCTCACGACCGACCTGCCGGGGTGCGCTTCCGGGCCGAGGCACCAACTTGTTCCACAGGGGGGAACGCGCGTGATGCGCCATGGCCGTCATGTCACCATGCTCACCGAAGGCACCTATCCGCATGTCCACGGCGGCGTCAGCACCTGGTGCGACCAGCTCGTCAAGGGCATGCCGGAGGTCGACTTCCACATCGTGTCGCTGACCGGAACCGGCCGGGAACCCGTCACCTGGGAGCTGCCGCCGAACGTCTACCGGCACACCTCCGTACCGACCTGGGGCCCGCGTCCGGGGCACAAGCGACCTCCGTACGGCCGGGCCCGGCGCCGCTTCACCGACTCCTACGAGCGCTTCCTGCTCTCCTTCCTCGACCCCGAGGCCCACTGCGACTTCGGCGAAGCCTTCGACGAGCTGGCCGAACTCGCCCGCGACGGACGCCTGTCGGCGGCCCTGCGCACGGAATCCGCGCTGCGCTCGCTGATGTGGATATGGACGATGCCGCATCTGCCGACCGCGGCGGCCCGCCCCACCGTCCACGACGCCCTGACCGCGACCGACCTGCTCGAACACGCCCTGCGTCCCCTCGGGGTCCGCATCCCCGAGGACTCGGTCGCCCATGCGGTGAGCAGCGGATTCGCCACCCTCCCGGCCCTCGCCGCCCGCAGGCTGGACGGCGTGCCCTTCCTCCTCACCGAGCACGGCATCTATCTGCGCGAGCGCTACCTCGGCTACCGCGGCGACGCCCAGCGCTGGCCCGTGAAGGCGTTCATGCTCGGCTTCTACCGCGAGCTGAACTCGCTCGGCTACCGCACGGCCGATCTGATCACCCCGTGCAACCAGTACAACCGCCGCTGGGAGGAGCGCGGCGGCGCCGACGCCGACAAGATCCGTACCGTCTACAACGGCGTCGACCCGCACGCCTTCCCGCACGCCGGCCCCGAGCCCGAGGTCCCCACCCTCACCTGGTGCGGCCGTGTCGACCCCATCAAGGACCTGGAAACCCTGCTGCGGGCCTACGCCATGGTCCGCGCCGAGCTCCCGGAGACCCGGCTGCGGCTGTTCGGCCCGGTCCCGCCCGGCGGCGAGGCCTACCGCACCAAGCTGGAGAAGCTCGCCGCCGAACTCGGCGTCACGGACGCCCTGACCTTCGAGGGCCGCATCACCGAGGTCTGGCGCGCCTACGCGGCCGGGCACCTCGTGATGCTGTCGTCCATCTCCGAGGGCTTTCCGTTCTCCATCATCGAGGCCATGTCCTGCGGCCGTACGACCGTCTCGACGGACGTCGGGGGAGTGCGCGAGGCCGTCGGCGACACGGGACTCGTCGTCCCACCCCGTGAGCCGGAGAAGATGGCGGCCGCCGCCCTCACCCTCCTCCAAGACGACGAACGGCGCCTGAAACTGGGCGAGTTGTCACGGCAGCGCGTGATCGACCGCTTCACACTGCGCCGCTCAGTGGACAACTTCCGGACGATCTACCAGGAGCTCGCGGGCAGCCCCGAGGTGTACGAGCCCACGCTGGAGACGGTCGCCGACTGGACCCTCGAACTGCGCGACCCCTGGTACGAGAAGGTCGCGACGGACGGAACCGGCTGGTGAGCGGCAGCCTCTGGGTGCCGCCCGGCTCCCGCTCCGACACCCTGCCCGCCGTCCCGCGCCAGCGCGACCGGCCCAGCTGGGCCCGGCCCGACCCCATCGACGAACTCGCCGCACGTCTGCACGACTTCATAGCCGCCGCCGTCCACCCCGACGAGATCGCCGCGCTCCTGGAGTCCGACGGCCTCTCGGACGACCAGATACGCGAGCGCTACGGCGTCAAGAACTCCTTCGCCCTCGCCGAGGAACTGTACGAACGGGGCGAGCGCCGCTACCCGGAGCCGGAGGGCCCGCCCCACGACCCCTGGCAGGCGGGCCTCGTCGGCTGCCTCCTGCGGGGCCTGCTCTTCGCCCTGCCCGGCCTCGGCTACGTCCTCGGAGCCCCGCTGCTCGCGGGCCCCCGCGCCGCCTCCGGCCTCCCCCCGGCCACGCTCCCGCTGCTGGCGGGCGCCCTGGTCGGTTGGACCTGGAACCAAGGGCTGGCGCATCGGGCCTACGTCTGGCTGGGGTTGGGGGATCGATCGGCCGCCCGCCGTTCGCTGCTGTCCGGTGCGCCGGTGGGTGCCCTGTTGGGGGCCCTGGTCGCGTTGTCCGTGGCCGGACCGGACTGGCCGACGGTGGTCGCCTTCGCCGCCGCGCAGTCCTGCTACCTCGGAGCCGCCACGATCCTGCTCGTCATGGGCCGCGAACGTGCCTTGCTGGCAGCGTTGGCACCGATGACGGCGGGCGCGGTCGTGTCGTTGGTCTACTCCGTGCCGGACGTCGCAAGACTGATCCTGCTGCTGGGATCACTGATGGTGGTGGCCCTCCTCGGCCTACGTGAAGTCGCACCCCGCAAGGGGCGCGGGGAACTGCGCGACAAGCCACCAAGCACCCGCAGCCGAGCCACGGCAACGGCCCCCCGCCTCTCCGCATCGCTCCCGTACGCGTTGTTCGGCCTCGCCACCGGCGTCCTGGTGCTCTACGCGGCCCTCGGCGACGCCCTCTCCGGAGAGGGAACCGTCGCCCTCACCCTCAGCATGGGCCCCGCCGAATGGCTGCTGTACCGCTTCCGCAGCGGCAGCCTGGCGGGCCTGCGCTCCAGCAGCACGCCGAGGGCGTTCCGGCGGACGACGGTGCTCACGGTCGTGGAGTGCCTCGCCGCCTACCTGGTCACCCTGCTCGCGCTCAGCCTCGCCACGTCGGCCCTGTGGCCGCACACCTCGGGCATCGCCGGTGTCCGCCTCGCCGGTCTGCTTCTGCTGGGCGTGGTCCTGTGGACGGCCCTGCTGCTCCAGTCCTTCGGCGCGGTGGCCGGCGCGGTGGCGATCTGCTGTGCGGCCGCCCTCGCCCAGACGGCCGCCGTGGTGACGCACACCGGCAATCCGCACTGGGTCGCCCTGATCGTCCACGGGACGGCCGCGGTGGCCCAGGCTGCCCTGGTCTGCGCCCTGTTGGGGAGAGTGACCGCTCACCGATGACCGACCTGCTGATCCCCTACTACGAGCACCCGTCCGTCCGCCCCGCCGAATGGGACGCGATCATCGCCGCCGCGCCCCGCCTCTACGGGGTCGTACTGAACCCGGCCAGCGGCCCCGGCGACGCGCCCGACCCGGCGTTCGCCGAGGTCGCGGCCCGTCTGCGGGCGGTGGACGTACGGGTGCTCGGCTACGCCGACACCGACTACGGCCGCAGGCCGCACGCCGACGTCGTACGCGACATCACCCGTCACCGCGATTGGTACCGTGCGGATGGCGTCTTCCTCGACCAAGTCGCCGCTGGGCAGGCGGAGTTCGGCCACTACCAGCGGCTCGCGACGGCAGCGTGGGGTGCCGGCCACGGCACGCTCGCCCTGAACCACGGCACGGCGCCGCACGCGTCGTACGCCAGGATCGCCGACCTCCTGGTCACCTTCGAGGGGCCCTGGGCGTCGTACACCCGGCTCGGCCCGCAGCCGTGGCGGGGCGCCACCGGAGTGCGGCTGTGCCACCTGGTGTACGGCGTCCCGGCGGGTGTCGACCTGACGGAGCCTGCGCGTGCCCGCGGGGCCACCGTGCACTGTGCGGTGCCGGGCGTGGGCGATCATCCGTGGGGCACGTTGCCGCACGGGCTGGCACCCGCTCGGTGACGGGGGGCGTCAGCCCAGGGACAGCACGACGAGCGCCGTCGTCGCCGCCGTCTCCGCGAGCCCCCCGAAGACGTCACCGGTGACGCCGCCGAAGCGGCGGGTGCAGTGCCGCAGGAGCAGCTCGGCGGCGGCGAGCGCGGCGAGGACCGCGAGGGCGGTGCGGGCGATGTCGTCCGTCCCGAGCAGCGTCCCCGCTGCCGCGGCGACGCCGGTCACGGCCAGGGCCACGGCCACCGCGCCCCGTACGGGAACGACACCGGCAACCGCCGCACCCAGCCCCTCGGGCCGGGCGGCGGGCACACCGGTGCGGGCGGCGAGGGTGAGCGCGAGGCGGGCGGCGACGGCCGAGACGACGGTGGCCAGGGCGCCGCGGGCCCACGAGTCGTCGTACAGCTGCGCCAGCGCGGCCACCTGCGCCAGCAGCACGAACACGAGCGTGATGACCCCGAACGGCCCGATGTCCGACTGCTTCATGATCCGCAGCGCGTCCTCGGCGGGCTTACCGCTGCCGAGGCCGTCGGCGGTGTCGGCGAGACCGTCGAGATGCAGCCCCCGGGTGAGGACGGCGGGGACGGCTGCGCCGGCAACGGCGGCGAGGAGGGGCCCGGCGCCCAGGAACAGCAGCGCAAGCGCCGCCGCGGCGGCACCGCAGCCGAGGACCACTCCGACGAGCGGGGCGCACAGCATGCCGCCGCGCGCCGCTTCCCGGTCCCAGCGGCTCACCCTGACGGGCAGCACGCTCAGGGTGCCGAAGGCGAAACGCAGGCCGTGCAGGGGTGGCGGGGTCATGGACACGCCCGCAGACTAGCCCGGACGTCGTCCCCGCCAGGCGGCCCACCCCTGTCCCGGACACACTGAAACCATGGGTGACTGGTGGCAGCGCAACATCATCGAACCGGGCAAGCTCCCCCTGCTCCTGGCTCTGACGGCCTTCGTGGTCACGTTCCTCGTCACCCGCGTCATCACCCGCCTCATCCGCGCGGGCAAGGGGCCCTTCCGCAACATCGAGACCGGCTCCGTCCACATCCACCATGTCGTTCCCGGCATCATCCTCACGATCATCGGCGGTTTCTGTGCGGTCGCCGGCGGTCAGCGCGGCTTCGGCTCGGCCACGGCGGCCGTGGTGTTCGGGATCGGCGCGGGCCTGGTCATGGACGAGTTCGCGCTGATCCTGCATCTGGACGACGTCTACTGGACCGAGGACGGCCGCAAGAGCGTCGAGGTGGTCGTGCTCACCGCCGCCGTGGTCGGCCTGCTCCTCCTCGGCTTCGCGCCCTTCGGCGTGAACGACCTCAACGACGACGAGATGCAGAACCGCGGGACGGTGCTCGGCACCATCGCCGGGAACTTCCTCCTCGCCCTGATCGCCCTGACCAAGGGCAAGGCCCGGGTCGCGATCTTCGGGGTGATCATCCCCTTCATCGCCCTGTTCGGCGCCATCCGCCTGGCCCGCCCGACGTCCCCATGGGCGAAACGCTTCTATCGCCGCCGCCCGCGCGCCCGCGCCAAGGCCCAGCTGCGGGCCTACCACCACGACCGGCGCTGGGCGGGCCCCAGCCGCAAACTTCAGGACTGGATCGGCGGCGCTCCCGACGTGGAGCCCCCGCGGGCCCTGGAGCGCCGCTGACGCACGGCCACCAGCGCGCACAGCACCAGGACCGCCGCGATGGCCGCGAGGTGCTCCTTCCCGGCGAGGTTGTCCTCCAGCACCACCTCGACCACCATGGCCGCGATCACCACACCGGCCGTGACATACGCGCCGTAGCGCCAGCCCAGGAACACCGCGAGGCCCACCACCGCGGCCGACGGTCCCGTGTCCACGACGTGTGCGTCCGAGGCGGGCAGGCCGATCGGGTGGCCGGGGCCGAGCGCGACGCCCACGCGCGCGTAGAGGGTGCCGGCGAGGGTCGCGACGTAGGCGATGACGAGGGTCCGCCACCAGCCCAGGCAGAGCTCGGCGATCCCGAACACCAGCAGGATCTGCGCGAGCGCACCCCACACCGGCAGGTCGAGGGCCGGCACGAACAGCGACAGCGGCGTCCGCAGCAGCGCAAGCCACAGCGGGTCCTCGGCGCGTACGCCGCCGAGGTTCTGCACGAGCTGATAGCCCCAGGACCGGTTCTGCACGAACTGCACGACCCCGGTCAGACACACGGCCCCGAGGGTCATCGGCACGGCCCGCCACCGCCGCTCGGCCAGGGTCCCGCGCGCGGCGAGGTACAGAGTCCCCCACTCGGCACGGGCCCAGCGGCCGAGGGTGTCAGCTCTCACGAGTGGGGATCATATGTCCACTCGTGAATGAATCGCCCTTTTCGCTCCGGGCTCCTCGCCGCTGCCGCGACTCCGGCTCCTACTCGGTCTCCGCCGGTTCCGCCGTCCCCGAACCGTCCGCGGCCTCCGAATCCTCGGGATCCTCCGAATCCTGCGGCTTCTCCGGCTGCTCCGGCAGCTCCGCCGCGAGCGCCGCCGCGGCCTGCACCATCGGCAGGGCCAGCATGCCCCCGGCGCCCTCCCCGACCTTCACGCCCTGGTCGAGCAGGGGCTCCAGGGCCATCCGGTCCAGCGCCTTGGCCTGGCCGGGCTCCCCGCTGTTGTGCGCGGCCAGCCACCAGTCCGGCGCCCGGAACGCGATCCGCTGTCCCACCAGGGCGCAGGCGGCGACGACCACCCCGTCCAGCACGACCGGCATCTTCCGCACCGCGCTCTGGAGCAGGAATCCGGTGATCGCCGCGAGATCGGCCCCGCCCACGGTCGCGAGCAGCTGCAGCTGGTCCCCGAGCACGGGCCGGGCCCGGCGCAGGGCATCCCGGATCGCCGCGCACTTGCGCATCCACATCAGGTCGTCGATGGCCAGTCCGCCCCGTCCGGTGACGACGGACGCGTCGGTCCCGCAGAGCGCGGCGACCAGCACCCCCGCCGCCGTGGTCCCGCCGACGCTCACATCGCCGAGCACCACCAGGTCCGTCCCGGAGTCGGCCTCCTCGTCGGCCACCGCCACCCCGGCCCGGAAGGCGGCCTCGGCCTCCTCGACCGTGAGCGCGTCCTCGACGTCGATACGCCCGCTGCCGCGCCGCACCCGATGCCGTACGACCGCCTCCGGCAGCGACTCCGGGTCGCAGTCCAGGGCCATGTCGACGATCCGCACCGGAACCCCGGCCCGCCGCGCGAGCACCGACACGGGCCGGCCGCCCTCGAGGATCTCCCGCACCAACTCCCCGGCGCTGCCCGCCGCCCGCGCCGACACGCCGAGCTCGGCCACGCCGTGGTCACCGGCGAACAGCACGACCCTCGGCTGTTCGATCGGCCGTACCGGCACCGCCGACTGCGCGGCCGCCAGCCACTCACCCAGTTCGTCGAGGCGGCCCAGCGCTCCGGGCGGCACGATCTGACGCTCACGTCGCGCCTCCGCGTCACGGCGCACCCCTCCGTCGGGGCGCTCGATCAGATCAGTGAAGTCGTCGAGATTAAGCGAGCTCATTCGCCGAACAGTACCGGCACCGGTCGAACAGAACGGCGCCACATGGCCTCCTCGTGCTCCGCCACGTCCCCACCCCATCCGAGCGACGTCGTTGCACCCAAGATCGCCATCCCATACGTTCCGTTTTGCTGTGGATTGTCGGGGCATGCTCGCACCACCCGCCGTCCGCCTCCGCCGTACGCCCCCGCGTACGCCCTCGCGCCCGGGAGCCGCCCATGACCGCGACCGCCCCCTCCGAACGACACCGCGCCGACTGTGCGTTCACCCTCGCCAGATGCCGGGAGCACACCTACGCCCCCCGCCACCTGCGGCTCACGCGGCTGCCGTACCGGCACCTGAGAGCCGCGGCCCGCGTGGCGCTGGACTTCCCCGAGCCGGAGAGCTGGCTG
Organism: Streptomyces sp. NPDC107528; assembly: GCF_055639295.1. Lineage (NCBI taxonomy): Bacteria > Bacillati > Actinomycetota > Actinomycetes > Kitasatosporales > Streptomycetaceae > Streptomyces > Streptomyces sp. NPDC107528. The sequence continues at coordinate 541,960 of NZ_JBVKAV010000002.1, forward strand.
GACGTGGGCACGGGATACGCCCGCTTCCCGGACGTGGCGAAGGAACTCTTCCCGTACACGGCGTTCGACGGCCTCGACCTGACCCACCGCGTCCTGGACGCCCGCGTCGCCGAGCGGGTGGAGGAGGCCCACGTCGGCCACCTCACGGACCCCCGCATCACGGCCCGGCTGCGCGCCCGCTACGACATCGTCAGCATGTTCCGCCACCTGGAACATGCACAGGACCCCCGCAGGGAACTGCGCGCCGCTCTCGCGGTCCTGCGCCCGGGGGGCCACCTCCTCCTCGAACTGCCCAACCCGAGGGGCGTGTTCGCCCTGCTGCTCGGCAGGTGGTGGATCCCGCACAGCCGCCCTGGCCACCTGCACCTGCTGCCTCTGAAAACCCTCCGCGAGGAGCTCCAGGCCCTGGGCTGCACCGTGCTCTCGGCGGACCGCCGCGGCACGCACATCCCGTACGACTTCGCGGCCTTCACCTCACGGGTGCTGACGCACCTGCTGCCCGCGTCCCTGTCCCGCGCGAGTGCCCCCCTGGTCGGCGTGGCCTGGGCGCTCGATCACCTCCTGGCCCCCGTGGTGCGCCGTACCCGCCTGTCGAACACCTACCGGGTCATCGCCCGCAAGGAGCCGACCGCCCGGCCGACCGCACCACCGGCCGCACTGCCGATCGTGCGGCCGACCCCACCGCCCTCAGCCGCGTAGCACCAACGCCTGCCCGGCCACCACCAGCAGCACCTGCTCGCACTCCCCGGCGAACGCGGCGTTCAGCCGTCCCAACTCGTCGCGGTAGCGCCGCCCCGACGCCGTCGCCGGCACGATCCCCGATCCCACCTCGTTCGACACGGCGACCACGGTCCGCCGGGTGGCCCGCACGGCCCGCGTCAACTCCTGCACCCGCTCCCGCAGTGCCTTCTCCCCGCCCTCCGCCCACACCGCGTCGTCCCACGCCCCGACGGCGTCCATGGCGTCCGTCAGCCACAGGGACAGACAGTCGATGAGCAGCGGCGGCCCGTCCGCGGCCAGCAGCGGCACCAGGTCGCACGTCTCGGCCGTACGCCACGACCCCGGCCGCCGCTCCCGGTGCACGGAGACCCGCGCCGCCCACTCGTTGTCGCCGCTCCGGGTGCCGCCGGTCGCCACGTACAGCACATCCGGGAAGGCCTCCAGCCGCCGCTCCGCCTCCACCGACTTCCCGGACCGGGCGCCGCCCAGCACCAGGGTCCGCCGCGGCACGTCCGGCACGTCCTCGTACGCCCCCACCTCCAGCGTCGTCCCGTCCGGCACCGCCCGCGCCCCCGCCGCGGCCAGCCGCCTCCGCAGCTCGGCACCCGGCGGCGCGTCGTGATCCAGATGTACGGCGATGACGTCCGTCGTCGGCCCGACGGCACCCACCGCCCGCAGCTTGGCCAGCGCGTCCGGGCGCCCCACGACATCGGCGACCACCATGTCGTACATCCCGACGGCCCCGTTCCCCAGCCCGGCCGGTGCACCCCCCGGCGGCAGATACAGCAGCCGCTGTCCGTCCGGGCCGGTCACCGCGTACCCCGTGCCCGGGTGGTCCATCGCCACCGCCCGCACCCGATGCCCCGTCAGCAGCGCCAACTCCCGCCCGTCCGGCACCCGCCCCGGCTGCGGCACCCCGGCGGGCACCTCGACGGCGGGCCCGTTGTGCGGATGCGACAGCAGCACCTGCCGCACGTTCCCCAGCGAACGCCCCGCCCGTGCCGCCGCGAACGCCGCCCCGGGCGTCAGATCGAGCAGCAGCGCCCCGTCCACGAGCAACGCGGTCGCCGCCCGCGCATCATCCCCGAGCGCGCTCGCACAAGCCGCGCACGGACAGTCGGGGCGGGGGAGTCCCGCGGGGGCACCGGTGCCGAGCAGAGTGAGTTCCACAGAACCGATTTTCGCGTGTCGGCGCAGGTCTCGCGCATCCGGCTAGGCTCAGGACAGGAGCCGGACCTTGATCAGGCTCCTTCTCTGCACGTGCCGACACCTTGGAGGCGTACATGGCGGCATGGACGTGGCGGTTCGAGAAGGCCGACGGGGCGGAGGTCCAACCCGCGGTGCAGCCCGAGGAGTTCACCACCCAGGGGGACGCCGAGTCGTGGATCGGGGAGCACTGGAAGGCACTGCTCGAAGGCGGTGCGGACCAGGTACGGCTGCTCGAGGACTCCACGGAGATCTACGGGCCGATGAGCCTGCACGCCGACGCGTAACGCTCACGGGGGCGAGGGCGTTGTGGCCCTCGCCCATCCCCGTCACTGCTCACCCAGCGTCACATCCACCGTCTTCTTACTGCCGTTGCGGGTGTACGTCACCTTCGTCCGCTCGCCCGGCTTGGCGGCGGCGAGCGTCTCGGACAGCGAGGTGATGGTGGTGATGTCCGTGTCGCCCAGCCGGGTGATGATGTCCCCCGGTGCCAGACCGGCCTTGTCGGCCGCCCCGCCCGTCTGCACCTTGACGACGGCCACGCCGGCGGCCTGGTAGTCGTCGTTCACGACCGTACGGGCCGTGATGCCGAGCGCCGCCCGGCCCGAGTCGGTGACCCTGCCGTCCTTGATGATCTGGTCGGCGATCGTCTGCACCGTCGACGCCGGGATGGCGAACCCGATGCCGGGTGCGGCGCTGTCACCCAGGCCGGGGTCGGTGGCGGCGAGGGTCGGGATGCCGATGACCCTGCCGTCGAGGTTCACCAGGGCGCCGCCGCTGTTGCCGGGGTTGATGGCGGCCGACGTCTGCACCATGTTGGCGATCGTCGCGCCCGTACCGCCGTTGTCGCTGCCCTCGGTGACGGTCCGTCCGGTCGCCGAGACGATGCCCTGCGTCACGCTGGACGACAGCCCCAGCGGCGAGCCCATCGCCAGCACGATCTGTCCGACCTCGACCTCGGCGGAGTCCCCGAGGGTCGCCGCCTTCAGCCCGTCCGGCATGTCGTCCAGCTTGATGACGGCGAGGTCCTGCTGCGGGTACGAGGAGACGAGCCGCGCGGTGACTTCGTCCTCGCGGTTCGCGATCGTCACGCGGAAGGTCTTCTCGTCCCCGACGACGTGTGCGTTGGTGACGATGTGTCCCTGGTCGTCGTAGGCCACACCCGATCCGAGATCGTTCCTGGCCTGGATCTGCACGACCGACGGCAGGACGTCCTTGATCACCTTCAGATAGCCGTCCTGCAGATCCTCGGTCGCCGTCAGCGCCTTTGGAACGGCGGCCTGCGCGGCCTGCCTGGTCGAGCCCTCCCGCCCGCCGGAGGACGACGAGCCGGAACAACCTGAGAACACCCCGAGACAACAGCAGAGCCCGACAACCGGAAGACCGAGCCGCGCGGTACGGGAACGCCGAGCATCCATGCCCCGAGTCTCCCCGCGCGCCAAGAACCCGGCCTGCGCTGCGCACCCGAACGAGCTGACGTGACGGTCCCCGCCCTGTGCGGGGGCGCTACGGGGGGCGGCGGGTCTGCCTCGGCGTCGTGGCCGCGGTCGGACACCAGCCGGCGCCGGGCCGTTTCCGGGAGGCGGCGGGTCCTGTCTCGGGGCCGTGGGCGCCGTCGGGCAGCAGTCGACGTCGGCTCCTTCCGTCATGCGCCCGGGACGGGCACGGCGACGGAGACGCGCAGGGGTGTCGCCTCCGGCGCCACGCTTACCTGTTCGGCGACGGGGTCCCTGGGGGGCGTGCAGGGCATGCGGCGACGGAGGCGAGGGGGTCTCCCCGAGGCGGCGGGTCCGCCTCGGCGCCGTGGACGCGGTCGGGCCACCAGCCGGCGCCGGGCCGTTTCCGGGAGGCGGCGGGTCCCGTCTCGGGGTCGTGGGCGCCGTCAGGCAGCAGTCGACGCCGGCTCACTCCGTCATGCGCCCGGGACGGGCACGGGCGACCGAGACGCGCAGGGGTGTCGCCTCCGGCGCCACGCTCATCTGGTCGGCGACGGGGTCCCTGGGGGGCGTGCAGGGCATGCGGCGACGGAGGCGAGGGGGTCTCCGGGAGGCGGCGGGTCCGCCTCGGCGCCGTGGACGCGGGCGGGCTTCAGATGGCGCCGGCTCACTCCGTCACGCGTCCGGACGGGCCAGGCTCCCCGGGACGCGCAAGCGGCCTCGCCTCCGGTGTCACGCTCACCGTGTTCAGCGACCGTGTTCCGGGGGCGAAGCCCTCAGCGGCGAGGGAGGCGGATTGCTTCCGGGAGGCAGCCGGTTCCGTCCCGGCGCTGTGGACACCGTCGGACAGCAGCCGGCGTCGGCTCACTCCGTCGCGCGCCCGGACGGGGCAGGCTTCCCGAGGCGCCGCAGGAGGCGTCGCCGCCCACGTCCTCAGGGCCCGGCCCCCGGTCGCCTCAGCCGCGGACCCCGCACAGGTGCAGGAGTGCTGCCACGCTGCGGTAGGGGTCCGTCTTGCCGGCCCGTTCCTCGACCGTCAGCAAGGTCTCCACGTCCGGCGGGGTCTGCGCCCCGTCGGCGGCCGTGTCGGTGAAGACGCGCACTCCGTACCAGGCGTGCAGCGGTGCCCCGATGCCCGCCAGTGTCGACGTCAGGTCGGCCAGGCGGTCGGCCCGGACGTCCAGGCCCAGCCGGTTCCGGTAGGCGGTCGTGTCGAAGGCGGTCAGTGCGCCGGGCCAGTCCCCGGCCAGCCCCGACCGCATGGCGAGCGCGTCGCCGTTGCGGACGAGCAGCGACAGCAGCCCGCCCGGGGCGAGCATCCGGGCCAGCCCTGCCAGCAGCGGATCGGGCTCGTCGATGTACATCAGCACGCCATGGCAGAGCACGACGTCGAAGCTGCCAGGCAGAAAGTGGACGCCGGTGTCCCGACCGTCGCCCTGGACGATCCGCACCCGCTCCCGGATCCCCTCCGGCTCACCGGCGAGCGCCTCGCGGGCCGTGGCGATCATCTTGGGGTCCTGCTCCACGCCGGTCACCTGGTGCCCGGCCCTGGCCAGGCGCAGCGCCTGCGTGCCCTGGCCCATCCCCACGTCGAGCACCCGCAACCGCTGCCCGACGGGGAACCGCCCGGCTATCTGCTCGTCGAGCTGGCGGCCCACCAGCTCCTGTCGTACGACATCGCGCAGCCCGCCCAGCTTGTCGAGCCACGCATCCGCCGCACTCCCGGAAAAGGCAGTTGCGCTCAGGGCCGCTCTCCGCGCTTGACCTGAGGCTTCGGCAGCCGGAGCCGGCGCATCTGGAGGGAGCGCATCAGCGCGTAGGCGACGGCGCCGCGCTTGTTGTCGTCGGGGAAGCGCTCGGCGAGCCGCTTCTTCAGACGGAAGCCGGTGACGGCCGAGTCCAGCACGATCAGCACGATCACGATCAGCCACAGCAGCAGCGCGATGTTCTGCAGCGCGGGCACCTGGACCATGCTCAGCACCAGGATGACCACGGCCATCGGCAGGAAGAACTCCGCGATGTTGAAGCGCGAGTCGATGAAGTCACGCGCGAACTTGCGGACCGGACCCTTGTCACGGGCCGGCAGATACCGCTCGTCGCCCCCGGCCAGCGCCTGACGCTGCTTCGCGAGGGCGGCACGGCGATCCTCGCGCTGCCGCTTGGCGGCGTCCTTGCGCGTCATCGACGTGTTGGCCACGCTTCGACGCTGCGACTGGGCGGCGCTGCGCTTGGGCGTGGGCCGGCCCTTCGGGGCCTCGGGGTGACGGGTCTCATTGGAGTCGGTCACCAGCGCCTTGTCGGCGGACTGGGCCTTCTCTTCCTTCGCACGGCTACGGAACACAAAACCCAAGGGTACGGGGTGCCAGGGGTTGGACCCCAGCCCCGTGGGGAACGATCCGGCAACACCAGTCGTCGTAGGGGGACAGAGGGGACGTTGCAGACCGTTCCTCCGACGGCCACGAGGAAGGCACGTGGGCGGCACCGGGCCGGCACCCGGGAGTCACCTACTCCTTACGCCGGAGCGGGAGCGTACGCAGTCGTCCTTGGGGATGAGCGCATCCGTCCCCGAACAGTGCGGTAATGGATGCAGGGCCCGTACTGTGGGTTCTGTCGCAGGTGCTGGAGTGGAGTCCGTCAGAAGGGGGCGCGCGAAGCCCATGAGCGGTGTCATGAAGCGTATGGGGATGATCTTCCGCGCGAAGGCGAACAAGGCCCTTGACCGGGCCGAGGACCCGCGCGAGACCCTCGATTACTCGTACCAGAAGCAGCTGGAGCTGCTCCAGAAGGTCCGCCGCGGTGTAGCCGACGTGGCCACCTCGCGCAAGCGCCTGGAACTCCAGCTCAACCAGCTCCAGCAGCAGTCGACGAAGCTGGAGGACCAGGGCCGCAAGGCGCTCGCGCTGGGCCGTGAGGACCTGGCCCGCGAAGCGCTCTCGCGCCGCGCCGCCCTCCAGCAGCAGGTGACGGACCTGGAGACGCAGCACGCGACGCTGCAGGGCGAGGAGGAGAAGCTCACCCTCGCGGCCCAGCGCCTGCAGGCGAAGGTCGACGCCTTCCGCACCAAGAAGGAGACGATCAAGGCCACCTACACCGCCGCCCAGGCCCAGACCCGCATCGGCGAGGCCTTCTCCGGCATTTCGGAGGAGATGGGCGACGTCGGCCTGGCGATCCAGCGCGCGGAGGACAAGACGGCCCAGCTCCAGGCACGCGCCGGAGCCATCGACGAACTCCTCGCCTCGGGCGCCCTCGACGACCAGTCCGGCATGCACAAGGACGACATCCAGGCCGAGCTGGACCGGCTCTCCGGTGGTACGGATGTAGAGCTGGAACTGCAGCGCATGAAGGCGGAGCTGGCAGGAGGCTCCTCGTCGCAGCAGGCGATCGAGGGCGGCAACGGCCAGGCCCAGTCGCAGTCCCAGCAGCAGCCGCAGGACACCCCGCGCTTCGACAAGCAGTAGTCCCCCGGAGACGGGGCGGGCCCATCGCCGAGGAGGGCGACATGATCGTACGGATCATGGGGGAGGGGCAGGTGAGGCTGGCCGACAGCCACCTCACCGAGCTGAACAAGCTGGACGACGTGCTCCTGGAGGAAATGGAGAACGGCGACGGCCCAGGTTTCCGCGCCACCCTCCACGCCCTTCTCCAGAAGGTCCGCGAACTGGGCGAGCCCCTGCCCGACGACTCCCTGGAGCCGTCGGAACTGATCCTCCCGTCGCCGGACGCGACGCTGGAGGAGGTCCGGGAGCTGCTGAGCGATGACGGCTTGATCCCGGGCTGAGTCATATCAGCCCGTCCGGCGTTTGAGGACGAGGCCCGTTCAGGGCCGAAGCGAGGGTCCGGGGGCGGCAGCCCCCGGGCGACGCACACCGCAGCGCCGGGCACATGACGCGAGGAACCTCCAGTTGGCCCCCCTTCCAAGCTCCGCAGGGGAACGCGTCCGGCGGCATCTCAAGGCGCACCCCATGGCGCTGGACGCGGCGTTGGCGGTCGGCGTCCTGGTCTGCATGGTGTCCGGCTCGTTCGTGGACCCGCACGGGAAGAACGGCGTGACCTGGGGTCTGCGCACCCCGGACACGCTCAGCCTGGTGCTCATCGCCCTCGGCGCCGGGGCTCTGGTCTTCCGCCGCCGCGCCCCCATGACGGTCCTCGCGGTCACCGGCGCCGTCTCCCTGATCGAGTCCGTCACCGGCGACCCCCGCGCCCCGGTCGCCATGTCCGCGGTGATCGCCCTGTACACCGTCGCCTCGACCACCGACCGCACCACCACCTGGCGCGTCGGCCTGCTCACCGTCACCGTCCTGACCGGTTCCGCGATGCTCGCCGGCCCCCTGCCCTGGTACGCCCAGGAGAACCTGGCCATCTTCGCCTGGACCGGCATCGGCGCCACTGCCGGTGACGCGGTCCGCAGCCGCCGCGCCGTCGTCACCGCCATCCGGGAACGTGCCGAACGCGCCGAGCGCACCCGCGAGGAGGAGGCCCGCCGCCGCGTCGCCGAGGAGCGCCTGCGGATCGCCCGGGACCTGCACGACGTCGTCGCCCACCACATCGCCCTGGTCAATGTGCAGGCCGGCGTCGCAGCCCACGTCATGGACAAGCGGCCCGACCAGGCCAAGGAGGCCCTCGCGCACGTACGCGAGGCCAGCCGCTCCGCGCTCAACGAACTCCGCGCGACCGTCGGCCTGCTGCGGCAGTCCGGCGACCCCGAGGCCCCCACCGAGCCCGCTCCCGGCCTCGTACGCCTCGACGAACTCGTGGGCACCTTCCGCAGCGCGGGCCTCCAGGTGGAGGTCGCCCGCGCCGACCAGGACGCCACGCTCCCGGCCGCCGTGGACCTGGCCGCCTACCGCGTCATCCAGGAGGCGCTGACCAACGTGCAGAAGCACGCGGGCCCGGACGCCAAGGCCGAGGTCAGCGTCGTCCGCGTGGGACCGAACGTCGAGATCACCGTCCTCGACGACGGGGCCGGCGAGGACGACACGACCGACGGCGGCGGCCACGGCCTGCTCGGCATGCGCGAGCGCGTCACCGCCCTGCGCGGCACCCTCACGACCGGGCCCCGCTACGGAGGCGGCTTCCGCGTGCATGCGATCCTGCCGGTCAAGAGCCGTACGCGCGCCGCCGACGACGCCGTATGACAACTGAACGCCCCCACCGCCCCGCACAAGGGCACGGAGAGGACCCCGCATGACGATCCGTGTCCTGCTCGCCGACGACCAGGCCCTGTTGCGCAGCGCCTTCCGGGTGCTGGTCGACTCCGAGCCCGACATGGAGGTCGTCGCCGAGGCGTCCGACGGCGCGGAGGCGGTGCGGCTGGCCAAGGAGGAGCGGGCGGACGTCGTCCTGATGGACATCCGGATGCCCGGCACCGACGGCCTCGCCGCCACCCGCATGATCAGCGCCGACCCGGCCCTCGCCCACGTCCGCGTCGTCATACTGACCACCTTCGAGGTCGACGACTACGTCGTGCAGTCGCTGCGCGCCGGCGCCTCCGGCTTCCTCGGCAAGGGCTCCGAACCCGACGAACTCCTCGCCGCCATCCGCGTCGCCGCCGGGGGCGAGGCTCTGCTCTCCCCGGCCGCCACCAAGGGCCTGATCGCCCGCTTCCTCGCTCAGGGCGACGGCGCCGACGACGACCGCGACCCGGGCCGCGCCGAGCGGCTCGGCGCGCTCACCGGCCGGGAGCGCGAGGTCCTGGTCCAGGTCGCCGGCGGGCACTCCAACGACGAGATCGCCGAGCGGCTGGCGGTCAGCCCGCTGACCGTGAAGACGCACGTCAACCGGGCCATGTCCAAGCTCGGAGCCCGCGACCGGGCGCAGCTCGTGGTGATCGCGTACGAGTCCGGGCTGGTACGTCCAAGGGTGGAGTGAGCTCGACCCGGGCGTACTGCGCCCGGAGTATGCGCCGGATAAGGAACGGGACCTGCGGCCTACGAAACCGGGCTCCCCGATGGCTCAGGGTGTAGGGGCGGGCGCATGCCTGCTCCACGTCTGCTCCACGCCTCCATGCCTTCCTTGCCGCTTCTGCCGCTCACAGAAGAGAGACCCTGAACCATGTCCTGGCTGTCGAAGTTCAGCCTCGCCCAGCGCGCCCTGATAGGCCTGATGTCGATCATCGCGATCGTCTTCGGCGCCATCGCGATACCCCAGCTCAAGCAACAGCTGCTGCCCTCCATCGAACTGCCCATGGTGTCCGTGCTGGCGCCGTACCAGGGCGCCGCGCCGGACGTGGTCGAGAAGCAGGTCGTCGAGCCGATCGAGGACAGCCTCGAAGCCGTCGACGGCATCACCGGCGTCACGTCCACGGCCAGTGAGGGCAACGCCGTGATCATGGCGTCCTTCGACTACGGCCCCGACAACCAGCAGTTGGTCGCCGATGTCCAGCAGGCCGTCAACCGGGCCCGCGCCCAGCTGCCGGACGACGTGGACCCGCAGGTCATCGCCGGTTCCACGGACGACATCCCGACCGTCGTCCTCGCCGTCACCTCCGGCCGTGACCAGCAGGCGCTGGCCGACCAGCTCGACCGGACCGTCGTGCCGGACCTGAAGGACATCGACGGTGTCGGCCAGGTCACCGTCGACGGCGTACGGGACCTTCAGGTCACCGTGACCCCCAACGACGCGAAGCTGGCGAAGGCGGGCCTGACCTCGGCGGACCTCTCCGAGGCCCTGAGGGCGGGCGGCGCGACCGTCCCGGCGGGCTCCTTCGACGAGGGCGGCGACAACCGCACCGTCCAGGTGGGCGGCGGGTTCACCTCGCTGCAGCAGATCGAGGACCTGAGGGTCACCGGCGCGGGCGGCGCAGGCGGCGCGAGCGGCGGTGCGGACGCTTCCGGCAAGAAGCCGGTCCGCCTCGGTTCCGTCGCCACCGTCGAGCAGGAGCAGGCCCCGGCCGACTCCCTCACGCGCACGGACGGCAAGCCGTCCCTCGCGATCGCGGTCACCATGGACCGCGACGGCAGCGCGGTCGCGATCTCCGACGCGGTCCAGGACAAGCTCCCTGAGATGCGCAAGGACCTCGGCTCCGACGCCACGCTGACCGTGGTCAGCGACCAGGGCCCTGCGGTCTCGAAGTCCATCGACGGCCTGACCACCGAGGGCGCGCTCGGCCTGCTCTTCGCGGTCCTCGTCATCCTGGTCTTCCTGGCGTCGATCCGTTCGACGCTGGTGACGGCGGTCTCGATCCCCCTGTCGGTGGTCCTGGCCCTGATCGTCCTGTGGACGCGCGACCTGTCGCTGAACATGCTGACGCTCGGCGCGCTCACCATCGCCATCGGCCGCGTCGTCGACGACTCGATCGTCGTCCTGGAGAACATCAAGCGGCACCTCGGCTACGGCGAGGAGCGCCAGGAGGCCATCCTCAAGGCGGTCCGCGAGGTCGCCGGCGCGGTCACCTCCTCCACCCTCACCACGGTCGCCGTCTTCCTGCCGATCGGCCTCGTCGGCGGCATGGTGGGCGAGCTGTTCGGCTCGTTCAGCCTGACCGTGACGGCCGCGCTGCTGGCGTCGCTGCTGGTGTCGCTGACGGTCGTACCGGTCCTGTCGTACTGGTTCCTGCGGGCCCCGAAGGGCACACCCGAGGACGCTGCCGAAGCCCGCCGGATCGCGGAGGAGAAGGAGGCGAAGAGCAGGCTCCAGCGCTTCTACGTCCCCGTCCTGCGCTTCGCGACCCGCCGCCGCATGACCAGCGTGCTGCTCGCGATCGTCATCCTCATCGGCACGTTCGGCATGGCGCCGCTGCTGAAGACGAACTTCTTCGACCAGGGCGAGCAGGAAGTCCTCACCGTCAAGCAGGAGTTGAAGCCGGGCACCAGCCTGTCGGCGACCGACGAGCAGGCGAAGAAGGTCGAGAAGCTGCTCGCCGACACCAAGGGCGTGAAGGACTACCAGGTCACGATCGGCTCGTCGGGCTTCATGGCGGCCTTCGGCGGCGGCACCGACACCAATCAGGCGTCCTACCAGGTGATGCTGGAGGACTCGGCGTCGTACGAGGACGTGCAGGACCGCGTCGAGGCGGGCCTGAAGAAGCTCGACGGCATCGGTACGACCACCATCGCGGCCGGTGACGGCTTCGGTGCCCAGGACCTGAGCGTCGTCGTGAAGGCGGCCGACGGGGACGTGCTGCGCAAGGCGTCCGAGCAGGTCCGCGAGGCGGTGGCCGGCCTGGACGACGTCACCGACGTGACCAGCGACCTGGCGCAGAGCGTGCCGCGCATCTCCGTGAAGGCCAACGACAAGGCGGCCGCGGCCGGCTTCAACGACCAGACCCTCGGTCTGGCCGTCGCCCAGGCGGTCCGCGGCAACACGGCGGCCCAGGCGACCCTCGACGACACCGAGCGGGACATCGTCATCAAGTCGGCCAAGCCGGCGACGACGCTGAAGCAGCTTCAGGACCTGAACCTGGGTCCGGTGAAGCTCGGCGTCATCGCTGACGTCAAGCTGGTGGACGGCCCGGTCTCGATGACCCGCATCGACGGCCAGCGCGCGGCCACGATCTCCGCGAAGCCGACCGGCGACAACACGGGCGCGGTGAGCGCGGACCTCCAGTCCAAGATCAACTCGCTGACCCTGCCGGCCGGTGCCACGGCCTCGATCGGCGGTGTCTCCGAGGACCAGGACGAGGCGTTCGTCAACCTGGGCCTGGCGATGCTGGCGGCGATCGCGATCGTCTTCATGCTCCTGGTCGCGACCTTCCGCTCCCTCATCCAGCCCCTGATCCTGCTGGTCTCCATCCCGTTCGCGGCAACGGGCGCGATCGGCCTGCTGATCGCGACCGGCACCCCGATGGGCGTCCCCGCGATGATCGGCATGCTGATGCTGATCGGCATCGTGGTGACGAACGCGATCGTGCTGATCGACCTCATCAACCAGTACCGAAGCCAGGGGTACGGCGTCGTGGAGGCCGTGATCGAGGGCGGCCGCCACCGCCTCCGCCCCATCCTCATGACGGCCCTGGCAACGATCTTCGCCCTCCTCCCCATGGCCCTGGGCGTCACCGGCGAGGGCGGCTTCATCGCCCAGCCCCTGGCCGTGGTCGTGATCGGCGGCCTGATCACGTCGACCCTCCTGACCCTGCTCCTCGTACCGACGCTGTACGCGATGGTGGAGCTTCGGAAGGAACGACGGGCGAAGAAGCGGCAGGCGAAGCGGGAGAGGAAGGCGGGGGTGACTGCGCCGCAGTCGAAGTCCGCCGCCTCCTCGGACTCGGACGAGCCGGAGACGGCGGGGGTCTGACCTTCGCCGTCACTGAAGAACCCCGTCCCAGGGAGTGTCCTGGGACGGGCTTCTTCGTCAAGATCGCTACCCGGGTCCCTCTCGTGGCGATTCATTCGTGTCCGGGGCGGAACTCAGGATTTCCCGGACGGCCAGGGCGTCCGCTCCCGATCCGGTGAAGGTGACCTTGGCGGAGTGAGTGGTGTCCAGTTGGTCGACCTGCCGGCCGTACCACTCGATGGCGACCACGCTGAGTGGGGCCGCCGCCCCGTGCGTCGGGGCGAGGCGGTGCAACTCCATGCCCAGCCGTGCAGTCCCTTCAATGCACCGCACAACGCACACGGCCGCGCGGCCCGCCGCATTGGGGCTGCTGGGCTTCACCGACTCGACGGAAAGGATGCTCAGAGTTGCCATCTGAGGCACAGCGGTGAGCCTCCCTACGAAATTGCGAAATCTGCTCGGGGCAGGTCGCTCTGAGCATCAAAGGATCAGTCGTCTGGGGGAGGTCTCCTGAAGGCGCTGGATGATCAACTCAATATCTGCCAGCGCTCTGAGACAGAATTCCTGATCATGGACATTGGTCGAGTGTACGGCGTCTGCGAACGCGGGATTCGCAAGCCCCTGTGCCTCGCTCAAGATCCGGATGGCAGGAGAATCCAATTTCTGCTGCTCCTGTCGAGAGTCCACTCGACCTGAGTCGGCAGCTCTTTTGTGGCTTCCTCTACGAGTTGTGTAACCCCTTGTGCTCAGAGATAGGCCAGCCCGCTACCACCGTCGACCAACCTGGCGATCTCCCTAACACCCGATTCACCATGCAGCACGACAGAATTCATAGCCAAATTTTCGGCCACTGATTCATAAGAGCGGCTTTGGCAGAAGATCACGGAGCCGGCTGCCGGATGTTTGTCGATTGGAACCAGGGGCATGACGCCCATGTTGACTGCCGTCGAAATATAGAGGGCCACGTGCCTCCTTCGGATCGATTCGAACTCGATGTTGTTCTCAAAGTCAAAGGAGAGTGAAAAGTGGCTTTCAAGCAACTGTGCTGCACCTGTCCACCTTGTCGGGGAACAGGTTTCCGTCGCGATGCCCAGGGCATACCCCGATTTCCTGTGCAGTAGTGGCTCAATTTCCGCATGGTCGCCGAAGCTGAAATGCGGGTAGCGTCTATAGACGGATTCGACGAACGGCATTCGTGGGAATTTATTGAGTGCCGCCCGCTTGGTAAACTTTGTCAGGTAGGCGCTGGGGCCCTGAGGGGATGACGTCTGGCCATCTGTAGAAATCTTAGTTTCCCAAGAGAACAGCTGATGTCCAGAGAAAGCTGATACCGTTTCCTGGAGGCAGGCCATTTCGTCAATTGGGTCACAAGTGATCCAGAAGGCGGAAATTCCGGAGAGTTCGCCCTCAAGTGCAGAGATGTGTGACCCGATTCCTTTAGAATCCCATTCATGTTGGCCGAAAATGACCTTTGTCGACGTCCCTGGGTTGGTATCACTCGGCATTTCTAGGCCTCCCTGCTAGTCCATATCCGGAGTCCATGCTCCCATAGTAGACATGTTCGCCATTCGGGCCATGGTAGTGGGGTAGTGCCCACTGATCCGCATCTTTGAAGTAGTGTCCGTTGGCGTGATGTCCGATTTCTATAATATTCCCATTGGAGCTGATGGCGGATATCGTTTCCCATGGCTCCCCATTGGGCCCTGTCAGGTTTGGATTCTTTCCCCACTGGGGTGTTCTCTCGATCAGGGATGGATCGGTCACGCCGTGGCGCCGCAGTACCTCATGTAGTGCTTCATCCTGTGCAGCGTATACAACGTCCCCGCGTCCGGAGTTGAGCGGAACGTGGTTCTCTTTGCCGCCTATAGGGCAAGGGGCGAGCCCCAATGGGTCTATCAGCCAATGAGGATTGCGAACATAGGCGGTTGGGTTGGGCGCGGGTGTAAGCCCCAGAGGGTCGAGGGTGGTGTAGCGGGCGGTCTCGGGGTCGTAGTGCCGGTGGGAGTTGTAGTGGAGGCCGGTTTCGGGATCGAAGTACTGTCCTGGAAAGCGCAAGGGCGTGTAGGCGGTGGCGCTGCGGTCCCAGGTGGTGGTGCCCCAAAGGGTGCGGCGTGTACGCCAAGCGATGTCACCGTGCTCATCCACGAGTTCGGTTGGGGCGCCGACGAGGTCGGTGATGATCGCGAAGAAGCGCTCGTCGATTTCGTCCTGGGACGCGTCGCCCGCCGTCTTGCGTTCGGTCTGGGTCAACGGGCGTAGGCCTTGGTGATCCCAGGTGAGGGTGATGGCCGACTGGTCGGTGCCGGGCGTGCGCGTCGTCTGTTCGCACAGGGTCGTGCCGTCCCAGGTGAAGTCGACCTGTTCCAGGACGGTTTGGGCGTCGGCAGCAAGGCGTTGTTTGGCGATGCGGCGGCCCAGGGGGTCGTAGCGGTAGCGCCAGGTGGTGCCGTCGGGCGTGACGACGGAGGTGAGGCGGTCCTCGGCGTCCCAGGTGTAGCGCCAGGTGTCCGGTTTGCGGGACAGGCGGGTTTTCTGGCGCAGGGTGATCCGGCCGGCTTCGTCGTGCTCGTAGCGGACGTTGCCCGCGCGCGTGATTCGGGTGCCGGTGTAGGTGCGATCCCCGGTTGCCTCCTGGCCCGGCATGGAGTCCGGCCAAGCGGCTCGAGTCTGGTTGCCTGCCGCGTCGTAGGCGTAGGACTCCGTCCAGTTCGCGGCGTGGACGGCGGTGACCCGGCCTGCCGCGTCCAGGTCGAAGCGGCGGGGGCCGTTCAGGTCGTCGTCGATGCCGGTCAGGTTGCCGTCGGCGCGGTAGGTGTAGGCGCGGTGCTGGAGGCGCGTGTCGCCCGGTCCGGTGAGTTCCTGCTTCGTCAGGCGGCCCAGGGGGTCGAAGGCGTTGGTGAGGGTGAGGTCTTCACCGATGTGGCGGGTCAGTTCGCGGCCGGCCGCGTCGTGGGTGAAGGTGAGGGTGTGGCCGCTGGTCGTCAGTTCGGTACGGTTGCCCGCCGCGTCGTACGTCCATGTGCTGCTCGCGCCGGTCGGTGTGGTGCGGTTGGTGCGGCGGCCCAGGACGTCGTAAGTGTAGCTGAGCTTGCGGGCGTTGACCGTCTCGGACAGCAGGCGCCCGGAATCGTCCCGCTGCAACGTCAGGACCGCATCCGGGCTGACTGCCCGGGCCAGGCCACCCGTCGCGTCGTACGCGTACGTCGTGACCGCTCCGGCCGCGTCCTTCCTCACCACGCGGCCCAGCACGTCCCTGTCGAAGCAGATGCTCAGGCCGGAGGCCGTCGTGCTGGCGGTCAACTGGCCTGCACTGTCGTGTTCATACGTCAGCCTGCGGTCGTCGAAGTCCGTCTCCGCGATCAGCCGTCCGGCCGCGTCGTACTCGTACGACCAGGTCAGACCCTGCGGGTTCGTGACCTTTGTCAGATGAAGTTCGGTGTCGTGAGTGAATTCGTAGCGCACCCCGTCCGGGCCGGTGCGGGCCGACATCAGGTCGAAGTGGGTGTATTCGTAGCGGGATACGGCGCCCATGGCGTCGGTGTGGCTGGTGGTGTTGCCCTCGCCGTCATACGTCCACGTCTCCGTGGCGCCGTCCGCGGTGATACGGCGGGACAGGCGGCCCTCCACCGTCCACTCCAGGCAGGTCACCGCACCCGTCGGGTCGGTGATCGTGGTCGGCCGGCCGAAGGCGTCCCGCTCGTAGCGGGTCACCGCGCCGAGCGGGTCCGTGACCTCCAGGGGCAGGCCCGCGGTGTTGCAGCGGAGCGTGCTCGTCGCGCCCGTCGCGTCCGTGACCGACGCCAGGTGACCGAGGTCGTCGTAGGCGAAGCGGGTCGTGGCTCCCGAAATGGTGTCGGTCACCTGAGTGCGGTTGCCGAACTCGTCGAACTGCTGGGCGCCGTGGGCGCCGTCCGGGCCTGCTATGGCCACCGGCCGGCCCCGGTCGTCGTAGCCGATGCTGGTGTAGCGGCCGTCGGGGCGGACGGCCATCACGAGTCGACCTGCCTCGTCGTACGCGTAGCTCTGTGTGCGGCCGAGGGGGTCCGTGATGGTGAGCGGGCGGTGAAAGCGGTCGTATGTGGTGCGGGTCGTCGACCCGTCGGGGCCGGTCTCGGCCACCACTTGCAAATCGCTGTTGACGTCGTAACGGGTGCTGTGGCCCAGGGAGTTGGTCGCGGTGATGGTCCGGTGGCCGGTCGCTGGGTCGATGTCGCCGTAGGTGAAGGTGTTGCGCAGGTGGCCTGCTTCGCCCGACTGGGAGGTGCAGCGGCCCTCGTCGTCGTAGACGTAGTGGTAGGACGAGTTGTTCGTGTCGGTCCAGGCGGTGAGGCGGCCGAGTTCGTCGTTGGTGAAACGGGTCGGTGTGCCGGACGAATTCGTTACCGCCGCCAGGTGACCGTGCTCGTCGTAGCCGAAGCGGACCAGCTCGACGTCGCCGCTGCTGTCCGCCGTACTGTCGGCCAGGCGCAGGGCGGTTATTCGGTCCTCGGTGGTCTTGATGCCGAGGTGGTAGCCGGCCGAGTGCACGATCGCGGTGGGGGCGCCCTCGTTGTCGTATTCGAAGGTGAGCCACTGGCCGGAGCGGTCGGTGATCTGCTCCAGCAGGGCGATGCCGTTACCGTCGCCGCCCGGGGCCGCGAAGTGCCAGGTGCGGCCGGCCGCGGGGTCGGTGATCGCGTAGTCGCCGTAGGCGTCGATGGTGAGGGGGTATCGGCCGCCCTCAAGGGGCAGGGTCGGCACGCCCGGAGCGGGGTGGGGGTAGGCCAGCAGGGAGCCGTCCTCACGGATGAAGATGACACCCTCGGCGTCGATCTCCAGGCGCTGGTCAGCGGTGGAGGTCCACTTCGGGCCGAACCAGCGTCCGGCCTCGTACGACGACTCGAACTGCCGGGAGAAGACCAGGGGCAGCTTGGCGGGCAGGGCGGTGTCGGTCTGCGGCAAGGACATGCGGCCGGTGGCCATGTCGATCGGGTCGCCGCCGAACACCTTGCACTTCAGCTCCCGAGCGAAATTCTTGATCCCCTCGGCCGCCTCGCCGAGGCTCCTGCGCCCCGCTCCACTCGCCGCGCCCTTGGCCGCGCTGCGTCCGGCCCCTCGGGCCATGCTCGTGGCGCCTTTGCCGCCGATCAGGTTCGAGGCGAGGTAGCCCAGGGAGTCGCCCGGGTCGCTGCTCCAGCCGCTGCCGATGACGGCCTTCGGCAGGCGTTCGGGATGGGCGGCGGTGCCCACCAGGCCGGCCAGCAGCATGTTGGAGTTCTTCACATACTCGCCGGGGTGGGTGATGTTGTAGGAGTCCATCGGGTTGACGGTGCGGACCAGCTTCACCAGGTCAGCGCCTCCCTTGAGGAGACCGCCCAGGACATGGGCCTGGTTCAGCTGCGTGCTGACGACGGCGTCCACCGCGTCGGCCTTCAACCGGTCGGTGAACTCCGGCTTCGGCGGAGCTTTCTCCAGCGCGGCGGCCACCCGGCGCTGCGCGTCGCGGGCGGCGTCGGTGCGCTGGCGGCGCGCCTCGGCCAGGATCTCCTCGGCCTCCCGTCGGCCGGCCGCGCCCGGGTCGACGAAGGCACCCGGTTCGGTTGGTTTGCGGCCCGGGTTGCGTCCCGCCGAAGCCGCCGCGTTGTACTGGTCGGCGGCCTGGTTGTACGCCGTCACTTGAGCGTTGTGCGCATCCACCGCCCGCCGGCTGTCCTCCTGCGCGGTGCGGTAGGCGTCGATCGCCGTCTGCGCCTGCCCCTGCGCCCAGCGCACCGTGTCCGCGTACGCCTCCAGCGCCTTGGCGGCTGCCTCGCAGGCGTCGGCCGCCTTCAGCCACTGCTTGGGATGCATGTCGAACTTCTCGCGGAAGGCGTCCGCCGCCTTGCCCTGCCAGCCCTCGCCGTCCAACGAGCGCATCCCCTGGCCGACGCTCTCGAACGCCCGGAAGAAGTCCCGCAGATGCCTCGCCCGTGCCTCGAGTGCCTGTGGGCTGCCGTGGACCAGTTCCCTGGGGTCCTCGCTCTCTCCCAGCCGGCGCTCGGCGACATCGCCGCCCAGCCGGTTGTTCACCCCCTCCCCGAAGTCACGTACCCCCTCGGCCGCGCCGTCCGCGCCGACCGCCGACAGGCCGTCCGCCGCCTTGTCCGTGCCCCAGTTGACGGCTTCGCCGACACCCTTGCTCACGCCGTCGACAGCGCTCTCCAGGCCGTCCCCGAGGTCGTTGACCATGTCCCCCAGGCCCATCAGCGCTCAACCTCCCCGAACGCCGAGGCCTCGGGGCCGTCCGGCTGCCAGTTGGTCCGCGAATCGAACGGCGCGTCCGGGGTCACCGTCGACGTCTCCAGGTCCTCCTTCGCCTGCGCCCAGGCCTGCCGGGCCGCCTGGTCGCCGGCCTGCATGGACTCCGCGCTGTAATCCGCGTTCATGAAGTGGGACACGGAGTTGTCGTTCAACGTCTGCGACCAGGAACGCTGCTCGACCTCCTCCTCGGACAGGTATGGGTTGCCCGCCGCCGCCGTCCACACCGTCTTCACGGTGTTCGACACGTACTGCTCCTGCTCGTGATACAGCCCCGCCGACAGGTTGAGCCGCTGCGCGAACCCGTTCGCGTCCTGCATCAGCGCACGCACCCCCCAGCCCCACCGCTCGCAGAAGTCGGCGAACACCTGGCGCAGGTTCGCGTCCCCCACCTCAAGACCGGCCAGCTCCAGGTCGTCGAAGCCCCGGCCCTGGGCCGCCTCGATGTCGAAGCCCAGCTCCTTCAGCTCGTCGATCGCCAGGTTGATGCCCCGGGTGATCCGCTCCAGCGCCTCCGGATCGACCCGGTAACCGTCACCGCCGCTCACGCGTCCACCCCTTCAGAGTCCACGACCGTGTCCACAGCCACCGCGTCCGGAACAACCCCCTTCGCCGGAGGCAGCACCAGGCCAGCCGGACTGCCCGCGTCCACCGCGATCCCGACCGGCCGTCCGTCCGCCTTCGCCACCTCCGGGACCACCTGGTCCAGCAAACGCGCCCCGTACACCGGCACCCGCTCCGGCACCGCCTCACCACGCGCCTGCGCAAAGCGCGCCAACGCCGCGTCATCCGTGAACGCAAACAGCCAGCGGACCCCGCCCGCAGCCACCGACAGCAACGAGTCATCCACCACCGGCACCAGCACCTCACCGCGCCGGAACTCCCCCACGGCCGCACGCAGATCGCCCTGCCCGGTCGCCGCCAGATCCGCCAACCGCACCCGCAGCCCCATGGCACCCGCGCTCAAGACAACCCCCGCCGAAACCCCGCCGAAAACTTCACCGTTCATCGCACATGCGAACGATCATGCTAGTCCGGTGAACGCGAGCCGATCCAGGCGGCGCCGGTCTCGGCGTTTCGGCCAGGGGGGACCCGGAGTTCCAAGGGCTCCTCGCCCGGACCGGGCCGTCTACCGTTACGTATCCTGAGCCCTCGAACTGCCTGACGGGGGAGGGCTCCGCGCGTGCTGCTGCACAAGGACGATCCGCGATCGGTCGGCGGCTACAAGCTGGTCGACCGGCTCGGGTCCGGGGGCATGGGGGTCGTCTACCGGGGCAGGTCGCGCTCGGGCCGTGAGGTGGCCGTCAAGGTGGTGCACTCCCAGTACGCCGAGGACCCCGTCTTCCGCGCCCGCTTCCGGCAGGAGATCGAGGCGGTCCGCAAGGTGAGCGGCGCCTTCACCGCACCGGTGGTGGACGCCGACCCGGAGGCGGTACGGCCCTGGATGGCCACCCAGTACGTGCCCGGGCTCTCCCTCGCCGCCCGGATCGGCGACCAGGGTCCGCTGAAGGGCACCGAACTGCGGCGGCTGACGCTCGGTCTGGTGGAGGCGCTGCGGGACATCCACCGGGCGGGGGTGGTCCACCGGGACCTCAAACCCGCCAACGTTCTCATCGCGGACGACGGCCCGCGTGTCATCGACTTCGGCATCTCGCGTGCGGCCGAGGACCACAACACCCTCACCGAGACCGGGCAGATGATCGGCACCCCGCCGTACATGTCTCCGGAGCAACTCACCGACGCCCGTTCGGTGGAGCCGGCCTCCGACGTCTTCTCCCTCGGCGCTCTGCTCGTCTTCTCCATCACGGGGCGGGGCCCCTTCGACGCGGACAGCCCTTATCTCACGGCGTACCGGGTCGTCCACGACGCCCCGGTCCTGGACGGCGTACCGCAGCCCCTTCGCGCGATCCTGGAGCGCTGCCTCGCCAAGGATCCCGCCGACCGGCCCGAACTGGACGAACTGGCGCGGGAGTTCGTGGCCGCGCTGCCGGAGACGGGTGCGGACGACCAGCCCACCGTGACGCTGCGCACGGAGGAGATGGCCCTGGTCCGGACCCGGCCCGCCGCGGTCGCCGACCCCGGCGCCGCGGCCCCCGGCCGACGACGCAGTCGTATACGTCCGCTGTGGGCCACGGCCGGCACGGTCGGCACTCTCGCGCTCGGCCTGACGGGATACCTGCTGCTCGGGACCGGAGTGGGGGACGAGGACGCCCCGACGGAGGCGGACACCGCCGCATCCGCGCCCTCCCGGTGGGCGGCCATGCCGGCCGGCTGGAAGCCCTGGCAGACAACGGTGGACGCCACCGCCGCGCACGGCGTGAAGAAGGGGTCGGCCGGCGGGACCGGCTTGGGAGAGGGCCCGGAATGCCGGCTGTACGAGGGTGCCGTCTACTGCGCGGGTGACGGTGTGCTGCCCATGCGCCTCGACGGGCTGACCGGGCGGATCGACTGGCGGGCCGACGTGCTGCCGCCGGGCCGGCGCCAGGGGACGTACACCTTCTCCGTCCTCGGCCTCGTGGACGACGCGATGCTGGTCCAGCAGGACTTCACCCCTGTCGCCGGGGAGGCGTCGACCACGACGGTCGCCGCTCTCGACACCGGGACCGGTGAGCGGCTCTGGCATCGGAAGGTGGCGAACAACGGGATGTCCCCGGCGGTCTCCGGCAGCCTCGTGGTCATGGCGGCCGACGGTGCCCGCGCGGTGACCGCCCGCTCGGCACGCACCGGCGCCGAGCGCTGGACGACACCGTTGCCGGCGGGGCAGTACTGCGACGCCGCGGATGTGGGCGAGGCCCTCCGCCTGGAGTGCGTCGCCGAGTTCGCGCCTTCCGAGAACATCCTGCTCATGGAGCTGGACCGGGCCGACGGCTCGGTTCGGCGAGTGAAGGTGCCCAATCGCGGAACCCTCGTCGGGACGTTCGACGGCCGCCTGCTCTACGTCGACCCGGCCGAGGACGAGGAGGGGAACATCCCGGCCGGCGACGAGGGGCCGTTCTCCCGGATCCGGCTGGTGGACCCGGAGACCGGTGAGGGCCGTTCGACGAAGCTGGCGCAGGAGTTCGAGGGCGTGGTGACGCTCGGGGACGACACGCTGTGGTTCGTCACGTCCTCCGGCCAGGTGAGCGCCGTGTCGGTCCGGACGGGCGAGCGGCTGTGGCAGACCGCGACGAGTCTGGAGACGCCCAGCGGCGTCACCCACGACCCGCGGTCCCGAGCGGTCTACCTGTCCAGCGCCAGCGGCCGTGTCGCCGCCCTCGACACGAAGAAGGGCACGCTGCTGTGGGAGACCCTGCCGCGTGCCCAACGGGTGACCAACGCGGGCAGCCGGTCGCTGCCCGAGGTGATGGTCCGTGACGGCTCCCTGATCGCCGCCACGCCCGACGGCGACCTCTTCACCCTCGACCCCGCCCACCCCGACCGGAAACCCGTGTCGGGGTGAGCGCCTGAAGCGGGGCCATCGACAGACCTACGGCAGCGCCAGCATCCGCTCCAGCGCCAGCTTCGCGAACGCCTCGGTCTCCTTGTCGACCTCGATCCGGTTGACCAGGTTGCCCTCGGCCAGCGACTCCAGGGTCCAGACCAGGTGGGGGAGGTCGATGCGGTTCATGGTCGAGCAGAAGCAGACCGTCTTGTCGAGGAAGACGATCTCCTTGCCCTCCGGCGCGAAACGGTTCGCCAGCCGGCGGACCAGGTTCAGCTCCGTGCCGATGGCCCACTTCGAGCCGGCCGGGGCGGCCTCCAGGGCCTTGATGATGTACTCCGTCGAGCCGACGTAGTCCGCGGCGGCGACGACCTCGTGCTTGCACTCCGGGTGGACGAGGACGTTGACACCCGGGATGCGCTCGCGCACGTCGTTCACCGAGTCGAGGCTGAAGCGGCCGTGCACCGAGCAGTGGCCGCGCCACAGGATCATCTTCGCGGCACGCAGCTCGTCCGCCGTCAGCCCGCCGTTCGGCTTGTGCGGGTTGTAGAGGACGCAGTCCTCCAGGGACATGCCCATGTCGCGGACGGCGGTGTTGCGGCCGAGGTGCTGGTCGGGCAGGAACAGGACCTTCTCGCCCTGTTCGAAGGCCCAGTCCAGGGCCCGCTTCGCGTTCGACGAGGTGCAGATGGTGCCGCCGTGCTTGCCCGTGAACGCCTTGATGTCCGCGGACGAGTTCATGTACGAGACGGGCACGACCTGCTCGGCTATCCCGGCCTCGGTCAGCACGTCCCAGCACTCGGCGACCTGCTCGGCCGTCGCCATGTCGGCCATCGAGCAGCCGGCGGCGAGGTCGGGCAGGACGACCTTCTGGTCGTCGGACGTCAGGATGTCCGCCGACTCGGCCATGAAGTGCACGCCGCAGAACACGATGTACTCGGCCTCCGGGCGGGCGGCCGCGTCCTTGGCCAGCTTGAACGAGTCACCGGTCACGTCGGCGAACTGGATGACCTCGTCGCGCTGGTAGTGGTGGCCGAGCACGAAGACCTTGTTCCCGAGCTTCTCCTTGGCTGCGCGGGCGCGCTCGACCAGGTCCGGATCGGACGGCGAGGGAAGGTCGCCGGGACACTCGACGCCACGCTCGCTCCTCGGGTCGGCCTCACGGCCGAGGAGCAGCAGGGCGAGGGGCGTCGGCTGTACGTCGAGCTCCTGGGTCTGGGCGGTGGTCACGACACGCACCCTTTCTGTTCTGCGGCTCGCCGGCACCGGGAAAATCCGGACCCGGCGGGTCAAGCGGGACACCTTCTTCGACTTCTCGTCGAATTGACGTTATCTATCATAACCGGTTCACGTCAGTTTGACGATGGCCATCATGTCGATGTGACGTGAATCCCGACGACAGGCCCGCGTATTCCCGAATCGGTCGTTTTCCGCTGCGGGCGCCGTGTGCGAGCATGAAGAAGGACCGAAAGACGAACGCCCGGCCCGGAATGAATCCGCGGCCCCGTCGGTTGCAACCGTCGGCAAGCAGTCTCCGAACAACCCGGGAGAGATGTAGATGTCCGTATCGGACGAGACCAGCACCGTCACCGACGGCATCATCCTGTCCGACGCCGCTGCGGCGAAGGTCAAGGCCCTGCTCGACCAGGAAGGCCGTGACGACCTGGCCCTGCGTGTCGCCGTACAGCCCGGTGGCTGCTCCGGCCTGCGCTACCAGCTCTTCTTCGACGAGCGCTCCCTCGACGGCGACGTCGTCAAGGACTTCGGCGGCGTGAAGGTCGTCACCGACCGCATGAGCGCCCCGTACCTGGGCGGCGCGTCCATCGACTTCGTGGATACCATCGAGAAGCAGGGCTTCACGATCGACAACCCGAACGCGACCGGCTCCTGCGCCTGCGGCGACTCCTTCAGCTGACCCGGCCGAAACCGGCCGGCAAAGCCGTCCGCTCAGTCGAAGTCGGCTGACCGGCCGACCCGGTCGAAACGCGAGAAGCGAGAAGGCGGCGACCCCCTCCGACGGGGCCGCCGCCTTCCCGTGTCCGTGGGCCCTTTACCGGGCCCCGGACGTCTCCGGCCGGACCGTCCCCGGCTTCTCCAGCGGGACGTCCTGGCCGTCCGTGCCCACGACCTTGCGGTCCCCGAGCGGCTCGTCCAGCTGCACGGTCTTGTGGAACACCTTGGCGATCAGGATGCAGACCTTGTCCGGCTGCGACGTCTCGGTCACCCGAACGGTCACCTCGTCGCCGCTCTCACTCGCGGTCACCTTGTAGTCGGCGCACACACCGCCCGTGAAGGCCACGGTCAGTTCCCGGCCGTCGACGGCGTAGGCGTCCACACCCACGTTCCGCGTGACCGGCGCCGCCGTCGGCTCGTCCTTGGGTCCGGACGGCCGCGGGCTCGGCTGAGCGGGCGGCTCCTGCGACGGCGTGGTCGACACCAGGTACTTCGGGTCGACCGCCGGATGCGTCACCGTGAAGCTGTCCTTCGCGCCCGGCGCCCGCACCTCGAACAGCCAGGACGGCACCAGCGCCTGCCGCGCGTCGACGAAGTGCGAGGCGAGCCCGAACACGGCCTTCTCGACCGTGAGGGTGTCCTTGGCCGGCATGTCCGTACCGGTACCCGCATCCGTCGAAGCCTCCGCACCGGAGGAGCCGCAGGGCGCCTCAAGACGGTCCTTCAGCGGTACGGGGCTGGCGCAGCCGCCGATGCCCATGCGGCCGTCGGTCCCCGGCGCCGCGTTCATCAGCCCGAGCGTCTTCTCGGCGTCCAGGACGGGGTACGTGTCCCCCTTCACCGGCGCCGCCAACTGGCCGCTGCCGCCGACCACTTCGCCCTGGGCGTTCACGGTTACCCCGGTCGTCCAGCCGTAGGTGGGCAAACCGCCGACCACCGGGCTCGCGTTGACGACGCGCCGGCCGCCCATGAGCTGGCTCGCGTCGAGCTTCGCGTCATCCTGACCCACCGCATCGAGTACCGGCGCGGCGGCCTTCTTCGCGGCGGCCTCGCTCACCGGGTCGCCGCCCGCGTCAGGCGATCCCTTCGAGCAGGTGGTGATGGACTGGCAGTCATCCGTGCCGGGGGCGTACTGGTAGAAGGTCCACGTCCCCGGCGCCTGCTTGTTCACCTGGAGGCTGGGCCCCGCCCCGTCCTTCGCCCCGACCCGCCAGGTTTGCCCCTGCGCGACCGGCTTGCCGTCGATCCCGAGCGCCTCGGCCAGCCGGGCCACCTCGTCGGCGCCGACCTCGCCGCCGGCCCGGTACACGGGCGCCGAGCCGGGGCCGTCCGCCAGCTCCCCGCCGGCCTTGTAGGTGACGCCGTACGGGTTGGGCTCACCGGGCGCGATGCCCTTCGTGCCGCCGCCCTCGGTGTAACCGTCGAGGTGGAGCGGCGGGGGAGTGCCGTCGTCGGCCGCCCCGGACGTCGTACCGCCGTCCGGACCCCCGGACGCGTTCGCGGCGAGGTAGGCCCCGCCACCCCCGACGAGCAGGACGGCGGCGGCGACGGAAGCGATGATCGCGGGGGAGCGGCGCCGGCTCGAACCGTCGGCTCCATGCTCATGTTCATGCTCATGGGCAGCGGCAGCGGCAGCGGCAGTGGCAGCAGCGGGATCCGCTCCGGCCGGCGAGGTCGGCTCCGCTTCAGCAGCGGCAGCGGGCGCAGCAGCCTCCCCGTCCCCGGCCCGCTCCCCGCCGGCGGCGCCGGTGGCGCTCCGTGCACCGTCGCGCTCGCCGTCGGTCCTGCCGGCCTCAGGGGCGCGCCCGGTTTCCCCGACCTCGGCATCGCCCTCGGGCTTGCGGGCCCCGGCGTCGCCCTCGCCCCCGGCATCGGGAGCCCCGGTGCCGTCCGTCACGGCGCCGGAAGCCCCGGTACCGGATGCCTCGGTACCCGCGGCGCCCTTCTCCTCCCGGGTGCCCTGCTCCTCGGCGGAGCCGTCGGCGCCCGTGTCGTCGTTCTCGGGTCGCTCGGTGTTCACCGCATCGCTCCTTCGGCTGCGCGCATGTCCCAAGACCCTGACCCGACCCTGTCAAAAGGGACGGTCTGCCGGGTCGTATCCCGCATCCCCTTTACGGGGGACAGCGATGGGACGCAGCGGGGGAGCGCACGGTTCCCTGAAGGGCGCCGATCGAGCCGCCGGAGTTGGACGGGCCGGCGTATTCCGGACGAACGGCGGTCGTTTCGATCAGTCGCCGTAGTCCGACATCGCGTCCACCAGCCGTGCCGACCTCGGCGGCACGGTCACCCCGTGGATGAGTGACGGGGAGACCGGACGGGACAGGACGCGGTCGGGAGCGGCCCAGTGGGGAGCCATCCGCGCGCAGTCACCGAGCAGCGACGCCAGGCCGGCCTCCCGGTGGGCCTCAGCGGTGGCACGGACCTCGAATTTCGTCATAGCGGCACCGTAGGCACGCGAACACCCGCGAAGAAAGATCTACTATCGGGTAGTTTTGACTGCTTCAGAGTCCAGGTCACGAACGGTAGCGTGAACTGTCAACCCATCCTCTTCGCAGGAGACTCCACGCCGTGCGCATCGCAGTCACCGGCTCCATCGCCACCGACCACCTCATGACCTTCCCCGGTCGCTTCACCGACCAGTTCGTCGCGGACCAGTTGCACACGGTCTCGCTGTCCTTCCTGGTCGACAACCTGGACGTACGCCGGGGCGGCGTAGGCGCGAACATCGCCTTCGGCATGGGTCAGCTGGGCACGAAGCCGATCCTCGTCGGCGCCGCGGGCTCCGACTTCGACGAGTACCGGGCCTGGCTCGACCGGCACGGTGTCGACACCGGGTCGGTCCGCATCTCAGAGACCCTGCACACCGCCCGTTTCGTCTGCACCACCGACGCCGACCACAACCAGATCGGCTCCTTCTACACCGGTGCGATGAGCGAGGCCCGGCAGATCGAGCTGAAGACCGTCGCGGACCGCGTGGGCGCCCTGGACCTGGTCCTCATCGGCGCCGACGACCCCGAGGCCATGCTCCGCCACACGGAGGAGTGCCGCTCCCGCGCGATCCCCTTCGCCGCCGACTTCTCCCAGCAGATCGCCCGCATGAACGGCGACGAGATCCGGATACTGCTGGACGGTGCGACGTACCTCTTCTCGAACGAGTACGAGAAGGGCCTCATCGAGTCCAAGACCGGCTGGAGCGACGCGGAGATCCTCTCCAAGGTCGGCCACCGCGTCACCACCCTCGGCGCGCGGGGCGTGCGCATCGAGCGGGACGGCGAGGACCCGATCGAGGTCGGCTGCCCCGAGGAGGAGCGCAAGGCCGACCCCACGGGTGTCGGCGACGCCTTCCGCGCCGGGTTCCTGTCGGGGCTGGCGTGGGGTGTGTCCCTGGAGCGCGCCGCGCAGGTCGGCTGCATGGTCGCGACGCTGGTCATCGAGACGGTGGGCACGCAGGAGTACCAGCTGCGCCGGGCACACTTCATGGACCGGTTCACCAAGGCGTACGGGCATGACGCGGGTGAAGAGGTGCGGACCCACCTGGGCTGATCCCGCGACGGTTCACCGGCAGGGCGTTCAGGCCACCCGGCGGACGAGGTACGCAGTTCCTCGCTCCGCCGGCTCCTCACCGATGTACTCCTGGCCCCGCATCTCGCACCAGGCCGGGATGTCCAGGCGGGCGGCCTCGTCGTCGGCGAGGACGCGGACCGTGCCGCCGACCGGTACCTCGCCGATGACCTTGGCCAGCTCGATGACCGGGAGCGGACAGAGCTTGCCGAGGGCGTCCACGACCAGGACGTCCTCCCGTACGACCGTGCTGGGCGTCGGCGCCCCCAGCTTCTCCCGGACCCCGGCCACCGCCGCCGGCAGCACCTCCAGGAACCGCTCGACGTCCTCCTCCGCCGTCCCGACCGGCAGGGACACCCGTACGTTCCCCTCGCTCAGCACGCCCATCGCCTTCAGCACATGGCTGGGAGTCAGCGTGCTGCTCGTGCAGGACGAGCCCGAGGAGACCGAGAACCCGGCGCGGTCCAGCTCGTGCAGCAGGATCTCCCCGTCCACATAGAGACAGGAGAAGGTGACGATGCCGGGCAGTCGCCGTCCCGGATCACCGACCACCTCCACATCCGGCACCAGCTGCGGCACTCGTGCCCGGATCCGCTCCGTCAGCTCCCGCAGCCGTACCGACTCTTGGGCCGCCTCCGCCTGTACGGCCCGCAGCGAGGCCGCCGCGGCGACGATCGCCGGGATGTTCTCGAACCCGGGGGCCCGCCCGGACTCCCGCTCGTCCGCGGGCCCTTGCGCGGCGAACCGCACGCCCTTGCGCACGACAAGCAGCCCGACCCCCGACGGACCACCCCACTTGTGGGCACTTCCGGTCAACACCGACCAGGCGCCCTCGACGCGCCCCCACCCCAGCGACTGCGCCGCGTCAACCAGCAGCGGCACCCCGGCCTCCTGGCTCAGGGCGGCCACCTCGGCCACCGGCTGCTCGGTCCCCACCTCGTGGTTGGCCGACTGCAGACACGCCAGCGCGGTGTCCGGCCGCAGCGCATCCGCGTACGCCTGGACGCCCACCGCCCCCGCACGATCCACCGCCACCTGAGTGACCGTCCCCCCGTCGCCCTCGTGCGCGTCAGCCGCATGGAGCACAGAGGAGTGTTCGACCGCAGACACGATCAGGTGGCGTCCGGCGCGCCGACGCCCCGCCAACACCCCGGCGACACCCGAGTGGACGGCTTTCGTCCCCGAAGAGGTGAACACCAACTCGTCGGCCCGGCACCCCACAGCCTCGGCAGCCGCCTCCCGAGCGGCGTCCAGCAACATCCGCGCCCGCCGCCCTTCCCTGTAAAGACGGGCAGGATCGGCCCACCCCTCATCGAGGGAGGCCACCAGGGCCTGCCGGGCAACGGGATGAAGGGGAGCACTGGAAGCAGCGTCGA
The DNA here is from genome assembly GCF_055639295.1 of Streptomyces sp. NPDC107528. Classification (NCBI taxonomy): domain Bacteria; kingdom Bacillati; phylum Actinomycetota; class Actinomycetes; order Kitasatosporales; family Streptomycetaceae; genus Streptomyces; species Streptomyces sp. NPDC107528. The sequence goes on from NZ_JBVKAV010000002.1 coordinate 571,119, forward strand.
AGTAAGCCACACAGCAACGCTAGAACGTCCAGCAGGGCAGCGGACCTCAGGGGCGCGGGGAACTGCGCGATCAGCCACAAACAACCCGCAGCCGCCAATCAAGCGAACCCCCCACCCCAGTAGGCCCCCCTCCCCGCGAACCCCCGGAGGGCGTCGGCTAGGGTTTGGTCCGCATAAACATCCAAACCCCTGCCCGACGCAGGGCGGCGACCGACCAGCGAGAAGGCCGCAGCCGATCCGCGCGGGCGAGACTCTCGGGAAGGCGCTACGTGAGTCCCAACGGCTCCGACCGCTCGCCGCGGCGCCCGATGCGGCGGAAGCTGCTGCAGGCAATGACTGCGGGCCTGGTCCTGGCTACAGCCACCGGTTGCTCGTACAACTGGGAGGACTTCCCCCGTCTTGGTATGCCCACCCCGACCACGGAAGAGGCTCCGCGGATCCTCTCCCTGTGGCAGGGGTCGTGGGCGGCCGCGCTCGCCACAGGCGTGCTGGTCTGGGGCCTGATCCTGTGGAGCACCGTCTTCCACCGGCGCAGCCGCACCAAGGTCGAAGTTCCTCCGCAGACCCGGTACAACATGCCGATCGAGGCGCTGTACACCGTGGTCCCGCTCATCATCGTCTCGGTGCTCTTCTACTTCACGGCCCGCGACGAGACGAAGCTGCTCAGCCTCAAGGACAAGCCCGACCTCACGGTCAACGTCGTGGGCTACCAGTGGAGCTGGGCCTTCAACTACGTCCAGCCCGTCGACGGTTCCACGGGCAACGCGAAGACCGACAAGAACCTGGCGGCCATTCCGGACCGGTTCAAGGAGGACTTCCCGGCGAACGCGGGCGGTGTCTACGACGCCGGTACCCCCGGCAGCCGGAACCCCCAGACGGGCAACCCCGGCCCCACCCTGTGGCTGCCCAAGGGCAAGACGGTCCGCTTCGTCCTCACCTCGCGTGACGTCATCCACTCCTTCTGGGTGGTGCCGTTCCTGATGAAGCAGGACGTCATCCCGGGCCACACCAACGCCTTCGAGGTGACCCCCAACAAGGAGGGCACCTTCCTGGGCAAGTGCGCCGAGCTGTGCGGCGTCGACCACTCCCGGATGCTGTTCAACGTGAAGGTCGTCTCCCCCGAGCGCTACGAGCAGCACCTCAAGGACCTCGCCAAGAAGGGGCAGACCGGTTACGTTCCCGCCGGCATCGCGCAGACGAGCCACGAGAAGAACCGGGAGACGAACAACCTGTGAGCATCCTCAACGAACCCCAGGGTGCCGCGGCAGCTGAGGACTCGTACGAGAACGAGCTGCCGGTCCGGCGCAGGCAACCCGGCAACGTCGTGGTCAAGTGGCTCACCACCACCGACCACAAGACGATCGGAACGCTGTACCTCGTCACGTCGTTCGCGTTCTTCGTGATCGGTGGCGTGATGGCGCTCATCATGCGCGCCGAGCTCGCCCGGCCCGGTCTTCAGATCGTGTCGAACGAGCAGTTCAACCAGGCGTTCACGATGCACGGCACGATCATGCTGCTGATGTTCGCGACGCCGCTGTTCGCCGGCTTCGCGAACTGGATCATGCCGCTGCAGATCGGCGCGCCGGACGTGGCGTTCCCGCGGCTGAACATGTTCGCCTACTGGCTGTACCTGTTCGGCTCGCTCATCGCGGTGGGTGGCTTCCTCACCCCGGACGGCGCGGCCGACTTCGGCTGGTTCGCCTACTCCCCGCTGTCGGACGCGGTCCGCAGCCCGGGTATCGGCGCCGACATGTGGATCATGGGTCTGGCCTTCTCCGGCTTCGGCACCATCCTCGGCTCGGTCAACTTCATCACCACGATCATCTGCATGCGCGCCCCCGGCATGACCATGTTCCGCATGCCGATCTTCGTGTGGAACGTGCTGCTGACGGCCGTCCTGGTCCTGCTCGCCTTCCCCGTCCTCGCGGCGGCGCTGTTCGCGCTGGAGGCGGACCGCAAGTTCGGCGCCCACATCTTCGACTCGGCCAACGGCGGGGCCCTGCTCTGGCAACACCTCTTCTGGTTCTTCGGCCATCCAGAGGTGTACATCATCGCCCTGCCCTTCTTCGGAATCATTTCCGAAGTGATTCCGGTCTTCTCCCGGAAGCCGATGTTCGGCTACATGGGTCTGATCGCGGCGACCATCGCGATCGCGGGTCTGTCCGTGACGGTGTGGGCGCACCACATGTACGTCACCGGCGGCGTACTACTGCCGTTCTTCTCCTTCATGACGTTCCTCATCGCCGTACCAACCGGCGTGAAGTTCTTCAACTGGATCGGAACGATGTGGAAGGGCTCGTTGTCCTTCGAGACACCGATGCTCTGGGCGGTCGGCTTCCTGATCACCTTCACCTTCGGTGGTCTGACCGGTGTCATCCTGGCCTCGCCGCCGATGGACTTCCACGTGTCCGACTCGTACTTCGTGGTGGCGCACTTCCACTACGTCGTCTTCGGCACCGTCGTCTTCGCGATGTTCTCCGGCTTCCACTTCTGGTGGCCGAAGATGACCGGCAAGATGCTCGACGAGCGCCTCGGCAAGATGACCTTCTGGACGCTGTTCGTCGGCTTCCACGGCACGTTCCTGGTGCAGCACTGGCTCGGTGCCGAGGGCATGCCGCGTCGTTACGCGGACTACCTCGCGGCCGACGGCTTCACCGCCCTGAACACGATCTCGACGATCAGCTCGTTCGTGCTCGGCGCGTCGCTGCTGCCGTTCTTCTACAACGTGTGGAAGACCGCCAAGTACGGCAAGAAGGTCGAGGTCGACGACCCGTGGGGCTACGGCCGCTCGCTGGAGTGGGCGACGTCCTGCCCGCCGCCGCGGCACAACTTCCTCACTCTGCCGCGGATCCGTTCCGAATCCCCGGCGTTCGACCTGCATCACCCTGAGATCGCCGCTCTCGACCAGCTCGAGAACGCCCCTCACGGTGAGAAGGCTCTGGCTGGTGGCAAGGAGGCCGGCAAGTGAAGACTCAGGGCACGATGTTCACCTGGCTGAGCGTCTTCATCCTCGCCATGGCGGTCGTCTACGGCGTTTGGTCGAAGGAGCCGGCCGGTACCACGGCCCTCTTCCTGGCCTTCGCTCTGTGCATCATGATCGGCTTCTACCTGGGCTTCACGGCCCGGCGGATCGACGCGGGTGCGCAGGACAACAAGGAAGCGGACGTGGCGGACGACGCCGGCGAGGTCGGGTTCTTCAGCCCGCACAGCTGGCAGCCGCTCTCCCTCGCGATCGGAGGCGCACTCGCCTTCCTGTCGATCGCGATCGGCTGGTGGCTGATGTACTTCTCGGCGCCGCTGATCCTGGTCGGCATCTGGGGCTGGGTCTTCGAGTACTACCGCGGTGAGAACCGCACCCAGTAACACGAGCTGAGCTCTCAGGGGCCCGGACATTCCGTCAGGAGTGTCCGGGTTCCTTCGTTTGCCGTAGCCACGATCACCCGTACGCCTTATCCGGCGCGCCGCGGCCGACGCTGCTTCCTAGCGTGAGGCCATGAGCAGAAAACCGAGCAAGGGCTCCGTCATAGGTTGCACGCTCCTGCTGATCGCGCTCGGCGCGAGCGCCGCCGGGTGCAGCGGCGACGGCAACCCGCTGTCCGCCGAGCCGTACGACGCGGCGGACCAGATCGCCTTCAACGGCCCCGCGGGAGACGGCAAGAAGGCCGACCCCGACAAGCCCCTGGAAGTCACCGCCGAGGACTCCGACGGCCGTATCACGGACGTCACCGCCAGGGACGCCGCAGGACGCTACGTCGCGGGCGAACTCTCCGCCGACGGCACCCGCTGGCACAGCACCTCTCCGCTCGCCGCCAACGCCCGCTACACGGTCCGCGTGAGCACCGAGGACGAGGACGGCGCCCCCGGCCGCAAGGTCCTCGCCTTCGACACCAGCAAGCCGACCAGCAAGAAGCACCTGACGGTGACGTTCGGCCCCAAGACCGGTACCTACGGCGTCGGCCAGCCCGTCACGGCCGAACTGAGCCAGCCCATCAAGGACCGGAACCAGCGGGCGATAGTCGAGCGGGCCCTCAAGGTCGACTCCGCGCCCGCCGTCGAGGGCAACTGGCACTGGGTGGACGACAAGAAACTCCACTACCGCCCCAAGGAGTTCTGGCCCGCGAACGCCACCATCCAGGCCCGCAGCAACCTGGACGGCATCAAGGTCAGCGACCGGCTCTGGGGCGGCAAGGCCAAGCCGCTGCGCATCAACACGGGCGACCAGGTCATAGCCGTCACGGACGCCGCGTCCCACCAGCTGACGCTCTACCGCAACGGCGAGGAGGTCAGGTCCGTACCAGTCACGACCGGCAAGCCCGGCTTCGAGACCCGCAACGGCGTCAAGGTCGTACTGGGCAAGGAGTACTTCGTACGCATGCGCGGCACGAGCATCGGCATAGCCGAAGGCTCCGCGGAGTCCTACGACCTACCGGTCTACTACGCCACCCGGGTGACCTGGAGCGGCGAATACGTCCACGCCGCCCCCTGGTCGGTCGGCTCCCAGGGCTCCGCCAACGTCAGCCACGGCTGCACCGGCATGAGCACCGCCAACGCCGAGTGGTTCTTCGACAACGTCCGCGAGGGCGACATCGTCAAGGTCATCAACTCGTACGGCAACACCATGGAACCGTTCGGCAACGGCTTCGGCGACTGGAACCTGGAGTGGCAGAACTGGCGCAACGGCAGCGCGCTGGTGGGCGGCACCCCGGACGGCCCCAGCCCGTCGGAACGGGCAAGGCTGAGGCCGCAGAGCGTCTGAATCGCCAGGCCCGGCGGGCTCCCTACGCGCTCTGAAGCCTCTGCGTGCGCAACAGAGAGGCCAGCGCCCCCGCGAACTCCACCGGCTCCACAGGCAGCGTCACAGCCGCCTCGGCCCGACTCCAGGTGGCCAGCCACGCATCCTGCGGGCGCCCGATCAGCAGCAGCACCGGCGGGCAGTTGAACACCTCGTCCTTGATCTGCCGGCAGACCCCCATGCCCCCCATGGGCACGGCCTCACCGTCCAGCACGCAGACGTCGATGCCGCCCTTGTCCAGCTCACGCACCACCGCCTCCGGCGTCGCGCACTCCAGGAACTGCACCACCGGCACGTCCGGAGCAGGCCGGCGCCCGGTGGCCAGCCTCACCTGTTCGCGGGTGTTGGAGTCGTCGCTGTAGACCAGCACCGTGGCGGTCGGCTGCATTGTTCCTCCGTGACGTCAGCGTCGTAAGGACAGGCCCGTTGGGCCGGATGCTACTCCCTTGAACACCACGTCAACACCGGTACGAACGGGGAAGACACTCCGAACGGCACCCCCCGGAGTGAGGGCGGGATAAGCGACCGACATAATGTCGGTCGTGGCGACAGCAACGACAGTAGACAAGGGTCACGCGCACCCGTCGGTCAACCGACCGAACCTCACCAGCGTCGGAACCATCATCTGGTTGAGTTCCGAGCTGATGTTCTTCGCGGCCCTCTTCGCGATGTACTTCACCCTGCGATCGGTGACCGGTCCGGACTTCTGGCATGAGAAGGCCGACGCCCTGAACTTCCCGTTCTCGGCGACGAACACCACGATCCTGGTGCTTTCCTCCCTCACCTGCCAGCTCGGCGTCTTCGCCGCCGAGCGCGGTGACGTGAAGAAGCTCCGGGGCTGGTTCATCGTCACCTTCATCATGGGTGCGATCTTCATCGGCGGTCAGGTGTACGAGTACACCGAGCTGGTCAAGCACGAGGGCCTCTCGCTCTCGTCCGACCCGTACGGCTCGGTCTTCTACCTGACCACCGGTTTCCACGGCCTGCACGTGACGGGCGGTCTGATCGCCTTCCTGCTGGTCCTCGGCCGCACCTACGCGGCCAAGAGGTTCACGCACGAGCAGGCGACCGCCGCGATCGTCGTGTCCTACTACTGGCACTTCGTCGATGTCGTCTGGATCGGCCTTTTCGCCACGATCTACATGATCAAGTAGCCGGGTCCGATCCCGCGCGCGTTCCACGAACGCACCTGACAGAAGCATCGACGCAGAAGATCCTGACACCGGGGTAATCCGTGAAAAAGCTCTCCGCACGACGACGCCATCCGCTGGCGGCGGTCGTCGTCCTACTCCTCGCGCTGGCGTGCACGGGAGGGGTGTACGCCGTGTTCGCGCCCGCGGGCAAGGCACAGGCCGAGGAAACCGCCCAGTCCCTCACCATCGAAGAGGGCAAGAAGCTCTACGCCGTCGGCTGCGCCAGCTGCCACGGAACCGGCGGTCAGGGCACCTCCGACGGTCCGAGCCTGGTGGGTGTCGGCGCCGCCTCCGTCGATTTCCAGGTTTCGACGGGCCGTATGCCGGCCGCCACCTCGCAGGGCGCCCAGGTCCCGAAGAAGAAGAACTTCTACCCGCAGGCCCAGATCGACCAGCTCGCGGCGTACATCGCCTCGCTGGGCGCCGGTCCGGCCGTCCCGACCGAGGAGCAGTACGGCTCCGAGGGCGCGGACATCGGCAAGGGCGGCGAGCTCTTCCGCAACAACTGCGCCCAGTGCCACAATTTCACCGGCAAGGGCGGCGCGCTGACGAAGGGCAAGTACGCACCCAGCCTTGAGGGTGTCGACCCGAAGCACATCTACGAGGCCATGCTGACCGGCCCGCAGAACATGCCGTCGTTCCCCGACACCACGCTGTCGGAGCAGAACAAGAAGGACATCATCGCGTACCTGCACGCGGTCAACAGCGACGAGACGGTCAACCCGGGTGGTCTGGAGCTGGGCGGCCTCGGGCCGGTCAGTGAGGGCCTCTTCGCCTGGATCTTCGGGCTCGGTGCACTGATCGCGGTCGCCGTCTGGGTCGCCGCTCGGACCGCAAAGGCCAAGAAGTCATGAGTAGCCAAGACATTCCAGAAGAGAACCTGCCCGCTGAGCAGGACGCCCACGTCGCGGTCGCGGACGAGAAGAACCCCTTCGCCGACCCCGGCCTGCCGCCCCACGAGCACCGGATCCAGGACATCGACGAGCGGGCCGCCCGGCGGTCCGAGCGCATGGTGGCCATGCTGTTCACGGCGTCGATGCTCGCCACCGTCGGCTTCATCGCGTCGTACGTCGCGATCCCGCACGACAAGTCGATCTTCGTCTTCCCGATCGGTCACCTCAACGCGCTGAACTTCGCGCTGGGTCTGACCCTCGGTGCGGCGCTGTTCTGCATCGGCGCGGGCGCGGTCCACTGGGCCCGCACCCTGATGTCCGACGTGGAGGTCGCCGACGAGCGCCACCCGATCGCCGCGGAGCCCGAGGTCAAGGCCAAGGTCATGGCCGACTTCAAGCAGGGCGCCAAGGAGTCCGCGCTGGGTCGCCGCAAGCTGATCCGCAACACGATGTTCGGAGCGCTGGCCCTGTTCCCGCTCTCCGGCGTCGTGCTGCTGCGTGACCTCGGCCCCCTGCCCGGGACCAAGCTGCGCCACACCCTGTGGTCCAAGGGCAAGCTGCTCGTCAACATGAACACCGACGAGCCGCTGCGTCCCTCGGACGTCGCGGTCGGCTCCCTCACCTTCGCCAAGCCGGAGGGCCTGGAGGAGCACGACCACGACTTCCAGAACGAGATCGCCAAGGCCGCCCTGATGATCGTCCGGATCCAGCCGGCCGACATCAAGGACAAGCGCGAGCTCGAGTGGTCGCACGAGGGCATCGTCGCGTACTCGAAGATCTGCACCCACGTCGGTTGCCCGATCTCCCTGTACGAGCAGCAGACGCACCACGTGCTCTGCCCCTGCCACCAGTCCACCTTCGACCTCTCCGACGGTGCCCGGGTGATCTTCGGCCCCGCCGGTCACGCCCTGCCGCAGCTGCGCATCGGCGTGAACGACGAGGGCTACCTCGAGGCGCTCGGCGACTTCGAAGAGCCCGTCGGCCCTGCATTCTGGGAGCGCGGATGAGCACGACAGAGACCACCGAGTCCCGCTCGCGCGGGAAGGCACCGGCCGGCGAGCGCGTCGCCGACTGGGCCGACGGCCGGCTGGGGATCTACTCCCTCGCCAAGGCCAACATGCGCAAGATCTTCCCCGACCACTGGTCGTTCATGTTGGGTGAGGTCTGCCTCTACAGCTTCATCATCATCATCCTCACGGGTGTGTATCTGACGCTGTTCTTCCAGCCCTCGATGGCCGAGGTCGAGTACCACGGCAGCTACGTCCCGCTCCAGGGACAGCTGATGAGCCAGGCGTTCAGCTCCACGCTGGAGATCTCCTTCGACGTGCGCGGTGGTCTGCTCATCCGGCAGATCCACCACTGGGCCGCGCTGATCTTCCTCGCCGGCATGTTCGTCCACATGATGCGCGTGTTCTTCACGGGCGCGTACCGCAAGCCGCGTGAGATCAACTGGCTGTTCGGCTTCCTGCTGTTCGTCCTGGGCATGTTCACCGGTTTCACCGGCTACTCGCTCCCCGACGACCTGCTCTCCGGCACCGGTGTGCGCTTCACCGAGGGCGCGATCCTGTCCATGCCGATCGTCGGCACGTACATCTCGTTCTTCCTCTTCGGCGGCGAGTTCCCGGGCACCGACTTCGTGGCCCGCTTCTACTCGATCCACATCCTGCTGCTGCCGGGCATCATGCTCGGCCTGGTGGTCGGCCACCTGATCCTGGTCTTCTACCACAAGCACACGCAGTTCGCGGGCCCCGGAAAGAACAACAAGAACGTCGTCGGCATGCCGCTGCTGCCGGTCTACATGGCCAAGGCCGGAGGCTTCTTCTTCCTGGTCTTCGGTGTCATCGCGGTCATCGCGGCGGTCGCGCAGATCAACCCGATCTGGGCCATCGGTCCGTACCGTCCGGACATGGTGTCCACCGGCGCCCAGCCCGACTGGTACATGGGCTTCGCCGAGGGTCTGGTCCGGTACATGCCGGGCTGGGAGGTCAACTTCTGGGGTCACACCCTCGTGCTGGGTGTGTTCATCCCGCTGGTCCTCTTCGGCCTGGTGCTGATGGCGATCGCGCTCTACCCGTTCATCGAGTCCTGGGTCACCGGCGACAAGCGCGAGCACCACATCCTGGACCGTCCGCGCAACGCCCCGACGCGTACCGCGTTCGGCGTCGCCTGGGTCACGGTGTACATGATCGGCCTGGTCGGCGGTGGCAACGACCTGTGGGCCACCCACTTCCACCTGTCGATCAACGCGGTCACCTGGTTCGTCCGGATCGGCTTCTTCGTCGGACCGGTCCTCGCGTTCATCGTCACCAAGCGGATCTGCCTCGGCCTGCAGCGCCGGGACAAGGACAAGGTGCTGCACGGCCGCGAGTCGGGCATCATCAAGCGCCTGCCGCACGGTGAGTTCATCGAGGTGCACGAGCCGCTCAGCCAGGACGCGCTGCACACCCTCACCGCGCACGAGCAGTACCAGCCGCTCGAGATCGGCCCGACGGTCGACGAGAACGGCGTCGAGCGCAAGGTGAAGGGCTCCGAGAAGCTGCGCGCCAAGCTCAGCAAGTCGTACTTCGGCGAGGACGGCCAGATCCCCAAGCCGACCGTCGAGGAGTACAAGGAGATCACGAGCGGCCACGGCCACCACTGACGCTGCGACTGCTACGCCACGGTTGAGGGCCCCGTCCGTTGTACGGACGGGGCCCTTCGCCGTGCCCCGGGCTGGATAGGGTGGACCTCGTTGAGACTCATGTCCCGCAGTGCGGGACACCTGACCCTGGAGCGGCTTATGAGCGCTGTGACCCCCGCCGGAGGCGACACCGCGGCGGCCCGCTCCTGGCCCCTGCTGCTGAACGGCCTGCTGAACGGTCAGGACCTGGCTGCCGACGACACCGCGTGGGCGATGGACCTGATCATGCGCGGCGAGGCGACGGACGCGCAGATCGCCGGGTTCGTCGTGGCTCTGCGCGCCAAGGGCGAGACGGTGGAGGAGATCACCGGGCTCGTGCGGACGATGTACGCGCACGCGAACGTGATCGAGGTGCCGGGCCAGACCGTCGACATCGTCGGCACGGGCGGCGACGGCGCGAAGACCGTCAACATCTCCACGATGTCGGCGATCGTCATCGCCGGCACAGGCGCGAAGGTCGTCAAGCACGGCAACCGAGCGGCGTCGTCGGCGTCGGGTGCCTCGGACGTGCTGGAGAAGCTCGGCGTCAATCTGGAACTGCCGGTCGGGCGGGTGGCCGAGGTCGCCGAGCAGGCCGGGATCACCTTCTGCTTCGCCGTGAAGTTCCATCCCGCGCTGCGGCATGTGGCGGCGGCCCGTGGCCAGTTGGGCATCCGCACGACCTTCAACGTGCTCGGTCCGCTGACGAACCCGGCGAAGGTGAAGGCCCAGGCGGTCGGCGTGGCGGACCCGCGCATGGCACCGATCGTCGCGGGCGTCTTCGCCGAGCGCGGCAACTCCTCGCTGGTGTTCCGCGGCGACGACGGTCTCGACGAGCTCACCACCACGGCCACCTCCCGGGTCTGGGTCGTGCGCGACGGCAAGGTGACCGAGGAGGCCTTCGACCCTCGTGACGTCGGCATCGAGCTGGTTCCGGTGGAGGCGCTGCGGGGCGCGGACGCCTCGTACAACGCCGATGTGGCGCTGCGCATGCTGAACGGGGAGACGGGTCCCGTGCGGGACGCAGTACTGCTCAACGCGGCCGCCGCCCTGGTGGCGATGAACCCGACCGACGCCCCGCTCACCGAGCAGATCCGCGCCGGGATGGCGAAGGCGGCGGAGTCGATCGACTCGGGCGCGGCGAAGCGGACGCTGGATCGCTGGGTGGCGGCCAGCAACACCTGATTTCCACGCGATGTGACGCGAGGCGCAGTCCAGGATCCGGACTGCGCCTTGCGAGCTGAAGATCGTGTGGCAGGATGTTGGACCAGGTCATGAGTGACAGTCATGAGGCCCCGGCCGACTGTCCGGCAACCCTCCGTCCGTGGCGGGGTGCCCCGGGTGAAGACCAGGCCGTAGGCAGCGAGGTCTGCGGCAAGCGCGGGCCCCTCTCGAAACCAGGGGTCCTGGTCGTTCGAGGGAGCCTTCCGTGAGCAAGCGAATGCGATAGGGCCGCAGAGCCCCGCCTCCGCAGACCCTTTTCTCTTTCTCGCATGCCCCTCAGTCGGCATGCCCCTCACGGGAGTTCGCCATGTCTGTCTCCATCGCTGCCGCCGACCAGTCTGTTTGTGCCTCTCTGCCCGTTCTGGGCCGTGATGTCACCGTCCCGCTCGTCACTGGTGGCGAGGTCACATACGCCGCGCTCGACTACGCCGCCAGCGCCCCCGCCCTCCAGCGCGTCTGGGACGACGTCGCCGCCTACGCGCCGTACTACGGCAGCGTCCACCGCGGGGCCGGCTACCTCTCCCAGCTCTCCACCGACCTGTTCGAGAACGCCCGCCGGACGGTCACCGAGTTCCTCGACTGCCGCCCCGACGACCAGCTGGTCTTCACCCGGTCCACCACCGACTCGCTGAACCTCCTCGCCGCCGCCCTGCCGGCCGACTGCCAGGTCTTCGTGTTCGAGACCGAGCACCACGCCTCCCTGCTGCCGTGGCGCGACGCCCGCGTCACCTACCTCAACGCGCCCCGCACCCCCCGCCAGGCCGTCGAGACCCTGGAGCGCGCCCTCGCCGACCGCGACCCCTACGGCCCGGCCCTGGTCTGCGTCACCGGCGCCTCGAACGTCACGGGTGAGCTGTGGCCCGTACGGGAGCTCGCGGCCGCCGCCCACGCGCACGGCGCCCGCATCGTGCTCGACGCCGCCCAGCTGGCCCCGCACCACCCGGTGAGCGTGCGGGACCTGGATGTCGACTGGGTGGCCTTCTCCGGCCACAAGCTGTACGCCCCGTTCGGCTCCGGTGTCCTGGCCGGCCGCTCCGACTGGCTGCGCGCGGCGGAGCCGTACCTCGCGGGCGGCGGTGCCTCGCGGAAGGTGTCGCGGCGTGCGGACGGGGGCGTCGACGTGGAGTGGCACGAGAACGCCGCCCGCCACGAGGCCGGCTCCCCGAACGTCATCGGGGCCTACTCCATCGCCTCCGCCTGCAAGGCGCTGACCGAGGCGGGCTTCGACTCGCTCGTCGCCCGTGAGCAGTACCTGATCGAGAAGGTCCGCGCGGGCCTCGCCTCCGTCCCCGAGGTCCGGATCCTCTCCCTCTTCGGTGACGACGCCCCGCGCGTCGGCGTCATCTCCTTCGTCGTCGAGGGCTGGAACAGCTCCCACTTCGCCGCGGCGCTCTCCGCCGAGTACGGCATCGGGGTGCGGGACGGGCTGTTCTGCGCCCACCCTCTGGTCCGCACCCTGCTGGGCAGCGACCCGCAGACGCAGGGCGAGTGCGGGGCCCCGGAGGCGGCGCCCGGCGAGAAGTCCCTGAACGCGATCCGGGTGAGCTTCGGGGCCGGAACGCCGGACGAGCACGTCGAGCGGTTCGTGAACGCCGTGCGGGAGCTCGTGACGGACGGTGCCCGGTGGAACTACCGCACCGAGGACGGCCGTTGCGTCCCGGACACCTCCGCGTGAGCCGGTAGCCGGGCGCCCAGCAGGATCATCCGCAGGGCGCGTTCGGTGGCGTCCGTGAGGAGTTCGGAGGCCCGCACCAGGGCCTCCGCCAGGGCCATCGGGGCCGGCAGGATGCCGCTGAACGCGTCCACGCCCGGCACCTCGTGCGCACCCTCGCCGAGGGTGCCCGCCAGTGCCAGCACCGGGCGGCCGTACAGCTTGGCCCGGCGGGCCACCTCGGCCGGGACCTTGCCACGAGGGGTCTGGTGGTCCAGGGCGCCCTCCGCGGTCACGACCAGGTCGGCGCGGGCGAGGCGGGCGTCGAGGTCGAGGTGGTCGAGGAGCACGTCGAAGCGGGGGAGCAGCCGGGCGCCGAGGGCTGCGAGGCCCGCGCCCAGACCGCCGGACGCTCCGGTGCCGGGGCCGTGGTGCAGGTCGGTGCCCACGGCCCCCAGGTCGCGGGTGAGTACGTCCGCCCAGTTCTCCAGTCCGGCCGACAGATGCTCGACCTGCGCGGGCGTCGCCCCCTTCTGCGGGCCGAAGACGCGGGCCACGCCGCGCTCGCCGCACAGCACGTTGTACGGGTTGCAGGCGACCAGCAGCTCGACGTCCCGCAGGCGCGGGTCCAGGCCGGACGGTTCGATCCGGGCCAGCCGCGTCAACTCCCCTCCGCCGCGAGGGAGTTCGAAGCCGTCGGCGTCCAGCAGCCGGGCGCCGAGGGCCTGGAGCGCGCCGGCGCCCCCGTCGGACGTACCCGAGTCGCCGCAGCCGACCAGGATGCGCCGTACGCCGGTGTCGAGCGCGGCGCGGATCAGCTCGCCGACGCCGTAGGTCGTCGTGGCGCCTGGGTCGCGCAGGGCGCGCGGGACGAGGGACAGCCCGGCCACCGCGGCCATCTCCACGACCGCCGTGTCCCGGGAGCCGAGCAGGGCGAAGTGCGTGCCGAGCGGTTCGCCGACCGGGCCCGTGGCCGGCAGGGCGACCAGCCGTCCGCCGGTCGCGGCGGCCAGCGCGGTGGCGGTGCCCTCGCCGCCGTCCACCAGCGGGATCAGGTCGATCACGACATCCGGCAGGACCCGTCGGACACCGTCCGCGATGGCATCGGCGGCGGCCTGGGCGGACAGGGACTCCTTGAAGCCACTGGGGGCTACGACGACTCGGGTCAGCATCAGAGGTCTCCTAAGCAGGTCGGATGAGGCCGCGGCACTGCGGCAACGCCCCGAGGGCAACGCCCGCGACGGCATGACGCGGCGACTCACAGGGGAACGCCGAGCAGCGGCCACACCGCGACGGCGAACAGCAGGACGAGGGCGGCCGTCAGCGGGGCCAGTACGGCGGACAGGCGCAGCAGGTCGCGCGGGGTGTAGGTGGGCGTCCCGGGCAGGTCGGAGAAGAGCGTGACCGGTTTCGCGGAGGCCGGGAGCGTGTGGCAGAAGCCCGCCGCCGCCGTGGACGCGAGCGCCGCGGCGACCGGATTCACCCCGGCCCCCACCGCCGCCGCGACGACCAGCGGCACCAGCACCGACGAACGGGCCGAGCGGGACTGCAGAACCAGGTGGGCCGTCGTACTGATCGCGATCACGACGATCAGGAACGACACCGGACCGACTCCACCGGGAAGCCCGTCCACCAGCCACTTCGCGGCTCCCGAGTCGGCCAGCGCGACTCCCATCGCCATCGTCGCCGCCATGAACAGCAGCAGTGACCAGGGAACCGTCTTCAGCGCGTCCTTCAGATGCACCGTGCCGAGGGCGGGCGAGGCCGCCACCACCGCGCCGATCAGCGCGACGACCGCGGGCGGCACCCGGTGCAGCGGCTCGCTGCACCACAGCACCACGACCGTGCCGAGCAGCAGCGCGCACCGCGTCTCGGCCTGCGACCAGGGGCCGGTGACCGGATCGTCGCTGTGCTCCTGGATCTGCTCGGGAGTGATGCGCACGGGGGCCTTGCGGTCCGCGCGCCGAGTCGTCGTCAGGAGTACGGCCTCGGCGGCCAGGTGGGACGACGCCACGGCCAGTGGCAGGCCGAGCAGCAGCCACTCGGTGAAGCCGATCCGCTCGCCGGTGGCCTGCCACAGCACCGAGACGGTGATCAGGTGCGCGCCCGCCCCGATCAGGGTCGCCACCGCCGACAGCAGGATCACGGTCGGAAACAGCAGCGCCAGCATCACGACCAGCCGGTGCCGGTCGGCCAGGGCTCTGGCGAGCGCGAGGAACACCGGCAGTGCGAGGGCGGCCCGGCCGGACGTGGCCGGTACCGCGAACGCCGTGACGACCAGGGCGGCCGTGGTCAGGTGCACGAGCTGCCGCACGGTACGCGCCCCGCCGACCAGGAACGCCGCCGCCCGTCCCGCGAGCCCCGTCCGGGTCACCGCGGCCGCCAGCACGAAGGCGCAGATCAGCAGCCACACCGTCGAGTCGCCGAGGGTGCCGAAGAGCGTGTCGCTGCTGATCACCCCGGTCACCGTGAGCGCGAGTCCGGCGCCCAGCGCGATGTACGTGTCGTCGACCGGGGTGGCGATCCAGGCGCAGGTCGCCAGGGCGAAGACGGCAAGGGTGAGGCGGGCGTCGGCGCCGAGTCCGGCGAAGTTGCCGGGGACGGCGAGCAGCGCGCACAGGGAGAGCGCGACGCAGAGGCCGACGCCCAGTCGGAGGTTCAGGGTCACGTCATCCAGGGTTCACCTGGGCCGTGAGCCGTCGATGAGCCGTACATGAAGGAGACTTCACGCGGGCCGAAGGGGACTTCAGGCGAAGAGGCGATATCCCACGCCGCGCACCGTCTCGAACCGTTCGGCCCCGAGCTTCTTGCGCAGTGCCCGCACGTACACATCCACGATGTTCGACCCGGGGTCGAAGTCGTAGCCCCACACGTGCGACAGGATCTGCTCGCGGGACAGTACCTGGCCGGGATGCCTCAGGAACAGCTCCAGGAGCACGAACTCACGGGCCGTCAGGTCCACGGTCCGCTCGTCGGCCCGCGCCCGGCGGGTGCGCAGGTCGAGGGTCAGCGAACCGGACCGCAGCACCGTCACCTCGGGTGCCCGGGCCGCCGTACGCAGCCGTAGACGCACCCGGGCGAGCAGTTCCTCGAAGCGGAACGGCTTGGTCATCCAGTCGTCGGCGCCGCCCTCCAGACCGGCCACCGTGTCCCGCACGGAGTCCCGCGCGGTCAGCACGATCACCGGGACCGTCACCCGGGCCTCGCGCAGTTCGCGCAGCACCGTGAAGCCGTCCCGGCCGGGCAGGCCGATGTCCAGGACCACCAGATCGAAACTGCCGGTCAGCGCGTACTCGTGGGCGGCGTCGCCGTCGCCGACGACGGTCGTGGTGAAGCCGTTGGAGCGCAGGCCCTTCTGCACGAAGGAGGCGATCCTTTCCTCGTCCTCGACGATGAGAATGCGGTTCACGTGTGTGCCTCTCCCAGTGCCAGTACGAAGGTGGCGCCGCCGCCGTCGGTGTCGCGCAGCCGGACCCGGCCGCCGTGTGCCTCGGCGATCGCCCGGACGATCGACAGGCCGAGGCCGGCTCCGGAGCCGCGGGCGCCGCGCCGGGACGTGCCGCGCCGGAACCGTTCGAAGATCACCTCGCCGTCCTGCGGCTGGACACCGCAGCCGGAGTCGGCGACGTACAGCTCTACGCCCGGCCCGTCCGCGCGCGAGCCGATCCGGACGGTCTGCCCGGGCGTGGTGTGCTGCACGGCGTTCTGGGCGAGCTGGACCATCGCCTGGGTGATCCGCTGCGGGTCCAGCTCGGCCTCGACGTCGGCCACCTCGGCGAGCTGCCAGTCCCGTTCGCCGAGGGTGCGGGCCTTGACGTAGACGTCGGCGGTGAGCTCGGCGAGCTGGACCGGCTCGGCGGTGACGAAGTCGGGGCGCTCGGCCTTGGCGAGCAGCAGCAGGTCCTCCACGATGCGGCTCATCCGGTCCAGCTCGTCCGTGACCAGGCGTATCGTCTCCTCGCGCTCGGCCGGGTCGTCGCCCATCAGCTCCAGATGGCCGCGCACGATGGTGATCGGCGTGCGCAGCTCGTGGCCCGCGTCGTCGACGAACTCGCGCTGGGCGGCGAAGGCGCGCTCCAGCCGGTCGAGCATCGCGTTGAAGGTCTCCGCGAGCGCGGCGATGTCGTCGCGCCCGTGCACCGGAATACGGCGGGTGAGGTCCTGCTCGGTGAGCTGCGCCGCCGCGGTGCGCACCAGCCGCACCGGCTTGAGGATCCGCCCGGAGACCGCCCAGCCGATGCCGGTCATCATGAGCAGGGCGACCCCGGAGATGGCGAGCAGGATACGGAACTCCGTGTTCACGGCGGCCTGTTCGCGCCCCGGGTGGAAGGCGACGACGAAGGCCGCCTCCGCCTCGCCGCCGGCGCGGGCGACCGTGACCTTGGCCCAGCGGATCTCGCCGGACGCCCGGTGCACGGTGCCGGTGGCGTCGGGCGAGTCGAAGATACGGCGGCGGGCGTCGGCGTCCTCGTGCAGGGGAACGGCGGCGGGGATGTCACGCGGCTGGATGAACTGTGCCGGGGTCCGGCCCGCCCCGCCCACCAGGCCGATCAGCTCCTCGTCCGGATCGGCGTACTGGCGTACCAGAAACTCGCGCAGCAGCCGGGACGGGTCGGTGAACGGCCGCCCGGTCTCGGGGTCGACGCCCCGCTCCTGGAAGTTCGCGAACTCGCCCGCCTCCTGTGCGAGCAGCCCGTTCACCCGGTGATCGACGTCCCGCAACAGGATCGACCGCGTGGTCGTCGCGACGGACACCAGCCCGACGGCCATGACGAGCAGCAGCCAGAGCAGGATGCGGACCCGCGCGGAGATCCGGCGGCGCACGGGGTCGGGGGGTGTCGTCCGGGTCATGGCGACGGCGTCGGGCCAGGCGGTGAGCAGGCGGCGCGCCGACCCGGACGGGACCGCGCACGCCAAGTCCGTGCGCCGGACGCCGTGTGCCCGCTCGCAGGCACACACGCACCCGGAGGGGAGAACCCCAGCCGCACTGTCGTCACCCGCCGACTCCCCTGAACTCGCCGACTCCCTGAAAGTTCCCCTAGCCGTCGTCCCCGAGTTCGCTGCGGTCGTCGTCTCCGGTGTCCCGGTCGGGGCCGTCGTCGGCATCGTCGTCGCTCGTGGGGCCGTCTGTCACCGGGGGCCGCGAGACGACCTCGTCACTAGGGGGCGGTGAGGGCCGCGACGGGGTCGGGGTGGGGGAGCCGCTGTCCAGCTCCACCTTGGCCGGGACCTTGGGGGACTCCGGGTTGTCGGTGAGGGCGAAGCTGGTCGCGGCGATGCCGAGGGGGATCGCCACGACGGCGGCCAGCGCCGCGATCCGGTGCGAGAAGACCATGCGGCCGATCCTGCGGCCTATGCCCCGCCCCGCGGATGAGCCCAGCATGAAGAACTCTTCATGATCGGGTCGTGGCCGCTCTCAGCTGTCCAGCCCGATGGCGAACGCGGCCTCGATGTCGTGCTGCGAGTACGTACGGAACGCCACGTGCGTGTCCGTGCCCTCCACCCCGGGGATCTTGCTGATCCGGCCCGGAATGACCTCGGCGAGATCCTCGTGCTCCTTCACCCGCACCATGGCGATCAGGTCGTACGTACCGGTGACCGAGAAGACCTCGGTGACGCTCTCCAGCGAAGCGATCCGCTCCGCGATCTCGGGAATCCGGTCCACGCTGGTCTTGATGAGGACGATCGCGGTGATCACGGTTGGTTCTCTCCCTCGGAGGCCATTGCTGGGGCTCTCACCCTACTCGTGGTCCAGTTGGCCTGGTTGTTCTGCCGGGGGTCCGGGGGTTGGCCCCCGGGAAGACACAGCAGTCGCAGGCCTGAATCGGGCCCACGAGAAGCCGAAGCCCAGCCCGAACCCGACCAGGTGCGCCAGATACGCCACCCCCGGCCCCTGGTCCGCGCGCCCCGCCGCCACCCACTGCAGCGCCACCCAGAAGGGCAGCACGACCCAGGCCGGGAAGCGCAGCGGCAGGAAGAGCAGGAACGGCAGCAGGCTTGTCACCCGCGCCCCGGGGAAGAGGAACAGGAACGCGCCGAGGACCGCAGAGATCGCCCCGGACGCGCCGACCAGGGACTGGGTGGAGTCGTCGTTGGCGGCCGCGTAGCCCAGCAGGGCGAGGTAGCCGCAGCCCAGATAGAAGAGCGTGAACTGGAGACGGCCCATCCGTTCCTCGGTCATCACGCCGAAGACGTAGAGGAAGAGCATGTTGCCGAGCAGGTGCACCCAGCTGCCGTGCACGAACAGCGCCGTCGCGGGGGTGAGGACGGCCCGGGGCGCCCCCTCGAACAGCTCCGCGGGCACGACACCCCAGCGGTGGAAATAGGCCCGCTGAGCGGCGAGCAGCCCCTCGCCGGAGCCGTACGCCGGATTGAGTCCCGCCGCCGGGCCGGTCAGGAAGACCAGGCAGCACAGGATGATCAGCCCGTACGTCACCGGCGCCGAGGACCGCAGGACGGACCGGACCGGTCGGCCCGCCCTGCCGAGCCGAGTCCCGAAATGCGCCACGCTCCAGTTGCCGATCATGGACACAGAGCATGACGTAACAGGACGCACACGCACAGACCGCCTCGCCGCCCCGGACGGACGGGCGGTGGGTACCCGCCAGGCCGTAGGGTTACGAGCCACACGCACCGGGGCCCGGCGCGTCGCGGACAATAGAAGGTCTAGAAGGAAAGAGCACAGTCACGATGACGGTTCCCCTGCCGACCACCACGACGCGGTGGCGCTGCACCCTCTGCGGCAACCTCACGCGCTTCGACGTGACGCGCTCGTCCAAGGTCGTGGAGTACGTCCACCTCGATCTGGCCGGTGAGCCGAAGGTCGAGGAGCGCGAGGTGCTCAGTGAGACCATCGAGTCGGTGCGCTGCCGCTGGTGCAACGCCGTGGACAAGGTGGAACTCGTGGACAGGCCGGGCGCCGACTCCTGACGGGAGCGGCCCCCGCACAGGCATTGGGGTGTGACGGATGGTGGAGACACAAGGCGGGGGGCCGGACGACGGCGCCGCTGAGGTGCTCGACCGTCCGCTGCCCGACGGTGTACGGCGCAAGGTCGTACAGATCGTGTCCGACGGGTTCGGCGGCCTGACCGTCGGTGAACTGCCCGCACAGCTGCGGCAGTACGCCAGATTCGCGCCGAACCGCCGGGCCAAGTTCGCCGGCAACGCGATGGCGGCGGCGCTGGAGGCCGATCCGCTGTTCCGGCAGCGCATCGGGGAGAAGTTCAGAGAGGGCCAGCCGGAACTCGCCGGCGCCCTCGACGCCGGCTCGGCGCCCCCGGCCGCGGACCCCCTCGACGTGGCGGCCGCGGCCTATGTTCTGCGCCCCACCGGCTGGGTCAAGCTGGTCACCGCGGCCGGCGAGGAGGCCCAGCGCGCCGACGCCGAGCGCGTCGACGAGGAGAACCGCGCCGAGCTGGAGCGGCTGCGCGAGGAGCTCGCCCACGCCCGTGAGCACACCCGGCACGAGACCGAGCGGCTGCGCACCGAGCTGGACGCGGCGAAGAAGGAAGCCGAATCGCTTCACCGAAAGCTGCGCTCGGCCCTCAGCGACGTCAAGCGCGGCGAGGCCGCCCTGCGCAAGGTGCACGGCGAGATCGAGACCGTACGGGCCGAGGGGCACGCCCAGGTCTCCGCGGCCGAGAGTGAGACCCGGCGCCTCAAGGCGCGGCTCGGGGAGGCCGAGGCCGCCCTGGAGGCCACGCGCAGGGCCGCACGCGAGGGGCGCAGCGTCGAGGACATGCGCGTACGCCTGCTTCTGGATACCCTGCTGGACTCCGCCCAAGGGCTCCGCCGGGAGCTGGCGTTGCCGCCGGTCTCCGTACGGCCCGCCGAGACCGTGGACGCGGTCGAACCGGGACGAATGACCCCGAAGGACATCGCCGCCCGGGCGCTGTCCGAGAACGACCCCGCGATCCTCGACCAGCTCCTCGCCCTGCCTCAGGCGCACTTGGTGGTCGACGGCTACAACGTCACCAAGACGGGCTATCCCCAGATGCCCCTGGAGAAGCAGCGGCTCAGGCTGCTCGGCCAGCTCTCGCAGCTCGCCGCGCAGACCGGCGCCGAGGTGACCTGTGTCTTCGACGGGGCCGAACTGGCCGCGCCGGTGTTTCTCGCGCCGCCGCGCGGGGTGCGGGTGCTGTTCTCCAAACCGGGCGTCACCGCCGACGAGTTGATCCGGCAACTGGTGCGCGCCGAGCCGCCGGGCCGTCCGGTCATCGTCGCCTCGACCGACCGTGAGGTGGCGGACGGGGTCGCCCGGGCCGGGGCACGGCCGGTGGCTTCTGCGGTGCTTCTCAAGCGGCTGTCCTGATAACGCCAACGTACGGGCGCAATGCCCGAATTGGCGTCAATCCTGCGCGACCCAGCGTCAATCCTGCGTCACGAGATGTGAGTTGTGGGTAAAGAATGATTGGTGTGACGAGAATTTTCGTGTGAGGATTTGATCTGATCACAACTGGGTCACTAGGGTCTGGCCTCGAACCTCCGAGCGGGTGATCACTCACAAGAAGGGTTTCACCTCCGTGGCGTCCCACCGTCGACCCAAGCAGCCGAGCCGAGCACGAGTGACCGTGCTGACCACCGCTGCCGCTGCTGCCGTGGCCATCAGTGCGCAGGCCGCCAACGCGGCCCCCAGCGAGAAGCCGAGCAAGGACGAGGTCAAGGCCAAGGTCGACAAGCTCTACGAGGAGGCCGAGCAGGCCACCGAGAAGTACAACGGCGCCAAGGAGAAGCAGGAGAAGCTCCAGAAGGAGATCTCCACGATCCAGGACAACGTCGCCCGCGGCCAGGAAGAGCTCAACGAGCTGCGCGACAGCATGGGCCTCGCGGCCGCCGCCCAGTACCGCACCGGCAGCATCGACTCCTCCGTCCAGCTGTTCCTGTCGTCCGACCCGGACGACTACCTGGACAAGGCGTCCACCATGGACCAGCTGAGCGCCCAGCAGGTCGACTCGCTGAAGAAGATCCAGGACAAGCAGCGCGAGCTCACCCAGCAGCGCACCGAGGCGTCCGACAAGCTCAAGGACCTCGCCTCCACCCGCACCGAACTGGGCAAGAAGAAGAAGCAGGTCCAGGGCAAGCTCGGCGAGGCGCAGAAGCTGCTCAACACGCTGACGGCCGCGGAGAAGGCCGCCCTCGCCGCCGAGGAGCAGCGCGCCAGCCGCTCCGCCGCGGACCGCGTGGACCTCGGCAACACCGGTTCCGCCTCCGGCCGGGCCATGGCCGCCTTCCAGGCCGCCCAGAGCCAGATCGGCAAGCCGTACGTCTACGGCGCCACCGGCACCGCCTCCTATGACTGCTCGGGCCTCACCTCCTGGGCCTACGCCCAGGCCGGCGTCTCCATCCCGCGCACCTCACAGGCCCAGGCCAGTTACGGCACGCGCATCTACAGCCAGTCCGAGCTCAAGGTCGGCGACCTGGTCATCTTCTACGGCGATCTGCACCACGTCGGCTTCTACGCGGGCAACGGCCAGGTCCTGCACGCCCCGCGCAGCGGCACGGTCGTCCGCTACGAGTCGATCAACAACATGCCGTACCAGTTCGGCGTCCGGATCTGACCCCGGCCGAACACCCGCAAGATCAACACCACGTGCCGCCCGAACGGGCGAATCACGACAACACTTGCTGACCCCGCGCCCCGCCCATGACCTGCGTCAGAGGCGGGGCGTCACTTTGTGTGCCCGCTTCAGTCGTTGGTCGACACCCCGGCACGGAGCTACTGTCTGCCGCGTTTCCCCGCTCGCCGGGGAAGGTCCTTGTCCGCCAGCGGAAGGAGAGCGGCTCCCGTGGGGTCCCATCGCCGCCTTGCATCGACCGGGTTCGACCGGGGCGCCGGAGCAGCGCTCTGCGTCATGTCAGCCGCCGCCACGGCCCTGGGGGTCGTACCGGCCTCGGCCGCGCCACAAGACGACACCCGGGCCAAGGTGGACCGCCTCTACGAGGAGGCCGAGAAGGCCACCGAGGCGTACAACAGGGCCGACGAGCGTGCCGACAAGCTCCGCAAGCAGGTGACCGACGCGCAGGACCGGATCGCCCGGCAGCAGGAGGACATCAACTCCAAGCGGGACGCGCTCGGTTCGCTGGCAGGTGCCCAGTACCGGTCCGGCGGCCTCGATCCGTCGCTCGCGCTGCTGCTCTCCAACGACCCGGCCGACTACCTCGACAGGGCCGCCCGCATCGCCCGGCTCAGCGCCCACCAGGCAGGCGAGCTCAAGGAGCTGCAGGACGCGATGCGCCGACTGGCCCAGGACCGCTCCGAGGCGACCGGGAAACTCCTCGACCTGGAGAAGAGCCGCAAGGCCGTCGCCGTCCACAAGCGGACCGTCGAGCGCAAACTCACCCAGGCCCGCAGGCTGCTGAACTCCCTCACCGCGGCCGACCGGGCCGCCTACGACCGTGCCTCCCGCTCCGGGCGCGCCGGCATGCCCGACTTCGGGAGCCTCGTGGCCCCCTCGGGCCGCGCCGCAGCCGCCGTCGCCGCCGCCCACTCGGCGCTGGGCAGGCCGTACGTCTGGGGCGCCAACGGTCCCTCCGGCTTCGACTGTTCGGGCCTGATCCAGTGGTCGTACGCCCAGGCCGGCGTCGCCATGCCGCGGACCTCGCAGGGGCAGCGGTACGCCGGCCGACAGGTCCCGCTCTCCGAGGCCCAGCCCGGCGACGTGGTCACCTACCGGGGCGACGCCAGCCACGTCGGGATGTACGTGGGCGACGGCCAGGTGATCCACGCGCCTTACCCCGGTGCCCCCGTGCGCTACGACCCGGTGGGCATGATGCCCGGGGCGACGGTCACCCGGGTCTGACGCGGGGCCGAGGCCGCTGCGGCGCAGGTCTGACCCTCGTGCCGTCGCCGCCGTACGATCGGGAAATGGCTGGTCGAAGGCGGGCGTCGGGGGCGCGGGGAACGCGCGTCGTCGTCGCGCTCTGTCTGCTGCTCGTCTCGCTGGTGGGCTGCGGCGGGCGGCCCGCCACCGACAGCGCCAAGGCCGAGGTGCAGCAGGTTCTCGACCACCGGGCGGCCGCGATACTCGACCGCGAC
The DNA here is from genome assembly GCF_055639295.1 of Streptomyces sp. NPDC107528. Classification (NCBI taxonomy): domain Bacteria; kingdom Bacillati; phylum Actinomycetota; class Actinomycetes; order Kitasatosporales; family Streptomycetaceae; genus Streptomyces; species Streptomyces sp. NPDC107528. Next base: position 594,566 of record NZ_JBVKAV010000002.1, read on the forward strand.
GAGACGGCGTTCCTGCGCTCGGGCGCCCGGGACTGGTTCGGCAACCTGGGCGCGGTGCCCCTGGCCGACTGGTCGTACCGCCTGACCGCCCTGCGGCGCACCGGCGACACCGCCCTCGCCGACGCCGAGCTGCGCTACCGCGTCCAGGGCCACGACCGGGCTCCCGTCAGCGTCGGCCGCACCCTGAGCCTGCGCCTGGACGTGGAGGGCCACTGGTACGTCGAGGCCGAGCGGCCCGCGAAGGGCTCCGCCGAACAGCTCTGGGACCAGGGCGAGGTGGGCGCCGTGCGCGGTGACGACAGCCTCGTCCTGGGCGTCGGGCAGTCCGAAGCCGCACTGCGGTCGTACGCCGAGCTGGCCGACCACGCCGTGCCGGCCGTCTCCCAGGCGTGGGGCACGGACTGGCCCCGGCGCGTGGTGATCCTCGTACCGATGTCGCTGGCCGACATGGCGGGTCTGCTCGGCTCGCCCGAGTCCTCCTACCGCGGGATCGCCGCGGTCACCACCGGGGAGACCGGCGCCCCGGCGAGCGCGCCCGCGGACCGGATCATCGTCAATCCCGACGCGTACGGCGTCCTCGGCAGCACCGGCAAGCAGGTCGTTCTCACCCACGAGACCACCCACGTCGCCACCCGCGCCCAGACCACCGAGGCCACGCCGCTGTGGCTGTCCGAGGGCTACGCCGACTGGATCGGCTACCTCGGCAGCGGCCGCTCCCCGTCCCAGGCGGCGCCGGAGTTGTGGCAGGCGGTGACCGAGGGGCGGGCGCCCCAGGAACTACCGGCGGACGCGGACTTCGGCTTCACCGGCGACGCGGGGAGGCTGGCGCGGGCCTACGAGAGCGGCTGGCTGGCCTGCCGGCTGATCGCGGACCGCTGGGGCGAGGTCAGGCTCGCCGAGTTCTACCGGGCCGTGGGGGCCCACGAGAAGCGGGCCGGCGCGGTGGAGAGCGCGCTGAAGGACGTACTCGGGACGTCGCTGGAGGAGTTCACGGGGGAGTGGCGGGACTATCTGCGGGCTCAGCTCGGCTGATCCAGCAGCGCGATCGCCTCCGTCAGCCACGCACGCTCCGCCTCACCCGTCGCCCGGGCGACCCGCAGCATGCCCTGCCGGAATGGGTCCTGCGCCTCCTCCGCCCGGACGGGCTGCCCGTCGTCGTAGAAGAAGCTCGTGGGTGCGGTGAGGAACTCCAGGCGGCGACGCAGCACTCCGGCCTGCTCCCGGCGGTCCGGCAGGTGCCGTAGGAAGGCCAGGAGCGTGTTGAAGCGGACCTGGTCCGTGATCTCCACCTGCTTGGGGTGGCGCAGGCGCTCCAGCAGGTCCTCGCGGCCGGCGCCGGTGAGGGAGAGGACCCGGCGCGGGGCGGCGCTCGCACCCGGCTCCGTGTGCTCGTCGAGCTTCCCGGCCTTGATCAGCCGTGTGATCGCCGGGTAGAGCGCACCGTCGCTGACGGGGCGGACATGGCCGCTCAGCGCCTTGATCCGCTCCTTCAACTCGTAGCCGTGCAGCGGCACTTCGGCCAGGAAGCCGAGGATCGACAGCTCCAGCATGGTCCTCCTTGCGGGCGTGATGGCACCATGGTACCTCTTATCGAGCTACCTCGGTTAGAGGTAGCTCATGGCGTTGAGGGGGCTTGGACAGTGAACGCGCACCGCAAGCAGCTCATCTCGCTCGCCCACCCCGTCTACTTCTCGCTTCTCGCCTCCGTGGCCGCCGGAATCATCAACACCGTCTGGGTCTCCCGGCTCGGCGGCCCGGCCGTGGCCGCCGTGGCCGTCGCGACCAACTCCGAGAACGTCCTGCTCGGCGTCGCCCTCGTCTTCGGCTCCGGCACGACCGTGCTGGTCGCGCACGCCAGAGGCGCGCGGGAGCCGGGGGCGGTGCGGGCGGCGGTGCGCGGGGGATGGGCGGTGTGGGCGCTGGTCACGCCGGTGGTCGTGGCGGGTGGATTTCTGGGGCGGGAGCCGCTGGCGCGGCTGGTGCTCGGTGACGGGGCCGCGCTGCCCCTCGCCGTGCGGTACTTCGCGATCTCGCTGCCCGGTGTCGCCGTGTTCTTCGCGCAGACCCTGGTCGACGGCATCCTCAAGGGGGCCGGCGACACCAGGACGCCCATGCGGCTCGCGCTGCTCACGGGTGGGCTGATCCTGGTCTGCGACCCGTTCCTCATCCAGGCCTACGGTGTCCCGGGCGCCGCAGCCTCGACGGTGCTGTGCCGGAGCGTGGCCCTCGCGGTGGGGCTGGCCGCGCTGCGGAGGAACCCGCTGCTGCGCGCGGCTGCCGAGGCACCGCCCGCCGAGCCGGTCGGGGCCGCGCTGCGGCGGACACTGCGGACCGGGCTGCCGATGTCGGCCGACTTCACCGTGCGGCAGGCGGGCACGCTGGCGCTGGTCGCGATCGTGGCACGGCTGGGCGTGACGGCGGTGGCCGCGTACTCGATCGCGTACAAGGTCCTCTACGTCGCCACCATGGGCTTCTACGCAGTACGCCAGGCCGCCGCCATCCACACCGCGCATCTGCTCGGCGGCGGTGAGGACGCGCGGTCGGCGATCGGACGGCAGGCGGTGCGGCTCGCGGGGACCTTCGCGCTCGCGGCGGCCGTACTGCTGGGCGTGACCGCGCCCTGGATCATGGCCGCCTTCGGTGCCGGTCCGGGTGTCGCCCACGCCGGTGTGCTCTTCCTGCGCTGCATCGGGCCCTACCTGCTCCTGATGGCCTGCTTCATCGCTCTCGGCGGGGTCTTCGAGGGAAGTGGGGGAGCGCCTCTGCTGCTGCGGGTGACCATGCTCGGTACGGCCGTACAGCTGCCGCTCGCGTACGGGCTGTCCGGCCTCGGTCTGCCGGGCGTGTGCCTGGCGCTGGGATCGGCCATGGCGGTGCAGTGCGCGGCGGTCCTGGTACTGCTTCGGATGAAGGCCCGGCGTCAGGACGGCAGGGACGTTTCCTTGGCGCGGGCCGCCTGAGCCGGTACGGGCGCCGGGGCGGGAGGGGTGACCGTCGAGCGCCAGAGCTCGCGGGCCGCGAGGAGCGTGGCGAGGACCAGCAGGCCGTTGCGGAGGAACAGAAGGGTGACGCCGAGGGCGTCGCTGGCGACGACGTGCGCGAACCACACCGGGAACTCCAGCACCGTCACGAAGCACGCCGCGAGGACCAGACCGACGGGCAGCGTCATCCGGCTGCCGCGGAAGCACAGGCACACCGCCGCGAGGCCGACCAGCCACACCAGGTACTGCGGACTGATCACCCGGCTGGTCGTCACGAACATCAGCACCGCCACGAACGCCGCGTCCGCGAGCGTGTGCGACAGGAACCGCCGCGCCCTCAGCCGCCACAGCAGCAGCCAGCCGAAGGCGAGCCCGCTCAGGACGAGGGCGGCCGTGCTGACGACGTCGACGTACGGACCGAGGAATTCCACCGAGCCGTAGTTCAGCAGCACCTGGCCGTCCCAGCCGTACTGCCGGGCCACATGGAAGACCAGCGCGCCCAGCGACTCCACCTCCGTGCCGCGGTCGCGCTGGAAGGTCAGGAAGGCGAACGCGCCGGGCATCGCGACGGCGAACAGGACCCCTATGGCGCCGGCGGTCAGCGCGGCGGACAGCCAGGTGCCGCGCCTGCGGGCCGCGAGCAGCAACAGCACCGGCCAGACCTTCAGCATCGCCCCGAAGGCCGTCAGCGCGCCCATCAGCCGGGGATGCCGGGCGCCCGCCAGCAGCGCGGCCACGGCTACGGCGGTGACCATCACGTCGTAGCGGGCGTACACCGTCGGCCCGAGCAGCGGCACGCCCGCCACCCACACCCACGCGCCGCCCAGCGTCCGGCCGGGCCGCACGCCCGCGTAGAGCAGGAGCGACAGGACGACCAGGTCGGCGGTGAACGCGAGGACGAAGAACGCCGACGTGTAGTCCAGCCAGAACACCAGGGCGGGGGAGAGGATCGGCAGCGCGGCTGCGGGCGGGTACTGCCAGGTGACGTCGTCCAGCGGGAACGTTCCGGTGCGCAGCACCTCGTACCAGCCCTGGTAGATCACCGACACGTCGCTGGTGACGTCCGGGCCGGGAAAGACGTACACCTTGAACACGAAGAGCAGCAGGACCACCCTGGTCAGGCCCCAGATCCCCAGCAGCCACGCCAAGGACCGCCGCGTGCCCGTCGTCTCCACCGGATCCCCTGCCGTTCGCTTCCCGCCTCAGTGAAACATGATGTCCTGTCCACCTGTGTGCAGGCCACACACCTGGCCGGGCCCCGGCTGTGAACAGCGGCTTCGGTAAGGTCGGCGGCGTGCACAAGACCCTGATCGTGACCAACGACTTCCCGCCCCGCCCCGGCGGCATCCAGGCGTTCCTGCACAACATGGCGCTACGGCTCGACCCGGAGCGGCTGGTCGTCTACGCCTCCACCTGGAAGCGCAGCCGCGAGGGCATCGAGGCCACCGCCGCCTTCGACGCCGACCAGCCCTTCACGGTCGTACGGGACCGCACGACGATGCTGCTGCCGACGCCCGCGGCGACCCGGCGCGCGGTCGGGCTGCTGCGTGAGCACGGCTGCACGTCGGTGTGGTTCGGGGCGGCGGCCCCGCTCGGCCTGATGGCACCGGCGCTGCGCAGGGCCGGGGCCGAACGGCTCGTGGCCACGACCCACGGCCACGAGGCGGGCTGGGCCCAACTGCCCGCGGCCCGGCAGCTGCTGCGCCGGATCGGGGAGTCGACGGACACGATCACCTACCTGGGCGAGTACACACGCTCGCGGATCGCCACCGCGCTGACGCCGGACGCGACCTCGCGGATGGTGCAGCTGCCGCCGGGGGTCGACGAGAAGACCTTCCATCCCGGGTCGGGCGGCGACGAGGTCCGTGCGCGGCTGGGGCTGACGGACCGGCCGGTCGTCGTGTGCGTGTCCCGGCTGGTGCGCCGCAAGGGGCAGGACACCCTGATCCTGGCCATGCCCCGCATCCTGGCCGCCGAGCCGGACGCCGTGCTGCTGATCGTCGGGGGCGGCCCGTACGACAAGGACCTCCGCAAGCTGGCCCACGACACGGGCGTCGCCGACTCGGTCCACTTCACCGGGCCCGTCCCCTGGTCCGAGCTGCCCGCCCACTACGGCGCCGGCGACGTCTTCGCCATGCCGTGCCGCACCCGCCGGGGCGGCCTGGACGTGGAGGGCCTCGGCATCGTCTACCTGGAGGCCTCGGCCACGGGCCTGCCGGTGGTCGCGGGCGACTCGGGCGGGGCGCCGGATGCCGTACTGGACGGCGAGACGGGCTGGGTCGTGCGAGGCGGCTCCCCGGAAGAGGCCGCCGACCGCATCACCACACTCCTCGGCGATCCCGAGCTGCGCCGAAGGATGGGCGAGCGGGGCAGGGCGTGGGTCGAGGAGAAATGGCGCTGGGACCTGCTGGCGGAGAAGCTGCAAACGCTGCTGTAGGCCGACAACGAGTACCCGGCAGCCCGGACGGCGCCGGGAGACTACTTCCGGTAGATCGCCTCGATCTCGTCCGCGTAGTCCTTCGCCACGACGTTGCGCTTCAGCTTCAGCGACGGCGTCAGATGGCCCGAGTCCTCCGTGAACTGGGCGGGCAGAATGCGGAACTTCCGCACCGATTCCGCCTTCGACACCGCGGCGTTGCCGTCGTCGATCGCCGACTGGATCGCTGCCAGCAGGTCGGGGTCCTCGTGCAGCGACGTCGGGGTGGAACCCGCCGGCTTGCCGTGGTCCGCGCACCAGCGGTCCAGGAACTCCTCGTCGATGGTGACCAGCGCGCCCACGAACGGCCGCCCGTCGCCGACCACCATGCACTCCGCGACCAGCGCGTGCGCCCGGATCCGGTCCTCGATCACTGCCGGCGCGACGTTCTTGCCGCCCGCCGTGACGATGATCTCCTTCTTGCGGCCGGTGATCCTGAGGTAGCCGTCCTCGTCGAGGGTGCCGATGTCACCGGTGTGGAACCAGCCGTCGGCCAGCGCCTCCTCGGTCGCGCCCGGGTTGTTCCAGTACTCCTTGAACAGGTGCTCGCCGTGCAGCAGCACCTCCCCGTCGTCCGCGATCCGCACGACCGAGCCCGGCAGCGGCTGGCCGACCGTGCCGATCTTCTGCCGGTCCCACGGGTTGAAGGCGGTGGCGGCGCAGGACTCGGTCAGGCCGTAGCCCTCCAGGACCGTGAAGCCGATGCCGCGGAAGAAGTGCCCGAGCCGCTCGCCCAGCGGGGCGCCGCCGGAGATGGCGTACTCGCCCCGGCCGCCGAGTACCGCGCGCAGCTTGCTGTAGACGAGCTTGTCGAAGACCTTGTGCTTGATCTTCAGGCCCACGGCCGGGCCGGACGGGGTGTCCAGCGCCTTGCTGTAGGCGATCGCCGTGTCCGCCGCCTTGTCGAAGATCTTGCCCTTGCCGTCCGCCTGGGCCTTGGCGCGCGCCGAGTTGTAGACCTTCTCGAAGACGCGCGGGACGCCCAGGATCAGCGTCGGCCGGAACGAGGCCAGCTCGTCGGTGAGGTTCTTGATGTCCGGGACGGTGCCCAGCTTGATCGGCGCCATCATCGGCGCGACCTGCACCAGACGGCCGAAGACGTGCGCGAGCGGGAGGAAGAGCAGGACCGAGCACTCGCCGGTGCGGAACAGGGGCCGCAGGCGCTCGACGATGTTGCCGCACTCGGCGAAGAAGCTGCGGTGGGTGAGGACACAGCCCTTGGGGCGGCCCGTCGTACCGGACGTGTACACGATCGTCGCCGGGTCGTCGGCCTTCGCCAGCGAGCTGCGCTCCTCGACCGTCGCGTCGCTGATGTCCTGCCCGAGCCGGCCCAGCTCCTCGACGCCACCGGCCTCGATCTGCCAGACGTGCTTGAGGGCGGGCAGGTGATCGCGCACCGACTCGACCGCGGCGCTGTGGCTGTCCAGCTCGACGACGCAGGCGGTGGCGCCCGAGTCGGAGAGGATCCACTGGATCTGCTCCGGCGAGCTGGTCTCGTACACCGGCACGGTGACCGCGCCCGCCGACCAGATGGCGAAGTCGAGCAGGGTCCACTCGTAGCGGGTACGGGACATCAGGCCCACGCGGTCGCCCGGCTGGACGCCGGCGGCGATGAGCCCCTTCGCGGCCGTGCGCACCTCGGCGAGGAACGTGGTGGCCGACACGTCCTGCCAGGCACCGCCCACCTTGCGGGCGATGACGGCGACGTCCGGGTGCTGCGCGGCGTTTCTGCGGACGATGTCGGTCAGATTGCCGTCCGCAGGGACCTCGTACAAAGCCGGAAGGCTGAACTCGCGCAAGACTGCTGCTCCTCATAGGGCGCCGGCGCCACGACGTTGTGTGATGCGACGGTGCGGTCCAAGGCTCGGGCAGGTGCTCAGGGATTCACAAGTTGAAATCCTGAGCACGACTGGACCGACCGGACGTTACCCGCCGGTATGGCTTCTTCGACAGGGGGTCCCGACGAGATGTTCGCTGCGTCACACGGTTGGTGCTTCACGGATGGGTGCTTCTGCGCGCACAGTAGTCGAGCCGTCTGACGACTGGCCAGTAACCATGGGCCCCGCCGCCACTGTTCACGTTTGCCGCACACGCCTACCCTTGATCGCCATGGCACCGACACCGACCGGAAACCGCCGGACCCGCGTTCACGTGGTCAGCGACGTGCACGGCAACGCCCGTGGCCTGGCCAAAGCCGGCGAGGGCGCGGACGCCCTGATCTGCCTCGGCGACCTGGTGTTGTTCCTCGACTACGCCGACCACTCGCGCGGCATCTTCCCCGACCTGTTCGGCGCGCGGAACGCCGACCGCATCGTGGAGCTGCGCACCGCCCGGCGCTTCGAGGAGGCCCGCGAGTTCGGGGCGCGGCTGTGGGCCGGGATCGGCTCGGACCGGGGTGCCGTGATCGAGAAGGCGGTGCGCAAGCAGTACGCCGAGATGTTCGCGGCGTTCCCGACGCCGACGTACGCCACATACGGCAATGTCGACATGCCGCCCCTGTGGCCGGAGTACGCCGGGCCGGGTACGACGGTGCTGGACGGGGAGCGGGTGGAGATCGGGGGCTGGACCTTCGGGTTCGTGGGCGGCGGCCTGCGGACGCCGATGCGGACGCCCTACGAGATCAGCGACGAGGAATACGCCGCGAAGGTCGAGGCCGTGGGGGAGGTGGACGTGCTGTGCACGCACATTCCGCCGGAGGTCCCCGAGTTGGTGTACGACACCGTGGCGCGCCGCTTCGAGCGGGGGAGCAGGGCGCTGCTGGAGGCGATTCGCCGTACGCGTCCCCGTTACTCCCTCTTCGGGCACGTCCATCAGCCTCTGGTGCGGCGGATGCGGATCGGGGCGACGGAGTGCGTGAACGTGGGGCACTTCGCCGGGTCGGGGAAGCCGTGGGCGCTGGAATGGTGAGCGGGCCGCCGGGATCCGGCCGGGATCGCAAGTGGGGTGAAGTCGGCTGGTCGGGCGCGCGGTAGCCTTCACGCTGCGCACTCGTGCGCACCACGACTTCTTACCGGCCCGCATCTGGAGGAGCCACGGCGATGGCGGAACACACCAGCTCGAGCATCATGATCGAGGCGGCACCGGCCGATGTCATGGGGGTGATCGCCGACTTCGCCCGCTACCCGGACTGGACCGGTGAGGTGAAGGAGGCGGAGGTCCTCAAGACCGACGACCAGGGCCGAGCCGAGCAGGTCCGGCTCGTCATGGACGCCGGGGCGATCAAGGACGACCAGGTGCTGGGGTACACCTGGACCGGTGCGAACGAGGTGTCCTGGACGCTGGTGAAGTCCCAGATGCTGCGGTCGCTGGACGGCTCGTACATTCTGAAGCCGGCGGGCGCGGGATCGACCGAGGTCACCTACCAGCTGACGGTGGACGTCAAGATCCCGATGCTGGGGATGATCAAGCGGAAGGCCGAGAAGGTCATCATCGACCGGGCGTTGGCGGGGCTGAAGAAGCGGGTGGAGTCGGGCAAGTAGGGGCCCGCCCGACCGCCCCTTCCCCCGTACTCGAACGCCGGACGGGCTGGAACGCCTGGACCGGCGTCACATGGGTAGTCGGTGTCGTCAGGCCGGGGCTGCGTTCCGAGCGGCCTTGATCCCGACGTCCGTTACGGTTCACCCCCATGCGCACCATCCTGATCACGGGCCCTGGCGGCAGCGGTCGTACCACCGTCGCCGCCGCCACCGCGCTCGCCGCCGCCCGTGAGGGCACCCGCACCCTCCTGCTCGGCGGCGACCGCACCGACACCCTCGGTGCCGCTCTCGGCGTGCCGACCGGCGCGACGCCGACGCAGGTCAGCGAGACCCTCACCGCCTGGCGCCCCGACGCGGCGCTGAGTTTCCGGGACGACCTCGCCGGCTTCCAGGAACGCGCCTCCGCCGCCCTCGACCTCCTCGGCGCCTCCCGGCTGGACCCGGAAGAGGTCACTCCCCTCCCCGGTGCCGAGGAGCTCGCGCTGCTGCGGGCGCTGCGGGACGCCGCCCTCGCCGAGCGGCACGACCTGCTCGTCGTGGATCTGCCCGCCACCCCGCAGGCCCTCGCCCTGCTCTCGCTCCCCGAGGAGCTGCGCCGCTACCTGCGCCGGCTGATCCCCTCCGAACGGCAGGCCGCCCGCGCGCTGCGGCCCGTCCTGGGGCGGCTGGCCGGAGTTCCGATGCCCGCGGAGTGGCTGTACGAGACCGCGGCCCGCTGGGACGTCGAGCTCGCCGCCGTGGAGGCCGTGGTCGACGACCGCGACACCGTCGTACGGCTGGTGGCCGAACCCGGCCCGGCCGGCGCCGACGCCGTGCGCGCCGCCACCCTCGCCCTCGCCCTGCGCGGCCTGCGCCCCGACCTGCTGATCGCCAACCGCGTCCTGCCGGAGGCGGAGGCCACGGCGGGCAGCTGGCTCGACGGACCCGTCACCCAGCAGCGCAAGGTCCTGGAGGAGTGGCAGCAGGATCATGACGTCCATGGCGTCGGCCACCTCGGACGGGACCCCCGGGGCGCCGACGACCTCGCCGCGCTCGCCGTGCCCGCCGTCAACACGACGTCGTCCACCGTGGAGTGGCCCGTCGTCGACCGGCTGGCCGAGGACGGCGTCCTCGTCTGGCACATCCCCCTGCCCGGCGCCGTACGCGACGAACTCGACCTCGTCCGGCGCGGCGACGAAATCGTCCTCACCGCGGGACAGTTCCGGCGTATCGTGCCCCTGCCGTCCGCCCTGCGCCGGTGCGGTGTGGACGGGGCCGGGCTGCGCGACGGCGAGCTGCGGATCCGGTTCGCGCCGGATCCGGGACTGTGGCCGAGGACCCGGTGAAGCAGGTACGCCCGTTCGGGTAACGTCGTAGAGACGAACCGTAGTCAGGAGTCCGTCATGAGCGAAGAGCTCCCCACGTCCGACGCCGACAAGCACGAGGCGATCGACGAGGTACGGGCGACCGACGCCGACGCCTGGGCCACGGCGTGCGCCGAGGACCTCGCGGAGGAGAAGGCCCGCCGCCGCGCCGAGTACGGCACGCCCCCGGGCTCTGCCGCCGAGGAACTGCGCAAGCTCGTCGACGCCGTCGCGGACAAGCTCTCGACCATCCAGTCCCCGCTGCTCGGCGCGGTCGCCGGACCCGCCGCCCAGCAGGTGGTCAAGCAGGTCGTGGAGCAGGCAAAGGCCGCCGTCGAGCCCGTCATCGAGCGCAACCCCGACGTCTTCGACCACCTGGCCGCGGCCGGCGGCGAACTCCTCGCCGCCTACCGCTCCGCGGTCCAGGCCCAGGAACAGCGCTGGACCACCCGGGAGACGGGCGGGCACGACCTGGACGAGCGTCCCGACCGAGGCGACGAGGCCGGTCCCGGCGAGCGCATCGACCTGGACTGATTCCCCGGTCGACGGATGAGCCGAGCCCTGTGTTCCGGGGGCTCGGCCGGCCCCGTCCGCCGGGCGGACGACGGGGACTGCGACGACAGGGGCTCGGGTACGGTTGGCCGTAGCGGGGCTCGACCGAAACTGAGGGATTCATGGGACTCACCATCGGCGTCGACATCGGCGGCACGAAGATCGCGGCCGGCGTGGTCGACGAGGAAGGCAACATCCTCTCGACCCACAAGGTGCCGACCCCGGGCACGCCCGAGGGCATCGTGGACGCCATCGCCTCCGCGGTGGAGGGCGCGCGCGCCGGGCACGAGATCGTCGGCGTGGGTATCGGTGCGGCCGGTTACGTCAATCGTCAGCGTTCCGAGGTCTACTTCGCCCCCAACATCGACTGGCGCAACGAGCCGCTCAAGGAGAAGGTCGAGGCCCGCGTCGGCCTCCCGGTCGTAGTCGAGAACGACGCCAACGCGGCCGCGTGGGGCGAGTACAAGTTCGGCGCCGGCAAGGGCCACCGCAACGTCATCTGCATCACGCTGGGCACCGGCCTCGGCGGCGGCATCATCATCGGCAACAAGCTGCGCCGCGGCCATTACGGCGTGGCCGCCGAGTTCGGCCACATCCGCATGGTGCCGGACGGCCTGCTCTGCGGCTGCGGCAGCCAGGGCTGCTGGGAGCAGTACGCCTCCGGCCGCGCCCTCGTCCGATACGCCAAGCAGCGCGCCAACGCCACTCCCGAGAGCGCCGAGGTCCTGCTCGGCATGGGGGACGGCAGCCCCGAGGGCATCGAGGGCAAGCACATCTCCATGGCCGCCCGCCAGGGTGACCCGGTCGCCGTCGACTCCTACCGCGAGCTCGCCCGCTGGGCCGGCGCCGGCCTCGCCGACCTGGCCTCCCTCTTCGACCCGTCCGCCTTCATCGTCGGCGGCGGCCTCTCGGACGAGGGCGAGCTGGTCCTCGACCCCATCCGCAAGTCCTACAAACGCTGGCTCGTGGGCGGCAACTGGCGCCCGGTGGCGGACGTCATCGCCGCCCAGCTCGGCAACAAGGCGGGCCTGGTGGGCGCGGCGGACCTGGCCCGGGAGCCCGACCCGATCATGTAAGGGCCGGTGGGTCCGACTCTTCAGGGGCGCGGGGAACTGCGCGACCAGCCACGTACGACCGGCTGTCGCCATGAACCTCGCGCCCCGAGCCATTGGGCGTAAATTGATCCACATGGAGCTGCTGCCCAACTCCCACACAGAGCCCGACGGTTCCGCCCTCATCCGCGTACTCAGCTACAACATCCGCTCGATGCGCGACGACACGGACGCCCTCGCCCGCGTCATCACCGCCTGCGCCCCCGACCTGGTCCTCATCCAGGAAGCCCCCCGTTTCTTCCGCTGGCGCAAGAAACTCTCCCGCCTGGCCCGCGCGGCGAACCTCGTGACCCTCACGGGCGGCGCCACGGCCGCGGGCCCGGCGATCCTCTGCTCGCTCCGGGCGACGATCGAACGCACCGAGGACGTACTCCTCCCGCTCACCCCCGGACTCCACAGACGCGGCTTCGCCACGGCGGTGGTCCGCTTCGGGGGCGCCCGTCTCGGCGTGCTCTGCTGTCACCTCTCCCTGCAGAAGGACGAGCGCTACGAACAGGGCGGCATGCTCCTCGACCGCGTCGCCGGCATGGGCGTCGAGCATGCCGTCGCGGGCGGCGACCTGAACGAACGCCCCGGCGGCCGCACCTTCCACCGGCTGGCCGAAGGCCTCCAGGACTGCTGGGCCACCAGCCCCTGGGGCGACGAGTACACCTCCACGCCGGTCGACCCGCATCAACGTATCGACGCGATCTTCGCGACCAAGGGCATCGAGGTGGTCGGATGCGGGGTTCCCGTCGGCCATCCCGGGATCACGCGGACAGACCTGAGGGCGGCCACGGACCACCTTCCGGTCCTGGCCGCCCTCAGAGTCCCGGCAGCTCAGTAGGTCAGACGACCGCGCCCCGCCCCGGATCGTCGTCGTCCTCGTCGTCCGTATTCATCCGCATCACCAGCGTGGCGAACCCGCCCAGGAACCCGCCGATGCCCAGGGTGGCCAGCCACCACGTCATGTCCCAGTTGAGTACGACGGCGAGCAGCAGCAGGACCGGCCCGCCGATCACGGCGAGCCAGGCGAACTTCGCGGTCGCGTCGGCGGCGGGCAGGGGCGGCGGCTCCGGCGGGACGAAGTGGCCCTCGTCGTCGGCGTCGAAGTCGTCCTCGGCCGGCTCGGGCACGCTGTAGTCGCGTGGGCCGACGCCGGGGGCGAAGGAGATCGAGCTGCCGAGGGACTTGGCGGGCTCGTCCTCCTTGGGTTCGTCGGTCTGCTTGACCTTCGCGCCCTTGTCGCCCTGCCCGGCCTTCGGCTCCTCGTCCCTCCTGCCGTCCGTCTCGTCGTTGGTGTCGGACTCCAGCAGGGCCAGGTCCTCCACGGACTTGTAGGGCTTCGAGCCGGGCGGGTCCGGCGGCTCGTCGCCGTACCCGGCGACGATCGCGGCCCAGGCTGCGTCCTCGTCGAACGGGACGTGCTGCTCTTCCGGCTCGCGATCGTCGCGGTCCTCGCGCCTTTCGCGGTCGGAGTCGTGCTCAGCCACGTGCGGTCGTCCTTCCCTTGCCGACGCCGGTTGCGAGCCGGCCGATGAAGCCGAGGCTCTCCTCGAAGATCCGGTTCGCGTCATGGTCCAACGTCGCCACGTGATAACTCTGTTCCAGCACGACCTCCGTTACGTCCGTCGACGACACCCTGCTCAGGATCCGGGCCGAGTCCGCGGACGGCACGGTGTGGTCCTGGGCGCTGCGCAGAAGCAGCAGCGGCTGGGTGACCTGCGGCAGCTCGCCGTCGACCAGGCGGAAGAAGGTCCGCAGCGAGTGGGCCGCGTGCAGCGGAACCCGGTCGTACCCGATCTCGACGCCGCCCTCCCTGGCGATGTCGCTGACGATCCCCGGCACCGTACGGACGAAGTGGCGGGACACCGGAAGCGTGTACGCGAACAGCCCGTGGATCCTGTTCGCCGGGTTGACGACCAGCACCCCGGCGACGTCCTCCCCGTGCTTCGCGGCGAGCCGCAGGGCCAGGGCGCCGCCCATGGACAGGCCGGCCACGAAGACCCGGGAGCAGTGCTCGCGCAGGCTGCGCAGCTCGCGGTCCACCTCGGCATACCAGTCCTGCCAGCCGGTGAGCTGCATGTCCTCCCAGCGCGTGCCGTGCCCCGGCAGCAGCGGCAGCGAGACGGTGAGCCCCTGCCCGGCGAGAGACTCCGCCCAGGGGCGCAGCGACTGGGGGGAACCGGTGAAGCCGTGGCAGAGCAGAACCCCGACCTCACCGCCGGCACGGCGGTACGGCTCTGCTCCAGGAAGGACCGGCACCTTACGGTCTCCTGTTCGTGAGAAGGACGACATGGACGAGAGGAACCACAACGACCCACGCGGCGGAGCCGCAAGTCGATACATCCAGGTGTCCTTCACCGTACGCGACCGCACTGACACCGACCAGGGTCGTCGGAGTCATTGGGAGTGCCCCGGGTTAAGGTCTGAGCGACAGACACAGGAGGCACTCGGTTGTTGTACGGCGCGATGAAGGTGACCATCGGGGGACCGCTGAAGGTCGCCTTCAGGCCCTGGGTGGAAGGCCTGGAGAACATTCCCGCCGAGGGCCCTGCGATCCTCGCGAGCAATCACCTCTCCTTCTCGGACTCGTTCTTCCTGCCCGCGGTCCTCGACCGCAAGGTGACCTTCATCGCGAAGGCCGAGTACTTCACCACTCCGGGCGTCAAGGGCCGGCTGACGGCCGCGTTCTTCAAGGGCGTCGGCCAGCTGCCCGTGGACCGCTCCGGCGGGCGCGGGGCGGGCGAGGCGGCCATCAAGAGCGGCACGGACGTCCTTGAGCGCGGTGAGCTGTTCGGTATCTATCCCGAGGGCACGCGCTCGCCCGACGGACGGCTCTACCGGGGTAAGCCCGGCGGCCTCGCGCGCGTGGCGCTCGCCAGCGGAGCGCCGGTCATCCCGGTCGCCATGATCGACACCGAGAAGATCCAGCCGCCCGGCAAGGTCATGCCCAAGCTCATGCGGCCCGGCATCCGGATCGGCAGGCCGCTGGACTTCGGCCGGTACCAGGGCATGGAGCACGACCGCTTCGTGCTCCGCGCGCTGACCGACGAGGTCATGTACGAGATCATGAAGCTCTCCGGCCAGGAGTACGTCGACATGTACGCGACCGCCGCCAAGCGGCAGATCGCAGAGGCCGCGAAGGCCGAGAAGGAACAGGCGCGGAAGAAGAAGGAACTGTCCGAATAGAGTCGGCCGCACACTGAGCCGAGGGGTGGGGGGCATGGCCAAGCGCGAGCGGGTCATGAGGATGTCGGTCGAGCAGCCGCTGTGGCGTGCGCTCACCGGATACCGGGTGCTGACCCTGGTGTACGCGATCGGGCTCTTCGTCAGCGCGTACGACGAGATCGCCCGTCCCTGGGTGGCCATCGGATACTTCGCCGTCCTGACCGTCTGGACGCTGGCCACCCTGCCCCGCGTGGCGAACGCCGCGAGCTGCACCAAGCGCTTCCTCGCCGTCGACCTCACCATCGCCCTGGCCGGCATCCTGCTCACGCGGCTCGCCGAGTCGCCCGAGCGGATCGACGCCGGGGCCCCGACGCTGCCGTCGATATGGACGGCGGGCGCCGTGCTGGCGTTCGCCATCAAGGGCGGCTGGCGCTGGGCCGCCTTCGCCTCCACGCTGGTCGCCGCCGCCAACCTGGTCCACCGCTCCGGCGTACCGACCCGCGACACCGTCCACATGGTGCTGCTCGTCTGGATCGCGTCCATCGCCATCGGCTACGTCGTCGAGGTCGCCCGGGCCTCCGAGCGCACCCTCGCCCGGGCCCTGGAGATCGAGGCGGCGACGCGGGAGCGGGAGCGGCTCGCCCGGGACATCCACGACAGCGTGCTCCAGGTGCTGGCGATGGTGCAGCGGCGCGGTGCCGTCATCGGCGGCGAGGCGGCCGAGCTGGGCCGGATGGCGGGCGAGCAGGAGGTCGCGCTGCGGACGCTGGTCTCGGGCGGCCTGGTGCCCGTGTCGAGGGTGTCGGAGGACGCCGCCGAGGGCGCGGTCGTACGGGCCGTCGAGGAGCCCGACGACTCCACCGGTCCCACCGGTCCGGTCGATCTGCGTGTGCTGCTCGCCCCGTACGCCGGCGCCATGGTCAGCCTCGCCGAGCCGGGCGCGCCCGTCACCCTGACCCCGGCCGCGGCGCGGGAGTTGGCCGCGGCCGTCGGCGCCGCCCTGGACAACGTCCGCCGGCACGCGGGGGAGCACGCCCGTGCGTGGATCCTCGTCGAGGACGAACCCGACGAGGTGATCGTCACCGTACGCGACGACGGACCCGGCATCCCCGAGGGCCGGCTCGCCCAGGCCGAGGGTGAGGGGCGGCTCGGGGTCGCCCTGTCGATCCGCGGCAGGCTGCGGGACCTCGGCGGCACCGCCGAGCTGATCTCGGTGCCGGGGCAGGGCACCGAAGTGGAACTGAAAGTGCCGAAGGACAGCAGCGCTTCACGGGGGAAGGCGGAGCAGCGATGACGGACACCGCGAGCGGACCGGACGAACGGCAGGGCACGATCAGGGTCATGGTGGTCGACGACCACCCCATGTGGCGCGACGCGGTCGCCCGCGACCTGGCCGAGTCCGGCCTCGACGTGGTCGCCACGGCCGGCGACGGCGACCAGGCGGTACGCCGTGCCAAGGCCGCCGCCCCCGATGTCCTGGTGCTCGACCTCAACCTGCCCGCCAAGCCCGGCGTCCAGGTCTGCAAGGAACTCGTCGGCCACAACCCGGCCCTGCGCGTCCTCGTCCTGTCCGCGAGCGGCGAGCACGCCGACGTCCTGGAGGCCGTGAAGTCCGGCGCGACCGGGTACCTGCTGAAGTCCGCCTCCACGGAGGAGCTGCTGGACGCGGTGCGCCGAACCGCCGTCGGCGACCCGGTGTTCACGCCGGGCCTGGCCGGGCTGGTCCTCGGCGAGTACCGCCGCCTGGCCTCGGAGCCGGCGCCGGCCGCGCAGGACACCGACCAGCCGGGGGCCCCGCAGCTCACCGAGCGCGAGACCGAGGTGCTGCGGCTCGTCGCCAAGGGTCTGAGCTACAAGCAGATCGCCGAACGCCTCGTCATCTCCCACCGCACGGTCCAGAATCACGTCCAGAACACCCTCGGCAAGCTCCAGTTGCACAACCGGGTGGAGCTGGTCCGATACGCCATCGAGCGCGGCCTGGACGACGAGTGATCGCGATCCGCTGACCCGATGAACGAACCGGTGCGTAAACCAACCGCCTGACACTTCACCGGAATTGCCCTTCCCGCCCATCCCTGTGTGACCTGTATCACCATTAGCGTGGCCTCATCAGGCAACCGCGGCGAAGGGACATTTCCATGCGGGTCGGAGTACTGACCGGAGGCGGCGACTGCCCCGGTCTCAACGCCGTCATCCGGGCCGTCGTCCGCAAGGGCGTACAGGAGTACGGCTACGACTTCGTCGGCTTCCGGGACGGCTGGCGAGGTCCGCTCGAGAACGACACCATCCGTCTCGACATCCCCGCCGTGCGCGGCATCCTGCCCCGCGGCGGCACCATCCTCGGCTCCTCGCGCACCAACCCGCTGAAGCAGGAGGACGGCATCCGCCGTATCAAGGAGAACCTCGCCAAGCAGGAGGTCGAGGCGCTCATCGTCATCGGCGGCGAGGACACCCTGGGCGTCGCCACACAGCTGTCCGACGAGTACGGCGTGCCCTGCGTCGGCGTACCGAAGACGATCGACAACGACCTGTCCGCCACCGACTACACCTTCGGCTTCGACACCGCGGTCGGCATCGCCACGGAAGCGATCGACCGGCTGCACACCACCGCTGAGTCCCATATGCGCGTCCTCGTCTGCGAGGTGATGGGCCGTCACGCCGGCTGGATCGCCATCCACTCGGGGCTGGCCGGCGGGGCCAACGTCATCCTCATCCCCGAGCAGCGCTTCGACGTCGACAAGGTCTGCGCCTGGATCACCTCGCGCTTCAAGGCGTCGTACGCCCCGATCGTGGTCGTCGCCGAGGGCGCCATGCCCAAGGACGGCGACATGGTGCTGAAAGACCAGTCGCTGGACTCCTTCGGGCACGTCCGGCTGTCCGGCGTCGGCGAGTGGCTGGCCAAGGAGATCGAGCGGCGGACGGGCAAGGAGGCCCGTACGACCGTCCTCGGGCACATCCAGCGCGGCGGCACCCCCAGCGCCTTCGACCGCTGGCTCGCCACCCGCTTCGGACTGCACGCCATCGAGGCGGTCCGTGACGGCGACTTCGGCAAGATGGTCGCCCTGCGCGGCACCGACATCGTCCGCGTCCCGATCGCGGACGCCACGGCCAAGCTGAAGACGGTCGATCCGAAGCTGTACGAAGAGGTCGGCGTCTTCTTCGGCTGACCGGCCTTCGGGTGGGGTTGCGGGCCGTATATTCGGCCCACAACCCCACGAAAGGGAGCCGTCTTGGAGATCATGGCCTTCGGTGTCCAGGCCGACGAGAAGCCCCTGATCGAGCAGGCTTTCCGGGGTCACCACGAGGTCCGCTGCCTGGACGTCTTCCTCAACGGGGACACCGCACCCATCGCCACCGGTCACGAGGTCGTCTGCACCAGCGTCAACTGCGACCTCGGCGACCGCGTCCTGGAGACCCTCGCGGCCGGCGGGACCCGGATGGTCGCCCAGCGCTCCACCGGCTTCAACAACATCGACCTCAAGGTCGCCGAGCGCCTCGGCATGACGGTCGCGCGGGTCTCGTACTACTCGCCCCACGCCGTGGCCGAGTTCGCCTGGACCCTCGCCCTGGCGGTCAACCGCCGCATCGTCCGTGCCTCCACGCGCACGCGTGACTTCGACTTCCGCCTCGACGGTCTGATGGGCCGCGACATGCACGGCCGCACCGCCGGCGTCCTCGGTACCGGAAAGATCGGCGAGGCGTTCACGCGGATCGCCCACGGCTTCGGCATGAACCTCCTCGGCTGGGACGTCGCCGAGAACCCCGCCTGCATGCAGCTCGGCATGCGCTACGTCTCCAAGGACCAGCTCCTGGCCGAGTCCGACCTGGTCAGCCTGCACGTCCCGCTGATGCCGGAGACCTTGCACCTGATCGACGCGGACGCCCTGAAGGCGATGAAGGACGACGCCGTCCTCGTCAACTCCAGCCGTGGCGGCCTCATCGACACCGCGGCCCTCGTCGCCGAACTGCGCGAGGGCCGCTTCACGGGCGTCGGCCTCGACGTGTACGAGGCCGAGGCCGGGCTGTTCTTCCTCGACAAGTCCCTCCAGGCGATCGAGGACGACACCCTGGCCCGCCTCGTCACCTTCCCGAACGTCCTGGTCACCTCCCATCAGGCGTACTACACCCAGGACGCCGTCGGCCAGATCGTCGAGACCACGCTGAACAACGTCCTCGACTACACGGCGGGCCGACGCTCCGAGAACGTGCTGGTCCCGCGCAGCTGACCCACCAGCTCCCGCACGACGGCGGCGCCGTTCAGCGTCAGGACCGACTCCGGGTGGAACTGCACGCCCGCGAAGCCGGGCCCGCGCACCGCATGCACCTCCCCGTTGCCGGCCCGGCTGACCTCGACGCCGTGCGCGGTGAGCTCCTGGAGGGCCTCGTCGTCGCAGCGCGCCACGAAGCTGTTGTAGAAACCGACCGTCTCCGGCCGCCCGAACAGCTCGATCGTCGTCTGCGCGCCCTGGTACGGCACTTCCTTGCGTACGATCTCCAGCCCCAGCTCGGCCGCGATCAGCTCGTGCCCGAGACAGACGCCGAGCACACCGTGCCGGTGATTCCGGATGACCTCGGCGGTCAGCTCCCGCAGGAACCGCATCTTCGGGTCGGCGAGATCCGAGGGGTCGCCGGGCCCGGGGCCGAGCACGACCGGTCCCTCGTGCGCGAGTACCCCCTCCCGCAGACCGGGCCCGTCGTAGCGCCGCACGGTCACCTCCAGGCCGCTCGACCGCAGCACATGCGCGAGCATCGCCGTGAAGGTGTCCTCCCCGTCGACGACCAGGGCGTGACCGCTCAGCTCGGCGGACGGCTCCTGCATCCGCAGCCAGAAGGGCGCGAGCGACGCCCGGCGCCCGTCGAGCGCGGCACGCACGCGTAGATCGTCGGCCAGGCGGGGTCGTACGGACTCCCCGCGCGGCCTTCCCGGCCGTACGCCCAGAGCCGCCAGTACGCCCGCCGCCTTGGCGTGGGTCTCCGCGACCTCGCTCACCGGGTCCGACCCCCGCACCAGCGTGGCGCCGACCGGCACCCGCAGCCGTCCGGCCGCGTCGATGTCGGCGGTGCGGATCAGGATGGGGGAGTCGAGGGTCTGGGCTCCGCCGGAGTCCTGGCCGAGGAGGGCCAGCGCGCCGGCGTAGTAGCCGCGCCCGCCGACCTCGTGCCGCTCGATGACCCGGCAGGCGTTCTGCACGGGCGAGCCGGTGACGGTGGCCGCGAACATGGTCTCCTTGAGGACCTCCCGCACATCCAGGGAGGACTTCCCGCGCAGCTCGTACTCGGTGTGCGCGAGGTGCGCCATCTCCTTCAGGCGGGGCCCGACGACCACGCCGCCCATGTCACCGACGGTGCACATCATCTTGAGCTCCTCGTCGACGACCATCGACAGCTCCTCGATCTCCTTGCCGTCGGCGAGGAAGTCCAGCAGATGCCCGGGCGTCGGCCCCTCGGCGGGGTAGCGGTACGTCCCGCTGATCGGGTTCATGATCACGGTCCCGCCGGACATCCGGACGTGCACCTCGGGGCTCGCCCCCACCAGCGTGCGCCCACCCGTCTCCCGCCCCCGCCCTTCCGAGGAAGGCCCTACGGGCCCCTTTTGACTTCCGGTGTGCACGACGAACGTCCAGTACGCGCCCCGCTCGCCCTCCAGCAGCCGCCGGAACAGCGCGAGCGCGTCGGCGCGTCCGAACCCCGGGATCTCACCCTCGTACGTCCGCCGGATCACGAAGTTCGCGCCCTCGCCCTGCCCGATCTCCTCGCGCAGCACCCGCCCGACGATCTCGCCGTACTCCTCGTCGCCGACGTCGAAACCGCCGCCCTCGACCCGCACGTCGTGCGCGGGGAGCTGCGCCAGGGCGTCGGTGAGCGGGATCTCGTACGTCTCCTCGGGGATCAGCACCGACAGCGGCGTGCCGTCGTCACGGACGTCGAAGCCGCGCTCGCGGATCTGCCGGAAGGGGACCAGCGCCAGGCCCTCGGCGGGGAGGTCGGCCAGTCTGTCGTAGGTGCTGACCGGGCCGATCATGACCTCGACGGTCTCGTGATCGTGACCCGGGGTGCGGCGGCGCAGCAGGGCGAACGGGCGGGGGTCGTCCGGCAAGCCGAGCAGGTTCATGGGTCCGTGCTCCTTCTCCGTGGATCAGTTGATCAGTGGATTCGGTGGAGAGGAACGACCCGGAAAACGCCGAAGGCCGCCCCTCGGGCGGCCTTCGCGAAGTCTGCGTACGCGCAGTCAGTGGGCCGCCGGATGAGCGGTCCACCACCAGTTCTGGGTCGAGTGCGCGAACATGCGAGGCACCTTATCCCATGCCGGGTGTCCGAGTCGTGTACCCCGTGTCTCAATTGCTGGGCATGGGGCAGGACGCCCTACCCGACCCCGTAATGTTGAGGTCGTGACCGTGAACGCTAAGACCAGCGCGAGCGCTGGCAACACCTGGCGAAACCTGCCCGCGGCGCAGCAGCCCGAGTACCCCGACACCGAGGCTCTGCGCGCAGTCGTTGCGGACCTCGAGTCGTATCCGCCGCTCGTCTTTGCGGGCGAGTGCGATCAGCTGCGCGCCCGGATGGCGGCCGTCGCCAAGGGAGAGGCGTTCCTCCTCCAGGGCGGCGACTGCGCCGAGGCCTTCGACGCGGTGTCCGCAGACCAGATCCGCAACAAGCTCAAGACGCTGCTCCAGATGGGCGCCGTGCTGACGTACGCCGCGTCCGTCCCCGTGGTGAAGGTCGGCCGTATCGCCGGCCAGTACTCCAAGCCGCGCTCCAAGGGCACCGAGACCCGCGACGGTGTGACCCTGCCGACGTACCGCGGCGACTCGGTCAACGGCTTCGACTTCAACGAGGCCGCCCGCATCCCGGACCCCGAGCGCCTGAAGCGGATGTACAACGCGTCCGCCTCCACGCTCAACCTGGTGCGCGCCTTCACCACCGGCGGTTACGCCGACCTGCGCCAGGTGCACGCCTGGAACCAGGACTTCGTGAAGTCGTCCCCGTCCGGCCAGCGCTACGAGCAGCTCGCCCGCGAGATCGACCAGGCGCTGAACTTCATGCACGCCTGCGGGGCCGACCCGGAGGAGTTCAAGACGGTCGAGTTCTACTCCTCGCACGAGGCGCTGCTGCTCGACTACGAATCCGCGCTGACCAGGGTCGACTCGCGCACCGGGCAGCTGTACGACGTCTCCGCCCACATGGTGTGGATCGGTGAGCGCACCCGGCAGCTGGATCACGCGCACGTGGAGTTCGCCTCCAAGATCCGCAACCCGATCGGCATCAAGCTCGGCCCGACCACGACGGCCGAGGAGGCGCTGCAGTACATCGAGCGCCTGGACCCCGAGCGCGAGCCGGGCCGGCTGACCTTCATCGTCCGGATGGGCGCCGACAAGGTCCGCGACAAGCTCCCCGAGCTGGTCGAGAAGGTCACCGCCTCGGGCGCCACCGTGGCCTGGGTGACCGACCCGATGCACGGCAACACCTTCGAGGCGGCCTCCGGTCACAAGACCCGCCGCTTCGACGACGTGCTCGACGAGGTCAAGGGCTTCTTCGAGGTCCACAAGGCCCTCGGCACCCACCCGGGCGGCATCCACGTGGAGCTCACCGGCGACGATGTCACCGAGTGCGTGGGCGGCGGCGACGAGATCTTCGTCGACGATCTGCACCAGCGATACGAGACGGCCTGCGACCCGCGGCTCAACCGCAGCCAGTCGCTTGACCTGGCGTTCCTCGTCGCGGAGATGTACAGGGACCAGTAGCCGGTTCGGTTGTTACACGCAAAGAGGTGGGGCGCGGATCACATACGATCCGCGCCCCACCCCACTTTTACGGTTCCTGTGTGACGGGTAAGGTTAGGTTAGCCTCACCGATCAAGGGGATGGCGCATCGATCCCGCCGGGAGGTGAACCGCGTGTACGTCTGCAGCTGCTTCGGCATCACCGAGCAGCAGGTCAAGAAGCACGCGGAGGGCGGTGCCTGCACTCCCCGCCAGATAGCTTCGGCCTGCAAGGCCGGCACGGACTGCGGCTCGTGTGTGCGCCGTATCCAAGCGCTCCTGGGCAGGGGTGCCTGCCCGCGCCGGGAGCTGGCCGACCAGGGTGAGCCCTTGCTCGCCGATCTTGAGGACGCGGCCTAGCTCGGCTGCTCGATCTGCTGCGCGAGGTAGAGGGCCTCACCGAGCTTCTCGATGAGTTCCAGCTGGGTGTCCAGGTAGTCGATGTGGTGCTCCTCGTCCTCGAGGATCGACTCGAAGATGTTCGCGGATGTGATGTCGCCCTTGGTGCGCATCACCTCGATGCCGCGCTTGAGGCGGTCGATCGCCTCGACCTCGACCTGACGGTCGGCCTGGAACATCTCGGTGACCGTCTGGCCGACCCGCACGTGGAACAGCCGCTGGTAATTGGGCAGGCCGTCCAGCATGAGGATGCGCTCGGTGAGCTTGTCCGCGTGCTTCATCTCATCGATGGACTCTTCACGCGTGTACTTGGCGAGCTTGGTCCAGCCTTTGTTGTCCTGGATCCGGTAGTGCAGCCAGTACTGGTTGATCGCCGTGAGCTCGCCGGTCAGCTGCTCGTTGAGGAATTCGAGGACCTCGGGGTCGCCCTGCATCGCAGAGGCTCCTTCCACGCGTGGTAACTGGCGGGTTGCGCCGCATGATTCCACCGCTGAAGAAGATCGTCCAGTAAGTCTTCACTTAGTAAGTAAGTGCATGCTTAGTCCAGTTTGCGGTGGATTGCGGAGGGGTGTGGTCAGGTGCACTGCCCCCGGTCTGTCAGGATGGAGACATGGGTCAGCCGGCAGAGCGCGAAGGTGGAGCAGCAGCACACGCCGAGCTTCCGCCGGGACAGCGAGTGCAGCGCGGCTGGCCGGTCACGCACTACGGCCCGGTCCCCAAGTTCCGTCCCGAACGCTGGGAGTTCAGGGTGTTCGGGGCCACCGCCGACGGCGAGAAGCACTGCTGGACCCACGAGGAGTTCACGGCTCTGCCGTACAAGACCGTCGTCGCCGATCTGCACTGCGTCACGAAGTTCAGCATGCTCGGCGCGGAGTGGGGCGGCATCCCGGCCCGTACGATCCTCGACATCGCCCCGCCCGCCCCGGCCGTCACGCATGTGATGGTGTGGGCCGAGTACGGCTTCAGCTCCAACCTGCGCCTTGCCGACTTCGCCTCCGATCTCGCGATCTTCGCGACCCACAAGGATGGCGAACTGCTCACGGCGGAGCACGGATTCCCCCTCCGTCTGGTCGTCCCCCATCTGTACGCCTGGAAGGGGCCGAAGTGGGTCCGGGGCGTGGAGTACATGACCGCCGACCGGCGCGGGTTCTGGGAGGAGCGCGGGTACCACAACCTCGGGGACCCGTGGAAGGAACAGCGGTACTCGTACCAGGAGGAGCCCGGGGACGGGCCTGAGCTGTGACCTTCGGCGGTCGTACCGAGGCCTTCAGTGGTGGTACTGGTGCACCACCGCATGCCCCTTGCCGCGCCCGATCATCCACTTGTTGACCGGAGTCGTCAGAACGAAGGCGACGGTCAGCGCGATCGCCAGCACCCACCAGAACAGCGGGTCGGCGAGCTCGGCGTCCATGGCGCCGGGCCACAGCACGATCACACCGTTGTCGACCAGTTCCATCACGGCGATGGACAGGGTGTCCGCGGCCAGCGCCACCTTGAGCGCGGCACGCAGGTCGACGCCCGCCTTCAGCACCCCGCGCAGGGTGAGTGCGTAGCCGAAGAAGAAGGCGAGGGCGATCGCCAGGATCAGCGTCGGTACGGTGCTCCAGCCGAGCGCCGTGCCGATCACCATGCCCAGCACTTCGCCGATGGCGCAGCCTGTGAGGCAGTGCAGGGTGGCCCGAATCGCCATCGCCCACGTGCTGGTGGCGGCCACCTCGTGGTGAGCGTGTGCCGCGTGCGCCTCGTGCTGCATGAGTGCCCCCGATGCCAGGTCACGGTTCCCGTACCGAGCAGGAACCATATACCCCCCAGGGGTATTCCCAACCCTGTCCTGTCCTGTCCTTTCGTGTCCTGCTCCTGCTCCTGCTCCTGCCGGGCCGGGTTACGCGTCGCGAAGCTTCTTCAGCCGCTCCACGTCCGCCGCGTGCCCTTCCTTCCCGCCCGGTGTCTCGATGATCAGCGGTACGCCCTCGGTGGCCGGGTGCGTCATCAGTGCCCGGAACGGGTCCTCGCCGATGTGACCTGCGCCGATGTTCTCGTGCCGGTCCTTGTGGGCGCCGACGACGTCCTTGGAGTCATTGGCGTGGATCAGCTTCAGGCGGCCCTCGCCGACGGTGTCCACCAGCAGGTCGAGCGTCTGGTGCATGCCGGACGGGCCGGTCAGGTCATGGCCGGCGGCGAAGATGTGGCAGGTGTCCAGGCACACGCCCAGCTTCGGATGGGCGTCCAGCGCCTCGAAGTACGGCCCGAAGTCCCAGGTCCGCGAGCAGAGTGAGGAACCCTGCCCGGCGGTGGACTCCAGCAGCAGGAAAGGGTCGTCGTCGTGGGTCAGCTCGTCGAGGAGCGGCAGCATGTGCTCGCGTACCTGCTTGAGTGCCACGGTCCGCTCCCGGCCGCCGGTCGCGCTGCCCGTGTGCACGACCACGCCCAGCGCCCCGATCTCCCGCCCGCGCCGCAGCGAGTGCCGCAGCGACTCGACCGACTTCTCGACCGTCGCCTCGGTGTGAGAGCCGAAGTT
Source organism: Streptomyces sp. NPDC107528 (assembly GCF_055639295.1). NCBI lineage: Bacteria > Bacillati > Actinomycetota > Actinomycetes > Kitasatosporales > Streptomycetaceae > Streptomyces > Streptomyces sp. NPDC107528. The sequence continues at coordinate 620,332 of NZ_JBVKAV010000002.1, forward strand.
GATCAGATACGGCGCATGCACATACGCCGGGATCGACTCGGCCTCGCACACCGCGCGGAACTCCTCGTCCTGCCGCGGGTTCCCCGCCGGCGTGGCCCAGCCGCGCGGGTTGGCGACGAAGACCTGGACCGTCTCGGCCTTGAGGTCGTGGGCGTAGGTGAGCCCGACGGAACTGAGCCCGCCGGCCACGGGGACGTGGCCGCCGACGGGGTTGCGGGAGGGGCCCGACGGGGCGGTGCCGGACTGCTGACTTCTCACCCGTTCAGGGTGTCATGCGGCCCTGCCCGCCCGATGACCGGCCGGTGACGAGCCGGATGTGGAGAGTGCCCCGTCACCGGATGGTGATCGTGATCGTCGACCCCTTCGGTGCCGTCTTCCCGCCCTTCACGGACTGCTTCTTGACCGTGTCGCCGAACAGTCCGAGCAGGCCGCGGTCCTCGTCGACCTGGAAGCCGGCCGACTCCAGCGCGGTCGTGGCGTCGTCGACGCTGTCACCGACCACGTCCGGGACCTCGATCATCTCGGGGCCCTTGGACAGCGTCAGCGTCACGGTGTCGCCCTCGGCGGCCTGCTTGCCCTCCGTCGGCGACTGCTGGGCGACCTGGCCCGCGGCGAACTCGGAGTTGACCCGCGCGGGGGCGATCCTCACCTTCAGGCCGGCCTCCTCCAGCTCGGCCCGCGCGTCGGCCGGGGTCGAGCCGGTGACGTCGGGGACGTCCACCGGGCTGCCCTTGCTGACGGTGAGCTCGATCGCGGCGCCGGAGCGGACCTTGGTGCCGGTCTCGGGGGTCGAGGAGATCACGGAGCCGCTGGTGACGTCGTCGTTGAACTCCCGGATCACCCTGCCCGGCTCCAGGCCGCTCTCCTTCAGCTCGCTCTTCGCCTTGTCCAGCGGGTAGCCCTGGAGGTCGGGCACCTTCACGGTCTGCGGTCCCAGCGAGATGACCAGACTCACGGAGTCGTTGTGCCGGATGCGGGCGCCCGTGTCCGGGTCCGTGCTGATGACGGTGCCGCGCTTGACGGTGTCGCTGAACGCGCGCTCGACCTTGCCGAGGTCGAGCCCGGAGTCCTCCAGCCGGTCCCGGGCCTGCGCCTCGGTCTTGGACAGCAGCGGCGGGACCTCGGTGAACTGGCCGGAGTTGATGTACCAGATGCCGACACCGAGGCCCAGGGCCAGCAGTACGGCGGCGACGACGACGAGCGGCCCGCGCGGAGCGCGCGACGTCCGTGACCGGCGCCGGGGCGGCGGGGGCGGCGACTCCAGCCGGCTCGTCCTGTTGAAGACGGCCTCGTGCTCCGGCTCGTCCTCGTTCACGGGCAGCGGCCGCTGGATGTTCAGCGCGCGCGGGATCACGCTCGTACGGTCGTCGGCGTTGCTGTGCTCCGCCGTGAGCGCCTGCGGCGGCACCGCGTCCAGTTGCTCCGCGCTCAGCGCGGCGCGCGTGTCCCGGGCCAGCGCGAGCAGCGCCACGGCGTCGAACGGACGGATGTCCGGATTGCGCGCGGTGGCCGACGCGACCAACTCGTCGAGCTCGTACGCCAGCCCCGGCGCTATCGCCGAGGGCGGCGGGACGTCCTCGTGCAGGTGCTTGTAGAGCACCACGGCGGGGGAGTCCCCGTCGTGCGGCTTGTCACCGGTGAGCATCTCGTAGAGCACGACGCCGCACGCGTACACGTCGACACGGGCGTCGGCGGCGCCCGGCTGCTCTATCTGCTCGGGCGCGAGATAGGAGACGGTGCCCAGCACGGCACCGGTGGTGCTGGTCACGGTGTCCACGGACCGCACGAGCCCGAAGTCGGCGACCTTGACCCGGCCGTCGTCCCCTATGAGGACGTTCTCCGGCTTCATGTCCCGGTGCACGAACCCGGCGCGGTGCGCGGCGCCGAGCGCGGCCAGCACCGGCTCAAGGATGTCGAGGGCGGCGCGCGGCTGCAGTGCCCCGCGCTCGCGCAGCACGTCGCGCAGGGTGCAGCCCGCGACGTACTCCATGGCGAGATAGACGTACGACCCGTCGGTGCCCTGGTCGAAGACCTGCACCACGTTCGGGTGGGCCAACCGGGCGACGGACTTCGCCTCCCGGATGAACCGGTCGACGAACACCCCGTCGACCGCCAGGGCGGGATGCATCACCTTGAGCGCGAGCACGCGGTCGAGGCGGGTGTCCACGGCCCGGTAGACCGTGGCCATCCCGCCGACCGCGATCCTCGCGTCCACGCGATACCGGCCGTCGAGCACCTGCCCGACCAGAGGGTCTTGAAGGGTCGTATCCACGCAGGTGAGTGTACGAGCCGACACCGACACGCCTCCCGGTTCGGCCGGGATCGGGGCGGGACTGAAGCTGACCTGTGACGGACGCCTCACTGGCCGAAGACTTTCCATCGAACGTGCGTTCAGAACTGCTTTCGGAACGCTTTCAGAACGCGGGCCGCTCCGGGTCCAGCCTCGCCAGGCCCTCGACCGGCGACGACGCCTCCGCGAAGTGCCGCATCGGAATCCTCCCCGCCCGGTGGGCCAGCCTCCCCGCCTCCACCGCATGCCGCATCGCATCGGCCATCAGCACCGGCTCCTGGGCCCGCGTCACCGCTGAGGCGAGCATCACACCCGCGCACCCCAGTTCCATCGCGAGCGCCGCGTCCGACGCCGTACCGGCTCCCGCGTCCAGAATCACCGGCACGCGCGCGTGCTCCGTGATCAGCTGGAAGTTGTGCGGATTGCGGATGCCGAGGCCCGAACCGATCGGCGACCCCAACGGCATGATCGCCGCACAGCCGACGTCCTCCAGCTTCCGCGCCAGCACGGGATCGTCATTGGTGTACGGCAGCACGGTGAACCCGTCGTCCACCAGCGTCTCGGCAGCGTCAAGGAGCTCGATCGGGTCCGGCAGCAGCGTCCGCTCGTCCGCGATGACCTCCAGCTTGATCAGATCCGTACCGAGTGCCTCGCGCGCGAGGCGGGCCGTCAGCACGGCCTCTCCCGCCGTGAAGCATCCCGCCGTGTTCGGCAGCACCCGGATCCCGAGCTTCTCCAGCACCGAGAGCACCGAGCCGTGCACCGACGCGTTCACCCGCCGCATCGCGACCGTCGTCAGCTCCGTCCCGGACGCCACCAGCGCCCGTTCCAGCACGTCCAGGCTGGGCGCTCCGCCCGTGCCCATGATCAGACGGGACGAGAAGGAGTTGCCCCCGATGACAAAGGGATCGTCGGCCATGGTTCAGCCTCCTTGGACGGCGGTCAGGACCTCGACACGGTCCCCCTCGGAGAGGGACGTCGATGGCCACTGCGTGCGCGGGACGACGGTTTCGTTGAGGGCGGCGGCCACTCCGGAGGGCGCCGCGGTGAGGGACTTCACGAGCGTGTCGAGAGCCGTGCCCGGCTCGATCTGCCGACGCTCGCCGTTGACCGAGATGGTGACCGGGACGCTCATGCGGGCTGCTCCGTGAGTGCGGCGGCGGTGAAGCGCCTGGGGGTGAAGGCGCGGGCCTCGTCCGGGAGCTCACCGGTGGCCAGGACATGCGCCATGACGTCGCCGGTGACCGGCGTGAGCAGCACGCCGTTGCGGTAGTGCCCGGTGGCCAGCGACAGCCCGTCCAGCTCGGTCGGGCCGAGCAGCGGCGCGTTGTCGGGGGAGCCCGGGCGCAGGCCGGCCCGCGTCTCGGTGAGCGGCAGTTCGGTGATGCCCGGCACCAGCTCGTGCGCGTCGCGCAGCAGCTCGTACACGCCGCCCGCGGTCACCGTGGTGTCCCAGCCCAGCTCCTCGCTCGTCGCCCCCACGACCAGCTCCCCGCTCTCGCGCGGCACCAGATACACCTGGCTGCCCCGCACCACGGCCCGCACGGTCCGGCTCAGGAACGGCGCGTACCGCTGCGGCACCGTCAGCCGCAGCACTTGTCCCTTCACGGGGCGCACGGGCGGCAGTACGTCGTCCGGGACCCCGGGCAGACGCCCGCTGAGGCTCCCGGCCGCGAGGACGACGTGGCCCGCGCGCAGCTCGGTGCCGTCCGCCGTGGTGACTCCGGCGGCCCGGTCCCGGACGACGTCGAAGCGCTCGGCCCAGGCCCGGTGGAAGACCACCCCGGCCCGCTCGCACGCGGCCACCAGCGCCCCGGACAGCCGCCGCGGGTCGATCTGGTGGTCGCCGTCCACCCGCAGCCCGCCGCGCACGCCCGGCGCGAGCATCGGCTCCAGGCGCCTGCACTCCCGCCCGGACAGCCACTCGGAGTCCAGGCCGGACTGGCGTTGCAGGGCGTGCAGGTCGCGCAGATGGGCACGGTCGTCCGCGTCCAGCGCGACGGCGAGCGTGCCGCACCGGCGGTAGCCGAGGTCATGGCCGGTCAGGTCGGTCAGCTCGGCCGCGAAGTCCGGATAGCGGCGGGCCGAGGCCAGGTTCAGGCCGAGCAGGGTCTGCTCGCCGTAGTGCAGTTCCGTGACGGCGGCCAGCATCCCGGCCGCCACCTGGGCGGCTCCGCCACCCGGCTCGGGGTCCACGACAACCGTCGTGAACCCGCGCTGCGCGGCCCGCCACGCCGTGACCAGGCCGATGATGCCGCCCCCGATGACGAGGACGTCTGAGGTTCGCGTACGCGACATGGGCGTCCAGCCCCTCCCTTCGCCGGCATGACCCGGATCAGGTTCGTACGGTCGGAGGCCGCCAGCCTCCCTCTCAGCCCGGTGCGTCCGGGCTCCCGCGAGTGCTCTACGTTGGCCACCCTAGCCCGCCGCCCGAAGTCTCAGTAAGGGAGCCCGCGCCCGTGCCCCGCTCGCTCGACGGTCTCGTCCTCGCCCCGGTCGCGGACCAGGCCCCAGGTCAGGTGGGTACACGCACCCGGTTCGCGTACCACGAGAAGGACGGCGAGATCTGGGCCGAGTACGCGGGCGGCGACGTCGTACGCGGCCATCTCGTGGGCACCAGGGAAGACGACCGGCTGGACTTCCGGTACGTGCAGCTCAAGCGGGACGGCACGACGTCGTCGGGGCACTGTGTGTCGATGGTGGTCGAGCTGCCCGACGGGCGGGTGCGGCTGGAGGAGACCTGGGAATGGGAGTCGCAGACGGGCAGCGGGACCAGCGTGGTGGAGCAGCTTCCGGTCGAGGTTGTGCAGCAGGTCACTGAGCACGCCCCCTGACTGACGAATAGTCAGTTGTCTATGGTGATCAGGTGAGCGAGCAGACGCAGCAACGGGGCACGTCAGCGGCACGCCGTGTGGTCGTGGCCGGCGCGGGCATGGCCGGCGTACAAACGGCGGTCGCCCTGCGGGAACAGGGTTTCACCGGCACCGTCACACTGATCGGCGCCGAGCCCCACCAGCCGTACGACAGGCCGCCCCTGTCCAAGGCCGTGCTGCTCGGCAAGGCCGAGGGCTCCGCCTTCGACGTCGACTTCGAGGCGCTCGGGGTCGAACTCCAGCTGGGGCGCGAGGTGCTGGGCGTGCGCCCCGCCGAGCACCAGCTGGACACCGAGGCCGGGCCCGTCCCGTACGACGTCCTCGTCCTCGCCACCGGCGCCGAACCGATCCGGCTGCCGGGCGCGGAGGGTGTGCCCGGCGTGCATCTGCTGCGCACCCTGGACGACGCCGAGCGGCTGCGGCCGGTGCTGGCCCGGCAGCACGACATCGTGGTCGTCGGCGCGGGCTGGATCGGCGCGGAGTTCGCCACGGCCGCGCGCGAGGCGGGCTGCGCGGTGACGGTCGTGGAGGCGGCCGAGCGGCCGCTCGCGGGTGCCCTGCCCGCGGAGGTGGCGGCGCCGATGACCGCCTGGTACGAGGACAGCGGGACGGTGCTGCGTACGCACGCGCGCGTGGAGCGCGTCGAGCCCGGCGAGGTGATCCTCGACGACGGCTCGTGGGTGCCCGCCGACGCGGTCGTGGTCGGCATCGGGGCGCGGCCCGCCACGGCCTGGCTGGCGGGCTCGGGCATCGAGCTCGGAGCACAGGGCGACGTCGTGGCCGACGAGCGCCTGCGCACGTCCGTGCCGGACGTCTACGCGGTCGGCGACTGCGCCTCCTTCCCGTCGGGGCGGTACGGCGCGCGCCTCCTGGTCCACCACTGGGACAACGCCCTCCAGGGCCCGCGCACGGTCGCCGCGAACATCCTCGGCGAGAGCTCCGCGATCTACGACCCCGTGCCGTACTTCTGGTCCGAGCAGTTCGGCCGCTTCGTCCAGTACGCCGGCCATCACGCCGCCGCCGACACGCTTCTGTGGCGCGGCGATCCGTCGGGCCCCGCCTGGACCGTCTGCTGGCTGCGGGGGGACCGGCTCGTCGCCCTGCTGGCGGTGGGCCGGCCGAGGGATCTGGCGCAGGGCCGACGGCTGATCGAGGCGGGCACGCCGGTGAACGCGGAGCTGCTGAAGGATCCGGGACGGCCGATGAAAGCCGCGGTGGCGTAGCACGTCACCCCAACAGGTCCTCCGGGCGGACCGGCCTGGCTTCCGACTGTCAGTGGCAGATGGCAGGCTTGTTCCGTGACCGAGATTGACGCAAAAACCGATGCTCTCGTCCCCGCCTGGCTCACCCTCCCCGACATCGCCGAAATGTTCGGCGTCGAGGTGACCCGCGTCCGGCAGCTGGTCAAGGACGGCCAGCTCATCGCCGTACGCCGTGGTGAGAACCGCGCACTGCACGTCCCCGCCGCCTTCATCGACGGGGACAAGGTCGTCAAGGGTCTGTCCGGGACCCTGACGCTCCTGCGGGACGACGGCTTCACGGACGAAGAGATGCTGGAGTGGCTCTTCACCCCCGACGACAGCCTGCCCGGCACCCCCGCGCAAGCCCTCAGTGAGAATCGCGGCACGGAGGTGAAGCGCCGAGCCCAGGCGCTCGCCGTCTGAGTCCGAACCCACCGATCCGAACACCGTCCGGCGCCCGGGCCGGGGCCGCCCCAAGGGCCACGGCCGCGTCCCGTTGCGGCCCGGAGCCGGGAGCCGGGAGCGGGACGCGCGTGGCGCACGGTGGAGTGACCGCACGGTGGGAAGTGGCGGGGAGCGGTGGGGAGAACCTGCCGCTACCGTTCCCGCTCGGGGCCGGGGCCGGGCTCATGGGCCACCGGCGCGACGGCGTCTCCGTAAGCGAGGAGGCTTCGGCCGTCCGGCCGGCATGGGTCGGCCGGGCGTGCCCCGTCGGCCGGTGCCGGATCGAGGTCGAGGCCGCCGCCGGAGGGGCGCCGTCCCCGGGCTCGAAGCAGGGCGTCCCCGGGCGCGAAGTAAGGCGTCCCGGGGCACGAAGCAGGGCTCGCCCGCACCGGCGGCCGGGTCCGCTGCCACCCCGCCCCGGCCCACCACACCCCACCGCTCCGCGACGTCGCGCCCCGCTCCGGCTACCGTGCCACCGTCCGGCACCCGCCCGACGTCACCCGTCCGGCAACCCGACCACAGGGGGCACCGTATGTCCGACACCGTCACCGCAGGCACCGCCCGCGCCCAGCTCGCCGATGCCCGGCTCTACCTCTGCACCGGCGCCCGCAAGCAGCAGGGCGACCTCGCGGAGTTCCTGGACGCCGTGCTGGCGGGGGGCGTCGACATCGTGCAGTTGCGGGACAAGGGCATGGAGGCGGCCGAGGAACTCGAGCACCTGAAGGTCTTCGCCGACGCCTGCGCCCGGCACGGCAAGCTCCTCGCGGTCAACGACCGTGCCGACGTGGCCCATGCCGCCGGCGCCGACGTCCTGCACCTGGGCCAGGGCGACCTCCCCGTACCCGCGGCCCGCGCGATCCTCGGCGGCGACGTCCTCATCGGCCGCTCCACGCACTCCGAGTCCGAGGCCTCCGCGGCCGCCGTCCAGGAGGACGTCGACTACTTCTGCACCGGCCCCTGCTGGCCGACCCCCACCAAGCCCGGCCGCCACGCCCCCGGTCTCGACCTGGTCCGGCACACAGCCGCCCTCGGCACCGACCGCCCCTGGTTCGCCATCGGCGGCATCGACCTCGCCAACCTCGACCAGGTGCTGGAGGCGGGCGCCCGCCGTGTCGTCGTCGTACGGGCGATCACGGAGGCGGACGACCCGGGCGCGGCGGCGGCGGAGTTCGCCAAGCGGCTGCGGCAGGGGTAGTGCCCCGCCCGCCCTGGTGGGCACCCGGCCCCGGATTTCCTGACGTTTGTCCAAGGCGTGGACAACAACCCGGCAAATCGGGCAAATGTCCTGCGTCCGGTTGGGGGACCGGGGCCCCCTGACTAACCTGCGAGTATGGCCCTCGGCACCGCATCCATCAGATCGGACCACGCTCGTACCGTGCGCGAGATGCTCGCGACCGGAAAGACGACGTACTCCTTCGAGTTCTACGCGCCCAAGACCCCGAAGGGCGAGCGGAACCTGTGGAACGCGCTGCGCCGGGTCGAGGCCGTAGGACCCGACTTCGTCTCCGTGACCTATGGCGCGGGCGGTTCCACCCGCGCGGGCACGGTCAAGGCGACCGAGGCGATCGCCTCGGACACCACGCTCACCCCGATCGCCCACCTCACCGCCGTCGACCACTCGGTGGCGGACCTGCGCAACATCATCGGGCAGTACGCCGACGCCGGGATCCGCAACATGCTGGCCCTGCGCGGCGACCCGCCCGGTGACCCGCTGGGCGACTGGGTGCGGCATCCGCAGGGCCTTGCCTACGCCGCCGAACTCGTCGAACTGATCAAGGCCTCCGGAGACTTCTGCGTGGGCGTGGCGGCCTTCCCCGCGATGCACCCGCGCTCCGCCGACTGGGAGGCGGACGTCGGTCACTTCGTCGACAAGTGCCGCGCGGGCGCGGACTACGCGATCACGCAGATGTTCTTCGATCCGGAGGACTACCTGCGTTTGCGCGACCGGGTGGCGGCCGCGGGCTGCGACACCCCGATCATCCCGGAGATCATGCCGATCGCCAGCGTAAAGACGCTGGAACGCATTCCCTCCCTCACCAACGCCGCCTTCCCGGCCGCCCTGAAAGAGCGGATCCTCACAGCCAAGGACGATCCCGCGGCTGTACGCTCCATTGGCATCGAGTTCGCCACGGAGTTCTGCGCGCGGCTGCTGGCCGAGGGAGTGCCCGGACTGCACTTCATCACGCTCAACAACTCCACAGCTACCTTGGAAATCTACGAAAGCCTGGGCCTGCACCACCCACCGCAGGCCTAGACCGGCCGTCCTGATATACGTCACACTGCGTAGGCGGCCACTGGGAGAGGGGCGTACATGGGCTGGACGGTCCTCTACATCGCATTCGGCGTCGTCGCGCTGTGGCTGCTGGGCGAGGTGCTTCTGCAGTACAAGGCGCGGCTGCGCTGGCGGCTGCTCGCCTTCGTCGGGTTCCTCGGCGTCGTGGTCGGGGTGCTGATTCCTTCCGTCATCGTCATCGGTCTGGGCGCGGCAGCGTTCGCGGTCGGCCAGACCTACGTCACGCTGTCGTTCCGCCGCGGCTTCTCGGCCGGCTGGGCGGTCTCCGCGCCGGCCCTGGGCCCGCTGGCCGCCGCCAAGCGCCGCCGCGGTGAGCCCGACCGCCAGGAACCGACCCTCGAGGTCTCCGACCTGGAGGCGGCCGAGGGCGGCTACGCGGACAATGACGCCAAGTACGGCCACGACGGCGTCGGTTACGGCGACGACTACGACCGCGACGACGTGTTCACCCCGTCACGCACAGCTCAGCCCACCGCCGCGGAGACGACCTCCGTCTATGAACCGCAGCCCCTGCCGGACGACACGGGCTCCTACGGCATATACGGCGGCGACCCCGCCTACGCCGCCGCCGAGCAGAACTACGCGGCCACCGGCCAGCACCAGGACCAGTACGCGACGGCCGACCAGACCTACGCGTACGACGGCTACACCGGCTACGACCAGCAGCAGTACGGCTACGACGCCACCGGCCAGCAGCAGTACGCCGCGTACTCCGACCCGTACATCGGCACCCAGACCTACGGCGGCGCCTCCTACGACGCCTATGGCCAGCAGCAGTACGGCCAGCAGGGCTACACCCAGGACCAGTACGCCACCGGCACCTACGGCGGCGAGACGCCGGCCGGCGGCGTCTGGGTCCCGCAGCAACGCACCGACGAGGCCTACGGCGGCGAACTCCCGCCCGAGCAGCAGTACCCGTACCAGGGCGAGGGCCAGCAGCAGGGGCACGGGCAGGGGTACGACGAGCAGTACCGCTTCTGACGGCCACGCCCGGCGCGGCTCACGCCCGGGTCACTGAGAGCCCCGGAACTCGGGCCCCTCCACGATCAGTCCCGCCACCAGCGCGCCCGACATGCCGGCGTGGGGGAGCCCGCCGCCCGGGTGGGACCAGCCGCCGACCGTGAACAGGCCGGACACGGCCGTGCTGTTGGACGCGTGCAGCAGACGCCCCTCCGCCGCGGCCAGCGAGGGTGCCGGAACCGCTCCGCCCTCCGCGCCGGTCTCCGCCGCGATGGCGGCCGGCGTACGCACCTCGTGCCAGAGGAGCCGGTCACGCAGGTCCGGGACGGCACGCTCCGCGACCGTGATCAGGTCCTCGGAGTGCCGGGCGAAGGCCTCCGATTCCGCCCCGCTCCAGTCAGGCTGTGCCGGCACCGTCGAAGTGAGCGTGATCGCCTCATGCCCGGGGTCCGGAACCAGCTCCGGGTCGTCGGGCCGCAGGACGGTGACCGTGGCCCGGGCGGCCATGCCCCCCGCCGTCCCGAACAAGGCGTCCAACTCGGCCTCACGGTCCTCTGCGTGCACCACAGTTCGGTGCGCCACTCCTTCCGGCCGGGCCCCGCGCAGCGCCAGCAGCACCGTCAGACGGCTCGCCGCCCCGCGCTGGGGCGCGACCTCATCCTCGCCGCGTGGCGCCGTGCCCCGGACGAGGCGGTCCAGCACCCCGGGGGTGACCCCGGAGACCACGAAGTCGGCCTCCACCACCGAACCGTCGGCCAACTCCAGCCCCGCCGCCCGGCCGTCCTTCTCCAGCACCCCGGCGACCTCCGCGCCGAAGCTGAACTCGACCTTCCGGGCCACGCACCGCTCGTACACCGCCCGCGCCAACTCCCGTATGCCGCCGCGCACATACCAGATCCCGAACGCGTGCTCCAGGTACGGCAGCACCGCCGCGCTCGCCGGGGTCTCGCGCGGATCCAGGCCGTACGCGAGCGCGTGGCTCTCCAGCAAGGCGACGAGCCGGGGGTCGCGCAGCTCCCAGGCGCCGACCTCGGCGAGGGTGCCGGCCCGGCGGGTGCGCAGGAACCGCTTGTGGGGGACCGCAGGGTAGGGCTCGCGCTCGGCCAGCACCTGCCAGTTCGGCCACAGGGGCTCCTCCAGCAGCGGTCTGCGCGTGCGGTCCCAGGCCTCGCGGGCGCGGACCAGGAAGTCGCCCCACCGGCCGCCCGTACCGGCGCCCAGCGCTTCGTCGAGGGCTGTCACGATGCCCGCGCGCGACGCGTTCGGCAGATTGACCTCGGTGCCGTCCGCGAAGACATGCCGCGCGGACGGGTCGACCTGGACCAGCTCGACGCACGCCTCCAGGGGCTCCTTGCCGGTCTTGACGAACAGATCGCGGTACACGGCGGGGAGGGGGAGCAGCCCCGGGCCCGTGTCGAACCCGAAGCCGTCACGCTCGAAGCGGCGCACCGCTCCGCCGTACGTCTCCGTACGCTCGTACACCGCCACCCGGTGGCCCGCGACGGCGAGCCGGGCAGCGGCCGCCATCGCGCCCATCCCGGCGCCGATCACCGCAATCCTTGCCATGCGTGGGACTTTATCGGCCGTCACTGACAACGGCTCCCTGACCTCGGGCGCAAGCACACCCGAGGTCCTGTGCGGACGCCTCAGCCGGGCCGTTGCCCCACCGCCTGGGTGAGCCGCTTCTCCTCCCGGCGCTCCGCCCTGCGGCGCAGGAAGCGACGGATCCGTGAGACCAGGAAGAGGAGCAGCAGCAGCCCGGCGAGCAGCAGAACGCCCGCGATGACCGCCGCGGCGACGGGGTAGAAGATCGCGAGGGTGATGAGGGCGCCGACCCCGAGGTCCTCGGCGATGCTCACCACGATGTTGCTGAACGGCTCCGGCGAGGTGTTGACCGCCATCCGCGTGCCCGCCTTGACCAGGTGGCTCAGCAGCGCCGTGGAACCGCCGACCGCGCCGGCCGCCAGCTCGGGCAGCGACCCGCTCTGCCCGGCGAGCAGCGCGGCCACGACCGCGCCCGCCACCGGCCGGATCACGGTGTGCACCGAGTCCCAGGCCGAGTCCACGTACGGGATCTTGTCGGCGACGGCCTCGCAGAGGAACAGCACGCCGGCCGCGATCAGTACGTCGGGACGTTGCAGCGCCTCGGGCACCTCGTCGCTCAGCCCTGTCGCGCCGAACACGCCGAGCAGCAGGACCACGGCGTAGGAGTTGACGCCGCTGGCCCAGCCGCTGGTGAAGATCAAGGGAAGTATGGACACGGACGCGATCGTAACCAGTCGGCAACGGCGGGGCTTGGGGATGAGTGCGCAGTTCTGAGTACGCGTACCTAGTCGGTGAGTTGAGTACGCGCGCGGATGGGGCCCGGCCTGCCGGAACGAGAGAGTGGGGGCACGGAGAAGGGGATCGGCTCCGGCACCGGCGACACGGGGCGCCGGAATCGGAGCGGGCCCCGGATCCGCTCCTTCCGCCGGCCCGGCGTCGGCGGGAGCGAGACGGGGGACCCGGGGGAACGGCCGGACGGGGGTCCAGCGGGGGACACGGGGGAGTACGGGGGAAACGGGGGAGCACGAGAGGGCGCCGGTTCGGCAGTGGCCCGCGGGGGACGCGGCCACCGTCGAACCGGCGCTTTCGTGTGCGTACGACGCCTGTCGCGTCAGTGGCGCCCGCTCACCCGGCCCTGCAACAGCCGGGACAGCGCCGAGTGCACGTCGTCCAGGGAGCGCTCCGGCTGGAACGACTTCCAGTCCAGCGCCGCCACCAGGACCATGCCGACCAGGGCGGCGGCAGTCAGCTGGACGTCGATCTCCTCGCTGAACTCGCCATTGTCCACGCCCTCGCGCAGCACGCCCTCGACGACCGCCACGGCCTGCTGCCGGACCACCATCAGCGTGGACTGCCAGGCCCGGTTCGTCCGCCACAACTCGGCGACGTAGAGCTGGGTGAAGGACGGGTAGCGGTCGATGAAGACCAGCCCCGCGCGGATCATCGCGTCCAGGGCGGCCACCTTGCTGCCGCCGTCCCGCGCGGTCTTCTCCGCCGCCTCCCGCAGGGACGCGGTGAGGAGTTCGACTCCGTGGCGCAGAAGCTCCTCGAAGAGGACCGACTTGCTGGCGAAGTTGTAGTAGACCGTGCCTTTCGCCACCCCGGCCCGTTCGGCGATCTCGTCAACGGTGGTGGCGGAGAAGCCCTGTTCGGCGATGAGTGTGACGGCCGCCTCGTAGAGCTTCTGCCGGGTGGCCTCACGGCGCGTGCTGCCGCCCGACGCGGCGTTGCTGCTTTCCATGGGCCTGATTGTGCCGCGCGCTCTCACAGGGTCAGCTCCGGGTGCAGCCGGTCGAGCGTCCACACCTGCCGGCGACGGGCCGACAGGGCGGTCAGCGCGAGGGCGCCCGCGGTGAAGGCGACGAGCACCACGCACGCGTGCCACACCGGTTCAAGCCCGCCGCCCGTGATGAGCCTCCTGAGCGCCTCCACGACATAGCTCATCGGCAAGAAGGGGTGCAGCGCGTTGAAGAAGCCCGGGCTGGTCTGCACGGGATAGGTACCGCCCGCGGACGTCAACTGCAGCATGAGGAAGGCCAGGACGAGAATCCGGCCCGCCGCGCCGAAGCGCGCGTTCAGCCACTGCACGATCGCCGCGAAGCATGCCGTCACGAGGAACAGGAAGCCCACCGTCCCGGCCGCCCGCACCATCTGCAGCCCGACGGCCCAGTGCAGCACCGACATCAGGGCCATCGTCTGCAGCGCCCCGATCGCCACCACGGGCAGCCAGCCGGCCAGCGCGATCCGCCAAGCCGAGGCGCCCGCGGCGAGCGCACGCCGGTTCATCGGCGTGATCACCATGTACGCCACCATCGCGCCCACCCACAGGGACAGCGGGATGAAGTACGGGGCGAATCCGGTGCCGTAGTTGGGCGCCTTGTGCATGTCCCGGGAGACGAGCTGGACCGGGTCGGACATGACCTCGGTGCGCTGTTCGCGGGCCGTCTTGTCGTAGTCGGGGATCTTCTCGGCACCGTCGTGCAGCCCGTCCGAGAGCTTCCCGGAGCCGTCGACGAGCTTGTAGATGCCGCCGTTGAGGTCGACCGCGCCGGACTTGAGCTCGCCCACGCCGCTGTCCAGGTCCGCCGCGCCGGACTTGGCCGAGCCGAGGCCAGAGTGCAGCTTCTTGGCGCCCGCGGCGACCTTGCCGGCCCCCTGGTTCAGCTTGTTGATCCTCGCGACGGCGTCGTCGAGGTCCTCGGAGAGGCGGGGCGCGCGGTCGGCGAGCGCCTGGGACTGCTTCTGGAGGGTGGCGAGGTGCTTGTCGAGCTTCTTCAGGTCGCCGTCCTGGTCGGCGATCAGCGTGTTGAGGTCGTCGGCGATCACCGCCACGTCCGCGGCCGACTGCTTCGCCTTCTTCAGGTCGGAGCAGGCCGGGTCGGGCAGGACCGGGTCCTCACAGCGCGTCTGGTGGATGAGGTTCAGCGCGTCGGACGCCGTATGGGCGCCCTTGGCGGCGCCTGGAGCGCGCTCCACCAGGTCGTCGAGGTTGTTGCGGATCGCACCCGAGGTGTCGGCGACCAGCTGGGCGGTGTCCCCGATGGTCTTCTCGTTGTCCTTCAGGAACGGCCCGATCTTCTTGTCGACCCCGTTGACCCGGTCGGCCAGCGTCTGCGTCCCCTCCGCGACCCGCCTGGAGCCGTCCTCCAGATCGCCCGCGCCCGTGTTGAGCTTCTTCAGGCCCGTGGACAGCTTGCCGCTGCCCTTCTTGGCGTCCTTCAGCCCGTCGGCGAGGTCCTTGGAGCCCTTCTCCGCCTTACCGATGCCGCCTTCGAGCTTGTCGGCGCCGTTCGCGGCCTTGACCGTCTTGCCGTGGATGTCGGAGAACGAGACAAAGATCTTGTCAAGGAACGACCGCGACGCCTTCGTCGACGCGGCCTCACGCACCTCGCTGAAGACCGTCCGCGAGATCTGCCCGACGATGTAGTTGTTCGCGTCGTTCGTACGCACCTGAAGAGCGCCCGTCTCCGGGGAGTCGCCCGAACTGGAGGCGATCCGCTCACTGAAGTCGTCGGGCATGGTCAGCGACAGGTAGTAGGTGCCGTTCTCGACGCCCTTCTGGGCCTCGGCGGCACTTACCTCCCGCCAGTCGAACACGTCGCTCTCGCGCAGCCCCTTGGTGATGTCGTCGCCGGCGGCGAGCTTCTTGCCCTCGACGCTCGCCCCCTTGTCGTCGTTCACGAGCGCCACGGGGATGCGGTCCAGACGGCCGTACGGGTCCCAGAACGACCACAGGTACAGGGCGCCGTACAGCAGGGGCAGCACCAGCAGCGCGACCAGGGCGGCACGCGGCAGCTTCCCCCGGCCGAAGCGCCGGAGCTCAAGCGCGGCCAGCCTCGGCGAGCGCATCGGCGGCCTCCTTTCCGTCGGTTTCCTCGGGCTCGGATGCCTCGTCGGCCGCCTGGGTCGACACCTTGACCGTCCCGTCGGGGGCCTCGCTGCACACCGCCACGACCGTGGTCCCGGCCTCGGCGATCGACTTCAACAGCGCCCAGGCCTCGGCCCGTTCGGCGTCCGAGAGCTTGAGGTCGGTGTCGTCGACACCGAGCACGCGCGGGCGCGCGATGAGGGCCAGCGCGACGGACAGCCGCAGCGCCTCCAGCCGCTCCAGATCCCGCACGGCCGTACGCGAACCCTTGGGCAGGGAGTCCAGGTCGAACCCCGCCGCCGTCAGCGCGGCGTCGATCCGCTGCCGCTCCTCGGTCCTGCGCTCGCCACGGTGCCGCAGCAGCCCGCGCAACGAGTCGCCGAACCGCCGCTGCAGCAGCGCACGTTCGCGGAGGTGCTCGGCGACGGTCAGGGCCGGGTCCAGGTCGGTCACACCCGGGACATGGGCCAGGGCGCTGACGCGCCGTACCGCCGCCATCCGCTTGGGCACTTCGGCCCCGTCCACGGTGGCGGAACCCTCGGTGGGCTTCATCCGCCCGGTGAGCGCGAGCAACAGGCACGTACGGCCCGTGCCGGACGGCCCCTCGATCGTGATCAGCGAGCCGGCCTCCGCCTCGAAGGAGACCCCGCGGAACGCCCATCCGCGGGGCCCTTCGAGGCCGAGACCTTGGGCCGTGACGCCGGCCGTGGCCACGGTTCCCCCCATCCCTGCCCCCTCTTCATTTGAACTGACTGGTCAGTGCAAAAGTTAGCCCGAACTCTCGATCGAAGCAAAATCCCAGGTCAGAACGGATTGTCAGTGCCATACCTCACGATGGGCACATACGGCATCCCGTATCAGGGCGTGCCGTCACACTGACGACAGGAGGTTCGTCATGGCCAGCTATCACGCAGCCGCCGCCCGCCGGCGCCGCGCCACCGGCCCTGCCCCCTCACTGACCGGCCCGGCGAGCGACGTGCACCCCGTCCTCCGCCGGACCACGGCCCCGCCCGCGGCCCTCGACCTGCTCGCCCAGGCCCGTGCCGCCCTGGACGAAACCGCCGTCCTGGAAACGTCGAACGAGCGCTACGCCACAGCCCACCTCGCCGCCCTGCGCATCGCCGCAGCCGTGCTCGCCGCGCGGGGACGCCCGGAGCCAAGTCCCAGGCGCCGGGCCCGCATCAGGAGCGCATGGGAAGTGCTCCCCGAGATCGCACCCGAACTCACCGAGTGGAGCGCGCTGTTCGCCTCCGGTGCCCGGCGCCGCGCCCGGGCCGAGGCGGGCATCCAGGGCGCGGCCAGCCGCCGGGACGCCGACGACCTGATACGCGACGTGGCGATGTTCCTGCGCCTCGTCGAGCGAATGCTGGTGCTCCAGCCGATCCTGCCCCAGCCGCGGCCGGACATGGACGGGACGGACGGGACGGACGGGGAGGAGGCTGACGGCTCCCGTCACGCGCGGGACGACATGCCGGACGCGGGCTGAGGGAGGTTCCGTGGATCGGGGGGTGCACCGGCCGCCTTGCCAGGGCTCCGGCGTCGGCGTCACGCGGCACCGCGATGGCCGGGTGGGCCGTCGTAGGCAATAGGGTGGAGGGCGCCTGAAGCCTTCCACCTCCCGTGACCCCGGGCGGTCGGGAGGCAGCCCGTTCGCTCCGCCGTGCAGTCGGCGGCGCCGCGCCGAGGAGTCAATCGCCGTGTCGGACCCGATGCGCCCGCCCGTCTCCCCCCACCACTCTCAACGGACGTCGCTGCGCTCCGGCCCCTCTCAACCCCGCGCCTCCCTCCGTACCGCCGTAGTCTGGGAGGTTCTCCAGGACGCCCTGGACCGCCGGGTCAAGGCCACGGGGCGGCAGTCACTGGACGTCCTGGACACCGGGGGCGGCAGCGGCAACTTCGCCGTGCCCCTCGCCCGCCTCGGCCACCGCGTCACCGTCGTCGACCCCAGCCCGAACGCGCTCTTCGCCCTGGAGCGGCGCGTCGCCGAGGCCGAGGTCGCCGACCGGGTGCAGGGCGTCCAGGGCGACGCCCACGGCCTCTTCGACGTGGTCGAGCGCGGCGGGTACGACGTCGTGCTGTGCCACGGCGTCCTGGAGTACGTCGACGACCCCGCCGAGGGCGTCCGCAACGCCGTGGCCGCCCTGCGCGCCGAGGGTGTCCTCAGCCTGCTCGCGGCCGGTCTGGGCGGCGCCGTGCTGGCGCGGGCCCTCGCCGGTCACTTCAAGGAGGCCAAGCAGGCCCTTGAGGACCCGGACGGCCGCTGGGGCCAGGGTGACCCCGTGCCGCGCCGTTTCACCGCCGAGCAGCTCACCGGGCTGGTCGAGGGTGCCGGCCTCCGGGTGGGTGCCGTGCACGGCGTACGGGTTTTCGCCGACTTGGTCCCGGGCGTGCTGGTGGACACCGAGCCGGGCGCTCTGGAGGCGCTGCTGAAGCTGGAGGAGGCCGCGGCAGAGCTGTCCGCCTTCCACTCCGTGGCCACGCAGCTCCACGTGCTGGGCGAGACGAGGGAGACCACCGAGGCCTGAGCCGCTTTCCCTGAGCGGACCCCGGGCGCGCGCCGTTGATCAGGGGCTTGGCTGCACATGGAGTACGCCACAGGCCCCCCGATCGGGCGCGCGGCGCCGTATGATCGAGGGAGACCGTTCCGGCATGACGTGTCGGCCGCTGGGGAATGCAGATCTCAGCGAGTCGGGACGTCCATGACGGAGCCCGGTTGGCCAATTGGCGTAGAGGGGCGGGTTTCACGGGGGCGATTCCCTGCCTATCCTGAAGGGACCCCCCGGGTCGCCCCGGCGACTGCACGATGAGGAGGACTCCGTGCCGCTCTCGGAGCACGAGCAGCGAATGCTCGAGCAGATGGAGCGAGCGCTGTACGCCGAAGATCCCAAGTTCGCGACAGCGCTTGAGGGAAGCGGGCTGCGTACGTACACCCGGCGACGGGTCTACCAGGCGGTCGCGGGCTTCCTCGTAGGTATCGCGCTCCTCATGGCTGGAATGGTCGCCAAGCAGGTGTGGCTGAGCGTGGTGGGCTTCCTCGTCATGCTGGGCTGTGCGGTACTCGCCGTCACCGGCTGGCGCAAGGCCCCCAAGCCGGGCGAACAGCCCGCGGGCGGCCAGCAGACACGCCGCCAGCCACGTCAGAAGCGCTCCATGATGGACCGTATCGAACAGCGCTGGCAGCGCCGCCGCGACGAACAGGGCGGCCATTAGCTCGACGAGCAGCTCCCGAACAGACGCAGGGGGTGACCACCGGTTGGTGGTCACCCCCTGACGTATGCCTACGCCCGGTGACGTGCGCCTGCGTCCGGCCGGGTGAGCCGGGGCCCGGCCCCGCCTCACCCGACTGTGGGCCGACCAGTCATCCCCGCTGACCCGGCGTTGAGGGCCTGCGCCACGTCGGGCGGACCGCTGCGGCGCGCCGTTTGACGTTGGTCCACCAGTCCGACAGGGCCCAGGCGACCCGCGCGCTGGAGCGTGGGGCCAGACGGGCGCGCAGGCTCGTCGTCCAGGCGGACTTGGACTCGAGGTCCGACAGGACGCCGCGGACATCCTCCGCGAGGCCGGCCGGCGGGCGTGGCGCGGGGGCGTACAGGACCTGCTCCACCGCGTCGGCCACCCGGTGCACGGAGGCCGCGGCCGGTGGGTCGAGATGGCCCAGGCGCACAATGCGGGCGGCGGTCTTCCGGGGGGTCTGGGAATCGTCCGGGGAAATGCCGAAGTCCCAGGCGGTGTCCGTGAGTTCCTGCCAGACCGCCAGGGTGTGGAGCGACACGTCCGCCTCGGTGCGACCGTGCCCTCCCAGTCTGACCGCTCTTGTCCGCAGCCGCCACAGCATCGGCGCCAAGGGGATCAGGAGCGCCGCGGCCCCTCCGAGGGCCCATGCCAGGATGACGTACCACTTCGGGCCGTCGTCGTCCGTGACCAGCGCGGCCTCCGGGGACTCGCTGGCGCACAGATCCGGGTTCCGCCCCGCGCAGCTCTCGCTCGTCGAGGGGGAGGCCGAGGGCCCCGTGCTGGTCGACTGCGAGGGGCGCGCCACGTCCGGCAGTGTCGAGCCGGTCGTGTCCGACTGGGTGTACGACGGCACCGAACCACGGGTCGGCGTCGGCTCGAAGCGGGTCCAGCCCACGCCCTCGAAGTAGAGCTCCGGCCAGGCGTGCGCGTCCTTCAGCCCCACCGAGACGGAGTTGTCGCCCTGCGGGGTTCCGGGCGCGAAGCCCACCGCCACCCGTGCCGGTATGTCCAGCGAGCGGGCCATCGCCGCCATCGCGAAGGAGAAGTGGACGCAGAAGCCCTGCTTGTCCTTCAGGAAGCGGGCGATCGCCTGCCGGCCGCTGCCCACCTTGACGTTCGTGTCGTACTGGAAGCCGCCCGTGACGGCGAAGTACTCCTGGAGCTTGACGGCCTGCTCGTAGGGGTTGGCCGCTCCCTCGGTGACCTCGCGCGCGGTCCGGGCGACCACCGCGGGCAGAGTGTCGGGCAGCTCGGTGAACTCACGCTTCAGGGCCGCGGGCGGCTCCGGCGCGTCCGCGAGCTGCTTCGCCGTCGGCTGCACGTCGAGGCTGCGCACGGTGTACGTCGCCCCGCGTGTGGTCTGGCGGCGGTCGCCCACGACCGTCATGCCCAGCGGTTCGTACCGCCAGTTGCCCGCGATGTCCACGCCGCTGGGCGGGTACGGCATCGGCAGCCAGTTCTGCGCGTACCAGTCCGCGGCCGAGATGGTCGTCTCGACCTGTGAGCGCTGGACGTCCGGGCCGAGGCCGAAGGGCGTGGGGAACTCGTTCGGCACGGCCTGGATGTTGCGCTTGGCCGGCTGCCAGGTGGTGCCGTCGAAGTCGTCCAGGGAGACGATCCGCAGGTACATGTTCGAGAGGTCGGCCGTGTCGGTCTTCAGGGACAGGACCTCGCGGTCCTCGTCCACGTTCAGACTGTCGCGAAGCGACACCAGCGGGTTCACCGCGGAGATCGTGCCGCCGCTCCCGCTGCCGGAGCCGACTCCCGTGCCTGCGGCGTCCAGCAGACCGCCGTTCATCGCGGGCAGGGCCAGCGGCACCGCCAGGGCGATGCCCAGCGCGACCACGCCGATGCGCCGGCCGGTACGGACCGGCGCCACCGCGCCGGTCGGCTCCCCGCCCGGCGTCCGCGGTGCCCCGCCGAAGACCCGGCCCCACTGCGAGAGCCGGTCGCGCCCCTCGGCCAGGAGCAGCATCAGATAGCCCACGGCGGCGACCAGGAACCACAGCCAGTCCGCGCCGCCCTCGGACAGCCCTGCGGCGACGGAGTACAGCGCCAGCAGCGGCAGCCCGGCCGGGGCGGCGCTGCGGAACGTCACCGCCAGGGTGTCCACCGCCAGGCCGATGATCAGGACACCGCCGATGAGCATCAGCCGGATGCCGTCCGACAGCGGCGCCGGAATCGAGTACCGGCTGACGTCGTCCGCGCCCGTCTGCAGCAGCTCGCCGAAGTGGGCGAACGCCTCCGGCCCCGGGAGCACCCCGACGATCGCCTGCTGGTTGGCGAAGGTCAGGGTCAGCAGCATCAGGGCGGTGAGGGCCTGCGCCGCCACCGTCAGGGGCCGGGCCAGCGGCACCCGCCGGGTCGCCATGCCCACGCCCGTCTGGATCGCCAGCAGGAAGACCGCCTGCAACAGCCAGGTGACCGGGGAGACCAGGGGCAGCAGGGCACAGGACGCCATCAGTGTGGCCGCCGCGGCGCTCAGCGCCATCCGTGTCCGCCCGCTCATACCCGTCCCCCCTCGCCAAACGCGCCACTGATCGCGGCGGCGTCCGTGCGCGCACGGTCCGCCTGGCGCCACAGCTCGTCCAGCGAAGCCCCCCGCGGCACGCTCAGGGCCGTCCAGCCCGCCTCCCGCAGCATCCGCAGCCGCTCCTCGCCCCTGTCCAACGCGCCGGGCACATCGGTGGGTTCCCGCACCCAGGACCCGCTGTCCAGCACGAAGGCCACCGCGCCCCCGCTGCGTTGCCGCATCTTGGCGGCCACCGCCGCCTGCTCCTCGTCGAGGTCGCCGAAGAAGGCGACCAGCAGCCCTTCGTTGCCGCCGCGCATGACGTCGTACGCCCGCGACAGACCCGTACCGTCCGAGTGGTCGATCACCGCGAGGGTGTCCATCATCAGCCCGGCCGCGTCCGCCGACTCCTGGCTCGCGCCCGCGAACCCGTCGGCGCCCTCGGCGGGCACCGAGCTGCCGGTGTCCGTCAGGAGCCGGACCGAGAAGCCCCGTTCGAGCATGTGGACCAGCACGGAAGCCGTGCCCGACACGGCCCACTCGAAGGCCGAGTCCGGGCCCGCGCCCTGGAAGGCCGGGCCCCGGGTGTCCAGCAGCACCGTGCACCGGGCGCGCTGCGGCTGCTCCTCGCGACGCACCATCAGCTCGCCGTACCGGGCGGTGGAGCGCCAGTGGACGCGGCGCAGATCGTCGCCGTAGCGGTACCCGCGCGGGATCACGTCGTCCTCGCCGGCCAGCGCGAGCGAGCGCTGCCGCCCGTCGCCGTAGCCCTTCGCCTCCCCGCTGAAGCGCACCGACGGCAGCGGCTCCACGCGCGGGATGACCGTCAGGGTGTCGTGCGTCGAGAAGGAGCGGGTCAGCTCGCACATGCCGAACGGGTCGCTCAGGCGCAGCTGCAGCGGGCCCAGCGGATAGCGGCCGCGCAGGTCGGAGCGCACGCGGTAGGACACCTCGCGGCGGCCGCCCGCCTCCACCCGGTCCAGGACGAAGCGGGGGCGGGGTCCGAGGACGTAGGGCACCCGGTCCTGGAGCATCAGCAGGCCCGTGGGCAGCCGGGAGACGTTGTCCATCCGCAGATGGACACGGGCCTCGCTGCCGGCGGGCACGCGCGCGGGGGAGAGCCTGCGGCTGCCCGCGACCCGGTAGCGCGTGCGGTACAGCACCGTCGCGCAGACCAGCGGGAGCACCGCGAGCAGCAGCCCGACGCGCAGCAGGTCGCTCTGCCCGAGGACGTAGGAGCAGATCGCGGCCGCGATGCCGGCGGCCAGGAAGGACCGGCCACGCGTGGTCAGACCGGCCAGTGCGGTGCGGACCCCGCTCTTCTCACCGCGGTCCGCCTCCGCCTGGCCGGTCCCACCGGAGGTCATCCGAGCCTCCGTGGCGGCTGCTGGCCGTACGTCGGAGTGCCCCGGCCGAGGCCTCCGAAGCCGGTCTGCTGCTGGGGCGCGGCAGGCACCGGGGTGCGCTGCATGATCTCCTGGACGACCTGCTCGGACGTACGCCGGTTCAGCTGGGCCTGCGCGGTGGGCAGCAGGCGGTGGGCCAGCACGGCCACGGCGAGGGCCTGCACGTCGTCCGGCAGCGCGTACTCCCGGCCGCTCAGGGCTGCTGATGCCTTCGCCGCGCGCAGCAGATGCAGCGTCGCGCGCGGCGAGGCGCCGAGTCTGAGGTCGGGGTGCGTGCGCGTGGCGGCGACCAGCTCCACCGCGTACCGGCGGACCGGCTCGGCCACATGGACGCCGCGGACGGCGTCGATCAGCTTCACGATGTCGTGGGCGTGCGCCACCGGCTGGAGGTCCTCCAGCGGCGAGACACCGCCGTGCACGTCCAGCATCTGCAGCTCGGCCTCCACGCTGGGGTAGCCGACGGAGACGCGGGCCATGAAGCGGTCGCGCTGGGCCTCGGGCAGCGGATAGGTGCCCTCCATCTCGACCGGGTTCTGCGTGGCCACCACCATGAAGGGGCTCGGCAGCTCGTAGGTCTGCCCGTCGATGGTGACCTGGCGCTCCTCCATGGACTCCAGCAGCGCGGACTGGGTCTTCGGCGAGGCACGGTTGATCTCGTCGCCGATCACGATCTGGGCGAAGATCGCGCCGGGCTTGAACTCGAAGTCCTTGCGCTGCTGGTCCCAGATGGACACACCGGTGATGTCGGACGGCAGCAGGTCGGGCGTGAACTGGATACGCCGGACCGAACAGTCGATGGATCGCGCCAGCGCCTTGGCCAGCATTGTCTTGCCCACGCCGGGGACATCCTCGATCAGAAGATGTCCCTCGGCGAGCAGTACGGTCAGCGAAAGCCGTACGACCTCGGGCTTGCCCTCGATCACACCCTCCACCGAACTGCGAACACGCTCCGCAGTGGCGGTCAGATCAGTGAGGCTCGCTCGATCGTCATAGGTCGTCACCCGGCCCTCCTCGGCCCGTTCTTTCCGGGCCGACGCGATGCGGACCGGCCCACCCCTTGAACACGGACACCACGCGTGAAACGTTCCGCGTACTGCCACCCTCGCATTCTTGCTGCCGTTACCGATTCGTGTCACTCGACTGTGGACAACTGTCCGCGATATGTCAGGGCTTAGGGCCTTTTGTGCGCTCCCGAGGCCGAATTGACAGCGAAACGACAGGTGCCGCGGAGGGTTACGCGGGGTCGATCTCGCGCAGCAGACCCGTCTTCACGTCGAACACGAAGCCGCGCACGTCGTCGGTGTGCACCAGGAACGGCGAGGTGCGCACGCGCTGCATGGACTGCCGCACGTCCTGGTCGACGTCGCGGAAGGACTCCACCGCCCAGGCGGGGCGCTGGCCGACCTCCAGCTCCAGCTCGGTGCGGAAGTCCTCGGTCAGGGACTCCAGGCCGCAGCCCGTGTGGTGGATCAGCACGATGCTGCGTGTGCCGAGCTTGCGCTGGCTGATGGTGAGCGAGCGGATCACGTCGTCGGTGACGACGCCCCCCGCGTTGCGGATGGTGTGGCAGTCGCCGAGCTCCAGGCCGAGCGCGGCGTGCAGGTCGAGACGGGCGTCCATGCAGGCGACGATGGCGACGTGGAGCACGGGCCGGGCGTCCATGCCCGGGTCGGTGAAGGCGGCGGCATAGCGTTCGTTCGCCTCGACGAGACGGTCGGTGACCGTGCCGCGGTCGGCTATCGCACCCTGGGGGCCAGTGGGAACCGATGCAGAAGTCGTCATACCCATGACGGTACTGGTCACGACGCGAACGGTCCCGTTGTGAGAGGGGACAAAGAACGCCATCGAGCCTTGTTGTGAGCTAACCCACAGGGGTGTCGTGAGTGCGCCCGTACGAGCGAATTCGACCGCAGCGCGGCGTCGGCGGAACCCGAAGCGGCGACGCGCAGGCCGGTTGATTGACCGCGACACACGGTGGACTAAAGTGACGCGAAGCGGGAGGCGAGACTCCCTGCTGGACTGAATTCCCCGGAGACCCCGGCGACTTTCCGGAGATCTCCCCGCGTGCGCGGCGCGTACGTACGGCTCGGCCTCCTCCCGCTCCCGGTCGGCTGACGCTTCCGGCGCCGGCAGGCCTCCCCTTCACTGGGGGTCCCCCCAGTTTGTCGGGGGAGGGCGGGGACCCGGCGGTGCGTGCACGCCCGCCGGATCTGAGAGGGCCCCTTTGAGCCAGAGTCGACATGTCCCGGTGATGCTCCAGCGGTGCCTGGACCTGTTGGCCCCCGCGCTGCAGCGGCCGGGAGCCGTGGTCGTCGACTGCACGCTCGGGCTCGGCGGCCACAGCGAGGCTCTCCTCGAGCGGTTCCCCGAGGCCCGGCTCGTCGCCCTCGACCGGGACAAGGAGGCCCTGCGCCTGTCCGGCGAGCGGCTCGCACCGTACGGCGAGCGCGCCAACCTCGTGCACGCCGTCTACGACGAGCTGCCGGACGTCCTGGCCAGGCTCGGCATCGCGCGCGTGCAGGGCGTCCTGTTCGACCTCGGCGTCTCCTCCATGCAGCTCGACGAGGCCGACCGCGGCTTCGCCTACGCCCAGGACGCCCCGCTCGACATGCGCATGGACCAGACGAGCGGCATCAGCGCCGCCGAGGTCCTCAACACCTACCCGGCCGGCGAACTCGTACGGATCCTGCGCGCGTACGGCGAGGAGAAGCAGGCCAAGCGGATCGTGGCCGCCGTGGTGCGCGAGCGGGACAAGGAGCCGTTCACGAACAGCGCCCGGCTGGTGGAGCTCATCCGGGACGCGCTGCCACAGGCCGCGAAGCGCACCGGCGGCAACCCGGCCAAGCGCACCTTCCAGGCGCTGCGCATCGAGGTCAACGGCGAGCTCTCCGTCCTGGAGCGGGCGATCCCGGCCGCCGTGGCGGCCCTCGGCGTCGGCGGGCGGATCGCCGTGCTGTCGTACCACTCGCTGGAGGACCGGCTGGTCAAGCAGGTGTTCGCGGCCGGCGCCGCCAACACCGCTCCGCCCGGGCTGCCGGTCGTCCCCGAGCAGTACCAGCCCCGGCTCAAGCTGCTGACGCGCGGTGCCGAACTTCCCACCGAGGAAGAGGTCGCCGAGAACCGGCGCGCGGCACCGGCGCGCCTGCGGGGCGCCGAACGCATCAGGGAGTCCATCGAATGAGGGGCGCAACGCGGGGATGGGGGCGGGGACGGATGTCAGGGTCCAGAATTCAAACCCACGAGCGGGAGAACCGGACTCGGGGGAGGGTGAGTGAGTAGGAAACCCGAGCTGAGGGGCCGGGCCGCCCGGCTCGCGCGGCTCTTCCCCACGGGGGTGGCGCATGCCGCCCGCGCCCCCTTCGTCCTCCTGGTCGTCCTCCTTCTCGGCGGCGGCCTCATCGGGCTCCTCGTGCTGAACTCCGCCCTCAGCGAAGGCGCATTCAGACTCGACGACCTGCAGAAGGAGACGAAGTCCCTCACCGACGAGGAGCAGTCGCTCCAGCGGGACATCGACGCCTACTCCGCTCCCGAGGCCCTCCAGCGCCGCGCCCGCGAACTCGGCATGGTCCCCGGCGGGGACCCCGCTTTCCTCAATCCCGACGGCACCGTCAAGGGCGTCCCCAGCCCCGCGCCCGCCGGTCGGACCGCGGCGTACAACACCCTCGTCCTTCCCCCCGAGGCCCTGGTCAGTGAGCCCGGGGTGCCCGCGGCGGCCAGTGCGACGCCCACGACGTCCGCACCCGAGGCCACCCCCGCCGTGCCGCAGCCCGCGCCCTCGTACGCCGAACCCCAGGACGCGCCCTCCGCCCAGCAGCCCGCCCCGTCCGCCCAGTCCACCACCCCGTACTCGACCCCCGGCAGGTGACGGAAGTGTCCGACAGGGAACCGCCGCGCCGCCGCGTGCCCGGACCCGCGAAGCCCGCGCGCTCCGCAGGCGCCCAGCGACGCCCCGGCCCCGGCGCCCGCCCGGCCCGCCGCCCGGCACGCCCCCGTCCGCCGGTCACCGGCGTCATCCGGCTCGGCAGCCCACGCCCCCGGCTGCGTATGGTCGGCCTGGCCCTCACCCTCGTCCTGATCGCCTTCGTCGTACGGCTCCTCCAGGTGCAGGGCGTCGACGCGAGCACCTACGCCGCCAAGGCGGAGAAGAACCGGTACGTCGGCTACACCCTGGCCGCCGAGCGCGGCGGTATCACCGACCGCAACGGCGTGGCCCTGGCGGCCAGCGTGGACGCGTACGACATCACGGCCGACCCCACCCTGTTCGCCCCCGAGCAGCTGAAGATCGACGACGGCCCCGAGCAGGCGGCCGCGCTCCTCGCGCCGATCCTCGGCCAGGAGCCGGAGAAGATCGTCCACAAGCTGCGGCCCGCGAACAAGAACCTGCGCTACACCCTGCTGGCGAGCCGTCAGACCCCGCAGGTCTGGAAGCAGATCAAGGACCTGAAGACCGCCCTGGCCACCAAGTCCGAGAGCGACAAGAGCACCGTCAACGTCCTCGCGGGCGTCCTGTCGGTCGCCAGCAGCAAGCGCGTGTACCCGAACGGCGACCTCGCCGCCGGGATACTGGGCTGGGTCAACTCCGACGGCAAGGGCGGCGGCGGTGTCGAGCAGCAGCTGAACAAGCAGCTGTCCGGCAAGGACGGCGAGATCCGCTACGCCCAGTCCGGCGGCAGGCAGGTCCCCACCGTGGGCTCCACCGAGACGCCCGCCGTGCCCGGCAGCGACGTCGAGCTCACCATCGACCGCGACATCCAGTGGGCCGCGCAGAACGCGATCACCAAGCAGGTGCAGGAGTCCAAGGCGGACCGTGGTTATGTGATCGTCCAGGACACCCGCACGGGCGAGATCCTCGCCATGGCCAACTCGCCCGGCTTCGACCCGAACGACCTCTCCGAGGCCAGCAGCGCGAACATGGGCAACGCGGCCCTCCAGGACGCCTTCGAGCCCGGCTCCACAGCGAAGGTCATGTCGATGGCCGCCGTACTGGAGGAGGGCGTGGCCACGCCCGGCACGCACGTCATCGTGCCCAACCGGCTGCACCGCGGCGACCGGCTCTTCAAGGACGACATCGACCACGACACCTGGTACCTCACGCTCAACGGCGTGCTCGCCAAGTCCAGCAACATCGGCACCATCCTCGCCACCGGCCAGCTCGGCAAGACCCAGCCGCAGTCCAACAAGGTCCTCTACGACTACCTGCGCAAGTTCGGCCTCGGCAGCTACACCGGGCTCGGCTTCCCCGGCGAGACCCCGGGCATCCTCGCCGCCCCGGACAAGTGGTCGACCTCGCAGCAGTACACGATTCCTTTCGGCCAGGGCGTGTCCATCAACGCGATGCAGGCGGCCTCCGTCTACTCGACCATCGCCAACGGCGGCGTACGCGTCGAACCCAGCATCGTGCGCGGCACCAAGGGCCCCGACGGGCAGTTCACGTCCGCCAAGACACCCAAGAAGACCAGGGTCATCAGCGCGAAGACGGCGAAGACCCTCGCGCAGATGCTGGAGTCGGTCGTGGACGACAGGGAGGGCACCGGCACCAAGGCGCGTATCCCCGGCTACCGGGTCGCGGGCAAGACGGGTACGGCGAACCGAGTGGATCCGGCCACCGGCAAGTACCGCGGCTACACGTCGTCGTTCGCCGGGTTCGCGCCCGCCGACAAGCCCCGGATCACGGTCTACTGCGCCATCCAGAACGCCACCCAGGGCAACTACTTCGGCGGTCAGATCTGCGGACCCATCTACAAGCAGGTCATGGAGTTCGCCCTGAAGACCCTCCAGGTCCCGCCGACCGGGGCCAAGGCCGCGAAGCTCCCGGTCTCCTACCGGCCCTGACCACCACCCCGACCACTCTGATCAGCACCGAGCAGCCAGGAACCACCTCGTGACAACGATCACTCCCGACTCAGGGAACCAGGGCGCCCCCGGCCCCTCACTTCGCTCCCAGGCGGGTACGCCCGGTACGCTCACCGCCGTGCCACACGCTGATCAGTCCCAAACCACCCAGAAGGGGCAACCCGTGACGTATCCGGGGCCGCCCAGGCCGGCGCAGGTCTCCGCCACACCCCTTGCGGAACTTGCCGATCAGCTGGATGCCACCGCGCCGGACCGCGCGGACGCCGTCGAGGTCACGGGCATCACCCATGACTCGCGCGCCGTGCGCCCCGGCGATCTGTACGCCGCCCTCCCGGGCGCCCGCCTGCACGGCGCCGACTTCGTGACGCAGGCCGCGAGCCTCGGCGCGGTCGCCGTGCTGACCGACCCGACCGGGGCCGAGCGCGTCGCCGCGACGGGCCTGCCGGCCCTGGTCGTCGAGAACCCGCGCGGGCAGATGGGTGAACTGGCGGCCACGATCTACGGCCACCCCGGCCGCGACCTCCTCCAGATCGGCATCACCGGCACCTCGGGCAAGACCACCACGGCGTATCTCGTCGAAGGCGCCCTCAAGACCACCCGTGCCACCGGACTCATCGGCACGGTCGAGATGCGCATCGGCGACGAGCGCATCAAGTCGGAGCGCACCACCCCCGAAGCCACCGACCTCCAGGCCCTGTTCGCCGTCATGCGCGAGCGTGGCGTCGAGGCGGTCGCCATGGAGGTCTCCAGCCACGCGCTGGTCCTCGGCCGGGTCGACGCCTGCGTCTTCGACATCGCCGTGTTCACCAACCTCAGCCCGGAGCACATGGAGTTCCACTCCGACATGGAGGACTACTTCCAGGCCAAGGCGCAGCTGTTCACCCCGAAACGCAGCAAACTCGGCGTCGTCAACCTCGATGACGAGTACGGCCGCAGGCTCATCAAGGAAGCCACCGTTCCGGTCGTCACCTTCTCCGCCGAGGGCCACCCGGACGCCGACTGGCGCGCCGACGACGTGGCGATCGGCCCCATGGACTCGACGTTCACCGTGATCGGCCCCCAGGGCGAGCGGATCGCCGCCAGATCGCCGATCGCCGGCCCCTTCAACGTGGCGAACACCCTCGCCGCCATCACCGCCCTGGCCGCCGCCGGCCTCGACGTACAGGCCGCCGCCGACGGCATCGCCGCCGTGCCGGGCGTGCCGGGCCGGCTGGAGCGGGTGGACGCCGGGCAGCCGTATCTCGCGGTCGTGGACTACGCCCACAAGACCGACGCCGTCGAATCGGTGCTCAAGGCGCTGCGCAAGGTCACCGAGGGCAGCCTGCACGTCGTGCTCGGCTGCGGCGGGGACCGCGACACGACCAAGCGCGAGCCGATGGGCGCCGCCGCCGCCCGGCTCGCCGACACCGCCGTACTGACCTCCGACAACCCCCGTTCCGAGGACCCCCTGGCGATCCTCGCAACCATGCTCCAGGGCGCGGCGTCCGTGCCGGTACACGAGCGTGGCGAGGTCCAGGTCTTCGAGGACCGGGCCGCCGCGATCGCCGCGGCCGTGGCGCGCGCCGAGCCGGGCGACACCGTGCTGGTCGCGGGCAAGGGCCATGAGCAGGGCCAGGACATCGCCGGAGTGGTCCGTCCCTTCGACGACCGCCAGGTGCTTCGCGAAGCTATCCAGAAGACCCAGGGATGAACTTGTGATCGCCCTCTCTCTCGCCGAGATCGCAGAAGTCGTCGGCGGGCAGACGTACGACATACCGGATCCGTCCGTCCAGGTCACCGGATCCGTCGTCCGGGACTCCCGTGAAGTGGAGCCCGGCAGCCTCTTCGCCGCCTTCGTCGGCGAGCGCGTGGACGGCCACGACTACGCGTCGGCGGTCGTGGCGGCAGGTGCCGTCGCCGTCCTCGCCTCACGTCCCGTCGGGGTGCCCGCGATCGTCGTGGACGACGTCCAGAAGGCCATCGGCGCCCTCGCCCGTCATGTCGTACGACGGCTCGGCGCGACCCTCGTGGCCCTGACCGGCTCGGCCGGCAAGACCAGCACCAAGGACCTGATCGCCCAGGTTCTCCAGCGCAAGGCGCCGACCGTGTGGACGCCGGGCTCGTTCAACAACGAGATCGGGCTGCCGCTGACCGCGCTGAGCGCCACCGAGGAGACCAGGTTTCTCGTCCTGGAGATGGGCGCCCGCGGCATCGGCCACATCCGCTACCTCACCGGTCTGACGCCCCCGAAGATCGGCCTCGTGCTCAACGTCGGCACCGCCCACATCGGCGAGTTCGGCGGCCGCGAGCAGATCGCGCAGGCCAAGGGCGAGATCGTCGAGAACCTCCCGGCCGCGAGTGAGGGCGGCGCCGCCATCCTCAACGCGGACGACCCCCTCGTACGGGCCATGGCATCCCGTACGAAGGCGAAGGTGATCCTTTTCGGAGAGTCCGGCGAAGCGGACGTACGCGCCGAGAACGTGCGACTCACGGACAGCGGACAGCCCTCCTTCATGCTTCACACACCCTCCGGGTGCAGCGATGTGACCATGCGCCTGTACGGTGAGCACCACGTGTCGAACGCGCTCGCCGCGGCCGCCGTCGCCCATGAGCTGGGCATGTCCGCGGAAGAGATCGCCACCGCGCTCTCCGAGGCGGGCTCCCTCTCCCGCTGGCGGATGGAGGTCACCGAGCGCCCGGACGGCGTGACGGTCGTCAACGACGCCTACAACGCGAACCCCGAGTCCATGCGAGCCGCCCTGCGCGCGCTCGCGGCGATGGGCAAGGGGCGGCGGACCTGGGCGGTGCTCGGCAAGATGGCCGAGCTCGGGGACGAGGCGCTCGCCGAGCACGACGCGGTCGGACGGCTCGCCGTCCGGCTCAACGTCAGCAAGCTCGTCGCGGTCGGGGGCAGGGAAGCGTCCTGGCTGCAACTGGGCGCATATAACGAGGGTTCGTGGGGTGAGGAGTCGGTGCACGTGTCCGACGCACAGGCGGCGGTCGACCTGTTGCGCAGCGAGTTGCGCCCGGGGGACGTCGTGCTCGTGAAGGCGTCCCGTTCGATCGGTCTGGAGAGCATCGCCGAGGCGCTGCTCGCGGGCGGCACCGAGGGTGAGGTTGCCGCCCGATGATGAATCAGATCCTGTTCTCAGGAGTCATTGGCCTCTTCCTGACCCTGATCGGCACTCCGCTGCTGATCAAGCTGCTGGCCCGCAAGGGCTACGGCCAGTACATCCGGGACGACGGCCCGCGTGAGCACCACGCCAAGCGCGGTACGCCGACCATGGGTGGTATCGCCTTCATCCTGGCGACGATCGCCGCGTACTTCCTGTCCAAGCTGATCACCGGCAAGCCGCCGACGTTCTCCGGAATCCTGGTGATCGGTCTGATGGCCGGCATGGGTCTGGTCGGCTTCCTGGACGACTACATCAAGATCGTCAAGCGTCGTTCGCTGGGTCTGCGGGCCAAGGCCAAGATGGCCGGCCAGCTGTTCGGCGGTATCGCCTTCGCGGTGCTCTCGCTCCAGTTCGCGGACAACCGCGGCAACACCCCGGCGTCCACGAAGCTCTCCTTCGTGCAGGACTTCGGCTGGTCCATCGGCCCGGTGCTGTTCGTCGTCTGGGCGCTGTTCATGATCCTCGCCATGTCCAACGGCGTGAACCTGACGGACGGTCTGGACGGCCTCGCCACCGGCGCCTCCGTACTGGTCTTCGGTGCCTACACCTTCATCGGTGTGTGGCAGTTCCAGGAGTCCTGCGCCAACGCGCAGACCCTCAGCAACCCGGGTGCCTGTTACGAAGTGCGAGATCCACTCGACCTCGCCGTCGTCTCCTCGGCGCTGATGGGCGCCTGCCTCGGCTTCCTGTGGTGGAACACCTCGCCCGCCAAGATCTTCATGGGTGACACCGGTTCGCTGGCCCTCGGCGGCGCGCTCGCGGGTCTCGCCATCTGCTCGCGCACCGAGTTCCTGCTCGCCATCCTCGGCGGCCTGTTCGTGCTGATCACCATGTCGGTGGTCATCCAGGTGGGCTCCTTCCGCCTCACCGGCAAGCGCGTCTTCCGGATGGCGCCACTCCAGCACCACTTCGAACTCAAGGGCTGGTCCGAAGTCCTTGTGGTGGTCCGCTTCTGGATCATCCAGGGCATCTGTGTGATTGTCGGACTGGGCCTCTTCTATGCGGGATGGGCAGCGGACAAGTGACCGACTGGCAGGGGAAGAACGTCACCGTCGCGGGACTCGGCGTCTCCGGGGTCCCGGCGGCCAAGGTGCTGCACGGCCTCGGCGCGAAGGTCACCGTCGTCAACGACGGCGACGACGCACGCGCGCGTGCCCAGGCCGCCGACCTGGAGGCGCTCGGCATCGCCGTACGCCTCGGTGACGGAGACACCCTGCCCGAGGGCACCGAGCTGATCGTCACCGCGCCCGGCTGGAAGCCGGACAAGCCGCTGTTCGCGGCGGCTCAGGAAGCGGGCGTCCCGGTCTGGGGCGACGTCGAGCTCGCCTGGCGGCTGCGGGGCCCGGACGCCGCGCCCTGGCTCGCCGTCACCGGCACCAACGGCAAGACCACGACCGTCCAGATGCTCGCCTCCATCCTCCAGGCGGCGGGCCTGCGCACGGCCGCCGTCGGCAACATCGGCGTCTCGCTGCTCGACGCGGTGCTCGGCGAGGAGCAGTACGACGTCCTGGCGGTGGAGTTGTCCAGCTACCAGCTGCACTGGGCGCCCTCCCTGCGCGCCCACTCCGCTGCCGTCCTGAACCTCGCCCCCGACCACCTCGACTGGCACGGCTCCATGGAGGCGTACGCCGCCGACAAGGGCCATGTCTACGACGGCAATCGCGTCGCCTGTGTCTACAACGTCGCCGACAAGGCCACCGAGGACCTGGTCCGCGAGGCCGACGTCGAGGAGGGCTGCCGGGCCATCGGCTTCACG
Organism: Streptomyces sp. NPDC107528; assembly: GCF_055639295.1. Lineage (NCBI taxonomy): Bacteria > Bacillati > Actinomycetota > Actinomycetes > Kitasatosporales > Streptomycetaceae > Streptomyces > Streptomyces sp. NPDC107528. The sequence goes on from NZ_JBVKAV010000002.1 coordinate 653,762, forward strand.
CTGGGCACCCCGGCCCCCTCCCAACTCGGCATCGTGGAGGGCATCCTGGTCGACCGTGCCTTCGTCGAGGACCGGCACAAGAACGCCCAGGAGCTCGCCGAGGTCTCCGACGTGAACCCGCCGGCCCCGCACAACGTCGCCAACGCCCTTGCGGCGGCGGCCCTCGCCCGGGCCTACGGGGTGCCCCCCAAGGCCGTACGGGACGGCCTTCGGGCCTTCACCCCGGACGCCCACCGCATCGCGCACGTGGCGGACGTGGAAGGAGTCGCGTACGTCGACGACTCCAAGGCCACCAACACCCACGCGGCGGAGGCCTCGTTGGCGGCGTACCAGTCCATCGTGTGGATCGCGGGCGGGCTCGCCAAGGGCGCCGTCTTCGAGGAGCTGGTCGCCAAGTCGGCAAAGCGGCTGCGCGGGGTCGTGCTCATCGGCGCCGATCGCGGCCTGATCCGGGAAGCCCTGGCGCGACACGCGCCGGAAGTACCCGTCGTCGACCTCGACCGGACCGACACTGGGGCGATGCTCGCGGCAGTCCAGGAAGCCCGGCGACTCGCTGTTGCCGGAGACACGGTGCTCTTGGCACCTGCTTGTGCCTCGATGGACATGTTCGCCAACTACAACCAGCGCGGTGACGCGTTCGCGGAGGCGGTTCGCGAACTCGGCGCGGGCGCCTGACGCGGGTCTCGGCCACTGCGGGTGCTTCGGGACCCTTGGAGGGACGCGTGACTCGGATGTGGCCGGACGGTAGGTACCCTCACGGCGGGGCGGTGAGCGCCGATGCCCGGTAGCCGTACGGGACGGCCTCCCGTCCAGCGGGCCGTCCGGCGCCCCCTCGTTCCCCGGCCGCCGAGCGACAACGGCGTACGGCGGCTCTACGTCCGCCTGAACAGGGCGTGGGACCGGCCGCTGACCGCGTACTACCTGATCCTCGGCGGCAGCCTGCTGATCACCGTGCTCGGTCTGGTGATGGTCTACTCGGCCTCGCAGATCACCGCGCTGCAGATGTCGCTGCCCGGGTCGTACTTCTTCCGCAAGCAGCTGCTGGCCGCGGTGATCGGCACGGGGCTGCTGTTCGCCGCCTCGCGCATGCCTGTGAAGCTGCACCGGGCGCTGGCCTACCCGATCCTCGCCGGAGCCGTCTTCATGATGGCGCTGGTCCAGGTCCCCGGGATAGGAGTCGCGGTCAACGGCAACCAGAACTGGATCGCCCTTGGCGGCTCCTTCCAGATTCAGCCCAGCGAGTTCGGCAAGCTCGCGCTGGTGCTGTGGGGCGCGGACCTGATCGCCCGCAAGGAGGACCGGAAGCTGCTGGCGCAGTGGAAGCACATGCTGGTGCCGCTCGTGCCGGTCGCCTTCATGCTGCTCGGGCTGATCATGCTGGGTGGCGACATGGGTACGGCGATCATCCTGTCGGCGATCCTGTTCGGCCTGCTGTGGCTGGCGGGGGCGCCGACCCGGCTGTTCGTGGGGGTCCTGTCGGTCGCCGGCCTGATCGGGCTGGTCCTCATCAAGACCAGCGCGAACCGCATGGCCCGCCTGCAGTGTCTTGGCGCCACCGAGCCGCGCAGCGGAGCCGTCGACTGCTGGCAGGCCGTGCACGGCATCTATGCGCTGGCCTCTGGCGGAATCTTCGGCTCCGGGCTCGGTGCGAGTGTGGAGAAATGGGGCCAACTCCCCGAAGCCCACACCGACTTCATCTTCGCCGTCACCGGTGAGGAACTGGGCCTGGCGGGGACGCTGTCGGTGCTCGCCCTCTTCGCGGCTCTAGGCTATGCGGGTATCCGCGTGGCCGGACGCACGGAGGACCGCTTCGTGAGGTATGCCGCGGGAGGCGTGACGACCTGGATCACCGCGCAAGCCGTGATCAACATCGGTGCGGTGCTCGGCCTGCTGCCGATCGCCGGCGTCCCCCTTCCGCTGTTCTCGTACGGAGGGTCCGCCCTGCTGCCGACCATGTTCGCCATCGGGCTGCTGATCGCGTTCGCGCGCGACGAGCCCGCTGCGCGGGCAGCGCTTTCCGTGCGGCAACCCCGCTTTGGTAGAAAGCGTGCGGGAGGCGCCGGCTCAGGCCGGGCGCCTCGGAGATGGAACACGATGAGACGGCGTGCCTCGGCGGCGCGCTCGTCCGGAGAGCGGTGAATTTCGGTGCATGTCGTACTCGCCGGTGGGGGGACCGCCGGCCACATCGAGCCCGCGCTCGCCCTCGCGGACGCCCTGCGCAGGCAGGACCCGACCGTGGGGATCACGGCCCTGGGCACGGAGCGGGGGCTTGAGACCACACTCGTTCCACAGCGGGGCTACGAGCTCGCGCTGATCCCCGCCGTGCCGCTGCCTCGCAAGCCCACGCCCGAGCTGATCACCGTCCCGGGCCGGCTGCGCGGCACGATCAAGGCGACCGAGCAGATCCTGGAGCGCACCAAGGCGGACGCGGTCGTCGGCTTCGGCGGCTATGTCGCCCTGCCCGGCTACCTCGCCGCCAAGCGCCTCGGGGTGCCGATCATCATCCACGAGGCCAACGCCCGCCCGGGTCTCGCCAACAAGATCGGCTCGCGCTACGCCGCCCAGGTCGCCGTCTCCACTCCGGACAGCAAGCTGCGCAACTCGCGCTACATCGGCATCCCGCTGCGCCGGACCATCGCCACCCTCGACCGCGCCGCGATGCGCCCGCAGGCCCGCGCCGCGTTCGGGCTCGACCCGAACCTGCCGACGCTGCTGGTCTCCGGCGGCTCGCAGGGCGCCCGCCGCCTCAACGAGGTCGTCCAGCAGGTCGCGCCCTGGCTCCAGCAGGCCGGAATCCAGATCCTGCACGCGGTCGGCCCGAAGAACGAACTGCCGCAAGTGCACCAGATGCCGGGAATGCCGCCCTACATCCCGGTAAGTTACCTGGACCGGATGGACCTCGCGTACGCCGCGGCCGACCTGATGCTCTGCCGTGCGGGTGCGATGACCGTCGCCGAACTCTCCGCCGTCGGACTCCCGGCCGCCTATGTCCCGCTGCCCATCGGCAACGGCGAACAGCGGCTGAACGCCCAGCCGGTGGTCAAGGCCGGCGGTGGACTGCTGGTCGACGACGCGGAACTGACGCCCGAGTGGGTGCAGCAGAACGTCCTGCCCGTGCTCGCCGACCCGCACCGGCTGTACGAGATGTCCCGCGCCGCAAGCGAGTTCGGCCGCCGGGACGCCGACGACCTGCTCGTCGGCATGGTGTACGAGGCGATCGCCTCGCACCGCCGCCAGTAACCGTATGACGGAGGGCAGGGAGCGTGGCCGGACCGACGACCGCCGAGCGCGGTGAACGCCAGCAGGAGTCGTCCGACCCGCCCCTCGCCCGGCGGTTGAGGGTGCGGAGACTTCGTACGATGATCATTCTTCTCGTCGTGCTCGTACTCCTCGGCGCAGGTTCCGTCTGGCTGCTGTACGGCTCCAAATGGCTGCGCGTGGAGCGCGTATCCGTCTCCGGGACCCGGGTGCTGACGCCCGCACAGGTTCTTGAGGCCGCCGACGTCCCCGTCGGGGCGCCGCTGATTTCCGTCGAGACCGATGCGATTGAGGCGCGGCTGCGCCGGAAATTGCCCCGAATTGACGTGGTTGAGGTGGACCGCTCCTGGCCCCGCGGAATCAGCCTCAAAGTGGCGGAGCGTACTCCGGTTCTGATTGTCCAAAAGGACGGAAAGTTCGTCGAAGTGGACAAGGAAGGCGTCCGATTCGCCACGGTTTCTGTGGCTCCGAAAGGCGTTCCCGCACTGGAATTGACGGTGTCCCGGTCGAGCTCCGCCGCCGCGAGTCTGCGCCGCTTCGGCGAGGCCCGTCTGATGCGGGAGGCGGTGCGCGTGGCCGACGCCCTGCCGGACGCCGTGGCGCGCGGTACCCAGGTCGTCAAGGTCCGTTCCTACGACGACATCTCACTCGTGTTGAGCGGCGGCACGACCGTCGCATGGGGGAGTGGCGAGAAGGGGGCCGCGAAGGCTCGCACACTCACCGCTCTCATGAAAGCCTCGCCGGATGCGCGGTACTTCGACGTCAGCGTTCCCACCGCCCCTGCGTCATCAGGGAGTTGACGCACATTCGCGCAGGCCAGCACCCTGGTTGGGCAGCGACATGGCTGATCACATAGGGTGAAAAGAAAAACGGGAGGTTCGGCGTGTTCGTTGAACGTGCGCCACTTGTCGACTTAGTGTCCTGTTCAGAAGACTTCAAGGAACAGACACACTGGTAACCCTAAACTTCAGGGTTAGGGTTCGGGTCGGCGCTACGGACCGTCCCATTCGGCATCAGTCGCGGTTCACGAAGCAGAGAGCTTCCCGTGATCCGACGACCCGTAACTCGAGGCGAGAGGCCTTCGACGTGGCAGCACCGCAGAACTACCTCGCAGTCATCAAAGTCATCGGTGTCGGCGGCGGTGGTGTCAATGCCATCAACCGGATGATCGAGGTCGGTCTCAAGGGCGTCGAGTTCATCGCTATCAACACCGACGCGCAAGCTCTGTTGATGAGCGACGCCGACGTCAAGCTCGACGTCGGCCGTGAACTCACCCGCGGACTCGGCGCCGGAGCCAACCCGGCCGTCGGCCGCAAGGCCGCCGAGGACCACCGCGAGGAGATCGAGGAGGTCCTCAAGGGGGCCGACATGGTCTTCGTGACGGCCGGTGAAGGCGGCGGCACCGGCACCGGCGGCGCGCCCGTCGTGGCCAACATCGCACGCTCGCTGGGCGCCCTCACCATCGGCGTGGTCACGCGCCCGTTCACCTTCGAGGGACGGCGTCGCGCCAACCAGGCCGAGGACGGCATCGCCGAACTCCGCGAAGAGGTCGACACCCTCATCGTCATCCCGAACGACCGGCTGCTGTCCATCTCGGACCGCCAGGTCTCGGTACTCGACGCCTTCAAGTCGGCCGACCAGGTCCTCCTCTCCGGTGTCCAGGGCATCACCGACCTCATCACCACCCCCGGCCTCATCAACCTCGACTTCGCCGACGTCAAGTCGGTCATGTCCGAGGCCGGTTCGGCCCTCATGGGCATCGGCTCGGCCCGTGGCGACGACCGCGCGGTGGCCGCAGCCGAGATGGCGATCTCCTCGCCGCTCCTGGAGGCGTCCATCGACGGCGCCCGGGGCGTGCTGCTCTCCATCTCCGGCGGCTCCGACCTCGGCCTGTTCGAGATCAACGAAGCGGCCCAGCTCGTCAGCGAGGCCGCCCACCCCGAGGCCAACATCATCTTCGGCGCGGTCATCGACGACGCCCTCGGCGACGAGGTCCGGGTCACCGTGATCGCGGCCGGCTTCGACGGCGGCCAGCCGCCGGCCCGCCGGGACAACGTCCTCGGCTCGACCTCCTCCTCTTCGTCCTCGGCCCGCCGCGAGGAGCCCGCTCCGGCACGGCAGACCGAGAGCCGCCCGTCGTTCGGCTCCCTCGGCAGCGTCACGCCGAAGGAGGAGGCCGAGCCCGAGCCGGAGCCGGTGGCCGACGTGCCGGCCGCCCCGCCGGTCCCGCCGTCCCGGACCTACGCCGACAGCGCGGCGGAGGAGCTGGACGTTCCGGACTTCCTTAAGTGATCCTTCTGACGTGATAGCACAGCGCGACATCGTGAGCGGCGCGCACTTCGCCTTCACCGACCGGTGGGGCGGGGTGAGCGCCGCTCCGTATGAGGAGCTCAACCTCGGTGGGGCGGTCGGGGACGACACCGACGCCGTACTGACCAACCGCGATCTCGCCGCCAAGTCGCTCGGGCTCGATCCGGGCCGGGTCGTCTGGATGAACCAGGTGCACGGCACGGACGTGGCGGTGGCCGACGGACCATGGCGTGATCGTCCGGTGCCCGATGTCGACGGGGTCGTCACGGCACAGCGGGGTCTCGCCCTCGCCGTCCTCACCGCCGACTGCGTGCCGGTCCTGCTGGCCGACCCGGTCGCGGGGATCGTCGCCGCGGCGCATGCGGGGCGGCCCGGCATGATCGCCGGGATCGTCCCGGCCGCGCTACGCGCGATGACCGACCTGGGTGCCGAGCCGTCCCGGATCGTCGCCCGCACCGGCCCGGCCGTCTGCGGACGGTGCTACGAGGTGCCGGAGGCGATGCGCGCCGAGGTGGCCGCCGGGGAGCCGACGGCGTACGCGGAGACGAGCTGGGGCACACCCGCGGTCGACGTGGCCGCCGGAGTGCACGCCCAGCTCGCGCGACTCGGGGTGCGCGACCGGGAGCAGTCGCCGGTCTGCACGCTGGAGTCGCAGGACCACTTCTCGTACCGCCGCGACCGCACCACCGGGAGACTCGCGGGATATGTCTGGTTGGACTGAGAGAGCATGACGGACCGTAAGGGCGAACTGGCCGCGAACCTCGCGAAGGTGGAGGAGCGGATCGCCGCCGCCTGCGCGGCAGCCGGGCGCGGGCGCGAGGAGGTGACCCTGATCGTGGTCACCAAGACCTACCCCGCGAGCGATGTGCGGATGCTGTCGGAGCTCGGCGTGCGTCATGTCGCCGAGAACCGCGATCAGGACGCGGCCCCGAAGGCCGCCGCGTGCTCGGATCTTCCCCTCGCGTGGCACTTTGTCGGTCAGTTGCAGACCAACAAGGTGCGATCCGTGGTCGGTTACGCGGATCTCGTGCAGTCCGTCGATCGTTCCAAGCTGGTGACGGCCCTGTCGAAGGAGGCCGTACGGCAGGAGCGGGAGGTGGGCTGCCTCATCCAGGTGGCGCTGGATGCGGGAGAGAGCGCGCGAGGCGAGAGGGGTGGTGTGGCGCCCGGCGGGGTCGCAGAGTTGGCCGACCTCGTCGCGAACGCTCCGGGGCTGCGGATGGACGGGCTCATGACCGTCGCGCCGCTCAGCGGGGAGTACGAGGGGCGCCAACAGGCGGCGTTCGAGCGCTTGATGGATTTGTCGACTGACCTGCGCCGCGCCCATCCGACTGCGAACATGGTGTCGGCAGGGATGAGTGCGGATCTCGAGGACGCCGTGGCGGCCGGAGCGACACATGTGCGCGTCGGCACCTCGGTACTCGGAGTCCGCCCCAGGCTCGGGTAACGTCGCCAAGAAGTCGGACCACAGCAGAAAATATGGTCAATGTCGCCGAAAGGCGGGCGTAACGACCGTGTGGATCGCGGGCATTTGGCAGTCGTCAGCCGATCCACCACAGAGCGGAGGACTCAGAGCATGGCCGGCGCGATGCGCAAGATGGCGGTCTACCTCGGCCTCGTGGAGGACGATGGGTACGACGGCCGGGGGTTCGACCCCGACGACGACTTCGAGCCCGAACTGGACCCGGAGCCCGAGCGGGACCATCGACGGCACGAGCCGTCCCACCAGTCCCACAATGCACATTCGCCCCAAAGGGACGAAGAGGTGCGAATCGTGCAGCCGCCCGCGCCGCGTGAACCCGTGGCCCGATCGACTTCGCTCCCCGCGGAATCCGGCCGTCCCGCGCGCATTGCGCCCGTGGCGTCTATCACACAAGAACGCGCAAGCCTGGAGAAGAACGCACCGGTGATCATGCCCAAGGTCGTGTCTGAACGAGAGCCGTACCGGATCACCACACTTCACCCGCGGACCTACAACGAGGCCCGTACCATCGGGGAACACTTCCGTGAAGGCACCCCGGTGATCATGAATCTGACTGAGATGGATGACACAGACGCGAAGCGACTTGTCGACTTTGCGGCAGGTTTGGTGTTTGGTCTTCACGGCAGCATCGAGCGGGTGACGCAGAAGGTGTTCCTGTTGTCGCCTGCTAACGTCGATGTCACGGCGGAGGACAAGGCCCGTATCGCAGAGGGCGGGTTCTTCAACCAGAGCTGAGACGCACCACCGGAAACAAACGCACGGATCAGGGAACAGGGGAGAGGGAAGCACCAGTCATGAGCGTGGTTCTGCAGGTTCTCTACATCGCGCTGATGGTTCTCCTCATCGTGCTCATCTTCCGGTTGGTCATGGACTATGTCTTCCAGTTCGCCCGCTCGTGGCAACCCGGCAAGGCGATGGTGGTCGTTCTGGAGGCCACCTACACTGTCACTGATCCACCGCTCAAGCTTCTGCGGCGGGTCATCCCGCCGCTGCGTCTCGGGGGCGTGGCGCTCGACCTGTCCTTCTTCGTATTGATGATCATCGTCTACATCCTGATCACGCTCGTGCGGAGCGCGATGTGAGCGATGTGAGAGATACGGTCTTGCCGACTGCCGACGACTACGTTGAGGTGAAGAGATGCCGTTGACCCCCGAGGACGTGCGGAACAAGCAGTTCACGACCGTCCGCCTCCGAGAAGGCTATGACGAGGACGAGGTCGATGCCTTCCTCGATGAGGTCGAAGCCGAACTGACCCGCCTGCTCCGCGAGAACGAGGACCTGCGCGCCAAGCTGGCCGCGGCCACGCGTGCTGCTGCCCAGAACCAGCAGAACATGCGCAAGCCCCCGGAGGGTCCCGGTGGCCCTCAGGACCAGCAGCAGGGCGGCATGCCGCAGGGCGGTATGCCCCAGCAGGGCATGCGCGGTCCCGGGGCTCCCGTCCCCGCTGGGATATCGGGCCCGCCGCAGCAGCAGATGGGTGGCCCCATGGGTGGTCCGCCCCAGCTGCCGAGCGGTGCCCCGCAGCTGCCCGCCGGTCCCGGCGGTCAGGGTGGCCCTCAGGGTCCCGGTCCGATGGGCCAGGGTCCGGGGCCGATGGGCCAGCCCCCCATGCAGCAGATGGGCGGCCCCATGGGCGGTCCTATGGGTGGCCCGATGGGCGGTCCCGGTCAGGGCGGCCCCGGTGGCGACAGCGCCGCGCGCGTTCTGTCGCTTGCCCAGCAGACCGCCGACCAGGCGATCGCCGAGGCCCGTTCCGAGGCCAACAAGATCGTCGGCGAGGCGCGTTCGCGTGCCGAGGGTCTCGAGCGTGACGCCCGTGCCAAGGCTGACGCCCTGGAGCGGGACGCGCAGGAGAAGCACCGTGTCGCGATGGGCTCCCTGGAGTCCGCCCGCGCCACGCTGGAGCGCAAGGTCGAGGACCTGCGTGGCTTCGAGCGCGAGTACCGCACGCGGCTGAAGTCCTACCTTGAGTCCCAGCTGCGCCAGCTGGAGACCCAGGCGGACGACTCGCTCGCCCCGCCGCGCACTCCGGCCACGGCTTCTCTCCCGCCGTCCCCGGCGCCTTCCATGGCTCCGGCCGGCGCGAGTGCCCCGTCGTACGGCGGCAACCAGACGATGGGCGGCGCCCCATCCCCGGCTGCTCCGTCCTACGGCGGTCAGCAGCAGATGTCCCCGGCGATGACCCAGCCGATGGCTCCGGTCCGGCCGCAGGGTCCCGGCCCGATGGGCCAGGCCCCGTCGCCGATGCGCGGGTTCCTCATCGACGAGGACGACAACTGACGGTTGGTAGTACGCCGTAGACGCTGGCAGCGTTCAGGGCGGGGCCCCGGATTCCGATCCGGGGCCCCGCCCTTTTGCTACGCGTGTTTACGGCCTCTGCGGTGTTTGTTCGGGGTTGGGCGGGGTGTCCGACGTACACAACGCCGAAGGCCCGGGCCGGCCAAGATTCTTTGGCGGCCCGGGCCTTCGGCGTGCTCTCCGGCGGAGCGCTACGCCTTGCGCAGGCGGAACGTGAGGGTCAGGCCCTCGTCCGTGAACGGCTCCCCGTAGGTGTCGTCCGCCTCACCCTGGGCGAAGTCCGTCGCCAGGACCTCGTCGGCGATGAGCTCGGCGTGGTCGCCGAGCGCCGCGATCGTCGCCGCGTCCGTCGCCGTCCAGCGGAGCGCGATGCGGTCGGCCACGTCCAGGCCGCTGTTCTTACGGGCCTCCTGGATCAGGCGGATCGCGTCACGGGCCAGGCCCGCGCGGCGCAACTCCTCAGTGATCTCAAGGTCCAGGGCCACCGTCGCGCCCGAGTCGGACGCCACGGACCAGCCCTCGCGCGGGGTCTCCGTGATGATCACCTCGTCGGGTGCGAGCGTGACCGTCTCGCCGTCGACCTCCACCGACGCCGTGCCCTCGCGCAGGGCCAACGACAGCGCCGCCGCGTCGGCGTTCGCGACGGCCTTGGCCACGTCCTGGACGCGCTTGCCGAAACGCTTGCCCAGGGCGCGGAAGTTGGCCTTCGCGGTCGTGTCGACGAGGGAGCCGCCGACCTCCGAGAGGGACGCGAGGGATGTGACGTTCAGCTCCTCCGTGATCTGCGCGTGCAGCTCGCGGTCGAGCGCGTCGAAGCCGGTCGCGGCGATGAGCGCACGCGACAGCGGCTGGCGGGTCTTCACGCCCGACTCCGCGCGCGTGGCGCGGCCCAGCTCCACCAGCCGGCGGACCAGGACCATCTGCTTCGACAGCTCCGGGTCGATCGCCGACAGATCCGCCTCCGGCCAGGACGCCAGATGCACCGACTCCGGCGCGTCCGGGTACACCGGCACGATCAGGTCCTGCCAGACCCGCTCGGTGATGAACGGGGTCAGCGGGGCCATCAGCTTGGTGATCGTCTCGACGACCTCGTGCAGGGTGCGCAGCGCCGCCTTGTCGCCCTGCCAGAAGCGGCGACGCGAGCGGCGGACGTACCAGTTCGACAGGTCGTCGACGAACGCCGAGAGCAGCTTGCCGGCGCGCTGGGTGTCGTACGCCTCCAGGGACTGGGTCACCTGGTCGGTCAGCGCGTGCAGTTCGGACAGCAGCCAGCGGTCCAGGACCGGACGGTCGGCGGGGGCCGGGTCGGCCGCGGACGGCGCCCAGTTGGACGTACGGGCGTACAGGGCCTGGAAGGCGACCGTGTTCCAGTACGTCAGGAGCGTCTTGCGGACGACCTCCTGGATCGTGCCGTGGCCCACGCGGCGTGCCGCCCACGGGGAGCCGCCTGCCGCCATGAACCAGCGCACCGCGTCCGCGCCGTGCTGGTCCATCAGCGGGATCGGCTGCAGGATGTTGCCCAGGTGCTTGGACATCTTGCGGCCGTCCTCGGCGAGGATGTGGCCGAGGCACACGACGTTCTCGTACGACGACTTGTCGAAGACCAGGGTGCCGACCGCCATCAGCGTGTAGAACCAGCCGCGGGTCTGGTCGATCGCCTCGGAGATGAACTGCGCCGGATACCGGCTCTCGAACAGCTCCTTGTTCTTGTACGGGTAGCCCCACTGCGCGAACGGCATCGAACCCGAGTCGTACCAGGCGTCGATGACCTCCGGCACGCGCGTGGCCGTCTGCCGGCACTGCGGGCAGGCGAAGGTCACGTCGTCGATGAACGGACGGTGCGGGTCAAGCTCGGACTGGTCGGTGCCCGTGAGCTCGCTGAGCTCCGCGCGGGAGCCGACGACCGTGAGGTGGTCGTCCTCGCAGCGCCAGATCGGCAGCGGGGTGCCCCAGTAGCGGTTGCGGGACAGCGCCCAGTCGATGTTGTTGTTCAGCCAGTCGCCGTACCGGCCGTGCTTGACCGTGTCCGGGAACCAGTTGGTCTTCTCGTTCTCCTCGAGGAGGCGGTCCTTGATGGCGGTCGTGCGGATGTACCAGGACGGCTGCGCGTAGTAGAGCAGCGCGGTGTGGCAGCGCCAGCAGTGCGGGTAGCTGTGCTCGTACGGGATGTGCTTGAAGAGCAGACCGCGCTGCTGGAGGTCCTCGGTGAGCTTTTCGTCCGCCTTCTTGAAGAAGACGCCGCCGACCAGGGGGACGTCCTCCTCGAAGGTGCCGTCCGGGCGGACCGGGTTCACGACGGGCAGGCCGTACGACCGGCAGACCTTGAGGTCGTCCTCACCGAAGGCGGGGGACTGGTGGACCAGGCCCGTACCGTCCTCGGTCGTGACGTACTCGGCGTTCACCACGTAGTGGGTGCCGCCCTCGGTCTCCGGGAACTCGACCAGCTCGAACGGGCGCTGATAGGTCCAGCGCTCCATCTCCGCGCCCGTGAAGGCCTGACCAGTGGTCTCCCAGCCCTCGCCGAGGGCCTTGGCGACCAGCGGCTCGGCGACGACGAGCTTCTCCTCGCCGTTCGTCGCGACGACGTAGGTCACCTCGGGGTGGGCGGCGACGGCCGTGTTGGAGACGAGAGTCCAGGGCGTGGTCGTCCATACCAGGAGCGCGGCCTCGCCGGCGAGCGGGCCGGAGGCGAGCGGGAAGCGGACGTACACGGACGGGTCCACAACCGTCTCGTAGCCCTGCGCCAGCTCGTGGTCGGACAGGCCGGTGCCGCAGCGGGGGCACCAGGGGGCGACGCGGTGGTCCTGGACGAGGAGGCCCTTGTTGAAGATCTCCTTGAGGGACCACCAGACGGACTCGATGTACTCGGGCTCCATCGTGACGTACGCGTCGTCGAGGTCGACCCAGTAGCCCATGCGGGTCGTCAGGTCGGCGAAGGCGTCGGTGTGGCGCAGCACGGAGTCGCGGCACTTGGCGTTGAACTCGGCGATGCCGAACGCCTCGATGTCCTTCTTGCCGCTGAAGCCGAGCTCCTTCTCGACCGCCAGCTCCACCGGCAGGCCGTGGCAGTCCCAGCCGGCCTTGCGGGCCACGTGGTAGCCGCGCATGGTGCGGAAGCGGGGGAAGACGTCCTTGAAGACGCGGGCCTCGATGTGGTGGGCGCCGGGCATGCCGTTGGCGGTGGGCGGGCCCTCGTAGAACACCCACTCGGGGCGGCCCTCGGACTGGTCCAGGCTCTTGGCGAAGATCTTCTGCTCGCGCCAGAAGTCGAGCACGGCGTGCTCGAGGGCGGGCAGGTCGACCTGGGCGGGTACCTGGCGGTACGTCGGCGTTGTCATCAGCGAGCTTCCTCCGGCGGACTTGCTGCCTTCCGTCCGGAGGGACGAGAGCCATGTCTTTCCTTACGCCGGTTTCGGCGCGCTCCCGCGGTACCACCCTCCTTGGCTCTCCGGCGCGGGGTGTGCGTCGGTGAGCCCCCTCATTGGGGTCGCGATGCCGGTTCTACTGGCCGCTGCTGTTCGGCTGCGGCTTTCTTCCGACGGCTCCGGGGTGATCTTCACGTCGCGCCTGCCCCCGGGCTTCCACCGTCCCCGGGTCGCTCTGGGCCGCGTACGCCGCTACTCGTCCCCATCCATGCTTTTCGCTCCGCCCAGTGTACGGCGCCGCGGGGACACCGGCCGACCGGATTTCCCGGTCCCCGGGGCGGGGATCGTGTTCGGGCCCGGATGACCCGAATGGCGCGGTACGTCTGTTCGGATTCTGGGACGTCCAGCTCGTCTGCATACCCGGCGGGGAGCTGGGCACAACGGATGCAGGTCCGGCGCGCTGCATGCGCGAGGCGGGCGAATCGGGCGGTGTGCCCCGTTGCCGCGGGACTCAAGTCGATTTATCGTCCCAGCACGATTCGCGAGCAAGATCACAATATGTGAAGGGGCCGCGGCATGGTGGCGAAGAAGACCGCCGTACAGCAGTCGGCGTCGGGCAGGTCCACCTATGCGATGGCCTCCGGCGGGGTGATGGCTTCGGGCGGTGCGGGTGTCGCCGGTGGGGTGGGTGCTTCCGGCGGGGTGATGGCCTCCGGCGGTGCGGCCAAGGATGTGGATGGGAAGAAGAGCGCGCGGGGTGGGGCCGCGGGGGCGCGGGGCGGGAAGGCGGTCAAGAGGACGGTGCGGGAGGTCGCCCGGGGCGGGGCGGGGGAGTCGGGCTCGGCTGACAGCGGGAGTGGTTCGAAGGCGGGTGCTTCGAAGAAGGGTGCGTCGGAGGGGGCCGGTGGGCCGACGGCGGGGAAGGGCGGGAAGGGGAGGGGCTCGAAGGCGACCAAGAAGGTGGGGGCGGTCAGGGCGGCTGCTGAGAAGGCGGTTGCGAAGGTGGTGGCTAAAGGGGCGGCGGGGGCGAAGTCAGGGACACCTACGGGGACTGCGGCTCAAGAGGCGGAGGCCAAGAGAGCCGCAGTGACGGCGCCAGGGAGCAGAGGGCCGGCGGCTCAGCGGGCGGCGACCGGGACGGCGGCGAACAGGGACTCTGTGGGTAAGGCTGCGGGGTCCGAGCGGCTGGCCGCTCAGGAGGCGGTGACCGGGGCGGCGGTGACTGGGGCGGCGGTGGTCGGGGCGGCTGCCGGTAGAGCGGCGGGGGCCAAGAAGGCGCGGTCCAAGAAGGCCGTGTCCGGGGGCAAGGCGGCCGAGGAATCGGCGGCGGACGAGGCGTCGGGAAAGAAGGCGGTCGCCATGGAAGCGGCAGCCGAGGGCACTGGAGCCAAGAAGGTAGCGGCGGCCCTGAAGAGCGCGGCCGAGAAGGGCGCGGCCAGGGCGAGTACGTCCAAGAAGGCTGTGGCCAAGGAAGGCGCCGCCAGGAAGGTGGCGGTGAGAGCGACCGTCGAGGAAGAAGCGGCTGAGGAGTCGGCGACCAAGAGGGCGGCTGGGCGCGTGGCAGCCGGCAGGGCGGCCGCTGGCGGGAAGGCAGCCGGTCGGCAGAAGGCTGCGAAGAAGGCGATCAGCCAGGTAGCGGGCGGAAAGACATCGGGCGGGAAGGCCGCGCCCGGCAAGACGGCGGCTCAGGGGGCATCTGCCGGGACGGCGTCCGCCGGTAAGGGGGCGACTGCCCAGGTCACGGTTGGTGCGAAGGCGGCTGAGTCTGGGAAGGAATCGGCCCGCGAGGCGTCGGCCGGTAAAGGGACGACTGCCCGGGTTGCGGGCGGCGACAAGGCGGGTGGGAAGGAATCGGCCGGCAAGGCGTCGGCCAGTAAGAGGGTGACCGAGCGCGTAGCGGCTGGCGACAAGGCGGTCGGGAAGAAGGCGGCCGGCAAGGCGTCGGCCGGCAAGAAGGTGGCCGGTCAGGTAGGCGCCGGCACGGAGGTGGCTGGCTCAGGGACGGCCGGTCAGGAAGCTCCCCGTCTGGGAGCGGTCGGTGCGAAGGCGGCCGGCAAGAAAGCCGCTCATGAACTGGAGGCGGCTGAGGAGGGCGCCCGGAAGGTGGCCAGCCAGGTCGTGGCCGGCAAGGAAGCGGTCGGTAAGGAAGCGGCCGGCAAGAGGGCGGCCGGGAAGGGTAGCCGGGGGAAGGCGGCCGGTGACGTCGTGGCCGGTAAGGAAGCGGTCGGTAAGGAAGCGGCCGGCAAGAGGGCGGCCGGGAAGGGTAGCCGGGGGAAGGCGGCCGGTGACGTCGTGGCCGGTAAGGAAGCGG
>NZ_JBVKAV010000002.1:668884-702671 GCF_055639295.1 Streptomyces sp. NPDC107528
AGGAAGCGGCCGGTAAGAGGGCGGTCGGGGGGAAGGGTGGCCGGGAGAAGGCGGCCGGTGACGTCGTGGCCGGCAAGGAAGCGGTCGGCAAGAAGGCGGCCGGCAAGAAGGCGGTCGGGGGGAAGGGTGGCCGGGAGAAGGCGGCCGGTGACGTCGTGGCCGGCAAGGAAGCGGTCGGCAAGAAGGCAGCCGGCAAGAAGGCGGCCGGTAGGGCGGGGGGCTCCGGAGGGGGTCTTGAGGAGGGTGGCGTGGTGAAGAAGGGTGCCTCCAAGGGGAGCCTGGGTGCGGCCGGGAAGCGTGCGGGCGCCAAGAGCAGGGCCAAGAAGGCGGGCGCGGCGCAGGCCGCGGAACAGACGGGAGCCACGACGGTGGTTGCGAAGAAGACTCCTGGCACGGCCACGGCGGCCAAGACCGCCGTTCCCAAGGCACGCATCGCCGCGGCGGTGGAGCCCGGCGAACTCGCGGTGCGCCCCGGCGAGGACCCGTGGACCCCGGAGGAGGTCGACGAGGCCCGCGCCGAGCTGATGGCCGAGGCGACGCGGCTGCGCGAAGAGCTCACGTCGTCCGAGCAATCCCTGGTCGGTCTGATGCGGGACTCCGGGGACGGCGCCGGCGACGACCAGGCGGACACCGGCGCCAAGAACATCACGCGTGAGCACGAGCTGGCGCTCGCCGCCAACGCGCGCGAGATGCTCGAACAGACCGAGCGGGCCCTGGAGCGGCTCGACGCGGGCACGTACGGTCTGTGCGAGAACTGCGGCAACCCGATCGGCAAGGCACGCATGCAGGCCTTCCCGCGCGCGACCCTGTGCGTCGAGTGCAAGCAGAAGCAGGAACGCCGGTACTGACCGGTAGGCGGGTGCCGCCGGACGTGCCGTACTCTCGTCCTCAGTCAGGTACCTAGGTTGAGGGACTCACGTGGCAGAGGCGGAGCGCATCATCGGTACGCCGGACACCCCAGAGGCGGCGGGAGCAGAGCCGGAGCATTCCGACGGGAGCACGACGGACACCGGTGACGCCGGGAACACCGCCGAGCGGCCCCGCGGCCGGCGCCGGATCGCCGTGCTGTTCGGCGTCGCCGCGTTCGCGTACGCCCTCGACCTGATCAGCAAGATGATCGTGGTGGCCAAGCTGGAGCACCAGCCGCCGATCGAGATCATCGGGGACTGGCTGAAGTTCGAGGCGATCCGCAACGCGGGCGCCGCCTTCGGCTTCGGCGAGGCCTTCACCGTGATCTTCACGGTGATCGCGGCGGCCGTCATCGTGGTGATCGCCCGGCTCGCCCGCAAGCTGTACAGCCTGCCCTGGGCGATCGCGCTCGGCCTGCTGCTCGGCGGTGCCCTCGGCAACCTCACCGACCGGATCTTCCGCTCGCCGGGTGTCTTCGAGGGCGCGGTCGTGGACTTCATCGCGCCCAAGCACTTCGCCGTGTTCAACCTGGCCGACTCGGCGATCGTGTGCGGCGGCATTCTGATCGTGCTGCTGTCGTTCCGGGGGCTGGACCCGGACGGGACCGTCCACAAGGACTGAGTTCGCCGGGGCCGCCCTGCCTGAGTTATCCACAGGCTCCGTACTGGGGGCTCCGGCCCGTCCGGCATACTCGACGGGTGAGCACGATTCCCGAGATCCGCACCCTGCCCGTGCCCGACGGCCTGGAGGGCGAGCGTGTAGACGCCGCCATCTCCCGCATGTTCGGCTTCTCCCGTACCAAGGCCGCGGAGCTTGCCGCGGCGGGGAAGGTCACGGTCGACGGCTCGGTGGTCGGGAAGTCCGAGCGGGTGCACGGCGGGGCCTGGCTCGAGGTGGAGATGCCGCAGGCGCCCGCCCCGGTCCAGATCGTCGCCGAGCCGGTCGAGGGCATGGAGATCGTGCACGACGACGATGACGTGGTCGTGATCGTCAAGCCGGTCGGCGTCGCCGCGCATCCTTCGCCGGGCTGGAGCGGCCCCACGGTGATCGGCGGCCTGGCCGCCGCCGGGTACCGCATCTCGACGTCCGGCGCCGCAGAGCGCCAGGGCATCGTGCACCGGCTCGACGTGGGCACCTCCGGGCTGATGGCCGTCGCCAAGTCGGAGCGCGCGTACACCTCGCTCAAGCGCCAGTTCAAGGAGCGCACGGTCGACAAGCGCTACCACACGCTCGTCCAGGGCCACCCCGACCCGACCAGCGGCACCATCGACGCACCCATCGGCCGCCACCCCACCCACGACTACAAGTGGGCGGTCACAGCCGACGGCAAGCCCTCGATCACGCACTACGACCTCATCGAGGCGTTCCGCGCGGCCTCTCTGCTCGACGTGAAGCTGGAGACCGGCCGCACCCACCAGATCCGCGTCCACATGGCCGCCCACCGGCACCCCTGCGTCGGCGACCTCACCTACGGCGCCGACCCGACGCTGGCCAAGCGGCTCCGGCTGACCCGCCAGTGGCTGCACGCCGTGCGGCTCGGCTTCGAGCACCCCGGGGACGGCCAGTGGGTCGAGTTCGAGAGCGACTACCCCGCCGACCTGCAGAAGGCCCTGGACCAGGTCCGCGAGGAGACGTGGGGATGAGCACCGCGTCGCCGGTCCCGTCGTACGCCGTACGGGTTGCCGAGGACCTCGCCGACCGCGAGGCCTGCTTCGCGGTGCGCAAGGAGGTCTTCGTCGTCGAGCAGGGCGTCCCGCAGGAGATCGAGTACGACGCCTACGACGCGGGTGCCGTGCATGTGCTCGCGGTCCGGGAGGACGGTACGCCGCTGGGCACCGGGCGGCTGCTGTACGGGGAGGCGGCCGCGGCGAAGGTCGACGGCGACGCGTCCGTGGGCTCGCTCGGGCGGCTCGCCGTGAATCAGGCGGCGCGCGGCCTCGGCGTCGGGGCGGCCCTGGTGCGGGCCATCGAGGAGGCGGCACGCGCGCGCGGGCTCGCGGCCGTGGATCTGCACGCGCAGACACATGCGCTGGGGTTCTACGAGCGGCTCGGGTACGAGGCGTACGGCCCGGAGTTCCCGGACGCGGGGATGCCGCACCGGGCGATGCGGCGCGCTCTATAGCAGAGCCCCCTAAGGCGCTGGTGGGAAGGGTGCCATGGCAGGCTTGAGGTCTGCTGTGTGGACCCCGATCTCACCGGAGCGCTGACCGTGGATCAGTTGGCCCTGTTGTTCGTGCTGTTGCTCGGGGCCGTGGTGAGTGTCCCGGTGGGGGACCGGCTCGGGTTGCCGGCGCCGGTGCTGATGACACTGCTCGGGATCGTTCTCGCACTGCTCGAATTCGTGCCGAACGTCGAGATTCCTCCGGATCTGATCCTGCCGCTGCTGTTGCCACCGCTGCTCTACGCAGCCGTACGGCGCACGTCGTGGCGGCAGTTCGCGGCGAATCTGCGGCCCATCTTCCTGCTGGCCGTGGCGCTGGTGTTCGTCACGACGCTGTGCGTCGCCGCCGTCGCCCACGCGATCGTGCCGGGGCTGCCGCTGGCCGCCGCCGTGGCGCTGGGGGCACTCGTCGCACCGCCCGACCCCGTGGCGGCGACCGCTGTCGCCGGGCAACTGGGGTTGCCGAGGCGCCTGGTGTCCATCCTGGAGGGCGAGGGGCTCTTCAACGACGTGACGGCCATCGTGCTGTACCACGTGGCGATCGCCGCCGCCGTGAGCGGGACCTTCTCCCCGTGGGAGGCCGGACTCGACCTGGTGCTCTCCGCCGTGGTGGCGCTGGCCGTCGGGCTCGGCCTCGGCTGGGGCGCCAACAAACTGATGGACCTGCTGGGCGACGCGACCCTGCAGATCTCGCTCACCCTGCTCGTGCCGTACGCCTCGTACGTGCTGGCCGAGGAACTCCACGGCTCCGGTGTGCTCGCCGTGCTCGTCACCGCCCTGTTCCTCGCCGAGTACGCCACCGACGCCGACGACGTGATGACGCGGCTCGCCGGGCACACCTTCTGGGACATCGTCGACACGCTGGTCACCGGCGTCGCCTTCGGACTGATCGGGCTCGAACTGCACATCGCCGTGCGGACGGCGTCCGGGCGGTGGAGCGAGATGCTCGGCTGGGCGGCCGCGGTGGTCGGCGTCGTCGTGGCGGTGCGGCTGTTGTGGCTGCTGCCGGCGACCTGGCTCACCAAGCGCATGCACGCGAGACGGGACTACGACGAGGAGATCCCGACGAGCTGGCGCGAGACCGTCGTGATGTGGTGGTCGGGGATGCGAGGTGTCGCCTCGGTGGCCCTGGCGCTGGCGGTTCCGCTGGAGACGGACTCGGGCGCGCCCTTTCCCGACCGGGACGAGATCGTGTTCATCGCCTTCGGGGTGATCATGGCGACGCTGGTACTGCAGGGGCTGACCCTGCCGTGGCTGGTGAAGCGGCTCGGGGTGCGCGCCGACAGCGATCAGGAGAAGGAGTTCGAGAAGCAGCTCGCGGTGCGCGCGGCCAAGGCGGCGAAGCGGCGGTTGCGGGAGATCGAGGACGTCGAGGACCTCCCCGAGGAGCTCTCCGAGCAGATGCTGCGCCGGGCGTTCGAGATCGGGGTGCGGATCAGCCCGGAGATGGGCGAGGAAGAGCGCAGGGAGGCCTCTCAGCAGCGGGTGCGGCGGCTGAAGCGGGTGCGGCGCATCCAGGGTGAGCTGCTCAGCGCGGCGCGGCACGAGGTGCTGGCGGCACGCAGTGAACCGGGCGCCAATCCCGAGGTGGTGGACCGGGTGTTGCGGCATTTGGACGTGCGCAGTCTGCGGTGATCCCGCCGCCCGCGGCCGTCCCTCCGTACGCTCTGATCATGGCTCGCAACGTGGTAATCAGTGGTGGCGGTACGGGAATCGGGCTCGCGACGGCGCAGCTGTTCGCGGCGGACGGGGATCAGGTGCTGCTGCTCGGGCGGCGCGCCGAGGTGCTGGAGCAGGCCGGCGTGCCCGGGGCCCTCACCTACGCCGTGGACCTGAGCAAGCCGCGCGGGGCGCGGGGCGTGGAGCGCTTCGTGGCGGCGGAGCTCGGCACCGTGGACGTGCTGATCCACAGTGCCGGAGGGGCCGGCCATCTGGAGCCCGAGGTGGACAGCGACGAGCCCCTCGACGTCGTCCTGCACAACTGGAGCCTCAACTTCGGCCTCAACACCCTGACCGCGGCCCTGCTCACCGAGGCCCTGAAGGACCGGCTCGCCGACCCCGGCGGGCGGGTGCTGTTCATCGGCTCCATCGCCGCGTTCCGGGGGTCCGGCAACGTGGCGTATGCGGCGTCCAAGGCGGCGCTGCATCCGTACGCCCATGATCTGGCCCGGCGGTTGGGGCCGCGCGGGATCACCGTGAACGTGGTCGCACCCGGGTACGTCGAGGACACCGAGTTCTTCGGCGGCGCGATGGACGAGGAGCGGCGGGACCGGCTGGTCGCGGAGACCTCGACCGGGCGCGCGGCCACGCCCGGCGACGTCGCCGCCACCCTGCACTGGCTGGCGTCACACGCCGCCGGGCACATCACCTCGCAGATCATCCAGGTCAACGGCGGGGCCGAGCGCGGCCACTGAACCCCTCAGGGACCGTCGGGACGAGCCGTCGGCTGGTGGTCGTGCTGGTAGGCGCGGCGGGCCGGGATGCGGCCGGGGACGGGGAAGCCGGGCGGCAGGGCCGCGTCCGCCGCGTTGACGCGCGGCAGCGCGTACGGGTGCTCGTCGGCCAGCCAGCGGACCAGCTGCTCGCGCACCGTGACCCGCACCGTCCACAGGTCGTCGGCGTCCTTCGCCGTGACCAGGGCCCGCACCTGCATGGTGCTGGGCGTGGAGTCGGTGACGACCAGGCCGTAGTCGCGGCCGTCCCATGCCGGGCACTCGCGCAGGATGTCGCGGAGCCGCTCGCGCATCTTCTCCATCGGCGCCGAGTGATCGACGTGCAGGAAGACGGTGCCGGTCATCTGGGCGCCACCGCGCGACCAGTTCTCGAAGGCCTTCGACGTGAAGTACGACACAGGCATCGTGATCCGGCGCTCGTCCCAGGTCCGTACGGTCAGGAACGTCAGCGTGATCTCCTCGACCGTGCCCCACTCACCGTCCACCACGACCGTGTCCCCGAGCCGCACCATGTCCCCGAAGGCGATCTGGAACCCGGCGAACATGTTGCTCAGCGTGGACTGGGCCGCGACACCGGCGACGATGCCGAGGATGCCGGCCGAGGCCAGCAGCGAGGCGCCGGCCGCGCGGAACGCCGGGAAGGTCAGCAGCATCGCCGCCACGGCGACCACGCCGACGACCGCCGCCACCACACGCATGATCAACGTCACCTGTGTGCGCACCCGCCGGACCCGGGCCGGATCGCGGTGGACACGGGCGTAACGGCTGTACGTCGTCTCGACGACCGCCGCCGCGATCCGGATCGCCAGCCAGGCGGCCGCCCCGATCAGCACCAGCGTCAGCACCCGGCCGGCGGCAACCCGGTTCTCCTGGAGCAGCTCGGCCTCGTCGTACGACCCTCTGAGCAGGGCCGCGCACAGCACGAGCTGGTAGGGCACGCGGGCGCGGCGCAGCAGACCCCACAGGGGCGTCTCACTGTGCCGTTCGTCTGCCTTGCGCATGAGGCGGTCGGTTGCCCACCCGATGATCAGGGTGAGCAGGACCGAGCCGCCGATCACGATCAGCGGGCGGAGTACGTTCTCCATCCTTCGAACGTAACCAGCCGAAGGGGGTCATGAACATGTGCGTCGGTGAGGCGGTGGTCACGGCGTTGTCGGACCCGGCTGGCACCATGGCCTCATGAACATCGTGCTCTTTCACTCGACCTATGGCCTCAGGCCCGCGGTGCGCGAGGCAGCGGACCGGCTGCGCGCCGCGGGACACGAGGTGTGGACGCCGGACCTCTTCGAGGGACGCACGTTCGGGACGGTCGAGGAGGGCATGGAGTTCAACGAGCAGATCGGCAAGGACGAGGTGCTGAAGCGGGCCGTGCTGGCCGCCGCGCCCTACTCGGACAGAGGGCTGGTCTACGCCGGCTTCTCGCTCGGCGCGTCCATCGCGCAGACCCTGGCGCTCGGCGACGAGAAGGCGCGCGGCCTGCTGCTCCTGCACGGCACGTCGGACATCGCGTCGAACGCCTCGGTGGACGACCTGCCGGTGCAGCTGCATGTCGCCGAGCCGGACCCGTTCGAGACGGACGACTGGCTGAGCGCCTGGTATCTCCAGATGGGCCGGGCGGGCGCCGACGTCGAGGTGTACAGATACGCGGGGGCCGGCCACCTCTACACCGACCCGGAGCTGCCGGACTACGACGAGGAGGCCGCCGAGGCCACCTGGCGGGTGGCACTCGGCTTCCTCGAGACCCTCTAGGGGCCGTTCGGCGAGGCCGTACGTCCGCGTCAGACGGGGTCGTACGTCCGCTCGACCTTCTGCGTGCCGCTGCGGGTGCGGTAGGAACGGGCCCAGGACGAGGTCGCCGCCTGCTTCGTCTTGTCGGACAGGACGTAGTAGTCCATCTGCGCGCGCTCGGCCGTGATGTCCAGGACGCCGTAGCCGTGGCGGTCGGTGTCGACCCAGTGGACGTGCCGGTTGGCGGCCTTGATGATCGGTGCGGCGATCGCGGAGACCGTGCCCTCGGGGACCTTCACGATGTCGTCGAGGTTGTCGGAGGTGACCGACGTGACCACGAACTCCGTGGCGGCGGAGGCGGACAGCGGGTAGGTACCGGCGTCCACCGGCACGTCGTTGGCCCATGCCATGTGGATGTCGCCGGTCAGGAACACCGTGTTGCGGATCGCGTTCGAGCGCAGATGGGCGAGCAGCTCCCGGCGGTCGTCCGTGTAGCCGTCCCACTGGTCGGTGTTGAGGGCGAGGCCCTCCTGCGGCAGGCCCAGCAGCTTGGCGAGCGGCTTGAGCAGGTCGGCGGTGAGGGAGCCGATCGCGAACGGCGAGATCATCACCGAGTTGCCGACGAGGCGCCAGGTGGTGTCGGAGGACTTCAGTCCCGACTTCAGCCAGTCCAGCTGGGCTCGCCCGGTGAGCGTACGGTCCGGGTCGTCGACGTCGCCGTCGCCGACGGCGGCCTGCTGCGAGCGGAAGGAGCGCAGGTCGAGCAGGGAGAGGTCGGCGAGCTTGCCGAAGCGCAGGCTGCGGTAGGTGGTTCCGGCGATCGCCGGGCGCACCGGCATCCACTCGAAGTAGGCCTGCTTGGCGGCGGCCTGGCGCGCGGCCCAGGTGCCCTCGACGCCCTCGGTGTGGTTCTCGGCGCCGCCCGACCAGGTGTCGTTGGCGATCTCGTGGTCGTCCCAGATCGCGATGACCGGCGCCTTCGCGTGCAGGGCCTGGAGATCCGCGTCCGTCTTGTACTGGCCGTGCCGGATGCGGTAGTCGGCGAGCGTGAGGATCTCGTGGGTGGGCGCGGTCTGCCGCACGGACTTGCCGCGCGTGCCGTACTGGCCGGCACCGTACTCGTAGATGTAGTCGCCGAGGTGGAGCCAGGCGTCCAGGTCGCCGCGGGCGGCGAGGTGACGGTACGAGGCGAAGTAGCCGGCCTCCCAGTTGGCGCAGGAGACCACGCCGAAGCGCAGGCCCGCGACGGACGCGTTCGCCGCCGGCGCGGTGCGGGTGCGCGCCACCGGGGAGTCCGTGCCGCCGGCCGAGAAGCGGAACCAGTAGTCGGTGGCCGGCTCCAGGCCGCGTATGTCCGCCTTGACGGTGTGGTCGGAGGCGGCCCTCGCGGTGGTCGAGCCTTTGGCGACGATGTTCATCAGCGCCTTGTCCCGGGCCACGACCCAGCTGACCTCGGTGTCCGGACCGAGGCCCGAGCCGGGGGTGGCGTCGGGGGTGGGCGTCACCCGGGTCCACAGCAGGACGCCGTCCGGCAGCGGGTCACCGGAGGCGACGCCGTGCAGGAAGGCGGGGGCCGCGTCGGCGGCCTTGGCGGGCAGCGCGGCGGCCAGCGGGCCGGCCAGCACAGCAGTCGCCGCCGCGGCCTTGACGACCGTACGGCGGCGCGGGGTAAGGGAATTGAGCTGCTCGGATGATCTGTATCGACTGGTCACAGCCGATCAGGTTACTGAGCGGTATGAGCAAGAGCGGGCGAACTCGGGAAAGTTCGCCCGCTCTTCCATTGTCAGACCCGAAAGTTCGGCCTGGGCTTCCCTGCGCCCTACGCCTTGCCGTTCTTGGACGCGCAGAACTTCTTCTCGCCGTTCGCGCCGTTCCTGACGCAGATCTCGACCGTCACGGTGATGCCCTCACCGATCGAAAGGTTCTTGCGCCCGCAGGAGTTGCCGGAGCCATTGGCGTCGTCCAGCGGCACCGCGTGCGAGGCGGTCGAGTCGATCCAGATGATGCGGCCGCTCGCCCGCATGCCGTCCGATCGGTTGTCGCAGACGGTGAATATCTCGTCTCCGGCCACGAAGCCGGCGGCGGCAGAGTTCCACGGGTCGGTCGTGTCGACGTAGACGTCGGTCCCCGCGGAGGCTGGGCTGGAGGCGAGGAGGACGGCGGCAGTGCCCGCGACGAGGCTGCTGCTCAGGGTCCTGACTCGGAACTTCACGTTACTTCTCCCCGATTCGATTGATCTCTGGTCACAAGATCGTTTACGTGGCATGTTTATGCCAGTAATCGGGGGAGTGTCAACCGGGCCGTGTGCGCTTCCGGCCGCTTCGGTTCGCGAAGGCGGCCGGAAGCGATCGTTGAGCTAGCCCTTGAGGGCCCCATCCACCGCCTTGCTGAACTCAGCCGTGGTCCACGGCTGGTTGGCGTTGGACTTTTCGAGAATCTTGCCGTCCATGACGAGGCTCGGGGTACCCGTCACGCCGTCCTTGTTGGTGTCGAAGGTCTTCGACATCTGCAGGGCCCAGGCATCGTAGGTGCCCTTCTTCACGGCGTCCTCGAACTTGGCGTTGTTCTTCAGGGCGGGGACGGTGTTCGCGACCTCGATCAGGTAGTCGTCGTCCTTGAACTTGTCGTCCGACTCCAGTGGGTGGAACTTTTCCGAGTACAGCGCGGTCTTGTACTCCAGGAAGGCTTCAGGGCTCACGTTCAGCGCGGCGCCCATCGCGCTCATCGCGTTCTTCGAGCCTTCGCCGTTGGGGCCGATCTCGTTCTTCTTCATCTGGTCGCCGTCGAGGAACGTGCCGCCGACGAACTGGAGTTTGTACTTGCCGTCCTCGACATCCTTGTCGACGGTCGAGCCGACGGTCTGCTCGAACGAGGCACAGACCGGGCAGCGCGGGTCCTCGTAGAGCTTGAGGGTCTTCTTGGCGCTGTCCTTGCCGATGACGACGGTCGTGCCGTTCGTGCCGCTGGTGTTGGCCGGTGCGACGACCTTGGCGTCCGTCAGCGACTCCCAGTGACTGGGCTTGTTGGCCTGGACGACCGCGTAGCCGATGCCGCCGGCCGCCGCCAGGACGCCGACGACCGAGGCGGCGACGATGAGCTGCCGCCTGACCTTCGCGCGCTTGGCCTCGCGCTCGCGCTCGGCGCGCAGCCGCTCCCGGGCCGCCGACTTCGACGCCTGGCTGTTCCGCTTGCTCATGCTGGTGTTCTCCATGGGGACGCGCACATAGGTGTGTGCGAGATACGTATGGGGTGGATGGTGCTGCTCAAGTGCCGTTCACGCGCAGGTGAAGGCGGGCGAGCACGGTGGTCCACGCCGTCCCAGGGAGTGCACGAAGAGGCGGTTGCGGGCGGCGGCCGTCCGACGGGTGGGGCGCGGCAGGCGGCGGCCCGACCGGGGCAGCCGTACGGCCACGGCCGCCACCGCCAGCAGCAGCGGGCGGAACGTCGTCGCCGTGACCGCCCGCACCAGCTGGGCCAGCGCCCGCTCACCGCGGCGCAGCCACGCGGCGGCGAGGAGGCCGACGCCGACGTGCGCGCCGAGCAGCAGCCAGGCGGTGGACGGGTCGGCGTGGGCGAGGAGACCGCCGAGCTTGTCGGGGTCGGTGCCGGTGACCTGGGCCAGCGGGGTGCCGACCCGGGTGCCGTCGCCGCACAGGACGTCCCAGCCGACCGAGGCCAGCGGCCCGGCGACCGGTCCGCCCGCCTTGCCGTAACAGACGTGCTGGCCGGTCGTGAGGATCGTGTCGGCGGCCAGCTCCAACGGGATCAGCAGGGCGGCGATCCGCCCGAAGGTCCGCTCGCGGCCGGCCAGGGTGAACGCGAGGACGAACACGGCGGCGGCGAGCAGGGCCACCGTGTTCAACGGCAGGGGCGCCCGCGAGAGCAGCACGTGCGACGCGGTGCTGAGCGTCACGACGAGTGACGTGAACAGCGCCGCGCGTACGGCTCGCAGCTGGGTCCCGGATATGTCCATAGCGGTGGAGAGTGTGTCACGTGGGCCTGTAGGAGACCCCTAAAGGGTGCCTGTGAAGAGACGGTGAGGGCCAGTGAACGGCCTTTCCGTCACAGACCCGGAATCCGGCCGTTGCGGAACAGGTCCACGAAGGTCTGGTGGTCGGCACGCGCGCGTGCGCCGTAGGAGTGCGCGAAGTCGACCAGGAGCTCGGCGAAGCCGTCCTCGTCGGCCGCGATCGCCGCGTCGATGGCCCGCTCGGTGGAGAACGGCACCAGGGACTCGCCGGAGGTGTCGTCCGCCGCCGCGTGCATGGTGGCCGTGGCCCGCCCGAGGTCGGCGACCACCGCCGCGATCTCCTCCGGGTCGTCGATGTCGCCCCAGTCCAGGTCCACGGCGTACGGCGAGACCTCGGCGACCAGCTGGCCCGCGCCGTCCAGCTCGGTCCAGCCCAGCCACGGGTCGGCGTTCGCCTGCAGGGCGCGCTGGGAGATCACCGTGCGGTGACCCTCGTGCTGGAAGTAGTCGTGCAGCGCCTGGTCCGTGATGTGCCGGGAGACGGCCGGGGTCTGGGCCTGCTTGATGTAGATCACGACGTCGTTCTCGAGGGCGTCGGTGTGGCCCTCCAGCAGGATGTTGTACGACGGCAGCCCGGCCGAGCCGATGCCGATGCCGCGGCGGCCGACCACGTCCTTCACGCGGTACGAGTCCGGGCGGGCCAGCGACGCGTCCGGCAGCGTCTCCAGGTAGCCGTCGAAGGCGGCCAGCACCTTGTACCGGGTGGCCGCGTCCAGCTCGATGGAGCCGCCGCCCGGCGCGAAACGCCGCTCGAAGTCACGGATCTCGGTCATGGAGTCCAGCAGTCCGAAGCGGGTCAGCGAGCGGGCGTCCCGCAGCGCGTCCAGGAGCGGGCCCTGCGCGGTGTCCAGCGTGAAGGGCGGGACCTCGTCGCTCTTGGCGCCGGTCGCCAAGGCGTGCACGCGCTCGCGGTACGCGCCCGCGTAGATCCGCACCAGCTCGGTGATCTGCTCGTCGCCGAACGCCTTGGCGTACCCGATGAGGGCGACGGAGGCGGCGAAGCGCTTGAGGTCCCAGGTGAAGGGGCCGACGTATGCCTCGTCGAAGTCGTTGACGTTGAAGATCAGCCGGCCGTTGGCGTCCATGTACGTGCCGAAGTTCTCCGCGTGCAGATCGCCGTGGATCCACACGCGCGAGGTGCGCTCGTCGAGGTACGGTCCGCCGCGCCTCTCGGGCTCCAGGTCGTGGTAGAAGAGGCACGCCGTGCCGCGGTAGAACGCGAAGGCCGAGGCCGCCATCTTCCGGAACTTCACGCGGAACGCGGCCGGGTCGGCGGCCAGGAGCTCGCCGAAGGCGGTGTCGAAGACGGCGAGGATCTCGTCGCCGCGCTGCTCGCCGTTGAGCTTGGGGACCGACATCGCTTGGTGCCTCCTGGTGCATGAACGTGTACGACAGCGTTTCTGTCGTCTTCAACGGGCGGGGACGGACGAAAGTGCCCGTCGTCCCTCGCTGTGAAGGTACGCGGGGCAGCCCTCTGAGTGTCAGTGCCGAGGCATAGACTTCGACGCTGTCCCCAGAAGTGTCCGTCCGCCTGTCACCGAGCGTTTTCCATGGAGGCCAAGCCGTGTCAAAGCCGCCGTTCACGCACCTGCACGTCCACACCCAGTACTCGCTGCTGGACGGTGCCGCGCGGCTGAAGGACATGTTCGACGCGTGCAATGAGATGGGCATGACGCACATCGCCATGTCCGACCACGGCAACCTCCACGGGGCGTACGACTTCTTCCACAGCGCGAAGAAGGCCGGAGTCACCCCGATCATCGGGATCGAGGCGTATGTCGCCCCGGAGTCCCGGCGCAACAAGCGCAAGATCCAGTGGGGCCAGCCGCACCAGAAGCGCGACGACGTCTCCGGTTCCGGTGGTTACACCCACAAGACGATGTGGGCCGTCAACAAGACGGGCCTGCACAACCTCTTCCGGCTGTCCTCGGACGCGTACGCCGAGGGCTGGCTGCAGAAGTGGCCCCGGATGGACAAGGAGACGATCTCCCAGTGGTCCGAGGGGATCGTCGCCTCCACCGGCTGCCCCTCCGGCGAGCTCCAGACCCGGCTGCGCCTCGGCCAGTACGACGAGGCCCTGAAGGCGGCCGCCGACTACCAGGACATCTTCGGCAAGGACCGCTACTTCCTGGAGCTGATGGACCACGGCATCGAGATCGAGCACCGGGTCCGCGACGGCCTCCTGGAGATCGGCAAGAAGCTCGGCATCCCCCCGCTGGTCACCAACGACTCGCACTACACGTACGCGCACGAGGCGACCGCCCATGACGCCCTGCTGTGCATCCAGACCGGCAAGAACCTCTCCGACCCGGACCGCTTCAAGTTCGACGGCACCGGCTACTACCTGAAGTCCACGGACGAGATGTACGCCGTCGACTCCTCGGACGCCTGGCAGGAGGGGTGCGCCAACACGCTCCTCGTGGCCGAGATGGTCGACACCGACGGCATGTTCGAAAAGCGCGACCTCATGCCCAAGTTCGACATCCCCGAGGGCTTCACCGAGGTCACCTGGTTCAAGGAGGAGGTGCGCCGGGGCATGGAGCGCCGCTTCCCCGGCGGCATCCCGGACGACCGCCAGAAGCAGGTCGAGTACGAGATGGACGTCATCATCCAGATGGGGTTCCCGGGCTACTTCCTCGTCGTCGCCGACTTCATCATGTGGGCCAAGAACAACGGCATCGCGGTCGGCCCCGGCCGAGGCTCCGCGGCCGGTTCGATCGTCGCCTACGCCATGGGCATCACCGACCTCGACCCGATCCCGCACGGCCTGATCTTCGAGCGGTTCCTCAACCCCGAGCGCGTCTCCATGCCCGACGTCGACATCGACTTCGACGAGCGCAGGCGCGTCGAGGTGATCAGGTACGTGACGGAGAAGTACGGCGCCGACAAGGTCGCCATGATCGGCACCTACGGCAAGATCAAGGCGAAGAACGCCATCAAGGACTCCGCGCGCGTGCTGGGCTATCCGTACGCGATGGGCGACCGCCTCACCAAGGCGATGCCGGCCGACGTCCTCGGCAAGGGCATCGACCTCGACGGCATCACCAACCCCTCGCACCCTCGCTACAGCGAGGCGGGCGAGATCCGCGGGATGTACGAGAACGAGCCGGACGTCAAGAAGGTCATCGACACCGCGAAGGGCGTCGAGGGCCTGGTGCGGCAGATGGGCGTGCACGCCGCCGGCGTGATCATGTCCAGCGAGCCCATCGTCGACCACGCCCCGATCTGGGTGCGGCACACGGACGGCGTGACCATCACGCAGTGGGACTACCCGCAGTGCGAGTCGCTCGGCCTGCTGAAGATGGACTTCCTCGGCCTGCGCAACCTGACGATCATGGACGACGCCGTCAAGATGGTGAAGTCCAACAAGGGCATCGACCTCGACCTGCTGTCTCTGCCGCTCGACGACCCGAAGACCTTCGAACTCCTCCAGCGCGGCGACACCCTGGGCGTCTTCCAGTTCGACGGCGGTCCGATGCGTTCGCTGCTGCGGCTGATGAAGCCCGACAACTTCGAAGACATCTCCGCCGTGTCGGCGCTGTACCGTCCGGGCCCGATGGGCATGGACTCGCACACCAACTACGCCCTGCGCAAGAACAAGCTCCAGGAGATCACCCCGATCCACAAGGAGCTGGAGGAGCCCCTCGAAGAGGTCCTGGCCGTCACCTACGGCCTGATCGTCTACCAGGAGCAGGTGCAGAAGGCCGCCCAGATCATCGCCGGGTACTCGCTCGGCGAGGCCGACATCCTGCGCCGTGTGATGGGCAAGAAGAAGCCCGACGAGCTGGCGAAGAACTTCGTCCTCTTCCAGAAGGGCGCCCGCGACAAGGGCTACAGCGACGAGGCCATCCAGGCCCTGTGGGACGTGCTGGTCCCCTTCGCCGGCTACGCGTTCAACAAGGCGCACTCCGCCGCGTACGGCCTGGTCTCGTACTGGACGGCCTATCTGAAGGCCAACCACCCCGCCGAGTACATGGCCGGACTGCTCACCTCGGTCAAGGACGACAAGGACAAGTCGGCCGTCTACCTCAACGAGTGCCGGCGCATGGGCATCAAGGTGCTCCCGCCGAACGTCAACGAGTCGGTGCACAACTTCGCCGCACAGGGCGACGACGTGATCCTCTTCGGCCTCGAAGCCGTCCGCAACGTCGGCACGAACGTGGTGGAGTCGATCATCAGGAGCCGCAAGGCCAAGGGCAAGTACGGCTCCTTCCCCGACTACCTCGACAAGGTCGAGGCCGTCGCCTGCAACAAGCGGACCACGGAATCGCTGATCAAGGCGGGCGCGTTCGACAGCCTGGGGCACACCCGCAAGGGCCTCACCGCGCACTTCGAGCCGATGATCGACAACGTGGTCGCGGTCAAGCGCAAGGAGGCCGAGGGCCAGTTCGACCTCTTCGGCGGCATGGGCGAGGAGGAGAGCAACGAGCCCGGCTTCGGACTCGACGTCGTCTTCACCGAGGACGAGTGGGAGAAGACCTATCTGCTCGCCCAGGAGCGGGAGATGCTCGGCCTGTACGTCTCCGACCACCCCCTGTTCGGCCTGGAGCACGTGCTGTCCGACAAGGCCGACGCGGGCATCGCCCAGCTGACCGGCGGCGAGCACGCGGACGGTGCCGTCGTGACCATCGGCGGCATCATCTCGGGCCTGCAGCGCAAGATGACCAAGCAGGGCAACGCCTGGGCGATCGCCACCGTCGAGGACCTCGCCGGTTCCATCGAGTGCATGTTCTTCCCGGCGACGTACCAGCTGGTGTCGACCCAACTCGTCGAGGACGCCGTGGTGTTCGTCAAGGGACGCCTCGACAAGCGTGAGGACGTGCCGCGGCTGGTCGCGATGGAGCTCCAGGTCCCCGACCTGTCGAACGCGGGCACCAACGCGCCCGTGATCCTCACCATCCCGGCCACCAGGGTCACCCCGCCGATGGTCAACCGCCTCGGCGAGATCCTCAGCCATCACAAGGGCGACAGCGAGGTCCGTATCAAGCTCCAGGGCCCGACCAAGACCACGGTGCTGCGGCTGGACCGGCACCGTGTGAAGCCCGACCCGGCGCTCTTCGGCGACCTCAAGGTGCTGCTCGGGCCGTCCTGTCTGGCGGGCTGAACGACCGCGCGCCGAAGCGCGGGCGCTGAAAGCGCGAGAGGGGCGCACCTCGT
Source organism: Streptomyces sp. NPDC107528 (assembly GCF_055639295.1). Lineage (NCBI taxonomy): Bacteria > Bacillati > Actinomycetota > Actinomycetes > Kitasatosporales > Streptomycetaceae > Streptomyces > Streptomyces sp. NPDC107528. The sequence continues at coordinate 685,323 of NZ_JBVKAV010000002.1, forward strand.
ACGAGGTGCGCCCCTCTTGATGTGCCTGGGTCTCAACGACCCGATATGCAGATGTCAGTTGTGACCGAAGCGCTTCTGCCGGCCCTTGCGGGCCATGTCGCCGGGAGTCACCTGCGTGGCGCGCTGCTCGGTCTGCGTCTCCATCGCGGACTGCTGAGCCTGCTGCTGACCACGCTCGGACTGCGGCTGCTTCCGGTCCTGCTTCTTGTTCTTGGCCATGGTGATGCCTCCTGTGGGGGATCTAGGGGCCAGGGCCGGGATCAGATTCACATAGGCTGACTAAGAACGCATTTCGGATAATTACCGTGCGTAACAGCGGTTGTCGGGGCGTGAGGCATGGCGCGCTGGGGATTCGATGCCCCGAAACGCCACGCCGAAGATCGAGTTCGCCCCGTTAACCTCCGCGTGGTCGGGCAGACTCGAAGGAAGCCCGAAGCAAACCTCCCGGGAAGAGGGTGAGTCGCGTGGACCGCTGCATCGTCCTGGTGGACGCCGGGTATCTGCTGGGGGCCGCCGCCAGCCTGCTCGCCGGGGAACCATCCCGGTCCCGGATCACCGTCGATCACACCGCCCTTATCCAGGGGCTGCGCGAGCGCGCCGAGTCCGACACCCAGCAGCCCCTGCTGCGCATCTACTGGTTCGACGGCGCCCCAGACCGCGTCCCCCAGCCCGAGCACCGCAGGTTGCGGGTGATGCCCCGAGTCACCGTCCGGCTCGGTGCCCTGACCCGAAGCGACGGCCGCTGGGCACAGAAGGGCGTGGACGCAGCGATGCACGCCGAGCTGACCGAACTGGCCCGCAACCGCGCCTGCTCGGACGTCGTGCTGGTGACCGGTGACGGGGATCTGCTGCCGGGCATGATGGCCGCCAAGGAGCACGGGGTCGCCGTACATCTGTGGGCCGTGCAGGCCGCCGACGGTGACTACAACCAGTCCGAGGACCTGGTCGCCGAGGCGGACGAGCGGCGCGTCCTCGACCGTTCGTGGATCACCAAGGCCGTACGCGCCAAGGAGCTCACCGGGGTGTGCGCGCCGCCGCCCGTGCCCCGGCCCGAGATCGCCGCGATCCTGTCCGCGCCGCTGCCCGACTCCGCGCTCGGCGCGACGACCCGGCGGACCGCCGAGGAGAGCGAGCACGCGCAGGCCGCCGCCTCGGAGAACGGCACGCAGGAGCGGGTGCCCGCGCCCAAGGGTGTGCCCACGCCGAAGGACCTCGCCGCCCTGCGCGCGCCCGGTGTGCCGCCCGCCCCGACCCCGGCGAGCGCGACCCTGCGCTGGTCCTCCGACAAGGGCTGGGTCGACCGGCCCGGCGTCGCGGCCGAGCCGGCCGACGCCGCCTCCATGCCGACCCTCGCGCAGCTGACCACCGCCGAGCAGCGGTGGGCCGACCGGGAGGAGGACATCACGACGGTCGGCGGCGATCCCTACGAGGTGGGGCAGGTCTTCGCCCGGCGGTGGATGGAGCGGCTCGGGGAGCAGAGCAATCTGCAGAAGCTGTCCGGGATGTACCCGCGGATCCCGCACCGCATCGACGGGGAGCTGCTCAGGTACGCGGCCCGGTTCGGGTTGCTCGCACACAAGGACGACCAGATCGACGAGCACGACCGGTACGCGATCCGTGCCGGGTTCTGGCGGGAGATCGACGTACGCACGGCCGCGGAGCATGCGCCTGCCGGGGAGTGACCCCGGCGAATTCCGGGTTACCGGCGGATTTCTTACGGCAAGCAGGCGATTTGTGCCCAGTGGCCGCCCCGGGCACGGAACGGGGGTCCGGACCCCGTAGGCTCGTCCCTTGTGAGTACGCGCGCGGCACAGGCATTTCGGCACGATGGTGATGTCGTGTGCGCCCTGCGTGGGCTGACGAAGACCTACCCGGCCGTGCGCGGACGCCGCGGGACGCCGGCCACGCCCGAGGTGCGGGCCACCGACGACGTACGGCTGGACATCCGGCGCGGCGAGATCTTCGGACTGCTCGGGCCCAACGGGGCCGGCAAGACCACGCTCGTGCGCCAGCTCACCGGCTTGATGCGGCCCGACGCCGGGAGCGTCGAGATCCTCGGGCACGACATCGTGCGGCATCCGGAGCGTGCCGCGCGGATTCTGGCGTACCTCGGCCAGGAGTCGACCGCCCTCGACGAGCTGACCGTCTCGCTCGCCGCGGAGACGACCGGGCGGCTGCGCGGCCTGGACGTCCGGGACGCACGGGCCGAGCGGGACGCCGTACTCGACGAACTGGGGCTCACGCCGCTCGCGGGGCGGCCGCTGAAGAAGCTGTCCGGCGGGCAGCGGCGGCTGGCCTGCTTCGCCGCCGCGCTGGTGGGGGAGCGATCGCTGCTCGTGCTGGACGAGCCGACCGCCGCGATGGACCCGGTGGCACGGCGGGCCGTGTGGTCGGCCGTGGACCGGCGCCGGGCCGAGCGCGGCACGACGGTGCTGCTCGTCACCCACAACGTCATCGAGGCCGAGACCGTGCTCGACCGGGTCGCGGTGCTCGACCGGGGCCGCGTGATCGCCTGTGACACGCCGTCCGGGCTCAAGGAGCGCGTCGCGGGCGAGGTCCGGGTCGACCTGCTGTGGCGGGACCGGCCGCCGCTGGACGTGCCCGAGGTCGCCGCGCTGCAGGACCGGGTCGTGGAGTCCGGGCGTCGCTGGACGCTGCGGCTCGCCCCCGAGGAGGCCCGCGCGGTCGTCGCCACCGTCACCGGCGGGGCCGCCTTCGCCGCGCTGGACGACTTCACGCTCGCCACGCCGAGCCTGGAGGACGTCTATCTGGCGCTGGGCGGCGCCGCACAGCAGGGGCTGGTGAAGGCTTGAGCACGCAGACCGCCGTATCCGCATCCGTATCCGTACGGAACAGGGCCACCTCCCCCGTGAACCCCCGTGTGAAAGGGAGCAGCGCCACGTGAGTGTCGTACCCGCCGAGGTTCTGCCGGGCAGCGCCCTGGCCGTGGACGAGACGGCCGCGCCGGCCGTGGCCGAGCTCGGACCGCGTGCGCGGCTGTGGCCGTCGCTGTGCGCCGTGTACCGGGCGCAGCTGTCCCGGGCGCGGGTCGCGCGTATCCCGCTGCTGTTCGTGGCGACCTTCCAGTCGATCGGGATCATGATCCTGATGCGCGGGGTCGTGGACGGCGGGGCCGAGGCGCAGGCCGTGGTGGCCGGGTCGTCCGTGCTCGTGGTCGCCTTCGTCGCGCTGAACCTGCTCGCGCAGTACTTCGGGCAGCTGCGGGCCAGCGGCGGGCTCGATCACTACGCCACCCTGCCGGTGCCGCCCGCCGCGGTGGTGCTGGGCGCGGCGGGGGCGTACGCCTCTTTCACCGTGCCGGGGACCGTGGTGACAGCCGCCTTCGGGTGTGCGCTGTTCGGGTTGCCGGTCGCCCATCTGTGGGTGCTCGTCGCCGTGATCCCGCTGGCGGGCGCCGCGCTCGCCGGGCTGGGCGCCGCGCTTGGACTGCTCGCGCCTCGGCCCGAACTGGCCACGCTCCTCGGGCAGCTGGGGATGTCCGCGGCCCTGCTGCTGGGTGTGCTGCCGGCCGACCGGATGCCGGAGGCGGTCCGGTTCACCCGGGACCTGCTGCCGTCGACGTACGGCGTGGAGGCCTTCGCGCGGACCTTCGGGGAGCGGCCCGACTGGGCGTTCGTACTCGGGGATCTGGCCGTGTGCGCAGTGGTCGGCGTCGTCTCGCTGGCCGTCGCCACCTGGGCGTACCGCCGGGCGGCCGTCCGGTGACGCGTCGCACAGGGCGGCCTGGCACGATGGCAGGGTGACCGCTCCGCTGACTCCACCACCGCCCCCGCGTGACCAGTCCTCGAACAATGCGTGGCAGCCGCCCGCCGGTGGGCACGCGGGTTCCGCCTCCTACGGGGCCCCGCAGGGTGCTCCGCACGACGCCGTGTACGGGGCTCCGCCCGGGGCGCCGAGTCCTCACGGCCCTCATGGCCCCCATGGCTCTCACGGCCCGTACGGCATATCTGGCTCGTACGAACAGGACGGTCCCGGCATGAAGACCGAAGTGCGAGAGGCCGCCGTGGTCGCGGTGGTCGCGGCGTTCTTCGGGGCGCTGCTCGGGGTGCTGTGGTGGTGGCTGGCGCCGAGTGTGCCGCTGGTCGGGGACGTCGTCGACAAGAGCTGGGTCGTCTACTTCAAGGACTCCGAGGGGGAGCAGGCCGTCGGGGTGGACGGAACGTTCACTCTGCTTGCGCTCGCGTTCGGGCTGGTCAGTGCGGTGGGTGTGTTTCTGTGGCGGCGGCGTGGGGGTGTGCCGTTGGTGGTTGCGCTGGCGGTCGGGGGGTTTCTCGGGTCGTTGCTGGCGTGGCGGGTCGGAGTGTGGCTCGGGCCTACCGAGGATGTGATCGCTCACGCGCAGGAGGTGGGCAAGGGGGTCACGTTTTCGGCGCCGTTGAAGTTGGGGGCGAAGGGGGTGTGGCTGGCGTGGCCTCTTGCGGCGTTGGTGGTGCACCTTGGGCTGACGGCGTTGTTCGGGCCTCGGGATGCGGATCCGTATCAGGGGCCAGGGCCCTCTGCGGGGCATCAGCAGGCGGGGCCGTACGGGGTGCCGCCGGCGTAGGGCCGCGGATGGTGGCACGCCGGGGGGACTTCGCCCCCGCCGCCCCTACCCGTCCCGTCCTCGAAGGGGGGCGCTGCCCCTTCGACCCCGGACCTGGGGGCCGCCGCCGTCCCCAGACCCCCGCTTCGTCCCTGAACGGGCCTCGTCCTCAAAGGCCGGACGGGCTGAAATGCCGGGACCGGCGCGGACGAACGCCGGACAGGGGCTCGGGTAACCAAGCCCCCTACAGAAACTCGCCCCCTACGCCGGGCGCCGCCCGTGGTTCGAGCGGCCCTTCTTGGTGCGCCACTTGCGTTTCCGGGTTTTCTTCGACATGTCCCTCGTACCTAACCGAGGGGACCGGGTTCGTCCAGGGGTCACGCACGCCCGATGGGGGCCAGGGTCGCGTTCGTGAGGGTGGTCAGGTCGGTGGGGGAGAGTTCGACCTCCAGGCCGCGGCGGCCCGCCGAGATGCAGATCGTGGGGTGGGCGGAGGCCGAGGCGTCCAGGACCGTGGGGAGTCTCTTGCGCTGGCCTAGGGGGGAGATGCCGCCCCGGACGTAGCCTGTGGTGCGTTCCGCCAGGGCAGGGTCGGCCATCGCGGCGCGCTTGCCGCCGACCGCTGCCGCCAGGGCCTTGAGGTCCAGTTGGCCGGCGACCGGCACCACGGCCACGGTGAGGTTGCCGTCCACGTCCGCGACCAGCGTCTTGAAGACCCTGTCCGGGGACACACCCATCGCCTCGGCCGCCTCGTCCCCGTAGGAGGGGTGGGACGGGTCGTGTTCGTAGGAGTGGGTCGTGTAGTCGATGCCCGCTGCGGTCAGGGCCACGGTCGCCGGGGTGCCGCCAGACTGCTGCTGCTTCTTTGACTTCTTCGCCATGTCGTTCCGGTCAGTTCCCGCTCAGTTGAGGCTCGTCGGGCCGCGCGTCAGGTCCGACGCCGGCAGGGACGGCAGCGTACGGATGATCGAGGTCTCGGTGCGAAGGAGTTTCAGCTCGTCGCGCAGGCGGGACGCGATGTCGGGGGACTGGAGCAGGCGTTGCTTCGTCGGGGTGTCCAGCATCATCGCGGCCGCCACCAGGTAGGAGACGACGGACGGCTGGTCCGGAAGGTCGGCCGTGGTGGAGAGGGAACGTTCGCGGGCGCCCGCCAGGCGCTTCTGATACTGGCGGAACGCGCGCAGTACGCCCTCGGCCAGAGCCCCGGCCTCCTCGCCCGCCTCATCGGGCAGTTCCTCCAGTTCCGCCGTGAGGAAGGGGCCCGACGCGTCCACCGACAGCAGGCGCACCCGTGTCGTGCCGGTCGCCAGCACCTCGAAGGTGCCGTCGGCCCGCTCCCGGATCGTCGCCGCGTCCGCCACACACCCCACCCCGTGGAACGCCTTGACCGGGTCCTGGCCGAAGCCCGCAGCCGGGCCGCGGTCGGGCAGCGCCGTGGGATCCGGCATGCCGGGTGCGCTCTGGGCCACCTCGTGGCCGTCGCGGATCGCCACGACGGCGAAACGGCGCGCTTCCTCCTCGGGGGTCTTGAGAAGATCACGCATCATGGCGCGATAGCGCTCCTCGAAGACGTTGAGCGGCAGCACGAGACCCGGGAACAGCACCGAGTTCAGGGGGAAGAGCGGAAGGCGGACGGTCACGGCGCCAAAGCCTAGTGGTCGCCGTGGTGAACGCGTCCGGCGAGCCCACCTGGTGGATGTCCGCCGCGGGCACCGCGAGCCCGTGCGGAGGCGGCCGTCCGTCGCCGCACCTCGTCGCGCACCTCCAGGAACCCGCCCAGCGGATCGTCCGAGAACCGGCTCCAGGGGAAGGAGGTGGCGTACGGGCCGATCAGCCGCAGCTGCTCCAGGGCGTCCTCCCAGCGGCCCAGCCCCACCAGGACGCACGTCAGCTTGTTGCGGATCGCCGCCGGCCAGAGGTCGGCCGCCGGGAACCGGGCGGAGAGCGCGATCGCCCGGTCGGCCGCCGCGTCCAGCCGCTCGGGCGGCACCCCCGGCCCGCAGCCGTCGTTCAGGTACGCGAGGACCGCCCGGGTCGGCAGGGCCTGCACCAGGGAGTCGGCCGGGGCGTCCTGTGCGGCCCGGTCGGCGAAGTCGAGGCACTCGCGGTGGGATCCGTGCCAGGACGACGCCAGATAGCGCAGGGCCGCCACATGGCACCCGTAGTGGAGCGGGGCGCGGCGCAGGGCCGCCTCCCACAGTTCCCCGAAGTAGGTGTGCCCGGCGCGTGAGCCGCGCGCGTGGTCCAGCGCGATCCGCCAGGGCACCGGGTCGCGGTCGTCGGCGCGAGCGGCGGCGGTGATCAGCGGGCTCACCCCGCGCAGCAGCTCGGCCCGGGCCGGGGACCGCCAGGCGTGGTCCACGGCGACCTGGGCCCTGACCAGCAGGACGTCCGGGTCGTGCGGGGCGGCGGTGTACCAGGCCTCCAGCCACTCCGGGCGCGAGCGCGCGAAGGCGGCCAGGCGCAGCGCGTATCCGTCGCGGTAGTCCCACTGCGCCCTGTGCCGTGTGGCGGCGAGCAGCTCGGCGGCGGTGTCGTACGCGCCCCGCCCGGCCGCGACCAGCGCGGGTCCGAGGCGGTCGTCGGGCGCGTCGAGGAGCACCTCGTCGTCGACGGGGAGACCGGCGGCGGGGTGTTCTACGGTCCTTGTCGTCCGGGACGCCCGGCCGAACGGGGGCAGCAGAGCCATGGTGCCGACCATTGAAGGACCGCTGGTCACGCCCGCGCCAGAGGGAACGGGCAAGACGTGGAAAGTTGTACGCCGTCAGGTCAAGAACAGGTAAAGGTCCACTGTTCAACAACTGTCCGACATCGTTACTTTCGGCTCTGCAGTCACATCATCCTCATCGGCCTCAGCAGTCTCAGCTCCGGCGCAGCATCCGTGTCGCCCCCGCCGCCACCGTCGTCGCCAGGATCCAGCCCAGCAGGATCATCGCCGAGGCCAGCCACTGCCAGACGCCGCTCAGCTGCCAGAACCCGACCTGGCCGAGGTCGATCACCGGAAGCAGCAGGTCGAGGGCGAACAGTGTCGGGTTCCAGGCCGGATGCTCACCGCCCTTGAGGGGCGGTGGATCGGCGTAGGTGAAGGCCACCGAACTCGCCGCCCAGAGCACGGCCATCCACACCGCCGCCCGGCCGGGCCGGTAGCCGTACGCGACCATCCAGTCCTGTGCGTATCCCACGAGCTTGGCCGCGGGCGGCAGGGTCTCGCGGCGACGGCGCTGCTTGGCGAGGAGCACCTCGCGCGCGTCCTCGTCCTCGCCGCCGGCCCGCAGCACGGTGGCCAGCCGCTCGTACGGCTCCGGGTTGTACTCGGCGGTCGCGGCGGTCACCCACTCAAGCCGCCGGTCCAGCGGGAACGGGCCGCGCGGCACCAGGTTCTCGTACTGGAAGCCGCCCATGTGCAGCCGGCCGGGGCCCGGCCAGGCGTCCGCCCGGTCCATCAGGTTGACGACCCGCGCCCCGGACAGCACCACGCCGCCGCGTTCCGCCCGCTCGCCGAGGAAGCGCAGCTCGGGCGTCTGGATGCGGCGCAGCGACAGCTCCTGCTCGTCCGTGAAGGTGAACCGGGCCCGCTCCAGGTCGACCGCGTCCCCGAACCGCCCGTCGTCCAGGCGCACCCCGCCCTGGCACTCGAACCGCTGGATACGCGTCCCACGCGCGGGGGTGCGGCCGCTCAGCAGCGGGCTGCCGAGGCCCGCCGGGGTCAGGTACAGCGTGCGTCCCACGGTCAGCTGAGGGGCGTTCAGCGCGAGCCGCGTGTACGGGTTGACCAGCCGCGCGCCCCGCAGGCTCAGCGACACGCCGATGCTGGCGCCGCGCAGGCTCATCTCGCCGTGCGACTCCAGCATCTCGGCCTGGAGGTCCTGGCCGACGCTGATGCCGTCCGCGGCGATCGAGCGGCCGCTGCGGTCGCGGTAGACGATCGCCTGGTTGAGCAGCAGATCCGTACCGATGTGGGCGTCGGTGAGCCGTACGCCGTTGTGGAAGCGGCAGCGCGGCAGGTGCAGGTCGCCCTCGGTGTTCACGCGGGCGGCCTCCAGGCGCGGCACCGCGCAGTCCACCAGCCGCAGGGTCGTGAAGCGGGCCTCCGGCAGCACGATCTCCCGGTCGAAGCGGCAGCGGCGCATCTCGACGTACGGCTCCACCGTGCCGCCCGCCAGGTCCAGCGTGCCGCTGATCCGCACGCCGGCCAGCTTCAGCGAGGAGACCCGTCCGGCGAGGGCGGGCGGGCCGTCCAGCAGCAGCCAGCAGACGATACGCGCGCGTACCGTCCGCTCGTCTCCCCAGGGATGCCCGCCGTGCGGATCGTCGACGACGGTGTCGCCGCTGCTCAAGTCGTACACACTGCCGTTGCGGAAGGCCTGCCACATGCCGAGTTCGGCGGCGGTCAGGTCGTTCGGCAGGTCGTCCGGCAGGTCTCCGTCGCGGAGGCCGGCACCTTCGGTCACGTCTCGTCCATCCCCCTTGGCTCCGCTGGGTTCCGCTTGGTTCCGCACTGGCTACTCACGGGTTTCGTACAACCGTTCATGCCCGCTGAGTGACGCCCCGAACGCTAGACGTGAAGGTGATCTTCCGCGTTCCCGGAGGGTTCTGTATCAGCCATTGATACGCGCGAACAGTGCCGGACGCGGGTCTGAGAGAATTGAGCCCGTGATCTCCCGAATCGATCTGCGCGGCGATGCCCTCCCCGAGGGCCCCGCCCTGCGCGACCTGCTGCCCCGAGCCGACTTCGACGTCTCGGCCGCCCTGGAGAAGGTGCGTCCGATCTGCGAGGCCGTGCATCATCGGGGCGACGCGGCGCTGATCGACTTCGCTGAGAAGTTCGACGGGGTCAGGCTCGACCAGGTGAAGGTGCCCGTCGAGGCGCTCGAAAAGGCCCTAGCGGAGCTCGACCCGGCCGTGCGCGCAGCCCTGGAGGAGTCCATCCGCCGCGCCCGTATCGTCCACCGCGAGCAGCGCCGTACGACACACACGACCCAGGTCGTGCCGGGCGGTTCAGTGACCGAGAAGTGGGTTCCGGTCGACCGCGTCGGGCTGTACGCGCCCGGCGGCCGGTCCGTCTACCCGTCCTCCGTGATCATGAACGTGGTGCCCGCCCAGGAGGCCGGCGTCGAGTCGATCGCGCTCGCCTCCCCGGCGCAGGCCGAGTTCGGCGGCCTGCCGCACCCGACGATCCTCGCCGCGTGCGCGCTGCTCGGCGTCGACGAGGTCTACGCGGCCGGCGGCGCGACCGCCGTCGCGATGTTCGCGTACGGCACGGAGTCCTGCCCGCCCGCCAACATGGTCACCGGCCCCGGCAACATCTGGGTCGCCGCCGCCAAGCGCTACTTCACGGGCAAGATCGGCATCGACGCCGAGGCGGGCCCGACCGAGATCGCGGTCCTCGCCGACGCCACCGCCGACCCGGTGCACGTCGCCTCCGATCTGATCAGCCAGGCCGAGCACGACCCGCTCGCGGCGGCCGTGCTCGTCACCGACTCCGTGGAGCTCGCGGACGCGGTGGAGAAGGAGCTGGAGCCGCAGGTCGCGGCCACCAAGCACATCGAGGACCGGATCGTGCCCGCTCTGAAGGGCCGGCAGTCCGCGATCGTCCTGGTCGACGGCGTCGACGAAGGCCTCAAGGTCGTCGACGCGTACGGGGCCGAGCACCTGGAGATCCAGACGGCCGACGCGGCCGCCGTGGCCGACCGGGTACGCAACGCCGGAGCGATCTTCATCGGCCCCTGGGCGCCGGTCTCGCTCGGCGACTACGCCGCCGGCTCCAACCACGTGCTGCCCACCGGCGGCTGTGCCTGCCACTCCTCGGGCCTGTCCGTCCAGTCGTTCCTGCGCGGCATCCACATCGTCGACTACACGAAGGACGCGCTGGCCGAGGTCGCGCAGCACGTGGTCACGCTGGCGGAGGCGGAGGACCTGCCGGCGCACGGCGCGGCGATCAAGGCAAGGTTTGTCGGAGACGAGCAACTGTCGCGTGGCTGGAAGGTACCCGAGAGCAAGTGAGCGACGTACGCATCGACGATCTCCCCGTGCGGGACGAGCTGCGCGGCAAGTCCCCTTACGGCGCGCCCCAGCTGGACGTCCCCGTACGGCTGAACACCAACGAGAACCCCTACCCCCTGCCCGAGCCGCTGGTCGAGCGGATCGCCGAGCGGGTGCGTGAGGCGGCCCGGAACCTCAACCGCTACCCGGACCGGGACGCCGTGGAGCTGCGCATGCAGCTCGCCAAGTACCTGACGGACACGTCCGGTCACGAGGTCGGCCTGGCCAACGTGTGGGCGGCGAACGGCTCCAACGAGGTCATCCAGCAACTGCTGCAGACCTTCGGCGGACCGGGCCGTACGGCGATCGGTTTCGAGCCGTCGTACTCGATGCACGGCCTCATCTCGCGCGGCACCGGCACCGGCTGGATCTCCGGCCCCCGCAACGACGACTTCACGATCGACGTCACGGCCGCCGGGAAGGCGATCGCCGAGCACCGGCCCGACGTCGTCTTCATCACCACCCCCAACAACCCCACGGGCAACGCGGTCCCGCGTGAGACGGTCCTCGCGCTGTACGAGGCCGCGCAGGCCGCCAAACCGTCGATGGTCGTGGTCGACGAGGCGTACATCGAGTTCAGCCACGGCGACTCGCTGCTGCCGCTGCTCGAAGGTCGGCCGAATCTCGTCGTCTCCCGGACGATGTCGAAGGCCTTCGGCGCGGCCGGCCTGCGCCTCGGCTATCTCGCCGCGCACCCGGCGGTCGTGGACGCCGTCCAGCTCGTACGGTTGCCGTACCACCTGTCGGCCGTCACCCAGGCGACCGCGCTGGCCGCCCTGGAGCACACGGACGTCCTGCTGAAGTACGTCGAGCAGCTGAAGGCGGAGCGGGACCGGCTGGTGAGCGAGCTGGGCGCGGCCGGCTTCGAGGTCGTCGAGTCCGACGCGAACTTCGTGCAGTTCGGCCGGTTCGAGGACTCGCACACCGCCTGGCAGGAGATCCTCGACCGAGGTGTCCTGGTCCGGGACAACGGCATCCCGGGGTGGCTGCGGGTGTCCGCCGGAACCCCCGAGGAGAACGACGCGTTCCTCGACGCCGTACGTGACTTGCAGCGTCTTGTGGGGGACACCCCCACACCCCCGAAGGAGCAGAGCACATGAACCGCGTAGGCCGCATAGAGCGGGTGACGAAGGAGACCTCGGTCCTCGTCGAGATCGATCTCGACGGATCCGGCAAGGTCGACGTGTCGACAGGCGTCGGCTTCTACGACCACATGCTCGACCAACTCGGCCGGCACGGTCTGTTCGACCTGACCGTGAAGACCGAGGGCGACCTGCACATCGACTCGCACCACACCATCGAGGACACCGCCCTCGCGCTGGGCGCCGCCTTCAAGCAGGCGCTCGGCGACAAGGTGGGGATCTACCGCTTCGGCAACTGCACGGTCCCGCTGGACGAGTCGCTCGCCCAGGTCACCGTCGACCTCTCCGGCCGCCCCTACCTCGTGCACACCGAGCCCGAGAACATGGCGCCGATGATCGGCGAGTACGACACCACGATGACCCGGCACATCCTGGAGTCCTTCGTCGCCCAGGCCCAGATCGCGCTGCATGTGCACGTGCCGTACGGGCGCAACGCCCACCACATCGTCGAGTGCCAGTTCAAGGCGCTGGCGCGGGCCCTGCGGTACGCCTCCGAGCGTGACCCGCGCGCGGCGGGCATCCTTCCCTCGACGAAGGGCGCGCTGTAACCGATGAGCGGGCTGTCCACCATCCTGATCGTCGTCGGCCTCTTCCTGGTCGGCGGCATCATCTCCTTCGCCAAGCAGCAGATGCCGAAGAGCCTCATCGTGCTGCTCTCCATAGGCGCCGCCATGTGTCTCGTGGCCGGCGTCCTGAGGCTGGAGGTGTGGAATTGAGTAACAAGAACGTCGTGGTCTTCGACTACGGCTTCGGCAACGTGAGGTCCGCCGAACGCGCCCTCGCGCGCGCGGGAGCCGACGTCGAGATCACGCGTGACTACGACAAGGCCATGAACGCCGACGGCCTGCTGGTGCCGGGCGTCGGCGCGTTCGCTGCCTGCATGCAGGGCCTGAAGGAAGCCCGTGGCGACTGGATCGTCGAACGGCGGCTGTCCGGCGGGCGCCCCGTGATGGGCATCTGCGTCGGCATGCAGATCCTGTTCGCGCGCGGCATCGAGCACGGCGTCGAGACCGAGGGCCTTGGCGAATGGCCCGGTTCGGTCGAGCCGTTGCAGGCCGACATCGTGCCCCACATGGGCTGGAACACCGTGGACGTGGCGGCCGGCTCCCAGCTGTTCGCCGGGCTGGACGCGGACGCGCGCTTCTACTTCGTGCACTCCTACGCCGTCCACGACTGGACCCTGGAAACCGAGAACCCGCTCATGACCGCGCCGCAGGTCACCTGGTCGACGCACGGCAAGCCCTTCGTGGCCGCCGTGGAGAACGGCGCCCTGTGGGCCACGCAGTTCCACCCCGAGAAGTCCGGCGACGCCGGAGCGCAGCTGCTCACCAACTGGATCGGAACCCTGTAGAGACATGGCCAAGCTCGAACTCCTCCCCGCCGTAGACGTCCGCGACGGCCAGGCCGTCCGCCTCGTGCACGGCGAGTCCGGCACCGAGACCTCCTACGGCTCGCCCCTGGAGGCCGCCCTGGCCTGGCAGCGCTCGGGCGCCGAGTGGCTGCACCTGGTCGACCTGGACGCCGCTTTCGGCACCGGCGACAACCGCGACCTGATCGCCGAGGTCGCGAAGGCGATGGACATCAAGGTCGAGCTGTCCGGCGGCATCCGCGACGACGCCTCCCTGGCCGCAGCGCTCGCCACGGGCTGCACGCGCGTGAACCTCGGCACGGCCGCGCTGGAGACCCCCGACTGGGTCGCCAAGGTCATCGCCGAGCACGGCGACAAGATCGCCGTCGGTCTCGACGTACGCGGTACGACCCTGCGCGGTCGCGGCTGGACCCGTGACGGCGGCGACCTCTACGAGACGCTGGAGCGCCTCAACAACGAGGGCTGCGCCCGCTACGTCGTCACGGACATCGCCAAGGACGGCACGCTCCAGGGGCCGAACCTCGACCTTCTGAAGAACGTCTGCGCGGCGACGGACCGCCCGGTGGTCGCCTCCGGCGGGGTCTCGTCGCTTGACGACCTCCGCGCGATCGCCGAGCTGGTCCCCCTCGGTGTCGAGGGCTCCATCGTCGGGAAGGCCCTGTACGCGAAGGCGTTCACCCTGGAAGAGGCCTTGGAGGCTACGTCGTGAAAACGGACACAGTGTCATGACGTCGGATGCCGTACGGCGTGTGCACAGCGGAAGTCCCTGGGAAGAGTCCTTCGGGTTCGCACGTGCCGTGGCGGCGGGCGACCGCGTCCTGGTCGCGGGCACGACGTCCTTCAAGGGCGACGTGCTGTATGGCGAGGGCGACCCGTACGAACAGGCCAAGGCGGCCTTCGCCAACGCCATCGAGGCGATCGGTGAGTTCGGGCTCGACGTCGGGTCCGTGGTCCGTACGCGGATGTACCTGACCCACGCGCGCGACGTGGACGCCGTGGGCCGGGCCCACAAAGAGCTCTTCGACGCGGTGCGCCCGGTCTCGACGCTGCTGGTCGTCGAGGGGTTCGTGGACTCGCGCATCCTGGTCGAAGTGGAAATAGAAGCATTCAGAAGCACGTTGGAGGAGCCGGTTTCATGACCCTGGCGGTCCGAGTCATCCCCTGCCTGGACGTGGACAACGGCCGGGTCGTCAAGGGCGTCAACTTCCAGAACCTCCGCGACGCGGGCGATCCCGTCGAGATGGCCAAGGTGTACGACGCCGAGGGCGCCGACGAGCTGACGTTCCTGGACATCACCGCGTCGTCCGGCAACCGCGAGACGACCTACGACGTGGTGCGCCGCACCGCCGAGCAGGTGTTCATCCCGCTGACGGTCGGCGGCGGCGTCCGTACGGCCGAGGACGTGAACAAGCTGCTGCGGGCGGGTGCGGACAAGGTGGGCGTCAACACCGCCGCCATCGCCCGCCCCGAGCTGATCCGTGAGATCGCCGAGCGGTTCGGGCGGCAGGTGCTGGTGCTGTCGGTCGACGCGCGGCGCACGCCCGAGGGCACCTTCGAGGTGACCACCCACGGCGGCCGTCGCGGCACCGGCATCGACGCCGTCGAGTGGGCGCACCGCGCTGCCGAGCTGGGCGCGGGCGAGATCCTGCTCAACTCGATGGACGCGGACGGCACGAAGGACGGCTACGACCTGGAGATGATCCAGGCCGTACGCAAGCACGTGACGATCCCGGTGATCGCCTCCGGCGGCGCCGGCAAGCTCACCGACTTCCCGCCGGCCATCGAGGCGGGGGCGGACGCGGTGCTGGCGGCGTCGGTGTTCCACTTCGGGGATCTGCGGATCGGCGAGGTGAAGGAGACGCTGCGGACGGCGGGTCGCCCCGTCCGCTGACATCGGGCTGAGCCCCGGCCGTGCTGCAAGCGGCCGGGGCTTTCTCGTGCCCAGATGCAGACAGAGAAGACGCGAAAGGGAAGTTGCGCAAAATCTGTTGTGCAATTTTCCTTTCGTATCTACGGTCGGGGTATGACGGACAAGGAGAGAGACCGCCGGATCACGGACCTGGGCACCCTCAAGGCGCTCGCCCACCCGCTGCGGATGAACCTGCTCCGGGGGCTGACGATCGCCCGGGTTGCCACCGCCTCACAGCTCGCCGAGCAGGTCGACGAGGCGGTGTCGCTGGTCAGCTACCACCTGCGCAAGCTCGCCGAACACGGGCTCATCGAGGAGGCGGAGCCGCAGAGCGCCGACGGCCGCGAGCGCTGGTGGCGGCCCGCCTCCGACGGTGTGCGCATCCGTGACGAGGACTTCCGCGACGCCCCCGAGAAGGCTGCCGCGCACACCGCGGCCAGCCGGCTCTTCGCCGAGCAGCGCACGGACATGTACCGGCGCTGGCTCGACGAGCGCGCCCACTGGGGCCCCGCGTGGAACCGGGCGGCGGAGTCCTCCGAGTCCAGCCTCCGGCTCACCGCGGACGAACTGGCCGAGCTGAACAAGGAGTTGCTGGCCCTCCTGCGCCGGTACGACGAGCAGGGCCGGGCCGCCGACGCCGCCGGTGACACCGAGGGCCGCGCGAACGTCGCGGTGCACACGTACGCCTTCCCGTTCCGGCCCTGAGAGGACCGACGTGACTTCGACGCAGACCGGCTCCGCGACCGTCGCCGGGGCGGAGCGCGCAGCCCACCGCGACCCCAACGTGCTGCGCTGGCTCGGCGCGTACGCCTCGTCGGCCGTCGGCGACAACGTCTACTACCTCGCCCTGTCCTGGGCCGCCGTCCAGGCCGGTACGCCCGCGCAGGCCGGCCTGGTCACCGCGCTGAGTGCGGTGCCGCGGGCCGTGCTGATGCTCGGCGGGGGAGTGGTCGCCGACCGGTTCGGCCCGCGCAGGGTGCTGATCAGCAGCGACGCCGTGCGCTGCGCGGCGGTTCTGGCGGTCGCGGTGCTGCTGCTCGTCGGCCGGCCGGGCCTGTGGCCGTTGGCCGTACTGGCGCTGGTCTTCGGGGCCGTCGACGCCGTGACGATGCCCGCCCTGGGTGCCCTGCCGACCCGGATCACCGGACGCGGCCAGCTCGCCCGGGTGCACGGCATGCGGAGCCTCGCCGTCCGGCTGGCCAACGTCGTCGGCGCACCGCTCGGCGGCCTCGGCGTGGCCCTCGGGGGCACCGCGGGGGCATTCGGCCTGGCCGGGCTTCTGTTCGCGGCCTCGCTGCCGCTGCTGATCGCGCTCCGGGTGGCGAAGCAGCCCGCGGACGACGCACGCGCGCGTGGCAGCGCGTGGAGCGACCTGACCGGCGGTCTGCGCCACATACGCGGCCACCGCGTCCTGCTGCCGCTGATCGTCGTCATCGCGCTCAGCGACCTCGGCTTCGTCGGCCCGCTCAACGTCGGCCTGACCGTGCTCGCCGACGAGCGAGGCTGGGGAGCCGGGGGAGTCGGCTGGGTGCTCGCCGGGTTCGGCACGGGCGCGGGGGCGGCCTCGCTGCTCCTCACCGCCCGAGGGCGCGTCCCGCGCGCGGGGCTCGTGCTGTCCGTGTCCGGCGTGGTCAGCGCGGCGGCGATCGGCTCCCTGGCCTTCGTGCCGAACGTCGCGGTCGCCGTCGCCGCGGCCCTGTCCATCGGCCTGATCTCGGGTCTGAACGGCGTCCTGTGCGGGGCGCTGCTGCAGGCCGAGTCCGGCCCGGCCTACGTCGGCCGTGTCACGTCCGTGGCGACCTTCTTCAGCCTCGGCGTCGCGCCGCTCACGTTCCCCCTGACCGGCGCCGCGATCGGCCTGTGCGGCACCGGCCCGGTCTTCGTCGCCAGCGCGACCGTCTGCGGGCTCGGCGGCACGGTCGGCCTGTGCGCCCGGGGCCTGCGCCGGGCGGAACTGCCTCGCTGACCGGCTGGCCGGCGTCGTGGCCGGTGTCCGACGGGGCCTACGTGGGCCGAGGCGCGTCCCCGGCGACAGTCATCGGCATCGACCGTCACCGAGCTGGGCGTCGCCCGGCTCGCGGTCTCCTGACCGGCGTCACGATCGGCCTGTTGCCCGGGGCCTGCGCAGGGCAGAACTGCCCGGCTGACCGGCACGGACCGGCGGGCCGTGGTCGTGGCTCTGTCCGACGGGGCCTACGTGGGCCGAGGCGCGTCCCTGGCGACGGTCATCGGCATCGACCATCACCGGGCTGGGCGTCGCCCGGCTCGCGGTCTCCTGACCGGCGTCACGATCGGCCTGTTGCCCGGGGCCTGCGCAGGGCAGAACTGCCCGGCTGACCGGCAC
>NZ_JBVKAV010000002.1:702770-1062761 GCF_055639295.1 Streptomyces sp. NPDC107528
CGGACCGGCGGGCCGTGGTCGTGGCTCTGTCCGACGGGGCCTATGTGGGCCGAGGCGCGTCCCTGGCGAGAGTCATCGGCATCGACCGTCACCGGGCTGGGCGTCGCCCGGCTCGCGGTCTCCTGACCGGCGTCACGATCGGCCTGTGCGCACTGCCTCGCTGACCTGTGCAGACCACCGCGCCGTCGGCCCGCGGAACCGCCCCCGCCGACCGGCGCAGCACGCGAACCGCTTCCCGAGCCCGGCTAGATGCCGAGTTGCTTCGTCGCGTGCAGCTTGGTGATGGCGTCCGCGTCGCCGTCCAGTTCGACCTTGGCGGCGCTCTGGCGGCCGTAGGAGAACAGCAGCAGCTCGGAAGGCTCGCCGGTCACCGTGACGACCGGGGTGCCGCGGTGGGCGACCGCCGTCTGGCCGTCTGGGCGGCGCAGCACCACGCCCGTGGGGGCGGTGCGGCCCATCAGGCGGGCGGAGCGCTCCAGGCGGGACCAGAGGGCGTCCTGGAAGACCGGGTCGAGTTCGCGCGGCGTCCAGTCGGGCCGGGCGCGGCGGACGTCCTCCGTGTGGACGTAGAACTCGAGCGTGTTGGACGCCTCGTCGATCTGCTTGAGCTGGAACGGCGAGAAGCGCGGCGGGCCGGTGCGGATGAGCTGGATCAGCTCCTCGTACGGCTTGGCCGCGAACTCCTCCATCGCCCTGTCCAGGCGCGACGCGAGGGGCCTGATCAGCATGCCGGCGGCGGCGTCGGGGCGGCGCTCGCGCACCACGACGTGCGCAGCCAGATCACGGGTCGTCCAGCCCTCGCAGAGGGTGGGGGCCTCGGGGCCCTCGGCCTCCAAGAGGTCGGCCAGGAGAAGTCGTTCACGCTTGGCGAAAGTCGACATGGAGTCAGCCTACGACCGCGTACCGGGTCCGCCCAATGGACAGCAGCCCGTCACTGTCAGTCGCGCTTGGCACAATGGCATGCATGACCACCAGCACGCCCCGTCAGCCCAGTCCGCTGGATCCCGAGATCGCCGCGCGCCTCAAGCGCAGCGCGGACGGACTCCTGCCCGCCATCGCCCAGCAGTACGACACCGGAGAGGTGCTCATGCTCGGCTGGATGGACGACGAGGCGCTGCATCGCACGCTCACCACAGGCCGCTGCACCTACTGGTCCCGCAGCCGCCAGGAGTACTGGGTCAAGGGCGACACCTCCGGCCACTTCCAGTGGGTGAGGTCCGTGGCCCTGGACTGCGACGCCGACACCGTGCTCGTCAAGGTCGACCAGGTGGGCGCGGCCTGCCACACGGGCGCGCGTACCTGCTTCGACGAGGACGTGCTGCTCAAGGACGGCGCCGCCGGCGCTCCCGGCGCCGATTCCGGCGCACCGGCCACGGATCAGTAGGGTCAGCCGCCATGGACCTCGAGACGTTCCGCAAGCTGGCCACCGACCGCCGCGTCATTCCGGTCACCCGCAAGCTCCTCGCCGACGGCGACACCCCGGTCGCGCTCTACCGCAAGCTCGCCGCCGAGCGCCCCGGCACCTTCCTGCTGGAGTCCGCGGAGAACGGCCGGTCCTGGTCCCGCTACTCGTTCGTCGGCGTCCGCTCCGCGGCCACGCTCACCGCGCGCGACGGACAGGCCCACTGGCTCGGCGCCCCGCCCGTCGGCGTCCCCGTCGAGGGCGACCCGCTGGCCGCCCTGCGCGCCACCATCGAGGCCCTGCACACCCCGCGCGACCTCGCCCACGACCTGAACCTGCCACCCTTCACCGGCGGCATGGTCGGCTACCTCGGCTACGACATCGTGCGCCGCCTGGAGAAGATCGGCCCCGGCGAGCGCGACGACCTGAAGCTGCCCGAGCTGACCATGCTGCTCACCAGTGACCTCGCCGTCATGGACCACTGGGAGGGCTCCGTCCTGCTGATCGCCAACGCGATCAACCACAACGACCTCGACACAGGCGTCGACGAGGCCTACGCCGACGCGATCGCCCGCCTCGACGCCATGCAGGCCGACCTCTCGCGCGCGGTCCCGCAGCCCCCGGCGGTGCTGCCCCCTTCGGAGCTCCCCGAGTACACCGCCCTGTGGGGCGGCGAGGACTTCCAGGAGGCCGTCGAGGACATCAAGGAGCGCATCCGGGCCGGCGAGGCCTTCCAGGTGGTCCCCTCCCAGCGCTTCGAAACGCCGTGCACGGCAAGCGCGTTGGACGTCTACCGGGTCCTCAGGGCGACCAACCCGTCGCCGTACATGTACCTCTTCAGGTTCGACGGCTTCGACGTCGTCGGCTCGTCCCCCGAGGCCCTCGTGAAGGTCGAGGACGGGCAGGCCATGGTCCACCCCATCGCCGGCACCCGGTGGCGCGGGGCGACCCCGCAGGAGGACCAGGCCCTCGCCGACGAGTTGCTCGCCGACCCCAAGGAGCGTGCCGAGCACCTCATGCTCGTCGACCTGGGCCGCAACGACCTGGGGCGGGTCTGCGAGCCGGGTTCGGTGGAGGTCGTCGACTTCATGTCCATCGAGCGCTATTCCCACGTGATGCACATCGTCTCCACGGTGACGGGCCGCGTCGCGCCGGGCCGCACCGCCTTCGACGTCCTGACGGCCTGCTTCCCGGCGGGCACCCTCTCCGGCGCCCCCAAGCCCCGCGCGATGCAGATCATCGACGAACTCGAGCCGTCCAGAAGGGGGCTGTACGGCGGCTGCGTCGGCTACCTCGACTTCGCGGGCGACTCCGACACCGCCATCGCGATCCGTACGGCTCTGCTGCGGCAGGGCACGGCGTACGTCCAGGCGGGCGCAGGCATCGTCGCCGACTCCGACCCCGTCGCAGAGGACACCGAGTGCCGCAACAAGGCGGCCGCCGTACTGCGGGCCGTGCACACCGCGAACCGGCTCGACTGACCCTCACCGACCCCTCGCGGCCGCCCTCCGTGCACCCGGGTGGCGGCCATCACCTGAACCCCGGGTGTCTGATCGTTCGGGGTTCGGGTGATAGTGGGGTACGTGACTGCTGTTCCTCCTCCCCGTTCCGAAGCCCCGGCTTCCGCCCGGGCCGGCCGTATGAGCCTCGCCGTCGCCCTGCTGTGCGGTGCGCTCGGCGCGGCCGTGGCGCTGCTCTCCACCCGGCAGCGCTGGTCGGAGGGCACCGCGATGGTGCCCGGCGGCGCGTTCCCCCTGACCGCCAAGGGCAGCGACGTCACGGGCGTCCCAGCGGCCCTGGCCATAGTGGGGCTCGCCGCGCTCGTCGCCGTCTTCGCCGTCCGCCGGGCCGGCCGCTTCATGGTCGCCGGACTGCTCGCGCTCTCCGGCGCCGGCACCGTCGCCGCGGCCCTCTTCGGCGCCTCCGACAGCTCCGCCCTGGACGAGAAGGCCGCGCAGGCCTCCGGCGACACCTCGGCCACCGTCCAGGCGCTCACCCACACCGCCTGGCCGTATGTCGCGGCCGTCGGCGGCGCCCTGATCCTGCTCGCCGGACTGCTTGCCCTGCGCTACGGCCGGCTGTGGCCCGGCATGTCCGGCCGCTACGAGCGCTCCGGCGCACCCCGGCCGCGCGGCAGGAAGGCCCCGGCCGCCGACCCCGACCGGCCCGAGGAGCTGTGGAAGGCCCTCGACCGGGGCGAGGACCCGACCGGAGCCTGAGACCCGTCCCGGCCGCGCCGTGACCCCCGATCACCGCACGCGCACGCGTGCGGGACAATGACTGCGAGCGACCGGCTCAACCACGTACGACACGTACACAGCAACGAGGAGCAAGCAATGGCGGGCAGCAGCCACGGTCACACCCCGGCCGCCTGGACCGGTGTCACGATCGCCTTCATCGGTTTCTGCGTCTCGGGCGCCTTCATGGTGTTGGCTCAGCCCGCGGGCTTCTGGGCCGGCATCGGTGTCGTGGTCCTCGGCGGCGTCATCGGCTGGATCATGCGCGGCATGGGACTCGGCCAGCCCAAGAACGCGCACCAGGAGCTCATCGAGCAGCAGCGCGAGCCGGCGGGCGTCGAGAGCTGACACACGTGCGACTTCGCTGAGGGGCGACCCGGCGCCAAAACAGGGCGCGGGGGGCGCCCCTCACGCGTGTGCGGGCACAATGCATGGTGTGAACGCCAACAGTCAGAGGGTGACGCCGCCCGGCACCGGGAGTGTGCTCGGACGGCTGGCCGTACCGGCCGGGATCCTCGCGGCCGTGGCCGGCGCCTTCGCCTACGTCGGTGCCGTCGACCCGAACGAGCCCGGCCACTACCCCGCCTGTCCGCTCCTGCGGCTCACCGGCATCTACTGCCCCGGCTGCGGCGGACTGCGCAGTGCGCATGCCGTCGCCCACGGGGACTTCGCGGCGGCGCTCCAGGACAACGCCCTGGCCGTCGTCGGCTACGGGCTCTTCGCCGTGGTGTGGACCGTCTGGGTGGTCCGTGCGGTGCGCGGGCGGCCCTTCAGGGTCGATCTCGGGCCGGCGCAGCTGTGGGCCGCGGGCGCGTTGCTGCTGGTCTTCACGGTTGTCCGGAACCTGCCGTTCGGTGGCTGGCTACACCCTTGATCAATTGAGGAACGTCCAGGTAGTGGGACCGGCGTCAACCGGATGCGGGGCCTACGCCCTCCTGCGGATACCATCGCAGTGACCATAGGTTTCGTACCGCTTTCTCAGTCAACCGTCTGGAAGGGGGCCGCTCGCGTGAGTGTGCTCGACGAGATCATCGACGGAGTCCGTGCCGACCTCGCGGAGCGGCAGGCGCGCGTCAGCCTCGACGAGCTCAAGGAGCGCGCGGCGAAGGCGCCCGCGGCCAAGGACGGGGTCGCCGCGCTCAAGGGCGACGGCGTCAAGGTCATCTGCGAGGTCAAGCGCTCCAGCCCCTCCAAGGGCGCGCTGGCCGCGATCGCCGACCCGGCCGGCCTCGCCGCGGACTACGAGGCGGGCGGCGCGGCCGTCATCTCCGTGCTGACGGAACAGCGCCGCTTCGGCGGCTCGCTGGCCGACCTGGAGGCGGTCCGCGCGCGCGTGGACATCCCGGTCCTGCGCAAGGACTTCATCGTCACGTCGTACCAGCTGTGGGAGGCCCGGGCCTACGGCGCCGACCTCGCGCTGCTGATCGTCGCGGCCCTCGACCAGGCGGCGCTGGAGTCGCTGATCGAGCGCGCGGAGTCCATCGGCCTGACCCCGCTGGTCGAGGTGCACGACGAGGACGAGGTCGAGCGTGCCGTGGACGCGGGCGCGAAGATCATCGGCGTCAACGCGCGGAACCTGAAGACCCTGGAGGTCGACCGCGGGACGTTCGAGCGCGTCGCCCCCGAGATCCCCGCCAACCTCGTCAAGATCGCCGAGTCCGGCGTCCGCGGCCCGCACGACCTCATCGCCTACGCCAACGCCGGCGCCGACGCGGTCCTGGTGGGCGAGTCGCTGGTGACGGGGAAGGACCCGAAGTCGGCGGTCTCGGACCTGGTCGCGGCGGGCGAGCACCCGGCACTGCGGCACGGGCGCGGCTGATCACCCGTTAGGCTGACCCCGATGAATCGCACTGTGACCACCGTGGATCGGTACGCCCGCCTCGCGCGCGGCTGCCGCCCGAGGGGCTGCCGAGCCCCGGCGAGGCGCGTCCACGGCCGTCGGGTGCGGTACGTCATCGGTGACGAACCCGGGCAGGTCAACGGACGTCGATGGCAGCGCCCCTGTTAGGGGCGCGGGGAACTGCGCGACAAGCCACAGGCGGCCTTTCGCCGTCGGACAACCCCGCCCCCACGGCGAATAGTGTCTTTTTCACGCACTCACCGTGAGGTATCAGCATGCCCAGCGACTTCTTCATCCCCGACCCGGAGGGTCAAGTCCCCACCCCTGAAGGCTACTTCGGTGCCTTCGGCGGCAAGTTCATCCCGGAGGCCCTCGTCGCCGCCGTGGACGAGGTGGCCGTCGAGTACGACAAGGCCAAGCACGACCCCGAGTTCGCCAGAGAACTCGACGACCTCCTGGTCAACTACACCGGCCGGCCGAGCTCCCTCACCGAGGTGCCCAGGTTCGCCGGACACGCCGGCCACGCACGGATCTTCCTGAAGCGGGAAGACCTCAACCACACCGGCTCCCACAAGATCAACAATGTGCTCGGCCAGGCCCTGCTCACCAGGCGCATGGGCAAGACCCGCGTGATCGCCGAGACCGGCGCCGGCCAGCACGGCGTCGCGACGGCGACGGCCTGCGCACTGTTCGGCCTCGACTGCACCATCTACATGGGCGAGATCGACACCCGGCGCCAGGCCCTCAACGTGGCCCGGATGCGCATGCTCGGCGCCGAGGTCATCGCCGTGAAGTCCGGCAGTCGCACCCTCAAGGACGCCATCAACGAGGCGTTCCGCGACTGGGTCGCCAACGTCGACCACACCCACTACCTCTTCGGCACGGTCGCCGGCCCGCACCCCTTCCCCGCCATGGTCCGCGACTTCCACCGCGTCATCGGCGTCGAGGCCCGCCGCCAGATCCTGGAACGCGCCGGCCGTCTCCCCGACGCCGCCGTCGCCTGCGTCGGCGGTGGCTCCAACGCCATCGGCCTCTTCCACGCCTTCATCCCCGACGCGGACGTACGCCTGATCGGCTGCGAACCCGCGGGCCACGGTGTGGAGACCGGCGAGCACGCGGCCACCCTCACCGCGGGCGAGCCCGGCATCCTGCACGGCTCCCACTCCTACGTCCTGCAGGACGACGAGGGCCAGATCACCGAGCCGTACTCGATCTCGGCCGGTCTGGACTACCCGGGCATCGGACCCGAGCACTCGTACCTCAAGGACAGCGGCCGCGGCGAGTACCGCGCGGTCACCGACGACGCCGCCATGCAGGCGCTGCGCCTGCTGTCGCAGACCGAGGGCATCATCCCGGCCATCGAGAGCGCCCATGCGCTCGCCGGGGCCCTGGAGGTCGGCCGGGAGCTGGGCAAGGACGGGCTGATCGTCGTCAACCTGTCCGGGCGCGGCGACAAGGACATGGACACGGCCGCTCGCTACTTCGGCCTCTACGACACCGACGCCGAGGTCGCCGCCGATGCCAACGGTGGCGCCGCCGAGATCCAGGGGGACGCCAAGTGAGCGGAAACATCCAGCTGTTGACGGACACCCTGCACGCCGCCAGGGCCGAGGGCCGCTCCGCGCTCATCGCCTACCTGCCGGCCGGGTTCCCCACCGTGGCCGGCGGCATCGAGGCGATCAAGGCCGCACTCGACGGCGGCGCGGACGTCGTCGAGGTCGGTCTGCCGCACAGCGACCCCGTCCTCGACGGCCCCGTCATCCAGACCGCCGACGACATCGCCCTCAAGGGCGGGGTCAAGATCGCGGACGTCATGCGTACCGTCCGCGAGGCGCACGAGGCCACCGGGAAGCCGATCCTCGTCATGACGTACTGGAACCCCATCGACCGCTACGGCGTCGAGCGCTTCACCGCCGAGCTGGCGGAAGCGGGCGGCGCGGGCTGCATCCTGCCCGACCTGCCCGTCCAGGAGGCCGCCCTCTGGAGGGAGCACGCCGAGAAGCACGGGCTCGCGACGGTCTTCGTCGTGGCGCCCAGCAGCAAGGACGAGCGGCTCGCGCAGATCACCGCGGCGGGCAGCGGCTTCGTCTACGCCGCCTCGCTGATGGGCGTCACCGGTACCCGCGAGTCGGTGGGCGCGCAGGCCCAGGACCTGGTCGAGCGCACCCGGGCCGCCGGCACCGACCTGCCCGTCTGTGTCGGGCTCGGCGTCTCCGACGCCAGGCAGGCCGCCGAGGTCGCCGGCTTCGCCGACGGCGTGATCGTCGGCTCGGCCTTCGTCAAGCGGATGCTGGACGCGCCGGACGACGCGGCCGGCGTCGAGGCCGTGCGGGCGCTCGCCGGTGAGCTGGCGAAGGGCGTGCGCGGGCAGGCGTAGGCAGTGTTCCGCGCAGTGTTCTCGGCAGCGGAATACATCTTCAGACGAAGGGTCTTCCGTACGAGTCGCTCGAACGGGTGGACCTGAGGCCGGGGAGGCGCGCAGCGCCTCCCCGGTTCGTTCTGCGGGTGTGAGCGAAAAGAATCGTGACGGAAAGCGGACCGCCCGGGAGCGGCTGGCGGTCGAGCGTGAGAAGCAGAAGGCCGCCGACAAGCGGCGCCGCGCGCTGATCGTGGGCGCGAGCGTCGTCTGCGTCCTCGGACTCGCGGCGGTGATCGGAGTCGTCGCGGCGAACGCCGGGAAGGAC
The DNA here is from genome assembly GCF_055639295.1 of Streptomyces sp. NPDC107528. Taxonomy (NCBI): domain Bacteria; kingdom Bacillati; phylum Actinomycetota; class Actinomycetes; order Kitasatosporales; family Streptomycetaceae; genus Streptomyces; species Streptomyces sp. NPDC107528. Next base: position 710,934 of record NZ_JBVKAV010000002.1, read on the forward strand.
GACAGCAGCGAGTCGTCGGGCCCGGTCGTGGGGCCCTCGGGTGCGCAGGGCAAGGACGGCCTCGCGATCCCGGTCGGCGAGGAGAGCGCCAAGTCGACGCTCACGGTCTGGGAGGACTTCCGCTGCCCGGCCTGCAAGTCCTTCGAAGAGGCCTACCGATCGACGATTCATGAGCTGACGGACTCCGGAAAGCTCAGAGTCGACTACCACCTGGCGACGATCATCGACGGCGGCATGGGCGGCACCGGCTCGCGCAACGCCGCCAACGCCGCGGCCTGCGCCCAGGACGCCGGGAAGTTCACGCCGTACCACGACGTGCTGTTCCAGAACCAGCCCCCCGAGCCCGACGACGCCTTCGCCGAGAACAGCAAGCTCCTGGAGCTCGCGGGCAAGGTGAAGGGCCTGGACACGCCCGCCTTCCGCAAGTGCGTCGAGGACGGCACCCACAACAGCTGGGTCGACAAGTCCAACGAGGCCTTCAAGAAGGGCGGCTTCAGCGGCACGCCGACCGTGCTGCTGAACGGCAAGAACATCTACCAGGACCAGACGATGACTCCCGCCAAGCTGAAGCAGATGGTGGAGGAGGCGGTCAAGGGGTGACCCCCAGGGCAGGGCCACTTGCGGGCACTGCCTGTTATGGACCCGTAGCCGGGCTGCCCGACATCGCTGCCGCCCGGCAGGGTAGCGTCGACCTTGCCATGGAACTTGCCTACATTCCCAGCCCGTCGCGCGGGGTGATCCACCTCGGTCCCATTCCGCTGCGCGGCTACGCCTTCTGCATCATCATCGGTGTCTTCGTAGCCGTCTGGCTCGGCAACAAACGCTGGATCGCCCGCGGCGGGCGATCCGGCACGGTGGCCGACATCGCGGTCTGGGCCGTGCCGTTCGGCCTGGTCGGCGGGCGCCTCTACCACGTGATCACGGACTACCAGCTGTACTTCAGCGAGGGCCGCGACTGGGTGGACGCCTTCAAGATCTGGGAGGGCGGCCTCGGCATCTGGGGCGCCATCGCCTTCGGTGCGCTGGGCGCGTGGATCGGCTGCCGCCGCCGTGGCATCCCGCTGCCCGCGTACGCCGACGCCGTCGCCCCCGGCATCGCCCTCGCCCAGGCGATCGGCCGCTGGGGCAACTGGTTCAACCAGGAGCTCTACGGGCGGCCGACCGACCTCCCGTGGGCGCTGGAGATCACGTCCTCGACGGACGGGCGGGTGCCGGGCACCTACCACCCGACGTTCCTGTACGAGTCGCTGTGGTGCATCAGCGTCGCCCTGCTGGTGATCTGGGCCGACCGCCGCTTCAAGCTGGGCCACGGTCGGGCGTTCGCGCTGTACGTCGCCGCGTACTGCGCGGGGCGCGCCTGGATCGAGTACATGCGGGTCGACGACGCCCACCACATCCTGGGCCTGCGACTGAACGTCTGGACCGCGCTGATCGTCTTCGCGCTGGCGGTGACGTACCTCGTGGTGTCCGCGAAGAAGCGGCCCGGCCGGGAAGAGGTCGTGGAGCCGGGTGCCGCCGCCGACGCTGAGGTCGAGGGCGGTGACGAGGCCGACGGCGAGAAGGCCGCGACGGACTCTTCGGACCGCTCGGAGGCCTCGGAGGCGTCCGACGACTCCGACACCTCGGATGCATCGGACGCGGAGAGCAAGAAGGAATCCAGCGACGCGGCCGAGTCGGCCAAGAAGAGCTGACGGTCGGTCGTACGTCGACGAGGGCGCCCGCCGCATACCGAAAGGTGTGCCGGGCGCCCTCGTCGCGTATTCAGGTGCGGCGCGCCAGGGACAGGGTTCGCTGGGCCGTCGCGACCACCGCCGCGTCGACGAAGCTTCCGTCCGGGAGGGCCTGGGCGCCGCAGTTCGTCGCCGCCGCCTTGATGATCGTCTCCGCCTGCTCCAGCTCTTCCTCCGTGGGGAGGTAGGCCCGTTCGATCACCGGGAGCTGGCGCGGATGGATGGCCGTACGGCCCAGGAAGCCCAGGGCACGGCCGTGCGCGCAGGTTGCCGCCAGGCCGTCCAGGTCACGGATGTCGGGGTGGACCGACTGGGGCGGCGGGGCCAGGCCCGCGGCCCTGGCCGCGACGATGACCCGGGAGCGGGACCAGTCGAGGCCCGCGTCGCCCCGGATGCCCAGGTCGGCCCGCAGGTCCGACTCGCCGAGGGCGATCCCGCGCAGGGACGGATGGGCGGAGGCGATCGCGTACGCGCGCTCGATGCCCAGGGCCGACTCCAGCAGGGCGTGCAGCGGCGGGGCGCCTCCCGCGCTGGGCGGTGTGGTCTCCGCGAGGTGGACGATCTGGTCGGCGGACCGCACTTTGGGCAGGCGGATCCCGGACAGGCCGGGGCGCGTGGCCAGAGCCTGAAGGTCCTTGGCCGCCGCCGGGGTGTCCAGGGCGTTCACGCGGACATGGACGGGGACGGGGTGCTCCGGTTCGGCGAGCAGGTCGGCGGTGGCCGACCGGGCGTAGTCCTTGCGGTCCGGGGCGACCGCGTCCTCCAGGTCGACGATGACGATGTCGGCGCCGGACGTCAGGGCCTTGGCCACCACATGGGGGCGGTCGCCGGGGGCGTACAGCCAGGTCAGGGGGTAGGACGTCACAGCGCGCCCTCCTCGCGCAGGGCCGTCAGCTCGGAGGCCGTCAGGCCCAGATCGGTGAGGATCTCGTCCGTGTCCGCGCCGTGCGGGCGGCCCGTCCAGCGGATCGTGCCGGGGGTGGCGGAGAGGCGGAAGAGGACGTTCTGCATGCGGAGCGGACCCAGTTCGGGGTCGTCGACGGTGGTGATCGTGTCGAGGGCCGCGTACTGGGGGTCCGTCATCACGTCCCGTACGTCCTGGATGGGGGCCACCGCCGCCTCCGCCTTCTCGAAGGCCGCTAGCACGTCGGTGCGGGTGTGGCGGGCGATCCAGTCGCCGACCGCCTTGTCGAGGACGTCGGCGTGGCGGGCCCGGTCGGCGCCCGTCGCGAACCACGGCTCGTCGATCAGCTCGGGGCGCCCCACCAGGTGCATCACGCGCTCGGCGATCGACTGGGCCGAGGTGGAGACGGCGACCCAGGTGCCGTCAGCGGTGCGATAGGTGTTGCGCGGGGCGTTGTTGGCGGAGCGGTTGCCGGTGCGTTCCTGGACGTAGCCGAGCTGGTCGTACCAGGTCGCCTGCGGGCCGAGCGCCAGCAGCATCGGCTCGATGAGGGCCATGTCGACGACCTGACCCTCCCCGGTGCGCTCGCGCGCGGCCAGGGCCGTCATCACGGCGTACGCGGTGGCGAGGCCCGCGATCGAGTCGGCCAGGCCGAAGGGCGGGAGCGTCGGGGGCGCGTCCGGTTCGCCGGTGAGCGCGGCGAAGCCGCTCATCGCCTCGGCGAGGGTGCCGAAGCCCGGGCGGTGGGCGTAGGGGCCGAACTGTCCGAAGCCGGTGATCCGGGCGAGGACCAGCCGGGGGTTGGCGGCGGAGAGCTCCGGCCAGCCGAGGTCCCATTTCTCCAGGGTGCCGGGGCGGAAGTTCTCGATGACGACGTCCGCGGTGGCGACCAGGCGCAGGAGGGTGGCGCGACCGCCGGGCTTGGAGAGGTTCAGGATGATCGTGCGCTTGTTGCGGCCGAGGACCTTCCACCACAGGCCGACGCCGTCCTTCGACGGGCCGTGGCCACGGGAGGGGTCCGGCTTCTCGGGGTGCTCGACCTTGACGACCTCCGCGCCGAAGTCGCCGAGCATCGTGGCCGCGAGGGGACCGGCGAAGAGGGTGGCCAGGTCGAGGACACGGAGGCCGGTCAGCGGAGCCTTGGCGGTGTCCGTCACCCGGGTTGCCTGCGATGCCTCGGTCATGACGCGTACCGTTCCTCGATCTCGGGGCGGTACGGCATCGCCGCCGTGGCGCCCTCGCGCTGGACCGACAAGGCGGCTGCCGCGGCCGCCCAGGCCAGAGCCTCGTGCATGGGCCGCTCTTCGCCGAGCGCCACCGCGAGGGCGCCGACGAAGGTGTCGCCGGCGCCGGTGGAGTCGACGGCGTTGACCTTCGGGGCGGGGACGGTCACGGGATCTGCGCCTCGGCTGACGTACAGGCTGCCGAGCGCGCCCAGGGTGACGACGACCGCGGGGACCAGGTCGAGCAGCCCGATGGCCGCGTCGCGGGGGTCGGTGCGGCCGGTGAGGGTGGCGGCCTCGTGCTCGTTGGGGACCAACAGGTCGACGGCGGCGAAGAGTTCGTCCGGAAGAGGCTGTGCGGGGGCCGGGGTGAGGATCGTGCGGACGCCGTGGCGGCGGGCCGCCTGGGCGCCGGCGAGGACCGCGGCCAGCGGGATCTCCAACTGGAGCAGCAGCGTGTCGGCGGAGGCGATGACGCCCTCGTCGCCCGGGCCGAGGTGGTCCAGTGTGCCGTTCGCGCCGGGGATCACGACGATCGCGTTGCCGCCCTCGTCGTCCACGACGATGTGCGCGGTGCCGGAGGGGCCGTCGGCCGTGCGGAGGTCGTCGGTGTCCACGCCGGAGTGTTCGAGGGTGGAGCGCAGCCGGGTGCCGTAGGCGTCGTTGCCGACGGCGCCGATCATCAGGACGTTGCCGCCCGCGCGGGCCGCCGCGATCGCCTGGTTGGCGCCCTTGCCGCCCGGGATCGTAAGGAACTCCCGGCCCGTCACGGTCTCGCCGCGCTGCGGGGCCTTCTCGACGTACGTGATGAGGTCCATGTTCGTGCTGCCGAGCACGACGATGTCGGTCATGGGTGAGCGGCCTCCAAGGGGGTGAGCCGGTGGGTGAGCTCGTGCGTCAGCCGGGCGAGCGTGTCGAAGCCGGTGCCGTTGAAGTCGGCGACGGAGGTGGCGAGGCGGTTCTTGAGAGGGGCCGTCCAGCGGTCGGGGAGGGCGGTGGGGGTGCCGGCGAGGAGGCCGGCGACGCTGCCCGCGGTCGCGCCGTTGGAGTCCGTGTCCCAGCCCCCCGACACGGCACGGCAGACGGAGCCGGTGAAGTCGCCGTCCGCGTGGGTGAGGGCGGCGGCGAGCAGGGCGGTGTTGGGGATGGCGTGGACCCAGTGGTGGGTGTCCGCGTAGGCGGCGTGGAGTCCGTCGACGACCGTGTCGAAGTCCTCGTGGGCCCGGGCGAGCAGGACGGCGTGGTGGATCGCCTCGGCCAGGCGGGAGGCCGGGGGGATCACCGTGAGGCCGGTGCGCAGGCAGGCGTGGATGTCCTGGGGGCCGGTCGCCGTCGCTGCCTGTGCGATGACCGCCGCCGTGAACATCGCCGCGTAGACGCCGTTGGCGGTGTGGGTGAGGGTGGCGTCGCGGTGGGCCTGTTCGGCCGCGGATGCCGGATCGGCGGGGTTGGTCCAGCCGTGGACGTCCGCGCGGATGAGGGCGCCGATCCATTCGCGGAACGGGTTGCGGTGGCGGGCCGTGTGCGGGGGCTCGATGCCGAGGAGGAGGTTGCGGTGGGCGATGCGCTCGGCTGTGAAGGTGCGGCCCGGTGGGAGTTCGTCGAGCCAGAGGCGGGCCACGTCGGCGGTGGTGAAGGCCATTCCGTGGCGTTGCAGCAGGAGGAGGTTGAGCAGGGGGTAGTTGAGGTCGTCGTCCTCGGGCATGCCGTCGATGTTCTCGGCGAGGGAGGTGGTGGCCGAGCGGCGGTTCCAGGGGTGGGCGGTGAGGAGGTCCTCGGGAACGCCGCGAGCGGTGAAGTAGGTGCTCAGCGGCCAGTTGCCGGTGGATGCGGCCAGTTGGCGGATGGCTTCGAGGGGGAGCTTCTCCACGGGCTTGCCCAGAAGGCAGCCGACGGCTCGGCCCAGCCAGGCGGCCTCGTAGCGGGCGGGGGCGGGCGGTGCTGTGGAGGTACGGGGACCGCTCGGCCAGTCCGGGCACCGGGACTTGATCTTCTCCAGATCCGTCGGCTCGTCGTCCTTCAACCTGCTGGGCAGGTCCGCCAGTTCGTCCAGCAGGTCTTTCGCCAGTGTCCGCAGATATCTCGACGCCGGCTCCGGGGACGAGCCGGCCCGCAGCGGGGCCTGGCTGCCGCCCGCCGCCCTCCACCGCGCCGCGATCCTCGACGGCTCCCTGCCGTCCAGAGCCGCCTGGCGCAGTTCGTGGCCGAGCAGGTCCTCGGGCTGGACCCAGGTCAGCCGGAGCATGCTCGGCCCTCCAGTGCGGTGAAGGCCGCCTCCCGGGCACGGTGCCGGCGGACGTCACTCGCGTGGATCTCCCCAGCCACCTCGGTCAGTGTGCGAGCCGGTTCCCAGAGGTCGAGGCGGCTGGCCTCCGCGACCCTCTTCGACCAGTCCTCCGGGACCGGTGAGCCCAGGGCGCCGCACAGGGCGCCCGCCATCGTCGCGATGGAGTCGCAGTCACGGCCGTAGTTCACGGCGCCCAGGACCGCCTGGCGGTAGTCGCCGCTCGCGACCAGCAACATGCCCAGGGCGACGGGGAGTTCCTCGATGGCGTGCAGGCGGGACGGGCGGCGGGCGCCGAGCGAGGGCTGTCGGTAGTCGGGGCCGACCGTGTCGTACGGGGTGACCGCCTCCCGGAGCGGGACCAGGGCCGACTCGAAGTCGCTGTGGGCGCCGGCCGCTTCGCAGACCTTCTCGATCGCGGTCCGCGTGCCGTCCTTGGCCAGGGAGAGGGAGGCCTGGACGACCGAGTCCGGTGTGGCACCCGGCGTGCACGCCGCCGCCACCGCCGCCGCGAAGACGCCCGCCGCCTCACGGCCGTACGACGACTGGTGGGCGCCCGCGATGTCCAGCGCCTCGGCGTACGCGGCCTTCGGGTCGGCCGCGTTGACCAGGCCGACCGGGGCCATGTACATCGCCGCCCCGCAGTTGACGATGTTGCCGACGCCCGCCTCACGCGGGTCCACGTGGCCGTAGTGGAGGCGCGTCACCAGCCACTTCTCCGCCAGGAAGATGCGGTGGAGGGGCAGGGCCTGCGACTCCAGTTCCGGGATCCAGCGCGGGTTCGTCATCAGGTCCGGGACCAGGTGGTCGGCGATCGCGTACGCGTCGAGGTGGTCGCGGACCGTCCCGTAGACGCGGATCAGCGCATGCGTCATCAACGTGTCGTCGGTGACGTGCCCGTCGCCCTTGTGATACGGCGCGATGGGGCGGGCCGTGCGCCAGGCGTCGCCGTTCCAGGGCCCGACGATGCCGTGGATACGGCCGCCGTGGCGTTCGAGGATCTGGTCGGGGGAGTAGCCCTCCACCGGGCCGCCGAGGGCGTCGCCGACCGCCGCGCCGACCAGGGCGCCGGTGATCCGCTCGTCGAGACGCGGGCCACCGCTTTCTTCTGCTTTGGGCGTCATGCCCAGAATCATCCTCCTGGTCGGGCCGGTTGCGTGGCTTCCAGGAGTTCGGCGAGTTCCACCAGGTCAGTGCCGGTGAGCCGGGGGAGTACGCAGCCGGAGAGGGTGCGGCACGCGTCGCGCCAGCTCGCGGGGATCGCCGCGCCGCCGCCCAGCGCACCCGTGAGCGCGCCGGCCAGGGCCGGTGCCGAGTCCGCGACCCGGGAGAGACACGCGGCGGCGGGGACCGCCTCGGCGATACGGCCGTCCGCCGCGACCGTGAGGGCCAGGGCCACCGGGACGGTTTCGGCCGCGGCGACGCCGTAGCTGTAGACGTGGTCGACGATTTGGTGTTCGAGGAGGGGGATCAGGGCGAAGGCGCTGTCGGCGGCCCGCGCCAGCTTCAGCGCGTGGCGGGCGTTGCGGCCGATCTCCGTCTCCTCGGGGAGTTCGGCGAGCGCGGCGCTGACGCAGGCCTCGGTCCTCGCGCCGGTCAGCGCCAGCGCGAGGGCCGCTGCCATCGCCCTCGCGCCGTGTACGCCGTCGCCGTCCTGGGTGTAGCGGGCGTCGAACTCGGCGAGGTCGGCGGCGCTGCGGGGGTCGCCGGGGTGGGCCACGGCGAGGACGCAGGCCCTGACGCAGGCGGCGTCGTCGAAGTAGTGCGGGTTGTCGTGGCCGGTGGCGGGCGGGCGCAGGCCGGTGGCGAGGTTGCCGAGGCCGGCGCGGACGGAGATGCGGGCGCGCAGGGGGAGGATCGCCGACTCGACCTCGGGGGCGCGGTCGGCTGCGGCGGCGACCTCGCTGGCCACAGCGTTCCAGGTCAGGTCGATCGCGGCTCGGGTGCGGCGTTCTCGGCTGAGGTCGCCGAGGGCCGTGTCGTCGCCGGCGCGTAGGAGCGCCTCGGCTGCGAAGGCGGCCCATTCCGCGTCGTCGGAGGGGCCCAGGCGCAGGGGCTCCGGGGGTTGGTTCAGTGCGAGGGGGAGGGGGAGGGTGGTGGTGGCGTTGTGTTCGGCGAAGGTGTCGAGTTCGCGGGTGAGCCTTCGTGTCCACTCGGGCATGCGGGCGGCTCTGTGGCGGGCCGCGGGCCAGCCGGCGGCGTCGCCTGCGGCGAGGCCCAGGAGGAGGCCGAGGACTCGTCGACCGGCCTCGTCTTCGCCTTCGGCCGCTTGTCTCCCACCCGCACCACCCGTGCGACTCTCGGCGTCGGGTGCGGGTGGCCCCAGCGGGGCGTGCTCGCCGTCGGCGACCGCGAGACCGTTCGGCGACGTGAGGGCCGTGGCGGCGTCATTCGGGGGTGCGGAAGTCGGGGATCCCTCGTCCAAGGGCCGGGGCGGCGTCACGGTCGGGCCTCCGCCTCGTCGTCCGTGACCAGGGCGAGGGAGTGGTGCGCCAAGGCCTCGCCTCCCACCGGCACCTCACCTGGCGTGGACCCCCTCGCCCCCCACTTCCCGCCCTCCCCCGGCACCAGCAGCTCCGCCACATCCAGGACGTGGTGCCCGGACATCGACGGCAGGCAGCTGCCCCGCGCCGGCCTGATCGCCGCCGCCCACTCCGCCGGGATCGCCGACTCACCCTGGGTCGCGCCCGCCAGTGCGCCCGCCACCGCCGCCGTCGTGTCTGCGTCCCGGCCCATGTTCACGGCCGTGAGGACCGCCTGGACGAAGTCGCCGTCCGATGCCGCGTACGCCCCGAAGGCCAGTGCGACCGCCTCGGGCGCCAGGTCGGTCCAGGGGTAGCCGCCGATGACGACCGCGGAGCGGACCGCGCGTTCGCCGCGGTGGGCCACCGCCACGGCACGGCGGAGCGAGCGGGCCGTCCAGGAGTCGTCCGGGACCACCGCCAGCGCGGAGGCCACCACGGCGATCGTCGGCGCTCCCGCCATCGCCGCCGCCACACCCGCCGCCACTGCCTGGCCGCCGTAGATGCCCTCGCCCTCGTGGCTCACCGAGCCGTCGATCGCCACCAGACGGGCCGCCTCCGCCGGGCGGCCCGCCGCGAAGACGCCGAAGGGGGCCGCCCGCATGGCGAGGCCGTCACTCCAGGCGTGTCGGTGCTGGGCCGAGATGGGGGCGGCAAGCCCCCGGCGGAGGTTCTCCAGCGTGCCGCGCTCGCTGAAGCCGGCGCCCCGGAAGGGGCCCTCGGCCCGGTCGGCGATCCACTGGTGCCAGGCCGATTCCACGTGGGCCGGGGTCAGGGCCGAGCCGTGGCGGGCGAGCAGGAGGCCCGAGAAGATCGCGTACTCCGTGTCGTCCGTACCGGAGGGGTTGTCGGTGACGAAACCGGTGATACGGCCCCAGCGGGCGCGGATCTCGGAGGGCTTCATGTTCTCCGCGGGGGCGCCCAGCGCGTCGCCGACGGCCAGGCCCAGCAGTGCGCCGCGTGCCCGTCCGCGGAGTTCGGCGGCGTCCCCGGGCGCCGGGACCGAGGGGATGCAGGCGGTCGATGGCATGCGTGGCCTCTCCTCCGGGGGCTCCGCCCAGGGCGCGGAGCCCTTTGCGGATATGTCCCACCGTCGGCGGTTGACCCGAGCCTCGGAAGCCTCAGTGTCACCCGGTCGACATCTGTGCATGATCGGCTACGAATGAGCGTTCTGAGGGAAAACCGCAGGTTAGCGCAGCCTTTCCTTGCTGGCGACAGGGAATCTTGAAGCGTAGATTTGGCGTTGTCAAAGAATGGAACTTGTCTAAAGGCAGCCTTGCCTAAGCCCTGCCTGAGCTTTTTTGGGGGAACCTCGTGGCCATCATCGAGACCGAAGCCGCCCTGCATGAGGCGCACCGTGACAACCACACGCACCGGGATGTGAACGGCGGCTGGCTGCGCCCCGCCGTCTTCGGCGCGATGGACGGTCTGGTCTCCAACCTCGCCCTGATGACCGGTGTCGCGGGCGGGGCGGTCAGCCATCAGACCATCGTGCTGAGCGGGCTCGCCGGTCTTTCCGCCGGCGCCTTCTCCATGGCCGCCGGTGAGTACACCTCCGTCGCCTCCCAGCGTGAGCTGGTCGAGGCCGAGCTGGACGTCGAGCGTCGGGAGCTGAGAAAGCACCCGAAGGACGAAGAGGCCGAGCTCGCGGCTCTCTACGAGGCTCGGGGTGTCGAGCCGCAGCTCGCGAAGGCCGTCGCCGAGCAGCTCTCCCGCGATCCTGAAGTGGCTCTGGAGATACATGCCCGGGAGGAGCTCGGCATCGACCCCGGTGATCTGCCGTCGCCGCTGGTCGCGGCCGTGTCGTCGTTCGCGTCTTTCGCGCTGGGCGCCCTGCTGCCCGTACTGCCGTATCTGCTCGGTGCGACCGCGTTGTGGCCGGCCGTGCTGTTGGCGCTGGCCGGGCTGTTCCTGTGCGGTGCGGTCGTGGCCAAGGTGACCGCGCGGAGCTGGTGGTTCAGCGGATTGCGGCAGCTCGCGCTCGGTGGTGCCGCGGCCGGTGTGACGTACGCCCTGGGCAGCCTGTTCGGAACGGCCGTAGGATAGCTCGGCTCGGACTTATGCGTTGGGCCGCATAAGTAGCCGTTACTCGCTGGTTTCGAATGCTTAACCACCGGGCATGAGCCGTAAGCACTGCGGGCAATGAGGCCTGTGACGCACTCGCGGGGTGGGCGAAGACGCCCTCCTCCGCCCCCTGGATCGACGGACATGGACCTGTCCCGTTCGGTCCCCACATACTTCAAGCCATGTGCGCGGAACCCCCGCTCTATGCCCGTGGTGTCCGCATGTTGGAACGGATTATCCCGCTTCCCGAGAACCGCTCCATCATGTAACCTGCACGAAATTTTGCACTCACGCAGAGGGCCAACGTCGTCCCTCGGCAATTTGCATATGCCAGATGACGACGACGGGAGAGCCGATGCGTACGCCGCGCCAGCCGTCCCAGCACTCCACGAATGGCCAGAACTGGTCGTTCATGGATGCTCGCCCTGCTGCGCAGGGTATGTACGACCCCCGCAACGAGCACGACGCCTGTGGCGTCGGCTTCGTGGCCACCCTCACCGGCGAGGCGAGCCACACGCTGGTCGAGCAGGCGCTCACCGTTCTGCGCAATCTCGAACACCGCGGCGCCACGGGCTCCGAGCCCGACTCGGGCGACGGCGCGGGCATCCTCTCCCAGGTGCCGGACGCCTTCCTGCGTGAGGTGACCGAATTCGAGCTGCCCCAGGCCGGTGCGTATGCCGTCGGTATCGCCTTCCTGCCGGAGGACGGAACTCAGGACGCTGTCTCGCAGATCGAGACGATCGCATCCGAAGAGGGCCTGAACGTCCTCGGCTGGCGTGAGGTCCCCGTCGCCCCCGAACTGCTGGGTGCCACCGCCCGTTCGACGATGCCCGCCTTCCGGCAGGTGTTCGTCGCGGACGGTTCCTCGGAGGGCATCGACCTCGACCGCAAGGCCTTCGTGCTGCGCAAGCGCGCCGAGCGGGAGGCCGGCGTGTACTTCCCGTCGCTGTCGGCCCGCACGATCGTCTACAAGGGCATGCTGACCACCGGCCAGCTGGAGCCCTTCTTCCCGGACCTGTCCGACCGCCGCTTCGCCTCGGCCGTCGCCCTCGTCCACTCGCGCTTCTCCACGAACACCTTCCCGTCGTGGCCGCTCGCGCACCCGTACCGCTTCGTCGCGCACAACGGTGAGATCAACACCGTCAAGGGCAACCGCAACTGGATGCGCGCCCGTGAGTCGCAGCTCGTGTCCGACCTGTTCGGCTCCGACGACAAGGCCCTTGAGCGCATCTTCCCGGTGTGCACGCCCGACGCCTCCGACTCGGCGTCCTTCGACGAGGTGCTGGAGCTGCTCCACCTCGGTGGCCGCTCGCTGCCGCACTCCGTGCTGATGATGATCCCGGAGGCGTGGGAGAACCACGACTCCATGGACCCGGCCCGGCGCGCCTTCTACCAGTTCCACGCCACGATGATGGAGCCCTGGGACGGCCCGGCCTGTGTCACCTTCACCGACGGCACCCAGGTCGGCGCCGTGCTCGACCGCAACGGTCTGCGCCCCGGCCGCTACTGGGTCACCGACGACGGCCTCGTCGTCCTCGGCTCCGAGGTCGGCGTCCTCGACATCGACCCCGCCAAGGTCGTCCGCAAGGGCCGCCTGCAGCCCGGCCGCATGTTCCTCGTGGACACCGCCGAGCACCGCATCATCGAGGACGACGAGATCAAGGCCCAGCTCGCGGCGGAGAAGCCGTACGCCGAGTGGCTGGAGGCCGGCGAGATCGAGCTGTCCGACCTGCCCGAGCGCGAGCACATCGTGCACACGCACGCGTCGGTCACCCGCCGCCAGCAGACCTTCGGTTACACCGAGGAGGAGCTGCGTGTCATCCTCGCGCCGATGGCCAAGGCCGGCGCCGAGCCGATCGGTTCGATGGGCACCGACTCGCCGATCGCCGCGCTGAGCGACCGCCCGCGGCTGCTCTTCGACTACTTCACCCAGCTGTTCGCGCAGGTCACCAACCCGCCGCTGGACGCCATCCGCGAGGAGCTCGTCACCTCGCTGTTCTCCTCCCTCGGCCCGCAGGGCAACCTGCTGGAGCCGACGGCCGCGTCCTGTCGCAGCGTCACCCTGCCGTTCCCGGTGATCGACAATGACGAGCTGGCCAAGCTCATCCACATCAACGCCGACGGCGACATGCCCGGCTTCAAGGCCGCGACCCTGTCCGGCCTGTACCGGGTGCACGGCGGCGGCGACGCGCTGGCCGCGCGCATAGAGGAGATCTGCGCCGAGGCCGACGCCGCCATCGAGAACGGCGCCCGTCTGATCGTCCTGTCGGACCGCCACTCCGACGCCGAGCACGCGCCGATCCCGTCGCTGCTGCTCACCGCGGCCGTCCACCACCACCTCATCCGCACCAAGCAGCGCACCCACGTGGGCCTGCTGGTCGAGGCCGGCGACGTCCGCGAGGTCCACCACGTCGCCCTGCTCATCGGCTTCGGTGCCGCGGCCGTGAACCCGTACCTGGCGATGGAGTCCGTCGAGGACCTCGTCCGCGCCGGTACCTTCCTGCCGGGCATGGAGGCCGAGAAGGCCATCCGCAACCTGATCTACGCCCTCGGCAAGGGCGTCCTGAAGGTCATGTCCAAGATGGGCATCTCCACCGTCGCCTCCTACCGCGGCGCGCAGGTCTTCGAGGCCGTCGGTCTCGACACCGCCTTCGTCGAGAAGTACTTCAACGGCACGGCCACCAAGATCGGCGGCGTCGGCCTCGACGTCATCGCCAAGGAGGTAGCCGCCCGCCACGCCAAGGCCTACCCGGCCTCCGGCATCGCCCCGGCGCACCGCGCGCTGGACATAGGCGGCGAGTACCAGTGGCGCCGCGAGGGCGAGCCGCACCTGTTCGACCCGGAGACGGTCTTCCGCCTCCAGCACTCCACGCGCACCGGTCGCTACGACATCTTCAAGAAGTACACCGAGCGCGTGAACGAGCAGTCCGAGCGCCTGATGACGCTCCGCGGGCTCTTCGGCTTCAAGTCCGACCGGCAGCCGATCTCCATCGACGAGGTCGAGCCGACCAGCGAGATCGTCAAGCGCTTCTCCACCGGCGCCATGTCGTACGGCTCCATCTCCAAGGAGGCGCACGAGACCCTCGCCATCGCCATGAACCAGCTGGGCGGCAAGTCCAACACCGGTGAGGGCGGCGAGGACGCGGACCGGCTGTACGACCCGGCGCGGCGGTCCAGCATCAAGCAGGTCGCGTCCGGCCGCTTCGGTGTGACTTCCGAGTACCTCGTCAACGCCGACGACATCCAGATCAAGATGGCCCAGGGCGCCAAGCCCGGCGAGGGCGGCCAGCTGCCCGGCCACAAGGTCTACCCGTGGGTCGCCAAGACGCGTCACTCGACGCCGGGCGTGGGCCTGATCTCCCCGCCGCCGCACCACGACATCTACTCCATCGAGGACCTGGCTCAGCTGATCCACGACCTCAAGAACGCCAACCCGCAGGCCCGCATCCACGTGAAGCTGGTCTCCGAGGTCGGCGTAGGCACGGTCGCCGCGGGTGTCTCCAAGGCACACGCGGACGTGGTCCTGATCTCCGGTCACGACGGTGGTACGGGTGCCTCCCCGCTCACCTCGCTGAAGCACGCCGGCGGTCCCTGGGAGCTCGGTCTCGCCGAGACCCAGCAGACCCTGCTGCTCAACGGCCTGCGCGACCGCATCGTCGTGCAGACCGACGGCCAGCTGAAGACCGGCCGCGACGTCGTCATCGCCGCGCTGCTCGGCGCCGAGGAGTTCGGTTTCGCGACCGCGCCGCTCGTCGTCTCCGGCTGCATCATGATGCGTGTCTGCCACCTGGACACCTGCCCGGTCGGCATCGCCACCCAGAACCCGACCCTGCGGGACCGGTTCTCCGGCAAGGCCGAGTACGTCGTGAACTTCTTCCAGTACATCGCCGAAGAGGTCCGCGAGATCCTCGCCGAGCTGGGCTTCCGCTCCATCGAGGAGGCCGTCGGCCACGCCGAGACCCTCGACGTGACCCGCGCGGTCGACCACTGGAAGGCACAGGGCCTGGACCTGGCCCCGCTGTTCCACGTGCCCGAGCTGCCCGACGGCGCGGTGCGCCACGCGCTGGTCGAGCAGGACCACGGCCTGGAGAAGGCGCTCGACAACGAGCTCATCAAGCTCGCCGCCGACGCGCTCGCCGCGGACTCCGCGACCGACGCCCAGCCGGTGCGCGCCCAGATCAAGGTCCGCAACATCAACCGCACGGTCGGCACCATGCTCGGCCACGAGGTGACGAAGAAGTTCGGTGGCGCGGGCCTGCCCGACGACACCATCGACATCACCTTCACGGGCTCGGCGGGCCAGTCCTTCGGTGCCTTCCTGCCGCGCGGTGTCACGCTGCGCCTGGAGGGCGACGCCAACGACTACGTCGGCAAGGGCCTCTCCGGCGGCCGGGTGATCGTCCGTCCCGACCGGGGCGCCGACCACCTCGCCGAGTACTCGACGATCGCGGGCAACACCATCGCGTACGGTGCGACCGGCGGTGAGCTGTTCCTGCGCGGTCGTACGGGCGAGCGGTTCTGTGTCCGCAACTCCGGCGCGACGGTCGTCTCCGAGGGCGTGGGCGACCACGGCTGCGAGTACATGACCGGTGGCCACGCGGTGGTCCTCGGCGAGACGGGCCGTAACTTCGCGGCCGGCATGTCCGGCGGTATCGCGTACGTCATCGACCTCGACCGGGACAACGTCAACGTCGGCAACGTGAGCGCCGTCGAGGCCCTCGACGACACCGACAAGCAGTGGCTGCACGACGTGGTCCGCCGCCACCAGGAGGAGACCGGCTCCACGGTCGCCGAGAAGCTCCTGGCCGAGTGGGAGACCGCTGTCGAGCGCTTCAGCAAGATCATCCCCAGCACGTACAAGGCAGTGCTCGCCGCCAAGGACGCCGCCGAGCGAGCCGGTCTCTCCGAGACCGAGATCACCGAGAAGATGATGGAGGCGGCGATCAATGGCTGACCCGAAGGGCTTCCTCAACCACGGGCGCGAGGTCGCCAAGTCCCGCCCCGTCGACGTACGTCTCAAGGACTGGAACGAGGTCTACGTCCCCGGCTCCCTGCTGCCGATCATCAGCAAGCAGGCCAGCCGCTGCATGGACTGCGGCATCCCGTTCTGCCACAACGGCTGTCCGCTGGGGAACCTGATCCCCGAGTGGAACGACTACGCCTACCGCGAGGACTGGGCCGCCGCCTCCGAGCGTCTGCACGCCACGAACAACTTCCCGGAGTTCACGGGCCGCCTGTGCCCCGCTCCGTGCGAGTCGGCGTGCGTGCTCGGCATCAACCAGCCGGCCGTCACCATCAAGAACGTCGAGGTCTCGATCATCGACAAGGCGTGGGACAGCGGTGACGTCGAGCCGCAGATCCCGGAGCGCCTGTCCGGCAAGACCGTCGCCGTCATCGGCTCGGGCCCGGCGGGCCTCGCCGCCGCCCAGCAGCTGACCCGGGCCGGCCACACCGTGGCCGTGTACGAGCGCGCGGACCGCATCGGCGGCCTCCTGCGCTACGGCATCCCCGAGTTCAAGATGGAGAAGCGGCACATCAACCGCCGTATCGAGCAGATGCGCGCGGAGGGCACCCGCTTCCGTACCGGCATCGAGATCGGCCGCGACCTCAAGGCGACCGACCTCAAGAAGCGGTACGACGCCGTCGTCATCGCCGCCGGCGCCACGACCGCCCGTGACCTGCCGGTCCCCGGCCGCGAGCTCAAGGGCGTCCACCAGGCCATGGAGTACCTGCCGCTGGCGAACAAGGTCCAGGAGGGCGACTACGTCACCTCCCCGATCTCCGCCGAGGGCAAGCACGTCGTGGTCATCGGCGGCGGCGACACCGGCGCCGACTGCGTGGGCACCGCCCACCGGCAGGGCGCGGCCTCCGTCACGCAGCTGGAGATCATGCCCCGCCCGGGCGAGGACCGCGCGCCGCACCAGCCGTGGCCGACCTTCCCGATGCTCTACAAGGTCACGTCCGCGCACGAGGAGGGCGGCGAGCGGGTCTACTCCGTCTCCACCACCCACTTCGAGGGCGACGAGGACGGCAACGTCCAGTGGCTGCACCTCACCGAGGTCGAGTTCATCGACGGCAAGCTGACCCAGAAGCCGGGCACGGAGCGCAAGATCCCCGCCCAGCTGGTCACGCTGGCCATGGGCTTCACCGGCCCCGACCGTGACAACGGCCTGACGGACCAGTTCGGCCTGGACCTCGACGAGCGCGGCAACATCGCCCGCGACGCAGACTTCCAGACCAACGTGCCGGGTGTGTTCGTCGCCGGCGACGCGGGCCGCGGCCAGTCGCTCATCGTATGGGCCATCGCGGAGGGCCGCTCGGCCGCCCGCGGCTGCGACCGCTTCCTGACCGGCGCCAGCGAGCTGCCCGCGCCGATCCGTCCGACGGACCGCTCGCTGATGGTCTGACGGCACCACAAGTGACCTGACGGTCACTCATATACGTCCCGTACAAAGGCGTACGGAACACAGACGGCGCCTGCCCACAGTCCCCGACCGGACGAATGGGCAGGCGCCGCCGCCTTGTGCCGAAGGGGGTGCCCCTCAGTCCCTCAGCCCGTCAGCTCCGAGACCTTCACGACCGCGAGCAGCATCAGCAGCACCAGTACGCCCGCGCACGCGGCCGTCTGGATCAGGGCCTGGCGCGGGCCGCGCGGGGCGTACGCGTAGGCGAGGGTCACCGCGGCTCCCGTCAGCAGTCCGCCGAGGTGGCCCTGCCAGGAGGTGAGGCCGGCGGAGAGCAGCAGCCACAGGAGCAGGAACGCCATGAAGCGGTTGACGGCTCGCATGTCCGCGCCGATCCGGCGGGCGAGGACGTAGTACGCGGCACCGAGCCCGAAGATCGCGCCCGACGCTCCGACCGAGTCCACGTTCACGTCCCCGAGCAGCAGCTGGAGCACCGACCCGCCCAGCGTCGCCAGCAGGTACAGCGCGAGGTAGCGGACCCGCCCCAGCATGGGCTCCACGACCCGGCCGAGCTGCCACAGCGAGAGCATGTTCATCACGATGTGCAGCAGCCCGAAGGTGCCCTCGGTCGGCGGCAGGTGGAGGAAACCACTGGTCAGCAGCCGCTCCCACTGCCCGGCGACCAGGCCTTCGGCGTGGAAGTCCGAGGGGTGACCGGAGACGTAGATGTAGTAGCCGCCGTCCGGCCCGACCAGCCGGGCGCTGAGCATCGAGAACCGGTCGAGGATCTCCGGGCGCACCACCTCGGCCAGATAGGCGAGGACGTTGAGCCCGATGAGTACGGAGGTCACGAGCGGGGTCGCGGAGATCCGCCCGCCGACTAGCGTCCGGGCCTGCCGCACCGACCGCGAGCCCTCCTTCACGCACTCCACGCACTGATGGCCGACGGCGGCCTCGCGCATGCAGTCCGGGCAGATGTACCGGTCGCAGCGGGTGCAGCGGACGTGGGACTCCACCTTCGGGTGGCGATAGCAGGTGGTGACGTCGGGCCTGACGGCCTCGGACTCTGCGGACTCGGGCTCCACAGCCGGCTCCTCGGAGGACTGGACGGACGATGAGCCGGTGGGGACGGCGGCGATCAAAATAGCGAACACCTGTGGACGGAGGGGAAGGTGGGGCCGGTGGTGCCGTAATCTCGGCAGCCGTACGGACGCACTTGGGGGAGAACGTATGGCGGCGATCAGTCTCAGCAAGGTCGAGGAGACCGCGCCCGCGCTGGTCAGCCTGTACAAGAGCGCCGGGGTGTCGCTGCGCGAGCACGGGCTGGACGGGGTGCGGGCGGCGGTCTATCTGGTGGTCGACTACTCCGGTTCGATGAAGCCGTACTACAAGGACGGCAGTGTGCAGGCGCTCGCCGACCGCGTGCTCGGACTGTCGGCGCACTTCGACGACGACGGGACCGTGCCGGTCGTCTTCTTCTCGACCGACGTCGACGCCGAGACCGAGATCGCGCTCGCCGACCACCAGGGGCGGATCGAGCGGATCGTGGCCGGGCTCGGCCACATGGGCAAGACCAGCTACCACCTGGCGATGGACGCCGTCATCGACCACTACCTGGACAGCGGATCGCGGGAGCCGGCTCTGGTCGTGTTCCAGACCGACGGCGGGCCCATCAACAAGCTCGCTGCGGAACGGTACCTGTGCAAGGCGGCTCCGCTTCCGCTGTTCTGGCAGTTCATCGGCTTCGGAGACCCGGCGAGCCGGCAGTTCGACTTCCTGCGCAAGCTCGACGAGCTGGCGGTGCCGGGCAAAAGGGTGATCGACAACGCCGGGTTCTTCCACGCCGGTTCGGATCCGCGGCAGGTGTCCGACGCCGAGCTGTACGACCGCCTGGTCGCGGAGTTCCCGAAGTGGCTCGTCGCGGCCCGGGCGCAGGGGATCGTACGGCCCGCCTGACCGGCATGCGGCCTGTTCGCCCCGTTGGCGCGGCCCGTGGGGTCATGTCACCCTGTGGGTGATCCGACGGGGAGGCGACGACCTATGTACGGCGCACGATCGGGGAACGAGGAAACGGCGGCAAGGCGGCCCGCACCGCCCGGGAAGGGCGAGAAGGTCGCCGACTGGGCGGACGGACGGCTCGGGCTGTACGCGTTGGCCAAGGCCAACATGCGCAAGGTCTTCCCGGACCACTGGTCCTTCATGCTGGGCGAGGTCTGCCTCTACAGCTTCCTCATCCTGATCCTCACCGGCGTCTACCTCACCCTGTTCTTCGACCCGAGCACCACCGAGGTCGTCTACAACGGCTCGTACGAGCCCCTCAACGGGGTCCTGATGACCCGGGCGTACGAGTCCACCCTCGACATCAGCTTCGACGTGCGCGGCGGGCTGCTGATCCGGCAGATCCACCACTGGGCGGCGCTGGTCTTCGTCACCGGCATGCTGGTGCACATGATGCGGGTGTTCTTCACGGGCGCCTTCCGCAAGCCGCGCGAGCTGAACTGGGTGTTCGGCTGGACCCTGCTGATGCTCGGCATCATCACCGGCCTGACCGGCTACTCCCTCCCCGACGACCTGCTGTCCGGCACCGGCCTGCGGTTCGCGCACGGCGCGATCCTGTCGATCCCGATCGTGGGCACGTACGTGGCGTTCTTCCTCTTCGGTGGGGAGTTCCCCGGCGAGGACTTCATCGCACGCCTCTATCCGGTCCACATCCTGCTGCTGCCCGGCATCATGCTCGGCCTGGTGGTGGCCCATCTGATCCTGGTCTTCTACCACAAGCACACGCAGTACCCGGGCCCCGGCCGCAACCAGAAGACGGTCGTCGGCATGCCCTTCCTGCCCGTGTACATGGCCAAGGCGGGCGGCTTCTTCTTCCTCGTCTTCGGCGTGCTGACGATCATGGGCGGCATCGCCAGCATCAACCCGGTGTGGGCCTTCGGGCCCTACCGTCCCGACCTGGTGACCACGGGCGCCCAGCCCGACTGGTATCTCGGCTTCTCCGAGGGCCTGATCCGGGTGATGCCGGGATGGGAGCTCAACGCCTGGGGCCACACCCTGGAACTGGGCGTCTTCATCCCCTTCTCGCTGTTCCCGCTGATCCTGATCGCGCTCGGCCTGTACCCCTTCATCGAGGCGTGGATCACCGGCGACAAACGCGAGCACCACATCCTCGACCGGCCGCGCAACATGCCCGTGCGCACCGGCCTCGGCGCGGCCTGGCTGAGCCTGTACGCGGTGCTGCTGATCGGCGGCGGCAACGACATCGTGGCCACCCATCTGCATCTGTCGATCAACGCCATCACGTGGTTCGTGCGGATCTCCGTCTTCGTCGTGCCGGTCCTCACCTTCTACGTGACCAAGCGGATCTGTCTCGGGCTGCAGCGCCGGGACCGGGCGAACGTGCTGCACGGCAGGGAGACGGGCACCATCAAGCGGCTCCCGCACGGTGCGTACGTCGAGGTCCACGAGCCTCTGTCGCAGGGGCAGCTGTTCACCCTCACCCAGCACGAGCAGGAGCCGCCGTACGAGATCGGCCCGCTCCTCGACGCGAACGGCGTCCGGCGCCGGGTCAGCCCGGTCCAGCGGGTACGGGCCCGGCTGGCGCGGGCGATGTTCGGGCCGACGACGCGGATCACCAAGCCGACGGTGG
This sequence comes from Streptomyces sp. NPDC107528, assembly GCF_055639295.1. Taxonomy (NCBI): domain Bacteria; kingdom Bacillati; phylum Actinomycetota; class Actinomycetes; order Kitasatosporales; family Streptomycetaceae; genus Streptomyces; species Streptomyces sp. NPDC107528. The sequence goes on from NZ_JBVKAV010000002.1 coordinate 731,714, forward strand.
AGGAGTACCGCGAGGTCACCAGCGGCGATCACCACTGAGCACCTCGGCCCTGCACAGGTCCGGGGTGCCCCAGGCGGTGCGCAGAGCGCGGGCCTTGGTCAGCCACAGCGACAGGTCGTACTCCGCCGTGTAGCCGATCGCGCCGTGCAACTGCAGCGCGGTGCGGGCGGCGGCGTACGCGGCCTCGCAGGCGGTGACCTTCGCGGCGGCGATGTCGGCGGGCGCCATGGTGAGCGCGGCCCCGAAGAGCAGCGGCCGGGCGAACTCCAGGCCGGTCTTCGCGTCGGCCAGCCGGTGCTTCACCGCCTGGAACGAACCTATGGCCGCGCCGAACTGGGTGCGCTGCTTGACGTAGCTGACGGTTCTGTCGAGCAGCGCGAGACCGACGCCGAGGGCTTGGGCGGCAGTGGCGAGACGGGCGTGGGCGAGGGCCTGGGCGGTCGGCGGATCCGGACTGAGGAGTTCGCCGCCGGGTTCGAGGGGGGCGAGGCGGCGGGCCGGGTCCAGGGAAGGGCGTACGGGGCCATGGCCGGGGGAGAGGTACAGGCCGGCGGAAGTGAGAGCGAGGCGGGTCGTGGCCGCGTCACCGTCCAGGGCATACCGCGCCTGCCACGCCAGCGTCGCCACGGCCTCGCCCGCCGCGAGGGCCGGCAGGAGCCGCTTGGCGGGGCCGGGGTCGGGCAGGTCGGCGAGCAGTGCCGCCGCCGCGACCGTCTCCACCAGCGGCCCGGGCACGGCATGCCGCCCCAACTCGACGAAAGCGAGGGCGAGTTCGACGGGCCGTGGACCCAGCCCCTCGTACCCCTCCGGTACGGCGAGCGCGAAGACCCCCGCCTCCGCGATACGGGACCACAGCGCCCGGCCACTCGCATGCTCGCCCCGGCTCCAGTCCCGCACGACCGAGGGCGTGCCGGCTGCCGTGAGCATCGAGTCCAGCGAGTGCGCGAAGGCCCGCTGCTCGGGGTCGAGGAGAAACCTCATCAGGGGGTCCCTTCGGCTGTGCCGATGTCGGCAGGCGTTCGCGTTGGCGTCGGATCCGGGCTCTGTCGCATCAGCACCGGCCCTTCGCCGGGGGTGGTGCTGTTCGTGCCGGGGGAATGCGGCGCCCCGGTGACTGCCGCGTCGGGAGTGGTGGCTGGCCTGGCGGGAATGCGGTGCGCCCTGGGTTTCTGCGGCGCCTTGCACCTTCGCTGCCCGCGGCACCTCCGCTGCCCGCGGCACCTCCGCTGCCCGCGGCACCTCTGCTGCCTGAGGCGTCCCCCTGCCCGCGGCACTCCCGCTGTCCGAGGCGCCCCTAGGCTCGGCGGAGCCCCGGGCATCAGCGTCGGCCCTTCGGCAAGCCCAGCAGCCGCTCGGCGATGATGTCGCGCTGGATCTCGTTCGTGCCGGCGTAGATGGGGCCGGCGAGGGAGAAGACGTAGCGCTCGGACCAGTCGGTGTCGGTCAGTTCGCCTTCGGGGCCCAGGAGGTCGAGGGCCGTTTCGTGCAGGGCGATGTCGTACTCCGACCAGAAGACCTTGTTCAGGCTGGACTCCGGGCCGAGGGACTCGCCGTCGAGGAAGCGGGAGGCCGCGGCGAGGGTGAAGAGCTGGTAGGCGCGGGCGCCGATCAGAGCGTCGGCCACGCTGTTCCTCGCGCTCTGCGGGCTGCCCTGGGCCTGCCAGAGGGCGTGCAGGCGGTCGGCGCTCGCCAGGAAACGGCCGGGGGAGCGCAACATCAGGCCGCGTTCGTTACCCGCCGTCGACATCGCGATGCGCCACCCCTGGCCCGGCTCGCCGATCACGTCCTCGTCCGGCACGAACACCTCGTCCAGGAACAGTTCCGCGAAGGCGGGCTTTCCGTCGAGGCGGGCGATGGGGCGGACCGTGACGCCGGGGGCGCGCAGGTCGAACATCAGGTAGGTCAGGCCATGGTGGGGCTTCGGGGCATCCGGATCGGTGCGGAACAGGCCGAACGCGCGGTCGGCGAAGGCGGCGCGCGAGGACCACGTCTTCTGGCCGGTCAGCAGCCAGCCCCCCGCCACGCGCGTGGCCCTCGACTTCAGGGACGCCAGGTCCGAGCCCGCCTCCGGCTCCGACCACGCCTGTGCCCAGATCACCTCGCCGGTGGCCATGGGAGGCAGGACCCGGGCGCGTTGCTCCTCGGCGCCGTGGTCGAAGAGGGTCGGGGCGAGGAGGCTGATGCCGTTCTGGTTGACGCGGCCCGGTGCGCCCGCCGCGTAGTACTCCTCCTCGAACAGCAGCCACCGCACGAGCGAGGCGTCCCGGCCGCCGTACGACGTCGGCCAGTTCACCACCGACCAGCGGTCCGCGGCGAGGTCGGCCTCCCACGCGCGATGTGCCGCGAAACCCTCCTCGGTCTCCAGGGAGGGGAGCGGATCGGGCGGCACCCGCGCGCGCAGCCAGGCACGGGCCTCGGCTCGGAACGACTCGTCGGCGCTCGTGTGGGTCAGTTCCACCGTCGCCCTCCCTCCCCGGAGCCCTGCGACTCTTCCCTAACAAGTGTTTGGTAGGTTAGCGTGCTGCCATGACAAACGTCGAGGCGCCGACGTACGTTCCCGGGCACGGACTGCTCCGCGGACGCACGGCCGTCGTCACCGCGGCTGCCGGTGCCGGCATCGGCGGGGCGACCGCGCGCCGCTTCCTCGAAGAGGGCGCCCGCGTGCTGATCAGCGACGCGCACGCGCGGCGGCTGAAGGAGTACGAGGCGGAGCTGGCGCGGGAGTTCGAGGGCGCGGTGGCCTCGGCGGTGTGCGATGTCACCGACGAGACGCAGGTCCAGGGGCTGTTCGAGACCGCCGTGGCCGAACACGGCCGGCTCGACGTGGTCGTCAACAACGCGGGCCTCGGCGGGAATTCGCCGCTCGTCGACATGACCGACGAGCAGTGGTCGAAGGTCCTCGACGTGACGTTGAACGGCACGTTCAGATGCACCCGGGCCGCCCTGCGCCGGATGCGGGACGCCGGCGGCGTGATCGTCAACAACGCCTCCGTCGTCGGCTGGCGCGCCCAGGCCGGGCAGGCGCACTACGCGGCCGCGAAGGCCGGCGTGATGGCGCTGACCCGGTGCGCCGCGATCGAGGCGGCCGAGTACGGGGTGCGGATCAACGCGGTGGCACCGAGCCTCGCCATGCACCCGCACCTGGCGAAGGTGACCACCCCCGAGCTGCTGGAGGAACTGACCGCGCGCGAGGCCTTCGGCCGGTACGCCGAGCCCTGGGAGGTGGCCAACGTGATCGTCTTCCTGGCCTCGGAGTACTCCTCGTACATGACGGGCGAGGTCGTCTCCGTCAGCAGCCGGCACGCCTAGGACGACAATGGACCCGTGCCGACCAAGAAGAAGCCCCAGGTGACCGCCACCGGAAAGCCCGCGGCCGCCGCCGCCCAGGCGCGCCGCCGCGAACTCCTCGACACCGCCGCCGAGGTCTTCGCCGAGCAGGGCTACAACGCCACCACCGTACGCAAGATCGCCGACCACGCGGGCATGCTCGCGGGCAGCCTCTACTACCACTTCGACTCCAAGGAGTCGATGCTCGAAGAGATCCTGCGCTCCTTCCTCGACGAGCTGTGGAGCGGCTACGACGCCGTCCTTGAGGCCGAGGCCGGCCCGCGCGAGACGCTGGAGGCGCTGGTCACCGAGTCGTTCCGGGAGATCGACCGGCACCGCGCCGCCGTCGCGATCTACCAGAAGGAGAACCGGCAGCTGGTGGCGCAGGAGCGGTTCGCGTTCCTCGCCGATTCGCAGCGCAAGTTCGAGAAGGCGTGGCTGTCCACGCTGGAGCGCGGGGTCGCCGCCGGGGTGTTCCGGTCCGACCTCGACGTCCGGCTCACCTACCGCTTCGTGCGGGACACGGTGTGGGTCGCGGCGTCCTGGTACCGGCCCGGCGGACAGCACACCCCGGAGGAGATCGCCCGGCAGTACCTGTCGATGGTGCTGGACGGGATCGCCGTACGCACATAACCCACCGTTCCCATTGGGGAGTTGCCATGGCCGAGGCCTACATAGTCGAAGCGGTCCGTACGCCCGTGGGGCGGCGCAAAGGAGGGCTCAGCGCGGTCCATCCGGCCGACCTGGGCGCGCATGTGCTCAAGGAGCTGGTGGCGCGCGCGGGCATGGACCCGGTGGCCGTCGAGGACGTCGTCTTCGGCTGCCTGGACGCCGTCGGGCCGCAGGCCGGGGACATCGCGCGGACCTGCTGGCTGGCGGCGGGGCTGCCCGAGGAGGTGCCAGGGGTGACCGTGGACCGGCAGTGCGGGTCCTCGCAGCAGGCCGTGCACTTCGCGGCGCAGGGCGTGCTGTCCGGCACCCAGGACCTGGTGGTTGCGGGCGGCGTGCAGAACATGTCGATGATCCCCATCGCCTTCGCCACCCGGCAGGCCGCCGAGCCGCTCGGCCTCACGGCGGGCCCCTTCGCGGGCAGCGAGGGCTGGCGGGCGCGGTACGGCGAGAAGCCGGTCAACCAGTTCGCCGGCGCCGAGATGATCGCCGCCAAGTGGGGGATCAGCAGGCAGGACCAGGAGGAGTTCGCGCTGCGCTCGCACCGGCGGGCACTGCGGGCGATCGACGAAGGGCGCTTCGAGCGGGAGGTCGTGCCCTACCGGGACGTCGCCGTCGACGAGGGGCCGCGCCGGGACACCTCCCTGGAGAAGATGGCAGGGCTGAAGCCCGTCATCGACGGCGGCACGGTCACGGCCGCCTGCTCCTCGCAGGTCTCCGACGGTGCGGCGGCGATGCTGCTGGCCTCGGAGCGGGCGGTGCGCGAGCACGGGCTCAGGCCCCGGGCCCGGGTGCACCACCTCTCGGTGCGCGGCGAGGACCCGATCCGCATGCTCACCGCACCCATCCCCGCCACCGCCCACGCCCTGAAGAAGACCGGCCTGGCGATCGACGACATCGACCTCGTGGAGATCAACGAGGCCTTCGCGCCGGTCGTCCTGGCCTGGCTGAAGGAGACCGGCGCCGACCCCGACAAGGTCAACGTCAACGGCGGCGCCATAGCCCTCGGCCACCCGCTGGGCGCGACCGGCGTGAAACTGATGACGACCCTCCTGCACGAACTGGAGCGCACGGGCGGCCGGTTCGGGCTTCAGACGATGTGCGAGGGCGGGGGACAGGCCAACGTGACGATCATCGAGCGGCTGTGACCTCAGCCGCCCAGTGAGAAGCCCAGCACCACGCCCGCGGACACCTCCACCATCCCCGGCGCGAGGTCGCCCGCGGAAGCGCCGCCACCGCCGCCGTGCCCGCGGTACTGGCGGAACTCGTACGACTCGGAGTCCACGTCCTGGATGTGCACCACCGGACCCAGGGGCACGCCGGCGGCCTCCGTGTAGACCTCGGCCTTGCGCCGGGCGGCCGCCACCGCCCGGCGGCGCGCCTCGTCCCGCAGCGCGGGCTTGTCGTGCACGTCGAACTCGACGCCGTCGATGCTGCGGGCGCCGGCCTCCACCGCCTCCACGATGAGCTGCTGGAGGTCGTCCAGCGCCTCGGTCTCGACGACGTACTGGGCCTTGCAGAGGTAGCCGAGGAACTTACGAGCGCCATTGGCATGGCCGTACTCCGAACTGAGCCTCAGCCGGGAGCCGGAGACCGAGGAGTCCGGTATCCCGTGCCGGCGCAGCACCTCGCGCAGCCTTGTCACAGCACTGCCGGCCTCGTGGAACGCCTGGCCGGGGGCGGGCTCCAGCACCTCCACCCCCAGCTTCACCCGCACCAGCTGCGGCTCCGCCCGTACACTGCCCGCGCCAAAAACACTGAGCCCCCAGGGCTCCTTGATCGTCTCCGTCATGCGGGCATTGAAGCACCGCCCACCGACAGTCCGCTCACGGTTTGCGAGGCCTGGGCCATGATCCGCTCCACCAGTTCCGCGCACGACGGCAGGTCGTCGATGACCCCGGCGACCTGCCCGGACGCCATCACCCCCAGATCCGTACGGCCGTCCACCATGGCCGACTTGAGCAGCATCGGGGTGTTGGCGGCGAGCAGGACCTGGCTCCACGTGAGGTCCCTGCCGTGCCGCAGGGCGAGACCGTCGCGGACCAGTTGCCGCCAGGTCAGACCGGACAGCCGCCGGAAGCCCGCCGCCCGCCGCAGGGCGTGGAAGAGCACGCTCGCGCGGCCGGCGTCCTCCAACTCCGTCACCAGCTCCGTACGCAGCATGCGGTGGGGCAGCCCGTCGACCGCCCGCGTGACCGTGACGTCCCGTACCGTCGCCGCCAGATACCGCGACTTCACCGCGTCCGGCACCGTCGAGTCCGAGGTCAGCAGGAACCGGGTGCCCATGGCGATGCCGGCCGCCCCGTAGGCCAGCGCGGCGACCAGCCCCCGGCCGTCGTGGAAACCGCCCGCCGCCACCACCGGTATGTCCACGGCGTCGACCACCTGCGGCAGCAGCACCGTCGTCGCCACCTCGCCGGTGTGGCCGCCGCCCTCCCCGCCCTGCACGATCACCGCGTCCGCGCCCCACGCCGCGACCTTCTCGGCATGCCGCCGGGCCCCGATCGAGGGCACGACGACCACGCCCGCGTCCTTGAGCACGGCGATCAGCTCACGCGACGGCGCGAGGGCGAACGAGGCGACGCGCACCCCCTCCTCGATCATGACGCCGACCCGGTCGCCGGCGTCCGCGGCGTCCGCCCGCAGATTCACGCCGAACGGCGCGTCCGTACGGGACTTGACCTCGCGTATCGCCTCCCGCAGCCGGTCGACGGTCATCGTCGCCGAGGCCAGGATGCCCAGCGCCCCCGCGTTCGCCGTCGCCGAGACCAGACGGGGGCCCGCCACCCAGCCCATCCCCGTCTGCACGATCGGGTGGCGGACGCCGACGAGCCGGGTCAGCGGTGTCTCCATCACGCACCGACCTCCCTGGCACGGGTGTCCTCCGGGTCGATCACCTCGCGGATGAGCCGCAGCTCCTCGGCGGTGGGCTCGCGGGTCGGCGGTACCTCGTCCGGGACGGCCAGGTCGAAGCCGGTGGCCTCCCTGACCTGCGCCGGCGTGACTCCCGGATGCAGCGAAGCCGCCCGCATGGAGTGGTCCGGCGTGGCGAAGTCGAACACGCCGAGGTCGGAGACGACACGGGGGATGCGGTGGTACCGGGCGTCGCCCGCGCGGTCGTAGCCGACTCCGCAGACCATGTCGACCTTCTCGACGAAGACCCGCCGGGAATGCCGGGGGATCCAGTAACTGGTCGGATTGTTCAGGGTGTTGACGGGCGCGCCCCGCACCCCCAGCAACTGCCGTTTCGGCTGCTCCCAGTCGCCGATGCACGAGATGTTCTGGTTGCCGAAGCGGTCGATCTGGCTCGCGCCCATCATCACGTGCCGCCTGCCACTGCTGACCAGCGCCAGATGCTGCCGGTACGGCAGCCAGCCCTCGGTCGTGCCGTCCGGGCGGACGAGCATCGCCTCGCCGTCGGTCAGCAGCAGGTCCGGCGCGAAGGTCAGCCGGGCCAGCCGGGCCCCCACGGACGGGATGAGGCCCATCGGGCTCGCCAGGATCTCACCGGCGTCCCGCCAGGCCTCGGCGCAGGCGATCACGCAGTACTCGGCGCGAGTGGCCCGACCCACGGCCTGACTCATGTCGCCGCGTTGACTCATGTCCCCTCCTTGACCGCCGTCTGGTACGCCTGCTCGTCCCCGCCCAGGAAGCGCGCCGCGAACTCCGGCCAGGGGGTGGTCGCGTACGTCTTCTGGAAGGCCTCGTCCCGGCCGTAGTCGGGGGCGCAGGACGTGAAGTGCGCGCCGTTCGGGGCCTCGACCACGCCCGTCACCGTGTGCCGCTTGATCAGCAGCGACTGCGGTGGCGCCTCCTTCGTCAGCTCGGCCGTGTCGACGACCCGTTCGCAGGAGACGTACGCCTCGTCCGCCGCCGCGCAGAACAGGTCGTCGAAGTACGGGTCGGGGCCCAGATACCGACCGTTGCCCAGCCGGTCGGCGCGGTTCACATGGACCAGGGCCGCGTCCAGGCGCAGGGCGGGCATGGCGACGAAAGTCTCCCCGTCGTCGTACGGCGAAGTCACCGTCCGCAGGCCGGGGTTGACCCGCATCACGTCCGAGCCGATCCCGGCCCGCACCGGCAGGAACGGCAGCCGGTTCGCCGCCGCGTGCAGGCCCCACATGAACATGGCCTCGTCGATCTCCGTCAGCTCGAAGGCGCCGCCCTCGCGTGCCGCCCGGTAGTGCGGTTCGAGGGGGATCGAGTCGAGGGTCACGAAAGCCGCGACCAGCTTCCGAATCCGCCCGGCCGCGGCCAGCATCCCCACGTCCGGACCGCCGTACGAGACGACGGTGAGGTCGCTGATGTCGGACCGGAGCAGGGCCCTGACCAGGGCCATCGGTTTGCGGCGCGAGCCCCAGCCGCCGATGCCGAGGGTCATGCCGCTCCGCAGCCTCGAGACGACCTCGTCGGCGGTCATCGTCTTGTCACTCACCTACGCACCCTTCTCTCCGAAGGTGTCACGGACCCGGTCGGCCAGCCCGCTGAGGTTGGCCTCGAAGGTGAATCCCTGCTCGAAGCGGTAGCTGCGGTGCACGTCGACGGGGTCGATGCCATTGATGGCGGCCTTGGCCAGGCGCAGCAGCTGCCCGTCCTTCGCGGCGATCTCGCCGGCCAACTCCAGTGCGGCGGCACGCAGTTCCGCGCGTGGTACGACCCGCCACACCGAGCCGTGCGCGTGCAGCTCGGCCGCGGTCGCCGTGCGCGAGGTGTAGTACAGCGCGCGCATCAGGTGCTGGGGGACCAGCCGGGCCAGATGCGTGGCCGCGCCCAGAGCTCCCCGGTCCAGCTCGGGCAGTCCGAAGGTGGCGTCCTCGCTCGCCACGATCGCGTCCGCGTTGCCCACCAGACCGATGCCGCCGCCCAGGCAGAAGCCGTGCACCGCCGCCACGACGGGCACCTCGCAGTCGTACACGGCGCCGAAGGCCTGCGCGCAGGCGTGGTTGGCACCGATCAGCGCACGGTGCCCGTCCTGCTGTATCTCCTTGATGTCCACGCCCGCGTTGAACCCGCGCCCCTCGGCCGTGAGGACGACACACCGGGTCTCCGGATCGCGGCCGGCCGCGCGCACGGCGTCGGCCAGGGCGAACCAGCCGTCCACCGGCAGGGCGTTCACCGGCGGGAAGTCGACCGTGACGACGGCGATTCCATTCTTCTCCGCCCCCTTTTCCGGAGACGAGGTGGAGACACTCATGGCCGCATCAGCTACCTTTCCACCAAACGTTTGTTAGGTGAAGGGTAGCCGGGAATGGGGCTGAACGGGAAGGTCGTCATCGTCACGGGCGGTACGCGCGGTGTCGGCGCCGGGATTGCGAAGACGTTCGTGGAGGCCGGCGCGGACGTCGTCGTCTGCGCACGCAGGCCGCCCGAAGTCCCGCTCCCAGGGGCCGAGTTCAGGGCGCTCGACCTCCGTGACCCGGAAGCCGTACAGGCCTTCTTCGCGGCCCTGCCCCGCCTCGACGTCCTGGTCAACAACGCGGGTGGCACGCCGTACCGGCGATTGGCGGACGCGGATGCGGTCCGGCACGCGCGCGTGATCGAGCTGAACCTCGTCGCGCCGCTGACGGCGTCCCTGGCCGCGTACGAGCATCTGAAGCGGGTGCGGGGCTCGGTGGTGATGATCGGCAGCGTCAGCGGCGGCCGTCCGTCGCCCGGGTCGGCCGCGTACGGGGCGGCCAAGGCCGGGCTGGAGAGCCTGGCCCGCTCGATGGCGGTGGAGTGGGCGCCGGAGGTACGGGTCAACACGCTGGTCGTCGGCATGGTCCGGACGGAGCGGTCCCATCTCCACTACGGCGGCGAGGACGGCATCGCCGGCGTCTCCCGCACCGTCCCGCTCGGCCGCCTCGCCGAACCGTCCGACATCGGCGCGGCCGCCGCCTTCCTCGCCTCCGACGCCGCCGCCTACATCAGCGGGGCGAGCCTGCTCGTGCACGGCGGGGGTGAGCGGCCGGTGTTCCTGGATGCCGCGACGGTCAACAAGGAGGCACGAACGTGAAGGGAGGCCTGACATGAGCCGGATATGCGAGGGACGGGTCGTCGTCGTGACGGGTGGGGGGCGCGGGCTCGGGCGTGCGCATGCTCTTGCGTTCGCTGCCGCGGGGGCGAAGGTGGTCGTCAACGACCTTGGTGTGGGGCTCGACGGGGTGGCGGGGGGCGAGGGCTCGGGCGGGGAGGCCGCCGATGGAGCGCCGCGTGCGCAAGGGGCCGTTCGCGGCCCGGCCGGGGAGGTGGCCGCGGACACGCAGCGCCCCCGGCAGCCGGCGTCCGACAGCCCGCCGCGCCAGCGAGGCGCCGTCGACGGCCGGTCGCTCCGGGGAGGGGGCGCGGACGGCTCGACCGAGGAGGCGGCCGGCGGCATCCCGGTCGGTGTGACGGCCGGCGGCGGTCCGGCCGGGGAAGTGGTGGTCGGCAGCAGCCCCGCCCAGCACGTGGTCGACGAGATCCGCGCGGCGGGCGGTGAGGCGGTGGCGCATGGGGGAGACGTGGCGACCAGTGCCGGGGCCGCGTCCCTGGTGGCGGCCGCGTTGGAGACGTACGGGCGGCTCGACACGCTCGTCAACAACGCCGGGTTCCTGCGCGACCGGATGCTGGTCAACCTCGACGAGGACGACTGGGACGCCGTCGTACGCGTCCACCTCAAGGGCCACTTCCTCCCCCTGAAGCACGCGGCCGCGCACTGGCGGGCGGCGGCGAAGGCGGGCCGTACCCCGGTCGCCCGGATCGTCAACACAAGCAGTGGGGCGGGGTTGTTGGGCTCGCTCGGGCAGGGCAACTACAGCGCCGCGAAGGCCGGAATCGTCGGGCTGACCCTGGTCGCGGCGGCCGAGCTCGCCCGCTACGGCGTCCAGGTCAACGCGATCGCCCCGGCGGCGCGTACGCGGATGACGGAGCGTGCCTTCGCCGCGTCGATGACGGCCCCCGAGGCCGGCTTCGACGCCATGGCTCCGGAGAACGTCTCCCCGTTGGTCGTGTGGCTGGGTTCGGCGGCGAGTGACGGCGTGACGGGGAGGGTGTTCGAGGTGGAGGGCGGGCGGATCACGGTGATGGAGGGGTGGCGGGCGGGGCCGACCGTGGACAAGGGGGCGCGGTGGACTCCGGAGGAGGCGGGGGAGGTGGCGGTGAAGCTGCTGGGGGAGGCGGGGGTGCCGGGGGCGGTGTACGGGGCGTGAGGTTTCGCCGCCCTCGCCGCCTCTACCCGTCCCGTCCCTGGGGGCTGCCGCCCCCAGACCCCCGCTTCGGTCTGCACGGCCTCGTCCTCAAACTCCCCCAGAGGGGGCACTCCCAGACGGGCCGGACAGGGGCGGGGGCGAAAACCCTAGGTGTCGCACTCCAACACCGTCCTGCACAACCCGCACCGCGCCCGAACCCGCCCCTGCACCGGCACCCGAATCCGCTGCCGGCACGTGGGACACGGGAACGACACCCGTAGCGGCCCCCGCCCATCCGGTGTGAACTCGTACGGCACCCCGGACCCGGGACCGGCCCCGTGCTGGTCCTGGGCGTGACGCCGATCGCGGGCGTAGCGGCGCCGCCCCGCCCACCCGGCCGCCGTCAGCGGAGGCTGCTGCTCGTCGCGGCGGGCCTCGGCCATGCCCTTCCCGTACGCCGTGTACGCCTGCGGACTCGTGAACCACACCGACGGATCCTCGTTGAAGACCAGCGCCCGCTTGGCGAGGACGTACCCGAACTCCTCCGGCGTCAGATACCCCAGCTTCTGCGAGGACGCCGAGTCCTCCCGGTAGGCGTCGAGGAGCAGCCAGCCCGCGCCGAGATACGTCGTCGCCGTGTCCGTGAGGATCTCGTTGTCGCGCGTGCCGGGCATGGACAGCCCGAGGCGATGCAGGTACACGTGCATCACCTCATGGGCCAGGGCCGCTCCGATGTCCCGGCGATGGGTGCGGAAACGGTCGTTCAGCTCGATGAAGTACTCGGGCCCGGCGGCGAGTTCGACGCTCGCCGCGTGCGTCATCTCCCGGAAGCTGACGATCGGACGGGCGTCCGGCAGACGGTAGTGCCGCACCAGTTCGCGGGCCACCCGCTGCGCACCCAGATACAGATCGTCCGTGTCGCAGAACGCCACATCGGCCGGCACCACACTGGTCCCGAACGTCTGGACGGTGTCATAGGAAAGCCGCCTGTAGAGCGCGGTGATCGAGGCCCGCACCGTCTCCAGGTGCGGGAAGCCGTGCTGGACCGGTCCGCCGTTCGCCACGCCCTTACCCCCAAGACGCCTTGAACCCGATTCCACTCTACGGGGATGTGAGGGGATTTTCCCTGGCGGGGTTCCACGCCCTGGGCGTGAGATCCGTCCTTGCCAGGCATGCCACCTGATCTTCATACTGCGGGCCGCTCAACACGCCATGAAAGGACGTATGTTGACCCCCAGCTCCCCGAAGAGAAGCGGCATAACCCTGGCGAAGAGGGCCGCGGCGGTGGGTGCCGTCGCGCTCGCGGTCGCCTCCCTCCAGCCCCTCAGCGCGCAGGCCGCGTCCACCCGCATCGTCGGTGGAACGCCCGCCGCGCAGAATGAGTTCCCGTTCATGGTCCATCTCTCGATGGGGTGCGGCGGGGCGCTCTACAAGAAGGACGTCGTCCTGACCGCGGCCCACTGCATGGAGGGCTCCGGCAACAACACCCGCATCACCGTCACCGCGGGTGCCAACGACATCACCTCCGCCTCCGCGATCAAGGTCAAGTCGACCAAGGTCAAGGTGGCCCCGGGCTACGACGGTACCGGCAAGGACTGGGCACTGATCAAGCTCGCCCGGCCCATCGACAAGCCGACGCTGAAGATCGCCACCACGGACCGCTACAACCGCGGCATGTTCACGATCGCCGGCTGGGGTGACATGAAGGAGGGAGCCAACACGGGCACGACCAAGCTCCGCAAGGCGACCGTCCCCTTCGTCGCCGACCGCGTGTGCAAGCGGCACTACGGAAACCGGCTGGTGTCGAAGGAGGAACTGTGCGCCGGCTATCAGCGCGGCGCCGTCGACACCTGCCAGGGCGACTCCGGCGGCCCCATGTTCCGCAAGGACGACGCCGGCAAGTGGCTCCAGGTCGGCATCGTCAGCTGGGGCGACGGCTGCGCCCGGCCCGGTGTGCCCGGCATCTACACCGAGGTCAGCCACTTCGCGAAGGACATCGCCCGCGCGGCGGACGCCCTGTAGGCAGCCGCAGCACCCGCGGGCGTCAGACGGCCCGGAGAACGGGGGCCGCCTGCGCCTCACCGGACCGGGTCGTCCCCTCCAGCTCCAGCAGCCACACGTCGTTGCCGCCCTCCCTCAGGACGGGCCCAGGGACGTACAGCGAGCACTGCGGGCCGGTGGACCAGTAGCGGCCGAGGTTGAAGCCGTTGATCCACACGAACCCCCGGGTCCGGTCCGGCAGCTCCAGACGGGCGTCACCGGCGCCCCGCACCATGACGGTGCCCCGGTACAGCCCCGGGGCACCGTCCTCGGGCAGTTCCCGCGACGGCACCGCCCGGAGCCTCTCGATCTCGTCCAGCGCCTCCAGACTCAGCCCACGCGCGCGTACGTCGTGCAGATACTGCCGCTCGTGCAGGACGCCCCCGGTGATCCCCTTGGGCTCGCCCAGCCGCGGCCCGTAGTTCACCCGCCCCAGGGACTCCACCCACAGCTCCACGCGCGCGTGCCCCGCGACAGGCTCCTTGAGGCACGCGTCGTCCTCCGTGAGCACCCCGGCCCGCTCCCCGTCGACGTACACCACGGCGAGGTCCCGCAACCCGCGCACCGTCAGCGGATACGGCTGCCGCGGTCCCGGCACCGTCACCTCGTACCGCACCAGACCCCGCTCGACGCCCAGTTCCTCGAAGGCGGGCGGGACGGGCCCGGATGTCTCCGGGCCGCCCAGCGTCTCCAGTACGTCACTCAGGGGCGCCCAGTCGGTCAGCACCGCCTCGGCCGGCGCACCCAACGGCGCGGGCGCGGGCGGGACTTCGGGCAGGGGGCCGGCGGCGTGGTCGGCGAGGATCTCACGGAAGGCCCAGAACTTCTCCGTGGGGCGGCCGTACTCGTCGATCGGGGCGTCGTAGTCGTACGACGTCACATCGGGCTCCAGCGGCCCGTCGTGCAGCGCGCCGCCGCCCCGGTTGGCGCCCGCCCAGCCCGCGAAGCTCGTGCCGCCGTGCGCCATGTACAGGTTGACCGACGCCCCGCACTCCAGGATCTCCCGCAGCGCCGCCGCCGCGTCTCCCGGACCCCGCACGACGTGCTCGCCGCCCCAGTGGTCGAACCAGCCGCACCAGAACTCCATGCACATCAGCGGGCCGTCGGGGCGGTGCCGGCGCAGCGTCTCGAACGCCTCTCGCGCGTGGGAGCCGAAGTTCACCGTCGCCAGGGCCCCCGGGACCGAGCCGCCGGAGAGCATGTGGTCCTCGGGGCCGTCCGACGTGAACAGCGCAGCCGTGACTCCCTCGGCCCGCAGCAGGTCGGCCAGCCATCCCAGGTACACCGCGTCGGAACCGTAACTGCCGTACTCGTTCTCGATCTGCACCATGATCACCGGGCCGCCGCGGTCCAGCTGCCGGGGCACGATCTCGGGCAGGAGATGCCGGAACCAGCTCGCCACGCGCCCCAGGTAGCGCTCGTCACGCGTACGCGCGCGTGCGCCCATCTCGGCCGTCAGCCAGTACGGCAGCCCGCCGTTCTCCCACTCGGCGCAGATGTACGGCCCCGGCCGCACGATCGCCCACAGCCCCGCCTCCCGGGCCGCGTCCAGGAACCGGCCGAGCGCCCCCACGTCCCGGTGCCGGCCCGGCCTCGGCTCGTGCAGGTTCCACGGCACGTACGTCTCCACGCAGTTGAGCCCCATCGCGCGCAGCATCGCCAGCCGGTGCCCCCACTGCGCCTCGTGCACCCGGAAGTAGTGCAGCGCGCCGGACAGCAGCCGCACCGGCCGCCCGTCCAGCAGGAAGTCTTCGTCCCCCACCGTGAACTCGCTCATGCGCCCACCCTCGCCCCTGGCGCAGTGCAGGGTCCATGGACAAAGATCGGCGCTGCTTGGACCGAAGGAGCGGACGGGAGGCGGGCACGCGGATGTATCACACCTGGATGCGTTTCTTCACGCCCGGCCCCGCCCACCATCGCCTGGGCCTCGTCTGCCTCGGCGTGGGCCTCCAGTACGGCGCCCTGCCGACCGTCGGGCCGAGGGTCCTGGACCACCATGTCGCCGTCGTGATCAGTACCGGCGCCGGCTGGTACGCCGCCCCCGACGGCCGCCGTACGAGCGTCACCGCGCCCGCGCTGCTGTGGCTGACCCCCGGCGTGCCGCACCACTACGCGCCGGACCCCGGCACCGGCTGGGACGAGGGCTTCGTCGACTTCACCGGGCCCGCCGCACCGACCTACACCGAACTCGGCTACATCGAGCCCGGCAGGCCCGTCGTGCCGCTGTCCGACGCCGCCGGCCCACGTGCCGTCATCGGGCGCATCGCCCGCGCCGCGCGCCGCGACAACCCCCTGCTGGAGGTGGAGACCGGCGCCGCCGTCCATGAGCTCCTCGTCGCCCTGCGCCGCGCCCGCGCCGACCTCGCCCCCGACGGCGACCAGGTCCTCAAGGCCCTCGCCCGCGACGCGTGCCTGCCACTGACGGTCGCCGACCACGCCGCCCGGCACGGCATGACCCTCGCCGAACTGCGCACCGCCGTGCGGCGCGGCGCCGGCTGCAGCCCCAAGGACTATCTGCTCGGCATCCGTCTGGGCCGCGCCAAGGAACTGCTCGCCGCCACCGAACTGCCCGTCGCCGCCGTCGCCCGCCGCGTCGGCTACGACGACCCCGCCTACTTCTCCCGCCTGTTCACCCGCCGCGTCGGCATGGCCCCGGTCCGCTTCCGCGCCCAGCAGGGCCGGACCGTCCCGGGCGGCTGGAGCAACCAGGTCCCCGACCCCGACGATCCACCCGTGATCGAACGAACGATCACCTGAGCGGGCCCCGTAGGCTGGGCGCTCATGACCAGCAACACGTCCCCCGGCGACGTCGACCCGGCCGTCCGTGAAGAGCTCGCCCGGCTGCGCGACAGCATCGACAACATCGACGCGGCCGTCGTCCACATGCTCGCCGAGCGCTTCAAGGCCACCCAGCAGGTCGGCCTCCTCAAGGCCGAGCACCAGCTCCCGCCCGCCGATCCGGCCCGCGAGGCCCGCCAGATCGCCCGCCTGCGCACCCTCGCCGAGAACGCCAAGCTGGACCCGGCCTTCGCGGAGAAGTTCCTCAACTTCATCATCGCCGAGGTCATCAGGCACCACGAGAGCATCGCCGAGGACACCGTCAACGGCTCCGCGTCCACGCCGAATCGCTCCTAGAGCCCGACCGGGACGACGGGATGCAGACAGACCCTCCCCGAGGGAGTGACACGGCGCTCCGGGCGGTGCATGCTGCGCTGTGCACCGCATGTCAGCTGACACGCACTCCCCGTCAGCGCCCCGGACATACCCTGGATGTCCACGCGGGAGGGACGTCGGGCCATGCCGTCGGATGCCAAGATCCTCATCGTCGACGATCACGAGGACACGCTGTACGCGCTGGAGAGTGCCCTGGCCCCGCTTGGGTACCTGCTGGCCCGGGCCACCAGCGGTGACCAGGCGCTCAAGCAGGTGCTCCGCGGAAAGGTCGGTCTCCTGCTGCTGGACGTGCGCATGCCCGGCGTCAGCGGCCTGGACGTCGTGCGCTACATGCGGCGGGTGGAGCAGACCCAGCACATACCGGTCATCCTCCTCACCGGCTTCGGTGCGGACCAGGAACTGACCTCCACCGCCTTCCGGCTCGGCGTCGCCGACCTCGTCCTGAAGCCCATCGACCCGTGGGCGCTGCGCACCAAGGTCCGCTACCTGTACGACGCCCACGAGCGCCACCGCGCACTGGAGGCGGAGGTCCGGGAGTTACGCGCCCTGGTCAAGGGCCACGCCGAGGTCGAGGAACCCGGACCGCGCCCGGCCCTGCCCCACCCGGACGCCCGCGTTCCGCCACAGTGCGACACCCCGGCGGGGAACCGGACATAACGTACGTAGTGATCCACCCCTGTGCCTTGTCAGCGGCATCAGGCAGCATGTCCTGCATGTCCGTACTGACGCGCGACGAAGCGCAGACCCGTGCCCAGCTTCTCGATGTCCACCGCTACACGATCGAACTCGATCTGACCACCGGGGACACGACCTTCGACTCGCGCACCGTCATCAGGTTCACCACGCGCGCCGACGCGGACACCTTCGTCGAGATCAAGCCTGCCGAGCTGCGCTCCGTCACGCTGGACGGACACCCCCTCGACCCGGAGACGCTGGACGACAACCGGCTGCCGCTGAAGAACCTCACCGCCGGCGAGCACGAACTGCGCGTCGACGCGGCCATGCGCTACTCCCGCACCGGCGAGGGCATGCACCGCTTCACCGACCCCACCGACGGCGAGAGCTACGTCTACACCCAACTGGCGATGGACGACTGCAAGCTGGTCTTCCCGGCCTTCGACCAGCCCGACCTGAAGGCCGTCTTCGACCTCTCCGTCACCGCCCCCGAGGGCTGGACCGTCCTCGCCAACGGCGTCACCGAGCCCCTCGGTTCCGGCCGCTGGCAGGCCGCGACCACCCCGCCGATCTCCACCTACCTGGTCGCCGTCGCCGCCGGCCCCTGGCACTCGGTGCGCACCGAGCACCGCGGCCTGCCCTTCGGCCTGCACTGCCGCCGCTCCCTCGCCCCCTACCTGGACGTGGACACCGACGAGCTCTTCCAAGTCACCCGGCAGTGCTTCGACCGCTTCCACGAGAAGTTCGACGAGCCCTACCCCTTCGACTCCTACGACCAGGCCTTCGTCCCCGAGTTCAACGCCGGCGCGATGGAGAACCCCGGACTGGTCACCTTCCGCGACGAGTTCGTGTACCGCTCCGCCGTCACGGACACCGAGCGGCTGGTCCGCGCCATGGTCATCGCCCACGAGATGGCCCACATGTGGTTCGGCGACCTCGTCACCCTGCGCTGGTGGGACGACATCTGGCTGAACGAGTCCTTCGCCGAGTACATGGGCTACCAGATCTGCGCCGAAGCCACCCGCTTCACCGACACCTGGGTCGACTTCGGCATCGCCCGCAAGGCCTGGGGCTACGACGCCGACCAGCGCCCCTCCACCCACCCCGTGGCCCCCGAGGCCGTCGACGACACGGCCGCCGCCATGCTCAACTTCGACGGCATCTCCTACGCCAAGGGCGCCTCCGCGCTGCGGCAACTGGTGGCCTGGCTCGGCGAGAAGGACTTCCTCGCCGGTATCAACACCCACTTCGCCCGCCACAAGTTCGGCAACGCCACCCTCGCCGACTTCATCGACTCCCTCGCCTCCGCCACCGAGCGCGACGTCCACGCCTGGGCCGACTCCTGGCTGCGCACCACAGGCGTCGACACCCTCACCCCGGCCGTCACCCCCGGCGACAACGGCACCTGCACCCTCACCGTCGACCACGCCGGCAGCCGCACGCACCGCGTCACCGTCGGCCTGTACGACCAGGACCTCGGCGACAACGGCGGCAACCTCACGCTGCGCGAACGCCTCGACGTCGACGTCCCGCAGAGCGCCTCGCAGCCCATCGGCAAGCGCCCGGCCCTGCTGCTGGTCAACGACGGCGACCTGACCTACGCCAAGGTCCGCTTCGACGCCGGGTCCTTCGAGACCGTCCGCAGCAGCCTCGCCGGTCTGCCCGACCCGCTCACCCGCGCGGTCGTCTGGAACGCCCTGCGCGACGCCGTCCGCGACGGCGAACTGGCCGCCGGCGCCTACCTGGAGGCCGCCCGCGCCCACCTCCCGCGCGAGACCGACCTCGCCATCGTCCAGGGCGTCCTCGCCTTCGCCGCCGCCCAGGTCACCGACCGCTACCTCACCCCCGAGGAGCGGCCCGCCGCCCTGGCCACCCTCTCTGCCCTGTGCCGCGACCTGATCCGCCGCACCGAGGACGGCGACAACCCCGGCCTGCGCCTGATCGCCGTACGCCACTTCATCGACGTCGCCGCCCACCCCGACACCATCGCAGCCTGGCTCGCCGACGGCACCGTGCCGGGCGGACCCGAACTCGACCCCGAGCTGCGCTGGCGCGTCCTGGGCCGCCTCGCCGTCCTCGGCGCCGTGGACGAGGCCGCCATCGCCGCCGAACTGGGACGCGACCCGAGCGCCACCGGCCAGGAGGGCGCCGCCCGCTGCCGGGCCGCCCTGCCGGACGAGGAGGCCAAGGCGAAGGCGTGGGACGCCATGTTCGCCGGCGACGGTGCCACGGCCCTGTCCAACTACCTCTTCACCGCCACCGCCCAGGGCTTCTGGCAGCCCGAACAGACCGACCTGCTGCGGCAGTACGTGCCGCGCTACTACAAGGACTCGGTCGCCGTCGCCGCCCGCCGCGGCCCGGCCATCGCCGACGCAGCCGGCCGCTACGCCTTCCCGGGGTACGCCGTCGACGCCGAGTCCCTGCGGCTGGGCGAGGAGTGCCTGCGCGACGGCGAGCCGGTCCCGGCACTGCGACGCCGGCTCGCCGACCACCTCGACGACCTGGCGCGGGCGTTGCGGGTGCGGGAGGGCCAAAAGGGCTAGGTCGGACACGGCCTGGGCCCTGCGAAGTAGGACGGCGCTGGTTCCCATGGCCGATGCGGTGGGCTGATCTTCCTTCCTGGGCTCGAACGAGTCAGAGGTCGATCAGTCCGTCCTCGGCATTCAGCCCTGGAGAAACCGTGATCGTAGTGACCGGCGCCACCGGCAACGTCGGCCGTGCCCTCGTCGAACGTCTCGCCGCCGCGGACCGGCCGGTGCGTGCGCTGACCCGCGAGCCGCAGCGGGCCGGACTGCCCGCGGGCGCCGAGGTGGTCCGGTTCGAACCCGACCGGCCTGCCGCCCTGTTCGAGGGCCCGACCAGGCTGTTCCTGTACGTCCAGGCCGTCGGCGAACAGACCCGGCCTTCCTGGCGGCGGCGCGAGCGGCCGGGGTCCGGCATGTCGTCCTGCTGTCCTCCGGGATCATCTTGGAGGGCGCCGACGAGTCCCACCCCATCCACGTCATGCACGCCACCGCCGAGCGGCAGATCCTCGACAGCGGCCTCGCGTGGACCTTCCCGCGCCCCAACGCCTTCGCCGTGGACGCCTTCCAGTGGGCCGCGCAGATCCGCGCCGACGACCGGGTCCGGGGCGTCTTCGCCGACGGGCTCGGCGCGCCCTCCCACTCTCGAATGCGCTCCAGCGGGGGGACCCCATCGAGGGCGACATCGCCGCCGTCGCCGAACGGGCTGTCCTCGACGACGGCCACGAGGGCGCCGCCCAGCGGCTCACCGGGCCCGAGGCGATATCCAACGCCGGGCAGGTCGGGGCGATCGGGCGGGCCGTCGGCCGCGAGCTTCAGTTCGTCGAGGTGCCGCCGGACCAGGCCGGGCCCGAGCTGTTCCCGTTCGTTCCGCCGCACATGGTCAAGGACCTGCTCAGGCCTTCGAGGCCACGGTAGGCGTGCAGCCGGAGATCACCGACGCGGTGGAGCGGATCACGGGGACTCCGGCCCGCGGTTTCGCCCGGTGGGCCGCGGACCACGCCGACCACTTCCGGCACTGAGGCACCCCTTACTCCGCCGGCCTCGGCACGCCGCCTCCGACACGCGTTCCCCGTACGGAAATACCCCCTTTCGGGTTCCGATCATTGGGCTTTTCGGGCGTCATCGCGTATCCGCGTACAAGCTGGAAGTCCCTCATGTCCAGCGCCCGGGAGGCCACGATGAGCACGCTGCCGTCGCTCGCTTCAGGCCCGGAAGGCTCCCACGCCCTGCGGCCGTTGCTCGACACCGTGCTCGACGCGCTGGGCGAGGGCGCCCGCGCACGCCGGGGCCCTCTGCCCTCGGGTGGCCCGGACGCGGTGGCCGAGCGCATGAGCGCCGCCGTCGGGGATCCGCTGCCGGACGAGGGCGACCCGAACGCACTCCACACCCTCGTCCGGGCCTTCGCAGAAGCCGCCGCCGACCCGGCGGACCCCCTGTGCACCGCCCACCTCCACTGCCCGCCCCTCGCCCTCGCCACCGCCGCCGATCTGGCCGCCTCCGCCCTCAACCCCTCCCTGGACTCCTGGGACCAGGCGCCGGGGGCGTCGGAGCTGGAGGCGCTGGTGACGGGGGCGCTCGCGGGGGAGGTCTTCGGTGGCGGGGAAGGGGAGCGGGGTCGCCGCGTCACCCCGGCTCCCCGGGCCACCCCACCCCACCGGCCCCCCACCGCCCTGATCACCACCGGCGGCACCGAATCCAACCAACTCGCCCTCCTGATCGCCCGCGAAGCGCACGGCGCCGGAGTCAGGCTGGTGCACGGGGCGAACGCTCATCACTCGCTGCCCCGTGCCGCCTGGCTGCTCGGGCTGCCGGACCCCGTCGTCGTGCCCGCGCCCGCCGGCGTCCTCGACCCCGCCGCACTCGACGAGGCCCTCACCCAGCTGCCCGGCCCCCACCTGGTCGCGGCCACCGCGGGCACCACCGACGCCGGGCTCATCGACCCGCTCCCCGAGATCGCCGCCCTGTGCGCCGCCCACGGCGCCCGGCTGCACGTCGACGCCGCCTACGGCGGAGGCCTCCTGTTCAGCGACCGGTACCGCGAGCGGCTCGCCGGCCTCGGCGCCGCCGACACCGTCACCCTCGATCTGCACAAGCTCGGCTGGCAGCCCGTCGCCGCGGGGCTCCTCGCCGTCCGTGACCCGGGCGGCCTCGCCGTGCTCCATCACCGCGCCGACTACCTCAACGCCGACGACGACGTCGAGGCCGGCCTGCCGGACCTGCTCGGCCGGTCCCTGCGCACCAGTCGCCGACCCGACGTCCTCAAGATCGCCGTCACTCTCAGGGCCCTCGGCCGCAGCGGCCTCGGCCGGCTCGTCGAGCAAGTCTGCGCAAGAGCCCTGGAGTTCGCCCACCTCGTCCACGGTCACCCCGCGTTCGAGCTCTACGACCAGCCCACCATCAGCACGGTCCTGTTCCGGCCCGCACACGCCACCGACGACGCCGTCGCCGCCGTACGCCGAACGCTCCTCACCGACGGCCGCGCCGTCCTCGGCCGGGCCCGCATAGACGGTCGCCTGTGGCTGAAAGCGACCCTCCTCAATCCCCACACGCGCCCGGACGACCTGGCCGCCCTCCTGAAACTGGTGGAAGGAAACACCCCCGGATGACCCCGCAGACCAACCCAGCCGACCGGCACTCCACCCCCCCGGGCCAGGACCCCGAGACCCCCCGCGACCTCGTCGGCATCGGTATCGGCCCCTTCAACCTCTCCCTCGCCGCCCTGGCCCACCCCCTCGCCGAACTCGACGCCGTCTTCTACGAGCAGCGCACCGCGTTCGCCTGGCACCCGGGCCTTCTCATCGAGGGGTCCCGCATTCAGGTCCCCTTCCTCGCGGACCTGGTGACGCTCGCCGACCCCGCGAGCCCGTGGTCGTTCCTCAGCTACCTCAGGACCCGCGACCGGCTCTTCCCCTTCTACTTCGCCGAGCGCTTCCACATCCAGCGCGCCGAGTACGACGCCTACTGCCGCTGGGTCTGCGAGAACCTCCCCGGGCTGCGCTTCGGCCACCAGGTCGACGCGGTCCGCTTCAACTCCGAACGCGACGTCTTCGAGGTCGACTTCACCCAGCTCGCCCCCGACGGAGAAGCCGAGGCGCTCGGCCGTACGTACGCGAAGAACATCGTCCTCGGCATCGGCACCGAACCGGATGTCCCCGACCCGCTCAGGCCCCTCGTCGAGGCGCCCGCCGTCCCGGTCATCCACGCCGCCGACTACCTCGAACACCGCGAGCGGCTGCTCGCCGCCGAGCACATCACCGTCATCGGCTCCGGACAGTCCGGTGCCGAGATCTTCCTCGACCTGCTGCGGCGCCGGCCGGCCGGGCGCGAGCGGATGCACTGGCTCGGGCGCACCGAGGCCTTCGCGCCCATGGAGTACTCCAAGCTCGGCCTGGAGCACTTCACCCCCGACTACACCCGCTACTTCCAGGCACTCGGCGAGCCGGTCCGCGACAGCCTCGTCGCCTCGCAGTGGCAGCTCCACAAGGGCATCGACGCCGAAACCCTCGCCGCCATCCACGACGAGCTCTACCGCCGCACCCTGGACGGCGGCTGGCCCGACACCGTCCTCACGCCAGGCGTGCAGGTGCGCACCGCGGGCCGGATCGCCACGACCAAGGTGGAGCTCCATCTGGAGCACGTCCACCAGAACACCCGCTCACGCCTGACCACCGACGCGGTCGTCCTCGCCACCGGCTACCGTGAGCGCCCCCTCACCCGCATCCTCGCCGGCCTCGACCCCTACATGCGCCTCGACAGCCGGGAACGCCCGCGCATCGACGACCAGTACCGCCTGGTCATGGACCCGTCCGTCACCGGCTCGGGCTGCAACGTCTACGTCCAGAACGCCGAGCGCCACACCCACGGCGTCGGCACCCCCGACCTCGGCCTCGCGGCCTGGCGCAGCGCCAGCATCCTCAACTCCGTCACCGGCAAGGAGACCTACCCGCTGCCCAGCCGTACGGCGTTCACCACCTTCGGCCTCGCACAGCAGGAGCCCCGGATCCCGCGGGCGCGTCAGCCGAGGGTGCTGACACCGCTGATGGACGGGATCTGAGGCTCCTGACCGGTTGGTCCGACTCCGGCTAGAACACCGGCGTGCCGTTCCGCGTGAGCTTCCAGTCCACCGACGCGAAGTCCTTCGGGTCCAGCACGCCCTTGGCGGTCACCCACTCCGCGATCCGGGTGCGGATCTCCGTCGACTCCGACCACAGCTCATGAGCCGACGCCACATGCGGGAACGCGCCGCCGCCGTTGGCCCGGTAGTTGTTCACCGCGAACACGAACTTCTGGGCGTCGTCGAGCGCGGCACCGTTGTAGGCCAGGTTCTTGATCCGCGAACCCGCCGCCTGCGCGACATCGATCTCGTACGACAGCCCTGACACGTAGTCGTAGTTGTAGTCGGGGCGGTTGCCGGCATTCGTGAGCTTGTCGACGTCGACGACCGCGTCGGCGGCGGTCTGCACGAAGTACTCCGCCGAGTACTCCAGGTACGCCTTGACCTGCGCACCCGTCATCAGCTTGGCGACCAGCGTGTTGTCGTACACGTACAGGCTCGACAGATCCCGGATGGTCACGTCGCCGGCCGGGATCTCCGAGGTGCGCGAGAACGGGGAGGCCTGGGAGATGACGGGCAGCGAGGCGTGCTCCGTGCCCGCCAGGGCCGCCTTGACCACGTCCTCCTGGACCTTGGTGATCAGGTCGATGATCGGGGCGTCCTTGTAGCGGGCGTCGACCGTCGTCAGCTTCTCGGTCGCCGTGCCGACGACCTGATTGACGTACTCCACCACGATGTCGTGGTCGTCCTTCAGCAGCTTGGTGATCTTCGGGTCGTCGGCGACCGTCTTCGAGTCGCGCACCGTCGCCTTCACCGACTCGACCTTCCAGCAGCCCTTGTCGAGGACCAGCTCGAAGTCGAACAGCGTCAGCCGCTGGGCATAGCACAGCGGCTCGGACAGCACCACGGTCCTGCCCGTCTTCTCGTTCGTGACCAGCAGCTCCGCGATCTCCGTGTGCGCGTGCCCGACGAGGATCGCGTCGATGCCCGGCACCTGCTGGGCGACCAGCGCCGCCGAGTTCTCGAGGTACGGCAGCTGGTCACCGTACGACGACGTCCCCGACGAACCGGAGTGCGCCGACACGACCACCACGTCCGCACCCATCGAGCGCAGCTTCGGCACCCACTTCGCGGCCTGCTCCTCCAGACCCGGGAACACCATCTTGCCCTCGACGTACGCCTTGTCCCAGATCGCGATGCCGGGGTTGGTCAGACCGAGGACCGCGACCTTGACCGGCGGGGCGCCCGGCACACGGAACTTCTTGATGAAGTACGGCGGGAAGGCGGGCTTCAGCGTCTTCGCGTCCAGCGCGTTGGCACCCAGCAGCGGGAAGTGGCACTGGTCCTCGAACTTGCGCAGCGTCTCGATGCCGTAGTTGAACTCGTGGTTGCCGAGGGCCACCGCGTCGTACCCGATGGCGTTCATCGCCGCCGCCATCGGGTGGACCGGACCGCCCTTGGCGGTGATCGGGTCGACCTTGGCGTAGTAGTACGTCAGCGGGGTGCCCTGGATCGTGTCGCCCGCGTCGATGAGCAGCGTGTTGCGGCGGCCCTTCTCGTCGCGGACCTGGTTCACCAGCGTCGAGACCCGGGACAGGCCCTTCGCGTTGCCCTTGGCGTCGGAGTACTCCGCGTCCTTGAAGTAGTCCCAGTTGAAGATGTTGCCGTGCAGATCGGTCGTGCCCATCACCGTCAGCGCGTACCGCTTCTTCGGCCGGGACCCCTTCGCCGGCTGCGCGGCCTGCGCCGCCGGGGCGCCCACCGCACCGGCCACCGCCACCCCCGCTCCGGTCACGGCGGACTTCGTCAGGAACTTACGGCGGTTCAACGGCATGAGTGCTTCTCCTGGGCGAATGGTCAACAACGCGCGTAGATTCTGACCTGCCCATGGCGAGTTGCAACAGACCCCGCACGTTTCGATCTGGTGACCGAAGCTGTGAACTGCCGGGCTCCCGGCCGGCCAAGCGATGACAGAGTGGGACGTATGACCTCCCCCTCAGGAGAACTTCAGCCCGCCGTCCCCTACGGCACCCCCGACGCCCCCCGCATCGCCGTCCGAGGTGAGGCCCACCTCGAGGTCGACCCCGAGATCGCTCGCATCGGCGTCACCGTGGCCTCTCGCGGCAAGGACCGCCGCGCCGCCCTGGACGACCTGACCCGCCGCAACGCCGCCGTCCTCGACCTCATCAAGACCTACGGCGACGCGGTCGAGCGCCTGGAGACCGGCGCCTTCTCCATCAGCCCCGAACTGAAGGACAAGGGCCGCGGCGAACGCATCCACGCCCACCACGGCCGCGTCCACATCACCGCCGAACTCACGGACTTCACGGCGCTCGGCGAACTCACGACACGCCTGGCCGACTTGGAGCTCACCCGCGTGGACGGCCCCTGGTGGGCCCTGCGCCCCGACTCGCCGGCCCACCGGGAAGCGCGGCAGCAGGCGGTACGGGAGGCCGTGCAGCGCGCGCGGGAGTACGCGGAGGCGCTGGGGACCTCCCTGGCCGCGCTGGTGGAACTCGCCGACATCGGCGCGGAGAACGCTCCACCGGCCTATCCGCAGACCCGCGGTGGTCGTATGCGCTCGATGGCCTACGCCGCGGAAGAGGACTCCGCCGCCCCCCTCGACCTCGAACCCGAGCGTCAGCACGTCCATGCCGAGGTCAATGCACGATTCACCATGGCGCCGCCGCATCTGTGAACGCATCGGTGAATAGCCCTTTAGGGGTGCTTCGAACGCTCATCGGAGCACCCCGGTGCACAATTCAACACTTGTCAATAGCCCTTCACGCAAAGGTTGTTGAGTAGTCATGCGGCGCCAATTCACTACCCGCCGGTAAGTCATAGAGTCGAAACATGCGCCGAGCGAAAATCGTCTGCACCCTGGGCCCCGCCACCGACTCGTACGACCAGATAAAGGCACTGGTCGATGCCGGAATGGACGTCGCCCGATTCAACCTCAGCCACGGCGGCCACGCCGATCACGAGGAGCGCTACGAGCGCGTGCGGAAGGCCTCCGACGAGACCGGCCGCAGCGTCGGTGTCCTCGCCGACCTTCAAGGCCCGAAGATCCGCCTCGGCCGCTTCACCGAAGGACCCGTACTCCTTGAACGCGGGGACACCTTCACCATCACCGTCGAGGAGGGCGCCGAGGGTGACCGCCAGCAGTGCGGGACCACCTACGCCGGCCTCGCCGCGGACGTCATCCCCGGCGAACGCATCCTCGTCGACGACGGCAAGGTGTGCCTGGAGGTCACTTCCGTCGACGGCCCGCGTGTGAACACCACCGTCGTCGAAGGCGGCATGGTCTCCGACCACAAGGGCCTGAACCTCCCGGGTGTCGCCGTGTCCGTGCCGGCCCTCTCGGAGAAGGACGAGGCCGACCTGCGCTGGGCCCTGCGCACCGGCTTCGACGTCATCGCGCTCTCCTTCGTCCGCTCCGGACGGGACATCGAGGACGTCCACCGCATCATGGACGAGGAGGGCCGCCGCCTCCCGGTGATCGCCAAGGTGGAGAAGCCGCAGGCGGTGGAGGCGATCGACGACATCGTGGCCGCCTTCGACGGCATCATGGTCGCCCGCGGTGACCTGGGCGTGGAGATGCCGCTGGAGCAGGTCCCGATCGTCCAGAAGCGCGCCATCAAGCTGGCCAAGCGCAACGCCAAGCCGGTCATCGTCGCCACCCAGATGCTCGACTCGATGATCGACAACTCCCGCCCGACCCGCGCCGAGGCCAGCGACGTGGCCAACGCGGTCATCGACGGCACGGACGCGGTGATGCTGTCCGGCGAGACGAGCGTCGGCAAGTACCCGATCGAGACCGTCCGGACGATGGCGAAGATCGTCGAGGCGGCCGAGGAGGACATCCTGGCAAAGGGCCTGCCGCCGTTGACCGACCGGAACAAGCCCCGCACCCAGCCGGGCGCGGTGGCCCGCGCCGCCGCCGAGATCGGCGACTTCCTCGGCGCCCGTTTCCTGGTCGCTTTCACCCAGTCGGGCGACACGGCCCGCCGCCTGTCCCGCTACCGCTCACCGATCCCGCTGCTGGCGTTCACGCCGGAGCCGGCCACGCGTTCCCAGCTGAATCTGACGTGGGGTGTGGAGACGTTCCTCGGGCCGCACGTGGAGTCGACGGATGCGATGGTCGATCAGGTGGATGAGCTGTTGCTGAAGTACGGCCGCTGTAAGAAGGGCGACACGGTGGTCATCACGGCCGGCTCGCCGCCCGGGGTTTCTGGTTCCACGAACATGGTGCGGGTGCATCACATCGGGGAGGACGACAGTCCGAAGTAGGGGGGTGAGGGCCCCTTTTCAGCTTTGAGGAGGGGCCCTTTGCTGTTGGGTCAGTGCTTGGGGCCTACCTGGGCGTCCATTAGGGCGACAGAAGCTTTGCGGGCGACGGAGATGTTGTACGGGTTGCCGTGCCGGGTGCAGTGCGTCCACTCGATACCGAGTCTGTCGAGGGTGTCGGTGTAGAGGCGGAGGATGTCGGCGGAGACGTTGGTGAACATGTAGCGGGGATACTCGTAGCGCTTGCGCTCGCCACCGACCATGCGGGTCGTCCAGTTGGTGATACGGCAGCCGTCCGAGTGGATGAGGCCGCGGATGAACTCCCAAGGGTGAGCGTCGATGATCGCCTGCTGCCATGGCTCGAGAGTGATGGCACGCTCGTGCTTCCTGCCAGGGCCGTGCTGAGGGAACAGGCAGTGCAGGTGCTTCGAGTAGACCTTCACGTTGCGACAGCCGGTTTTGCGGACGCGGCAGACAGAGTTGTCGGGGAAGACCGCGCGCATGGCCTCCTCGCAGGCGCCCATCAGGCCGGGCCAGGATTCGTCGCACGTGATCATGAGGTTGGGCACGCGGTGCTCGGAGTAGTGACTGATGTGGCCGTCGCCCAGGTAGAGACCGAGCAGGTAGCTGTACGCCACTGCGTCGAGGGTTCGGCCATCGCATCGCGGGCACTCAGGATCATGCTTTCCTGGGCACTCGCCGCGTTTCGCCCGGTCCAGGTTCTTCCAATATGCGATGGTGCCCGGCGGGACGTTGAGCATACGAGCGACCTCTGCGTTCCTGGAGCCGCCGCGCAGGAGTGTGAGTGCCTTCTGTCGCACTTCGGTGCTGTGAAAGTTCATGCGGGCACTCTGTGTCACTGATCGTAACCGTGGGCATGAAAAAGCGGATGTTCACGAGAACGTGAGCATCCGCTTTCTTCCTGAGGTGCCCGGTGTGGGATTCGAACCCACATGCCCAAAGGGCACGGCATTTTGAGTGCCGCGAGTCTGACCAGTTCCTCCAACCGGGCAGGTTGGTGAGCTGTCGGGAAGTGTACCGGGTCACCGCAGCTCCCCGCCTCTAGGTAGGCTGCATAGGCAGCTGCACCTGCCCGGCCCGCAACAAGGAGCCCCCGTGACCGCCCCCGAGTCGCCCCAGCCCGTAGACGCGCCCGACGACGACAAGTCGCACGTGCCTCCGCTGACGACCCGTGTCGTCATCGCCGAGGACGAGGCGCTGATCCGGCTCGATCTCAAAGAGATGCTCGAAGAAGAGGGGTACACCGTCGTCGGTGAGGCCGGAGACGGTGAGCAGGCCGTCGAACTGGCCCGCGAGCACAGGCCCGACCTCGTCATCCTCGATGTGAAGATGCCGAAGCTGGACGGCATTTCGGCGGCCGAGAAGATCGCCGAGGAGAGCATCGCCCCGGTGCTGATGCTGACCGCGTTCTCGCAGCGCGACCTCGTCGAGCGGGCCCGGGACGCCGGTGCCATGGCGTACCTGGTCAAGCCGTTCAGCAAGAGCGACGTCGTGCCGGCGATCGAGATGGCCGTCTCGCGGTTCACCGAGCTGAAGGAGCTTGAGAAGGAGGTCGCCGACCTCACCCTGCGCCTGGAGACGCGCAAGCTCGTGGACCGGGCCAAGTCCATCCTCCAGACCCAGTACGGGCTGACCGAGCCCGCCGCCTTCCGGTGGATCCAGAAGACCTCCATGGACCGCCGGATGTCGATGCAGCAGGTCGCCGAGGCCGTCATCCAGGACGCCGACGAGAAGAAGGCCGCCAAGGGCTGACGTACCGAAGCGGCACACTGAAGCAGCAAAGAGTGAGGCCCGTGCCCCTGACCGGGGGGCACGGGCCTCGACTCATGCGGGCCGGGCGATCAGTCCTCGCCCAGGTACGCCTTGCGCACCGACTCGTCGTGCAGCAGGTCCTGTCCGCTGCCGGAGAGGACGATCTTGCCGACCTCCATGACGTGCCCGTGGTCGGCCAGGGAGAGCGCGGCCTGGGCGTTCTGCTCGATGAGCAGGATGGTGGTGCCCTGGGACTTGAGCTCCTGAATGGTCGCCATGATCTTCTGCATCATGATGGGGGAGAGGCCCATGGAGGGCTCGTCCAGCATGAGCAGCTTCGGCCGGGACATCAGCGCCCGTCCCATGGCGAGCATCTGCTGCTCACCGCCGGAGAGGGTGCCCGCGGCCTGCTTGCGGCGCTCTCCGAGGATGGGGAACAGGTCGTAGGCGCGCTTGATGTCCTTCTCGATGGCCTCCTTGTCGGTGCGCAGGAACGCGCCGAGACGGAGGTTGTCCTCGATCGTCATGCGGGGGAAGATGTGCCGCCCCTCGGGGGAGTGGGCGAGCCCCAGCGAGACGACCTTGTGGGCGGGGACCTTCTTCAGCGACTTGCCGTCGAACTTGATCTCACCGGACAGCGGCTGGAGCAGACCCGACAGCGTGCGCAGGGTCGTGGTCTTGCCGGCGCCGTTGGTGCCGATGAGGGTGACGACCTCGCCCGCTTCCACCTTGAACGAGATGCCCTTGACGGCCTCGATCTTGCCGTAGGCGACCCTGAGGTCCTCGACCTCCAGCAGTGCGGTCACTTGTCGTCCCCTTCCGTGCTGCTCTGCGCCTCGGCGCCGGCCTCCGCGGCCTCGACCTCGGCGACCTCCTCCTTGCCCGGCTCGCCCTCGAAGGGCGTACCGAGGTAGGCGGCGATGACGCGCTCGTCGGCCTGGACGACCTCCGCGGGGCCCTCGACGATCTTCTCGCCCTGGACCAGCACGGCGACCCGGTCACACAGGTTCATGATGAACCGGATGTCGTGCTCGATGACGAGGACGGCGATGCCCTGGTCCCGGATGGCGAAGATCAGCTCCTCGGCCGCCCGGGTCTCCTGCGGGTTCATACCGGCGGTGGGCTCGTCGAGGAGGAGCAGACCGGGCTCGCTCGCAAGGGCCCGGGCGATCTCCAGCTTGCGCTGCTCGCCGTAGGGCAGGTTGCGGGCGAGGTGGTCGGCCTTGGCGGCGAGACCGGTGAACTCCAGGAGTTCCATGGCCCGGGCCCGGGACGCGTCCTCGGCCTTCTTGAAGCCGGGCAGCCGCAACAGGGCCGACCAGAGGCCTTCCTTGGTGCGGGTGTGCCGTCCGACCAGCACGTTCTCCAGAACGGTCATGTTGGCGAAGAGCCGGATGTTCTGGAAAGTACGGGCGATGCCGGCCTGGGTGACCAGGTGCGGCTTGGGCGGCAGGACGGTGCCCTTGTAGGCGACCTTGCCCTCGGTCGGGATGTACAGGCCGGTGAGGCAGTTGAAGAAGGTCGTCTTGCCGGCGCCGTTGGGGCCGATGAGGCCGACGATCTCGCCGGTGTTGACGGTGAGGTTCACGTCGCGCACGGCGGTCAGACCGCCGAAGCGCATCGTGACGCCGGTGGCGTCGAGCACCGTCGTGCTGGTGGGTGCGGTCGTGGTGGTGGTCATGGCGGTCACGCCCCTGCCTTCGCGACGCCGGTCGCGCCTTCGGGCAATGGCTTGTCCTCCGGTACGTCGAGCTGTCCGGTCTCGTGGAATTCGAGCTGCTTCCTGCGGTCGGCGACCAGGCCCTCGGGGCGGAAGCGCATCAGCAGCATCAGCGCGATGCCGAAGAGCAGCAGCTGGTACTCCGCCATGAACTGCAGCTTGGCCGGGATCAGGTAGAGCAGCGCGGCGCCGATCAGCGGGCCGCTGATGGTGCCCATGCCGCCGAGGATGACGGCGGCGAGCAGGAAGGCCGAGTTCGGCGGCACGGAGCCGGCGAACTGGTACTGCTCGGGCGTGACGCTGTACGACACGTGCGCCTGGACGGTGCCGGCGAGGCCGGCGAGGGAAGCACCGAGCGCGAACGCGAGGAGCTTCAGGCGGAAGCCGTTGATGCCCATCGCGGTTGCGGCGGTCTCGTCCTCGCGGATGGCGACCCACGCGCGGCCGATGCGGGACTCCGCAGAGCGGCGGAAGACCAGGACCACGATCGCCGTGCACGCCAGCATCAGCAGGTAGTAGTTGCCGGACCGGGTGAGTTCGGTGCCCAGGACGTTGTGCGGCAGCCCGAGGTTGAACCCGAAGATCTCCAGGTCCGGGATGTTGGGGATGCCGTTGGAGCCGTTGGTGACGTCCGGTCCGCTGTTGCCGTTCAGGTTGTTCATGGTGATGCGGAAGATCTCACCGAAGCCGAGCGTCACGATGGCGAGGTAGTCGCCGCGCAGCCGCAGGGTCGGGGCACCGATCACCACGCCGAAGATCAGCGAGGCGGCGGCGCCGGTGAGAACGGCGGCCCAGAACGGGAACTCGACGCCGATGCTCGACTGCGGGGAGCCGGAGACCAGGGCGGCGGCGTAGGCGCCGACGCCGAGGAAGGCGACGTAACCGAGGTCGAGCAGGCCGGCGAGGCCGACGACGACGTTGAGGCCCAGCGCGACCGTGGCGAAGATCAGGATGTTCGCGCCGATGAGGGCGAACTGGTCGTTGGTCTGGGTGAAGGGGAAGCAGATCGCCGCGACGAAGGCCGCCGTCATGGCCACGTTGCGGTGCTTGGCGGTGAGCGCCGAGAGCCGCTTGAGCAGGCCCGCGCGGGTCACCGCGGTGAAGCCGAACGCCGTGACGATCAGGAAGCCGATGAACAGCTCGGAGTACTCGGTGCCGATGCCGTACGCGAAGACGTACATGCCGACGCCGAAGCCCGCGGCGATGATCAGGATCTCCACCCAGGAGGGCAGGTCCTTGGCACGGCCGGGATCGGGCGCGGTGAGCGAGTGGCGGATACGGCCCCAGAGGTTCGGGGTCGGGTCCGCGGCGCCGTAGGGCTGGTCGACCGGGAGGCCGAGGGCGCCGATCACGGCGATGAGGGCGCCGATGCCGGCCACCCAGGCACCCGGCTCCAGGTTGACCAGGCCGCCGAGCTCCTGGGTGATCGCGCCGATCGAGTAGCCCGTGGTGCCGAACACGCCGAGAGCGGCGAGCAGGACGGGGCTGTTCTTGCCGCCGGGGGTGAGCCAGCGCAGGCCACGGATGCCGTAGCCGGAGAGGGCGAACAGCAGGGTGAGCAGGGAGCCGACGAGGGTGAGGACCTGAAGGCCGCCCGGGTAGCCGGTGACGGTCAGGTTGCCCGGGAACTCCTCGGTCCAGGTCCAGGCGAGGAAGGTGCCCACGAGGGCGACGGCGGAGCCGGCGACGGTGAGCGCGCGTGCCGCGACCTCCGGCAGCGGTATGAGCGAGGCGGCCGCAGCGGTGGACACCTTGGCGGTGTCGGTGGTCTTGTCCATGGGGATCTCGGTGGTCATGGGTATCACGCCCGATCCGCGACGCGTTCGCCGAGCAGACCTTGTGGCCTGAACAGCAGTACGAGGATGAGCAGAGCGAACGCCCACACGTCCTTCCAGGCGCCGCCGCCGAAGAGGTCCATGCCGGGGATGTCGCCGACGTAGCCGGTGGCGAGGGACTCGGCGACGCCGAGGACGATGCCGCCGAGCATGGCGCCGTAGATGTTGCCGATACCGCCGAGCACGGCCGCCGTGAAGGCCTTGAGGCCCATCAGGAAGCCCATGCGGAAGCCGACCTGGCCGTTCTTCAGGCCATAGGCGACGGCGGCGACGGCGGCGAACGCGGCACCGATGGCGAACGCCATGACGATGATGCGGTCGGTGTTGATGCCCATCAGCTTGGCCGTGTCCGGGTCCTGAGCGGTGGCCTGCATGCCGCGGCCGGAGCGCGTCTTGGTGACGAACAGGCCGAGGGCGAGCATGCACAGCGGGGCGGCTATGAGGACGAAGAGGTCACCGCGCTGGATGTTGGCGCCGAGTATTTCGACGGGACCGCCGTGGAACTGCGGGAAGGGGTGGTCCTTCTTCGCGTCCGGGTACCACATCCACACGGCCTGCTGCAGGACGATGGACAGGCCGATGGCGGTGATGAGGGGTGCCAGCCGTGGCGCGGTGCGCAGTGGCCGGTAGGCGAAGCGTTCCGCCGCGGTGCCGACGGCGACCGATACGAGGACGCCGCCAATGATCATGAGGGGGACTGCTGCCCCGAGGCCGAAGCCCTCGGGGAGTACCAACCAGACGGTGAGGGCCCCGAAGCCCCCGACCATGAAGATCTCGCCGTGGGCGAAGTTGATGAGCTGGACGATGCCGTAGACCATCGTGTAGCCGATCGCGATGAGTCCGTACATCGCGCCGAGGATGAGTCCATTGGCCAGCTGTTGCGGCAGTTCGTTCACCGCAGGGCCTCCGTGGAGTGGTTCGGATATGGCGCCGCGCGGGAGCGCTGATGGGCGATCCCGCGCGGCCTGGATCAATGTGTGTTTGTGGAGTGCTGTTTACTCGTCCCCTGCTCAGCCCAGCTTGGGCTCGCCGCTGAACTCCGGCGCCCACGCGTTGCTCTTGACCTTGTACGCGGTCATCGTGTGGTTCGTGGTGTCACCGAACTCGTCGAAGGAGATGGTGCCGGTGACGCCGTCGAACTTGACCTTCGCCATGGCGTCCAGGACCGCCTTGCGGCCGTCGGACGGGACCTTGCCGTCGTTGCCCTCGACCGCCAGCTTGACGGCCTCGATGATCGACCAGGTGGCGTCGTAGGTGAGGCCGCCGTACGCCTCGTAGGCGTCCTCGTAGCCGGCCGCCTCGTAGTCCTTGATGAACGCCTTGGCGGAGTCGAGCTGCTCGACCGGCTTGCCCACGGAGGTGGCGAGGTCGCCCTCGGCCTTCTTGTTCAGCTTCGGGAACTCGCCGGAGTAGATGCCGTCGCCGCCCATGAGCGGGATGTTCTGGCCGCTGTCCTTGAGCTGCTGGCTCAGCGGGCCGGCGGCCGGGTACTCGCCGCCGTAGTAGAGGGCCTCGGCGCCGGTCTTCTTGATCTTGGCGACCACGGCGTTGAAGTCACGGTCGTCGGGGTTGATGTGGTCGGTGCCCACGATCTTGCCGCCGAACTTGGTGAAGTTCGTCTTGAAGGAGGCAGCGAGGCCGGCGCCGTAGGTCTTCTGATCGTCGATCAGGTAGACCTTCTTGATCTTGGCCTGGTTGTACAGGTAGTCGGCCGCGAAGGCGCCCTGGATCTCGTCCGTGGTTGCCGTGCGGAAGAACGTCTTGAACTGGCGGACCGAGTCGCCCGTCTTCCAGCCGTCGCCCTGGGTCAGCTCGGTACCCGTGTTGGCGGGGGAGACCTGGGTCAGGCCGGCGTCGTTGAGCGGCTTCTGCATCTGCTGCGAGACGCTGGAGTTCAGCGGGCCGACGACGCCCAGGACGTCCTTGTTGCTGATGAACTTCTGGGCGTTCTGCTGGCCGACGGACGGCTGCGCCTGGTCGTCGAGAGCCTCGATCTTGAACTCGACGCCCTTGACGAATTCCTTCTTGTTGGCCGTCTTGGCGGCCAGGTCGGCGGAATTCTTGATGCCGAGGCCGAGCGCCGACAGGTCGCCGGTCAGCGGGGCGTCGACACCGATCACCACAGTGGTCTTGTCGCCGTTGCTGCTGCCGCCGTCGTCGTCACGCGACCCACAAGCCGTGAGAGTCAGCGATCCCGCCGCAAGCGCGGCGGTTATGGCGATGATCGAACGTTGACGCACGAATCAGGTCCTTTCCCTGGCACGGCGGCCCCCCATGGAACTCGCCGAGTCGAGCGCTGGGTCGAAGTGAGTTCGAATCCGATGGCGCCGTGACTGGCCGTGACTCTAAGCGCGGGTGGGGAACATGGAGGAGGCTCTGACCAAGGCTGTGACGCTCTTGTTATGACACGGGGTAACGCAGAGCGGTACTCCGTGGGGGGAAGTGTGGATTTCCGGCCGATTCGCCCTGTCCACATAGTGAGAACTTGCAGCGTTCGCGCGTAGCATCTTCACGAGTGTTCACAGGTTTTGGTGATTACCCGGATCGTTGCCGAAGGCTACCCAAGGGTCTCTGCGGACGTGTGGGAAGGGTGCGCGCTGCGGGAGAAGTGGGGGCCTGTATTGCAGTCGTATTACGCAGAGTTACAGCCGGGAAAGTAGGGCGGAGTTCTTCGGCTGTTTTCGTGTATGGGGCACGAAAATGGAATTGGGCATTGCCGGGCTCACCGCCTTCGGCCATCAACCCGGCGGCCGAGAGCGGGAGTCCGGGCGCCGCCCCGCTCCCGGGGGCCCCTCCCGACGTCATGCCTTGACGTTAGGCCGCCGGGCGTCCGGGTTCAACGGCGGGGTGGTGCAAGGGTGTTGTTTGCGGCGTGGACCGGCACCGAGGGGTGCCGGTCGCCGGGCGGGGCGGCAAAGGGCGCTGCCCGCAAGGGAGTTGCCGCAAGAGGCTGCCGGAGTCGGCTCAGCCCATCGCCCGGAGCTGCTCGCCGTCGCTCGGGTTCACGTCCCGCAGCAGGCAGGTCAGCCGGGCGCTGCACACACGCCGCCCGGCCTCGTCGCTGATCACGATCTCGTACGTCGCCGTCGAGCGGCCCCGGTGCAGGGGTGTGGCCACGCCGGTGACGAGGCCGGCACGGGCACCGCGGTGGTGGGTGCAGTTGAGGTCGACGCCGACCGCGATCTTGGAGCTGCCGGCGTGCAGCATCGAGCCCACCGACCCCAGCGTCTCGGCGAGCACCGCGGACGCGCCGCCGTGCAGCAGCCCGTACGGCTGGGTGTTCCCCTCCACCGGCATGGTCCCCACGACCCGCTCGGCGGACGCTTCCACGATCTGGACACCCATGCGCGTCCCGAGGTGCCCGGCGGAGAACAGGGCGGGCAGGTCGACGCCGAGTGCGGCGTACTCGTCGATGACCTCTTGCGGGAACTTCACGTGCTGCTGCTCGCCCATGGGGCCCGGCTCCGTTCGTCGTGGTGTGCGTCGACTGAGCAAACGCTCAGTCGGTCGCCGATTGTTCCAGACGTACGATCACGGACTTGCTGGCCGGGGTGTTGCTGGTGTCCGCGGTGGCATCCAGCGGGACGAGGACGTTGGTCTCCGGGTAGTACGCCGCCGCGCAGCCTCGGGCCGTCGGATAGTGGACGACACGGAAGCCGGGCGCCCGCCGCTCGACCCCGTCCTTCCACTCGCTCACCAGGTCGACGTACGAGCCGTCGGCGATGCCCAGCCGCTGTGCGTCCTCAGGGTTGATCATCACGACCCGGCGGCCGTTCGTGATGCCCCGGTAACGGTCGTCGAGGCCGTAGATCGTGGTGTTGTACTGGTCGTGCGAACGCAGGGTCTGCAGCAGCAGCCGTCCCTCGGGCACCGTCGGGTACTCGATCGGAGCCGCCGTGAAGTTGGCCTTGCCCGTCGCCGTCGGGAAGCGGCGCTCGTCGCGGGGCGCGTGGGGGAGCGTGAAGCCGCCGGGGTGGGCCACGCGCGCGTTGAAGTCCTCGAAGCCGGGGATCACGCGGGCGATACGGTCCCGGATCGTCGCGTAGTCCTTCTCGAACTCCTCCCAGGGGGTGGCGCTGCCCTCGCCCAGCACGCGGCGTGCCAGGCGGCACACGATCGCCGGCTCCGACAGCAGATGCGCGCTCGCGGGCTCCAGGCGGCCCCGTGAGGCGTGCACCATGCCCATGGAGTCCTCGACCGTCACGAACTGCTCGCCGCTGCCCTGGAGGTCGCGCTCGGTCCGGCCGAGGGTGGGCAGGATCAGGGCACGCGCGCCCGTGACGGCGTGCGAGCGGTTGAGCTTCGTCGACACATGCACGGTCAGCCGGGCGCGCCGCATGGCGGCCTCGGTGACGTCGGTGTCCGGGGTCGCGGACACGAAGTTGCCGCCCATGGCGAAGAAGACCTTCGCCTCGCCGTCCCGCAGGGCGCGGATGGCCCGTACGACGTCGTAGCCGTGCTCGCGCGGGGGAGCGAAGCCGAACTCCTTCTCCAAAGCGTCCAGGAAGGCCGGGGCGGGCCGCTCGAAGATGCCCATCGTGCGGTCGCCCTGCACGTTCGAGTGACCGCGCACCGGGCACACGCCCGCGCCCGGGCGGCCGATGTTGCCGCGCAGCAGAAGGAAGTTGACGACCTCGCGGATGGTGGGCACGGAGTGCTTGTGCTGGGTGAGGCCCATGGCCCAGCAGACGATGGTGCGCTGCGAGGCGAGGACCATGGCCATGGCCTCCTCGATCTCCGCGCGCGTGAGGCCGGTCGCCGTCAGGGTCTCGTCCCAGTCGGCGGCACGGGCGGCCGCGGCGAACTCCTCGTAGCCGTGGGTGTGTTCGCGGACGAACTCCTCGTCGACGGCGCCCTGCGTCTGAAGGATCAGCTTGTTGAGGAGGCGGAACAGGGCCTGGTCGCCGCCGATGCGGATCTGCAGGAACAGGTCGGTGAGAGCGGCGCCCTTGAGCATGCCCTGCGGGGTCTGCGGGTTCTTGAAGCGCTCCAGGCCGGCCTCGGGCAGCGGGTTGACGCTGATGATCTTCGCGCCGTTGGTCTTGGCCTTCTCCAGGGCGGAGAGCATGCGCGGGTGGTTCGTACCCGGGTTCTGCCCGGCGACGATGATCAGGTCGGCCTTGTAGAGGTCCTCCAGCAGGACGCTGCCCTTGCCGATGCCGATGGTCTCGTTCAGCGCCGACCCGGACGACTCGTGGCACATGTTCGAGCAGTCGGGCAGGTTGTTGGTGCCGAGCTCGCGCGCGAAGAGCTGATAGAGGAACGCGGCCTCGTTGCTGGTGCGTCCCGAGGTGTAGAAGACGGCCTCGTCGGGGGAGCCGAGAGCGGTGATCTCCTCGCCGATGATGTCGAAGGCGCGCTCCCAGGTCACCGGCTCGTAGTGCGTGCCCCCTTCCGGGAGGTACACGGGGTGCGTGAGCCGCCCCTGCTGCCCCAGCCAGTAACCGCTCCTGGTCGCGAGATCGGCGACGGAGTGGGCGGCGAAGAACTCCGGGGTGACCCGGCGCAGGGTGGCCTCCTCGGCCACCGCCTTGGCGCCGTTCTCACAGAACTCCGCCTTGTGCCGGTGGTCCGGCTCCGGCCACGCGCAGCCCGGGCAGTCGAAGCCGTTCTTCTGGTTGACGTTCAGCAGCGTCAGCATGGTGCGCTTCACGCCCATCTGCTGCTGCGCGATCCGCAAGGTGTGCCCGATGGCCGGGAGCCCCGCCGCCGCATGCTTCGGCTCGGCGACCTGGGGCGCGTCCTGAACCGGATCACCCTTGGGCGGCTTGGTGGCCATCGCGCGTTCTCCTTTGTGTACACGTGTGAGGTACATCTCCGATCCTCGCACGCGGGACGGACAACGCGGGCGGGGGTCCCGGCCCCGGTCCGGACCCACCCGCCCCCTCCCGGGAGCCGCACCCCCCGATGGGGACCGACTGTCAGTGGGGCGTGGCAGGATCGGGGACGTGGCAGAGACAGCAGCGAAGCAGACCGAGACCAACCCCGGCGGCAGCCGGCCCCGCCTGATGCTCATGGACGGGCACTCGCTGGCCTACCGTGCGTTCTTCGCGCTGCCCGCGGAGAACTTCACGACCGCGACGGGCCAGCCGACGAACGCGATCTACGGCTTCGCGTCGATGCTGGCCAACACGCTGCGCGACGAGGCGCCCACGCACTTCGCGGTGGCCTTCGACGTGTCCCGCAAGACCTGGCGCTCCGCGGAGTTCACGGAGTACAAGGCGAACCGCTCCAAGACCCCGGACGAGTTCAAGGGCCAGGTCGAGCTGATCGGCGAACTGCTCGACGCGATGCACGTCTCGCGGTTCGCCGTCGACGGCTTCGAGGCCGACGACGTGATCGCCACGCTCGCCACCCAGGCCGAGGCCGAAGGCTTCGAGGTGCTGATCGTCACCGGCGACCGGGACTCCTTCCAGCTGGTCAGCGAGCACACAACGGTGCTGTATCCGACCAAGGGCGTCTCCGAGCTGACCCGGTTCACCCCGGAGAAGGTCTTCGAGAAGTACGCGCTGACGCCCGCCCAGTACCCCGACTTCGCGGCCCTGCGCGGTGACCCGTCCGACAACCTGCCGGGCATCCCGGGCGTCGGCGAGAAGACGGCGGCGAAGTGGATCAACCAGTTCGGTTCGTTCGCCGAGCTGGTCGAGCGCGTCGAGGAGGTCAAGGGCAAGGCCGGGCAGAACCTGCGCGACCACCTGGAGTCGGTCAAGCTCAACCGCCGCCTGACCGAGCT
This sequence comes from Streptomyces sp. NPDC107528, assembly GCF_055639295.1. Lineage (NCBI taxonomy): Bacteria > Bacillati > Actinomycetota > Actinomycetes > Kitasatosporales > Streptomycetaceae > Streptomyces > Streptomyces sp. NPDC107528. The sequence continues at coordinate 771,674 of NZ_JBVKAV010000002.1, forward strand.
GGAGCGAGGCGTCGAGCTGCCCAAGACCGTCGCCGACGTCGCGCGCGTGCCGTACGACCGCAAGGCCGTCGCGATGATCCTGGACACCCTGGAGATCCGTAACCCGTCGCTGCGCGAGCGACTCTTCGGCGTCGACCCCGGAGCCGAGGAGGCCGAGGCCACGCCGATCTCGACCGAGGGCGTGGAGCTGGACGGCGCCGTGCTCGGCACCGGCGAGCTGGCCCCCTGGCTGGCGGAGCACGGCGGCGAGCCGCTCGGCGTGGCCACCGTCGGCGCCTGGGCGCTCGGCACCGGCTCGGTCGCCGAGGTCGCCCTCGCCGCGGCCGACGGCGCGGCCGGCTGGTTCGACCCGTCGCAGCTGGACGAGGCCGACGAGAAGGCCTTCAGCGCCTGGCTGGCCGACGCCGACAAGCCGAAGGTCTTCCACAACGCCAAGGGCGCGATGCGGGTCTTCGCCGAGCACGGCTGGAGCATCGCCGGCGTGCGCATGGACACCGCACTCGCCGCCTACCTCGTCAAGCCGGGTCGCCGCTCGTTCGACCTGGACGCGCTGTCCCTGGAGTACCTCCACCGCGAGCTGGTCCCCGCCGCGGCGGCCGACGGCCAGCTGGCCTTCGGCACGGACGACGGCGCCGAGGCCGAGGCACTGATGATCCAGGCCCGCGCGGTCCTGGACCTGGGCGCGGCCTTCGAGGGCCGTCTGGAGGAGGTCGGCGCCGCGGACCTGCTCCGCGACATGGAGCTGCCGACCTCCGCCCTGCTGGCCCGCATGGAGCGGCACGGCATCGCGGCCGACCGGGCGCACCTGGAGGCCATGGAGCAGATGTTCGCGGGTGCCGTGCAGCAGGCCGTGAAGGAGGCGCACGCGGCGGCCGGGCACGAGTTCAACCTGGGCTCGCCCAAGCAGCTCCAGGAGGTCCTCTTCGGCGAACTCGCCCTGCCCAAGACGAAGAAGACGAAGACGGGCTACACGACGGACGCCGACGCCCTGGCGTGGCTTGCGACCCAGACCGACAACGAACTGCCGGTCATCATGCTCCGCCACCGCGAGCAGGCGAAGCTCCGCGTCACCGTCGAGGGCCTGATCAAGACGATCGCGGCGGACGGCCGTATCCACACGACCTTCAATCAGACGGTCGCGGCCACCGGCCGCCTCTCCTCGACCGACCCGAACCTGCAGAACATCCCGGTCCGCACGGACGAGGGCCGGGCGATCCGCCGGGGCTTCGTGGTGGGCGAGGGCTTCGAGTCCCTGATGACCGCGGACTACAGCCAGATCGAGCTGCGCGTGATGGCCCACCTCTCCGAGGACGAGGGCCTCATCGAGGCGTTCACCTCGGGCGAGGACCTGCACACCACGGCCGCCTCGCAGGTGTTCGCCGTGGAGCACGCCGCGGTGGACGCGGAGATGCGCCGCAAGATCAAGGCGATGTCGTACGGCCTGGCCTACGGGCTGTCGGCCTTCGGCCTGTCCCAGCAGCTGAACATCGACGCCGGCGAGGCCCGCGCGCTGATGGACGCCTACTTCGAGCGCTTCGGCGGCGTCCGGGACTACCTGCGCCGCGCCGTCGACGAGGCACGGGCGACGGGCTACACGGCGACGCTCTTCGGCCGCCGCCGCTACCTCCCCGACCTCAACAGCGACAACCGCCAGCGCCGCGAGGCGGCCGAGCGCATGGCCCTCAACGCCCCCATCCAGGGCACGGCGGCGGACATCGTCAAGATCGCCATGCTCAACGTCGACCGGGCCCTGCGCGAGGAGAACCTCACCTCCCGCATGCTCCTCCAGGTCCACGACGAAATCGTCCTGGAAATCGCCCCGGGCGAGCGCAAGACGGCCGAGGAACTGGTCCGCCGGGAAATGTCCAACGCCGTCCACCTCAACGTCCCCCTGGGCGTCTCGGTGGGCGCGGGGCCGGACTGGGAGTCGGCGGCCCACTAGTCGCCGCCGCGGGCCTCCCGTCAATGCCGGGCAGATTGGCACCCTGCCCGGCACCCGGTGACGCTTTGGAGGGACGGTCCCACAGCGCGCCCCTAAGGGGCGCGGGGAACTGCGCGACCAGCCACGACCAACCCGCAGCCCCGAGAACACCGCAACCCGGCAATCACCAGGGATCCCGGCCCAACCCCCGGAGGGACCCGTCACCCGCGTGGCCCCCGCAAAAGCGCTCCTCGCACCCCATGCCCGTAAGGATGCGGGCATGGGTATACGCACGCTCAACCGCCGGACGGCCCCGGCACCGGCGAACGCGAACACCGAAGACGCCCCCACAGCGCGGCCCTCGGTCCCACCCTTCGCCTCCGGCGCAAGCACCGCCCGCATCCCCGTCGACCTGATGGGAACCCTGCGGCACAGGGCGACAACCCTCCGCGGCCACCTGGCCCTCGCCCGCACCGCACTCCCACTCCGGCGCCCCGGCCGCTCGGGCCGTACCGTCACCGTGTTCGTCGCGACGGCCGAAACCGTCACCGAGCTCCCGGACGGCTGGTCTCCCGACCGGCCCCACCCGCATCCGCACCCGAACTGCCAGGGCCCAGGACCGGACGCCACACCCTGACGCCCACGGCGTACAGCACCAGCCCCAGAACGAGCCCCGCGCCCGCTCCGAAGCACAGCGTGGGAATCAGCTCCCAGTACTTCGCGGTCGATCCCCAGTAGGCCCACCAGCGCGACGCCCGCTGCACGGCCGCCACTGCGGCAATCCCGCCGATCACCACCGCGGCCCACCACCGGTCCCGTACCGAAAGCACCGGGACCCCGACCGGCGCGACAGCGCCGGTCCGCCGTAGCGCCACGATCACAAATGCGGCGATGGCGACCGCGGCGACCGCCGAACCGCCGTACTGCAGATACCAGTACAGCGGCGATCCCGCGATCTCCTCGCCCAGGACGGGAAAGAGCCGCATCCCCCAGCGGTCGAGATGGGTGAACGCGTCCCACACGACATGCGTCAGCGAGCCGAGGACGGCAGAGACGTACCAGCGCAGCGCCGACGAGGGCCGTACACGCGCGCGTGGCGCCCCGCAGCGCACCAGCGTGGCCACCCGCGCCTGTCGCCCGGGCGGCAGCAGTGCCACCAGCGGCTCGCGCAGCAGGAGCCACAGGCCCACCAGCGCCCAGGCGATCGCCACATCGACGGTGAACACGCCGGCGAACGAGTGCGTGACATCGCCGAACTCCATCGCCTCCGGCAGGACACTCGCCACGTAATAGGTCATGTCGGGAGAGAACGATCCCGCCACCAGCATGGCCGGTACAAGTGCGAGGCGGCCGGTTCCGTCGGTGCGTACGCCGGGCAGTACGGCCGCCGCGTGGCTGAGCGTGAACGGCAACGGGGCTCCTCGTGCGGGGTGTTGGCGGGGCCGGTCGGCCCAGGGCGTCGGCGAAGCCAGTATGAGGGACATCCGACGGACAGACCGCATGTGGCCAACCGGTAAAAATCGGGCACCAACGGGTGCCCCGGCAAAGGAAGTTGTCGTAGTGTCGCCTGGGTCACCGCGCCGGGGGCGTGCGGTCGAACAGATGAACAGCGACTAAAAGCGTGCCGCGAGGGCAACTGTCGCGGCGAGTCGATCGTCACAACAGGGGCGGGCTCGGCACGGCGAGCCCGGCCGGCAGGCAGAGTCGGGCGCCCGGGCGTCCACGGGAGGGGTCCATTTCATGGCGGCGCAATTCGGCAGGCTCCGCAAGGGGGCGGTGAACACCACGGTGGCCGCGGTCGTGGTCGCGGCACTGGCCGCGTCCCAGGCTCCGGGAGTGATAACCGACGACGCCGGCAGAAGAGTCACCACCGGCACCCAGCCCTCCCCGGACACATCCGCCGAGGACAGCGCGACCGGCAACTCGCCGTACTACACGGACCTGCCGCCGCTGAACAGCCCCAACCCCTCGCCGTCCGCGGACACCCCTGTCGACCCGGGCGTCACCGAGGCCGGCATCCCCGCGACCGTCCTCGACGCGTACAAGAGGGCCCAGGCCGCGCTCCAGCAGGCCAAGCCCGGCTGCAACCTCCCCTGGGAGCTCCTCGCCGCGATCGGCAAGGTCGAGTCGGGGCAGGCCCGCGGCGGCCGCGTCAAGGCCGACGGCACCACGATCTCCCCGATCCTCGGCCCGCAGCTCAACGGCAACGGCTTCGCGAACATCAGCGACACCGACAACGGCGCCTACGACGGGGACAGCTCGTACGACCGTGCCGTCGGACCCATGCAGTTCATTCCCTCGACCTGGGAGTGGGCCGGCCGCGACGGCAACGACGACGGCAAGAAGGACCCCAACAACATCTACGACGCCGCGCTCGCCGCCGGCCACTACCTGTGCCGCTTCGGCTGGGACCTGTCCACCCAGGGCGACCTCGACCGCGCGATCCTCAGCTACAACAACTCGCAGGACTACCTCAACCTCGTCATGAGGTGGCTGGAGTACTACCGCAAGGGCACTCACGAGATCCCGGACGGCACCGGCACCGTCCCGTCGGACCGCAGCGACGACACGGCGGGCGCGAGCCCGACACCGACGACGCCCTCCACGCCGTCGGCGCCCAGCACGCCGACGGCACCGAGCAGCCCCAAGCCCGGCGACAACGGCGGCTCCCCGAGCCCCGAGCCGCCCCCGCCGAGCACGACCCCGCCCGGCACGACGCCTCCCACCCCTACCGACACGGTCCACCACCTGGAGGACGCGGGCACCGCGGGGCTCAGCGCGATGGCGGGCGACACCTTCGCCGAGAAGATCTCCGCGCGCGCCGAGACCAAGGCCGGCAAGGCCGTCGCCAAGGTCCGGGTCCGCTTCACGATCATCGGCGCCACCGACGCGACCTTCAGCACCGGTGAGAAGTACGCCACCGTCCTCACCAGCAGCATCGGTGTGGCGCCGGCGCCCGCGCTCAAGGCGGGCGAGAACACCGGCGAGTTCGTCGTCCGCGTCACCGTCGTCGGCCGCACGATCGCCGGTCTCGACTACAAGGCCACCGTCACCGAGCGCGCCGCCGACACCTTGACCCGCACCGGCGACACCGCGCTGACCTGCACCCCCGGCGGCGAGTTCGTCGACCAGGTCGAGGTGAAGGCGACCTACAAGGACGCCGTGGCCGACAAGGTCGCGGCCACCGCCACGCTCGTCAAGTCGGCGGACGACCCGGCCGAGAACGACAAGGGCCCCTACTTCAAGGACGCCGACGGCAAGCCCGTGCGCACCCTGACCGGCCTGACGACGGACGCCAAGGGCCTGCTCAAGCTGCCGAAGCTGTACGCCGACGACACCACCGGCACGTTCCTGCTCCGCATCAACACCGCGGGCGGCGCGACCCTGACCGTCGAGCTGAAGGTGGCGGCGGCCGAGACGTCACCCAGCCCGACGCCGTCGGCATCGGAATCCGCATCCGGACCGGCATCGCCGAGCCCGAGCGCGTAGGCACCGCCAAGTCCGCCGAAGGGCGCCTCATCCGCTACGGCGGACGGGGCGCCCTTTGTTCGTGCGCGCAACGTGTTCTCATCTCGCCCGCCCGTTGCTACGGTGCCGAACCTGACGATGTATCAGATGTCACAGTCGCGGATTTTCACAGTCCCGGATTTTCACAGCCGTGGAACGTCACAGTCCGGGATTCGGGAGGCTCCTATGCGCGCCCTGATCGCCGCAGCGACCGGTCTCGTCGCCGCGCTCGCCCTGGTCCTCGCGATGACCGCGCTGGGTTCACCGGCCGGTGAGACATCCCCCAAGCCGCTGCTGACGACGGTGCCCACACACCCGTAACCGCCCGTCCGGGAGGGAGGCCGAGATGCGCCGCAAGGCCGGCCTGGTCCTGCTCGCCCTCGCCGTGTTCTTCGCGGCGCTGTCCCCGCTGCTGCGCTGGTACGCCTTCCCGCGCCTGGCCAAGATCCCGGCCAACCAGTACCAGGACATGGTCCTGGAGGCGAAGGACGCGACCCTCCTCGACTACGGCACGATGGAGGCCCGCAAGGTCTCCAAGGTCACCATCGTGCAGACGCTCAAGGGCAACGTCGAAGCCTCGGAGAAGATCGAGAAGACGGCCGGCAAGGACGTGGTGGTCTGGGACGGTCTGTCCTACGTCGTCGGCCCCGACGGCAAGATGGTCTCCAAGATCCCCGAGCGCTACATCTTCGACGCCCACACCCAGGAACCCGTTCATGTCACCGGTGAGATGGTCGACGGCGACCCCGTGAAGCGGCAGGGCATCGAGTTCAAGTGGCCCTTCCTGACGGAGAAACGGGACTACGAGTACTTCGACGCGCAGGCCCGCATCACCGCCCCCATCCACTACAAGGGCACCCAGAACTTCCGCGGCGTCGAGGTCTACTACTTCGAACAGACCATCCCGTGGACGAAGGTCAGGTTCCCCAGGACCATGCCGGTCGAGGGCATCACCCCGGAGTCGGTCGCCAAGACCGGCACGACCCGCTGGTACACCACCGTCCGCAAGTTCTGGGTCGAACCGCTCACCGGAGCGCCCGTCTACGGCGAGGAGATCCACAAGGAGGAACTGCGCGGCGGCACCCTGCTCGGGGACCGCGACAAGGTGACGGCGTTCGCCGGCCACGTGAAGATGCGCGAGGACTACATCGTCTCCACGGTGGACCTGGTCAAGTCCAACCGCACGCTGGTCCTGCTGCTGACGTCGTACCTCCCGTGGGGCTTCCTGGCCCTGGGCCTGCTGCTCCTGGCGCTGTCCCTGTACCTGGAGGCACGCGGCCGCCGTCCCGGTGACCCGGAACCGACCAAGGACACCGAACCGGAACCGGTCAGCGCCTGAGCCTGGCGTTCGTGTACCGGGTCGGCTCGGCCGAGGCGGGATCCACCGGCCACGGATGCTTCGGATAACGCCCGCGCAGCTCCGCCCGTACGCCCTTGTAGCCGTCCCTCCAGAAGGAGGCGAGGTCCGCGGTGACGGCGGCGGGCCGGCCCGCGGGGGAGAGCAGGTGGACGAGGAGCGGTACGCCGGCGACGGACGGCGACTCGTGCAGTCCGAACATCTCCTGCAACTTCACGGCGAGGACGGGCTGCTCGGGGTTGCCGTAGTCGATCCGGATCCTGGACCCACTGGGTACCGCCATGCGCTCGGGCGCCAGCTCGTCGAGCCGCCCCGCCTCCCCGGAGGCCCACGGCAGCAGCCTGGTGAGCGCCTGCCCGGCGTCGATCCGGGCCAGATCGGCCCGCCGCCGCGCCCGGCTCAGCTCGGGCTCCAGCCACTCGTCCACGCGCGCGTGCAGCGCGTCGTCCGAGACGTCGGGCCAGGGCGCGCCGAGGTGGAGGTGCAGGAAAGCGAGCCGCTGCCGCAGTACACCGGCGTCAGGGGACCACCGCAGCAGGCCGAGCCCTTCCTGCCGCAGCCCTTCGAGCAGCGCATCGCGTACGAGTACGGGGTCGGCGTCCCGCAAGGGCCGCACCGCGAGCTCGATCGCCCCGAGCCGCTCGACCCGCCGGGCGACGACGTCCCCGTCGCCCCAGTGGACCTCCTGGCTCGCGGAGTACATCGAGGCTGCCGCGGAGCGGGCCATGTCCTCGTCCGCCACGGCGGCGAGCTGCACGCGCGCGTGCCCCTTGCCGACGGGACGGTCCGCGACGGCCACGGCGATCCACGGGGCACCGCGCAGCGGGCTGCCGGCACCGAGCTCGGCGCGGGTGCCGGAGGCCATGAGGTAGGAACCGCCGTCGGCTCTGGCCACCCGCTCGGGGAAGGCGAGGGCGGCGACGAGGCCCACGGTGCGGTCGTCGACGCTCTGCGCGGCCGAGTTCTCGCTGTTCGACCGCAAACGCCGCACCTCCGCCCGCCAGCGCCCCGCATAGGCGTCACCGCCACGCCGAGCCGCCCGCAGAGCGGCAGCCAGGTCGTCCCCGTACTCCCTCGGGGCCTCCTCGCTCAGCAGCGCGACCGCCTCGGCACCCGCACCGGAGGTGTCCAGCAGCGCCCGGCCCAGTCGGGGGTGCAGCCCCAGCCGGGACAGCGCGGTGCCCCGCGCCGTGGCCCGCCCGTCGGCGTCCACCGCACCGATGGCCGCAAGGACGCTCCGCGCCGCCGCCATCGCTCCAGTGGGCGGAGGATCGAGCAACGCCAGCCCGGTCGCCTCCGGCTCGCCCCAGCACGCCGCCTGCAACGCGAACGCCGTCAGGTCGGCCACCTTGATCTCCGGCGACGGGAACCGCGGCAGCCGCACGTCCTCCGCCTCCGCCCAGCACCGGTACACCGCACCCGGCGCCTCACGCCCGGCCCGCCCTGCCCGCTGCCGGCCGGCCGCCTGGGAGGCCCGTACCGTCGTCAGTGCGCTCAGCCCGCGCGCGTGATCGACCCGCGGCTCCCGCGCCAGCCCGGAGTCGACGACCACGCGCACCCCGGGGACCGTCAGCGACGACTCCGCGACGGACGTCGCCAGCACCACCCGGCGCCGCTCCCCGCCGGTCAGCACCGCGTCCTGCACGGCCGCCGACGCCCGACCGTGCACGTGCAGCACCTCGACGTCCCCGAGCTGCCCCAGCTGCCCGGCCACCCGCGCGATCTCGCCGACACCCGGCAGGAAACACAGCACGTCCCCCACCCGCTCGGCCAGCGCCCGTCGTACGGTCGAGGCCACGTGCGTCAGCAGCGCCGGGTCGACCCGCATGCCGTGCGGGGGCCTCACGGGACGCGTCGGCGGTGCCCACACCACCTCCACGGGGTGCGAGACGCCCTCCGCCGCCACCACCGGCGCATCGCCCAGCAGCCGAGCCCACCCCTGCGCGTCCGTCGTCGCGGACGCGGCCACCAGCCGCAGCTCCGGCCGCAGCGTCTGACGTACGTCCCACAGGAACGCCGCCACCGTGTCCGCGTCCAGATGCCGCTCGTGGCACTCGTCGAGCACCACCACGTCCACGGCCGCCAGCTCCTGGTCGCGCTGCAAACGCTGCAACAGCACACCGGTCGTGACGACCTCCACGCGTGCGTGCCGCCCGACGACCCGTTCGCCGCGCACGGTGTAACCGACGCTCTCGCCGACCTTCTCGCCGAGCAGCCACGCCATCCGCCGGGCGGCGGCCCGGGCCGCGATCCGCCGCGGCTCGGCCACGACGACCCGCCTCGCCGGTCCCTCACCGACCAGCCCGGCCAGCACCAGCGGCACCAGGGTGGTCTTGCCGGTGCCGGGCGGCGCGACGAGCACCGCGGTGCCGTGCGTGTCCAGGGCGTCGTTCAGACCGGGCAGGGCGCTGCGTACGGGCAGCGCGTCCAGGGCGTCGTAACGGATCACGCTCTCAGTCTCTCCCTCAGCCTCCGGCCGGGGGTGCCCCCATCTCGCTTCGCTCGCACACGAAGATCGCCGTGCCCGGGATCAGGTTCCCGCGCAGCGGCGACCAGCCACCCCACTCCGAGGTGTTCCAGGCCGGCCACTCCGGCTCCACCAGGTCCACCAGCCGCAAGCCCGCCGCCACGACGTCCCGGACGCGGTCGCCGATCGTGCGGTGATGCTCGACGTAGACCGCGCGGCCCTCGTCGTCCTGCTCGACGTAAGGAGTGCGGTCGAAGTAGGAGGCCGAGACGGACAGACCCTCCGGGCCCGGCTCGTCGGGGAACGCCCAGCGGATGGGATGGGTCACGGAGAAGACGAGACGCCCTCCCGGCCGCAGCACCCGGCGCACCTCCTTCAGCACCAGCACCGGGTCGGCGACGAACGGCAGCGCGCCGTACGCCGAGCACACCAGGTCGAAGGAGGAGTCGGCGAAGGGGAGGGCGCCCGCGTCGGCGCACACCAGGGGGAACGCACCGCCGATGCGCAGCGCGTGCTGGAGCTGGCGGTGGGAGATGTCCAGGGCGACCGGGCGGGCCCCCTGCGCGGTCAGCCAGCGCGAGCACTGAGCCGCGCCGGCGCCGATCTCCAGGACGTCCTTGCCCTTGAGGTCCTCCGGCGGGCCGAGCAGCTCGGCCTCCACCTCGTCCAGGCCCTCGGGGCCCCAGACGAAACGATCGTCGCCGAGGAACGTGCCGTGCTCGGTCTGGTACTCGTCCGCGTTCCGGTCCCACCAGCCACGGTTGGCGTGCGAGCTCTCCGCAACGCCGGACTCACGGCGCGTGGCCTCCGGTTCGTACTCTTGGATGATCGGCTCCCTCGTCGTACTCTTCCGTCACCTGAACGGCGCGGGGCCCTCACGGTGGTGTCACGTGAGGGGTGCTCCAAGGCCTGCGTGGCCTCAGGAGACACGTTTTGTGCCGGGTATGCGGCGATCCGCCCCGGGTGGGCGGCTTCGCGCATTGACCCTGTCCGGCTGCCCCCGTATGCTACAAGTTGCGCTGCGGGCCTGCGCACCTCAGACGTAGCAGGCTGCGCTCGCATCTGTTGTATGTCCCCTCGGTTTTCGAGGCGCCATCACCTTTCCCTGGTGGGGCGCTTCCTTGGCTGTCCGGCTTCTTCAGAGCGATACGGGCTCCCGGCGTAGCAGTACCTACGACTCAATGTCCGTACCGGAGCCCTTTCCCACATGACGAGCAGCACCGAGACCACCGCCACCACCCCGCAGGTTGCGGTCAACGACATCGGTAACGAGGAAGCATTCCTCGCCGCGATCGACGAGACGATCAAGTACTTCAACGACGGCGACATCGTCGACGGCGTCATCGTGAAGGTCGACCGGGACGAGGTCCTGCTCGACATCGGTTACAAGACCGAAGGTGTCATCCCGAGCCGAGAGCTCTCGATCAAGCACGACGTCGACCCCAACGAGGTCGTCGCCGTCGGTGACGAGATCGAAGCCCTTGTTCTCCAGAAGGAGGACAAGGAAGGCCGCCTGATCCTCTCGAAGAAGCGCGCCCAGTACGAGCGCGCCTGGGGCACCATCGAGAAGATCAAGGAAGAGGACGGCATCGTCACCGGTACCGTCATCGAGGTCGTCAAGGGTGGTCTCATCCTCGACATCGGCCTCCGTGGCTTCCTCCCGGCCTCCCTGGTCGAGATGCGCCGCGTTCGCGACCTCCAGCCCTACGTGGGCAAGGAGCTCGAGGCCAAGATCATCGAGCTGGACAAGAACCGCAACAACGTGGTCCTGTCCCGCCGTGCCTGGCTGGAGCAGACCCAGTCCGAGGTCCGCCAGACGTTCCTCACCACCCTCCAGAAGGGTCAGGTCCGTTCCGGCGTCGTCTCCTCGATCGTCAACTTCGGTGCCTTCGTGGACCTGGGTGGCGTCGACGGTCTGGTCCACGTCTCCGAGCTCTCCTGGAAGCACATCGACCACCCCTCCGAGGTTGTCGAGGTCGGCCAGGAAGTCACCGTCGAGGTTCTCGACGTCGACATGGACCGCGAGCGTGTCTCCCTGTCGCTGAAGGCGACGCAGGAAGACCCGTGGCAGCAGTTCGCCCGGACCCACCAGATCGGTCAGGTCGTGCCCGGTAAGGTCACGAAGCTGGTTCCGTTCGGTGCGTTCGTCCGCGTGGACGAGGGCATCGAGGGTCTGGTCCACATCTCCGAGCTGGCCGAGCGCCACGTGGAGATCCCGGAGCAGGTCGTCCAGGTCAACGACGAGATCTTCGTCAAGGTCATCGACATCGACCTCGAGCGCCGCCGCATCAGCCTCTCGCTGAAGCAGGCCAACGAGTCCTTCGGTGCCGACCCGGCCTCGGTCGAGTTCGACCCGACCCTGTACGGCATGGCTGCCTCGTACGACGACCAGGGCAACTACATCTACCCCGAGGGCTTCGACCCCGAGACCAACGACTGGCTCGAGGGCTACGAGACCCAGCGCGAGGCTTGGGAGGGCCAGTACGCCGAGGCGCAGCAGCGCTTCGAGCAGCACCAGGCCCAGGTCATCAAGTCCCGCGAGGCGGACGCTGCGGCTGCCGCCGAGGGTGGCGACGCGGCGGGTGCGGCTCCGGCCGCGTCCGGTGGCGGCGGTTCCTACTCCTCCGAGGGCCCGGACAACTCCGGCGCGCTTGCCTCGGACGAGGCGCTTGCCGCGCTGCGCGAGAAGCTGGCGGGCGGCCAGAGCTGAACGCTCGCCGCTGAGGCTTAGCCGTTGACTGAGGGGCCGTACCTTTCGAGGTGCGGCCCCTCAGTGCTGCCCCGGTAGGTCGTTCCTTCGGCTGCGGCCCGGTGGGGGCTTGTCGCGCCCACGCGGCGGAGCCGCAAATCGATACAGCCCCGCGCCCCTGAAGGGGCGTTGCCGAGCCCGGCAAGATCAATGAGCTCCTTCCTCGGGAATGCCCACGCCCGTAAGGGTGTTGTGGCGTATGAACACGAGGAGGAGCGGTCACAGTGCTTGATCCGCAGGGTTTGTACGCATGGGAGCCGAAGGGCCTCGCCGTTGTCGACATGGCGCTTGCCCAGGAGTCGGCCGGCCTTGTCATGCTCTACCACTTCGACGGATACATCGACGCGGGTGAGACCGGCGACCAGATCGTCGACGGACTTCTGGACTCGCTGCCCCACCAGGTCGTCGCCCGCTTCGACCACGACCGGCTGGTGGACTACCGCGCCCGTCGCCCGCTGCTGACGTTCAAGCGCGACCGCTGGGCCGAGTACGAGGATCCCGCGATCGAGGTGCGGCTCGTCCAGGACGCCACCGGCGCGCCGTTCCTGCTGCTGTCCGGGCCCGAGCCGGACGTGGAGTGGGAGCGCTTCGCCGCGGCCGTCAAGGAGATCGTGGAGCGCCTCGGGGTGCGTCTGTCGGTGAACTTCCACGGCATCCCGATGGGCGTCCCGCACACCCGCCCGGTCGGCGTCACCCCGCACGGCAATCGCGTCGACCTCGTCCCCGGCCACCGCAGCCCCTTCGACGAGGCGCAGGTGCCCGGCAGCGCCGAGTCCCTGGTCGAGTACCGGCTGATGGAGGCCGGGCACGACGTCCTGGGCGTCGCCGCGCACGTCCCGCACTACATCGCCCGCTCCCCGTACCCGGACGCGGCGCTCACCGTCCTGGAGGCGGTCACCGCGGCGACCGGGCTGGTCCTGCCCGGCATCGCGCACTCCCTGCGCACGGACGCGCACCGCACGCAGAACGAGATCGACCGGCAGATCCGCGAGGGCGACGAGGAGCTCACCAACCTCGTCGAGGGCCTGGAGCACCAGTACGACGCGGTCGCGGGCGCCGAGAGCCGCGGCAACATGCTCGCCGAGCCGGTGGACATCCCGTCGGCGGACGAGATCGGGCGGGAGTTCGAGCGGTTCCTGGCGGAACGGGAAGGCGACAACTGAGGGCCTCCGGAGACGGCGGTCGAGGGGAAGTACGGCCTGCCCGGCGCTGTGTCAGTGGCAGGCCCTAAGCTTCGGGTCATGCTGAAGGTGGGCCTGACCGGGGGCATCGGAGCCGGTAAGAGCGAGGTGTCGCGGCTGCTCGTGGAGCACGGGGCCGTGCTGATCGACGCGGACCGGATCGCGCGGGAGGTCGTCGCACCCGAGACCCCCGGCCTCGCCGCCGTCGTCGAGGCGTTCGGCGAGGACGTGCTCACCGAGGACGGCAGCCTGGACCGGCCCAAGCTGGGCTCGATCGTCTTCGCCGACCCCGACCGGCTCGCCGTACTGAACTCGATCGTGCACCCCCTCGTCGGCGCCCGCTCCCGCGAACTCGAAGAGGCCGCCACCGAGGACGCCGTCGTCGTCCACGACGTCCCGCTCCTCACGGAGAACGGCCTGGCACCGCTGTACGACGTGGTGGTCGTGGTCGACGCCGGCCCCGAGACCCAGCTCGACCGGCTCGTCCGGCTGCGCGGCATGACCGAGGAGGACGCACGCGCGCGTATGGCCGCGCAGGCGACGCGTGACAAGCGCCTGGAGATCGCGGACATCGTCATCGACAACGACGTACCACTGGAAGAACTTCAGCGACGCGTGAAGGACGTCTGGGACGAGCTCGTGCGCAGAGCACACGGGGCCCAGGGGAGTCCTCCGCCCCTCTCGCCGCAGGAATAGCCCCGGCGCGATCGCGCGTTGAACCCTTCCAGTGAGGGAAGGACTTTGCCGTGCCCGAGACCAGCGGATCGCCCGGACGTACTCCGGAGACGCATGTCATCGACTTCCGCGCCGCCGAGCAGCTGCTCGCCGCGCGGGATCCGCGGGGCGCGGTGAAGCTGCTCGACGGAGTCATCGCCGCGCACCCGGAGAACACCGCCGCCCGGCTGCTGCGCGCGCGTGCCTTCTTCGCCGCCGCGCAACTGCGGCCCGCCGAGCTGGAGTTCACCATCGTCCTGGAGCGCGAGCCGGACAACGCGTTCGCGCATTTCGCGCTCGCCCGGACCTACGAGCGCCGAGGCCGGCCCGAGGAGGCCAAGCGCCACTTCCGGCTGGCGGCCGCGCTCGACCCGAACCCGCAGTACCTCAAGGCGGCACGGTTCGAAGCGTGAGCGGCGCCTAGGGGTGGCGGTTCTCAGGCGGGCGATACGGGGGGATGTCGCGGCCCGGCTGGTAGTGCGGGCCCTGACGGATGTGTCTGAGGACCATGGCCATGTCGATGGTGATCACCAGCCACAGCGCCCCGCAGGCCGCCGCCCAGCCGGGGCGTCCCACGAGCGCGAACGCGACGGTACCGAAGACCGCCCACACCACGCCCCACACGCACAGCCAGAAACGGGCCCGCAGTGCACTGCGCGCTGTCCTCGGCTCACTGCCCGTACGCATCGGGATCACCACTCCTTCTTGAAACGTACTCCTCGTACTCCTCGTACTCCTCGTACTGCGCGAAGGGGGCCTCGTGCTGCCGGACACCGATGAACTGGCCGAAAGCCTGCTCGACCTCGGAGTACCCCATGAGGACATCAACGACCTCGTGCGGATGGGCCCACGGGTGACGGACGACCCGGAGCTGCGGCAGCACCTGGAGCGGTCCGTCGACGAGCTCGTCCGGGGGATCGGCCAGGTCGGCGGCGCGGTCGACCTGCCCGACCTCGATTGGGCCGCGGGCCCCCTGCGCCGCTGCTTCCCGGTGTACGTGTTCGTCGCGGCGCTGCCGTCCACGCGGGCCTACCACCGCGAGCGCGGCATCCCCGCCGACGTCTCCCGGCGCACCCTCGCCGACCTCGGGCGGAACATGGCCGTGCACCGCAGACGCCATGGCAGGACGGGCGTGCAGGCACCGTGGTGGCTCGTCCATCACTTCCGCGGCGAGCTGTACCAGCTGGGGCGGCTGCAGTTCGAGCGGGCACGGCTCGGGCAGCGTGCGGGGACGAGGCTCGCGGCGGCCGGGCTCGACGTGGGCCCCGACTCGGGCTGCCTCAATGTGCACATCCCCGACTTCTACGGGCCGCTGTCACCGGCCGCGGTCGACCGGTCCCTGGCGCTGGCCCGGGAGTTCTTCGCCGCGCACTTTCCGCAGGAGCGGTACGAAGTGGCGACCTGCCACTCCTGGCTGCTGGACCCGCAGCTGAGGAAGTACCTGCCCTCGGACTCCAACATCGTGGGCTTCCAGGAGCGGTTCCGCGTCGCCCACGAGGACAGGGAACAGGCCGACAGCGAGCCGGTCCAGTTCGTCTTCGGCGACCCGGAGTTGCCGGTCGACAGCCTGCCGCGGCGCACGGCCGTGGAGCGGGCCGTCGGGGACCATCTGCGGGCGGGCGGTCACTGGTATGTGGGGCACGGATGGCTGCCGTTCGACGGGCGCGGGTGAAGTTCTTCGTACGGTGATGACGAATTGCCGTCCCACGGCGATGAGTTCCGGAGCCGGCCCCGGTCTACCTCACCGACATCACCACGGAACGCTTCACCCAGGAGACCCTCATGTCCGAGACCACCGCCTCCGCCACGGCCCGCACCTCCGGCACCGTCATCGCCGAGTCCGCCACCCCGCGCGGTCGCCGTGCCCGCATCGCCCTGCGCGGCCTGCAGATTCTGCTCGCCCTCTTCTACGCGATCGCGAGCGCGCTGCCCAAGCTGATCGCGCACCCGTCGGCCGCCGAGGGCTTCGACGAGCTGGGCTGGGGCAGCGCGGGCATGTACACCATCGGAGCGCTCGAACTGGCCGGGGCCATAGCGCTGTTGATCCCGGTGCTGCAGTCGGTGGCGGCGATGGCGCTGAGCGCGCTGATGGTCGGCGCGTTCGTCGTCACGATCACCGCCTACGGCGGCGAGAACGCGGCGACGCCGCTCATCCTCATCGTGCCCCTCGCCCTGATCGCCTGGGCGCGGCGGAGCTCGAACGCGGATCTGCTGCGGCTGGTGCGACGACGCGCCTGACAGGTGCGCCTGTGCGCGCGTGCGCCTGCGCGAAACGACTTCGGTGGCGTCCGGACCGGGCCTTGTCGGCCTGCCGGACGCCACCGTCGTATGTCACCGTCCGCGCGGTCGTTCCGCGTCGCCGCCCATGAGCCCGCGGAGTCGTTCCAGCTCGCGGCGGTCCCGCTTGGTCGGGCGGCCCGTGCCGCGGTCGCGGATGCCGGCCGGGGCGACGGCCTCGCGCGGCGGGGGAGGGGGCGAGTTGTCGACGTAGCACTGGACCGCCACCGGTGCGCCGACCCGTTTGCGGATGAGCCGCTTGACGATGACGATCCGCTCCCGGTTCTCCTGGCGCAGGCGCACCTCGTCGCCGATGCGCAGGGCGTGGGAGGGCTTCACGTTCTGGCCGTTCACGCGTACGTGGCCGCCCTTGCAGGCGGTGGCGCCCATGGAGCGGGTCTTGACCAGACGTACGGCCCAGATCCAGCTGTCGATCCGTACGGACTCGCCGCTCTGCGCACCGGCGGCCTCGGCCGCGGCCACGGCGGCGGCGACCTCGGGGTCGACGGCCGCCTGCGCGTCGGCCGTGTCCGGCTGCCCCTCGGCCGTGCTGCCGGCGTTCTCCTCGTCATCCTCGGAAGCCATGCCTCGACCTTAGTCCCGTCCCGGCCCTCGCAGTCCTCGCACTCCTCGCACGGCGTCCCGCATGGAGTCCCCGTGCGGGGCCGCGACGGCTTTACGGTGGAGCTGTGGACGCACTGGCCGATCTCGACCGCAGAATCGCGGGCTGCCGGGCCTGCCCACGGCTGGTCGACTGGCGTGAGGAAGTGGCCCGCACCAAGCGCGCGGCCTTCGCCGACCAGACGTACTGGGGCCGCCCGGTGCCCGGCTTCGGCCCGCCCGACGCCCGGCTGCTGATCATCGGGCTCGCCCCGGCCGCGCACGGGGGCAACCGCACCGGGCGGATGTTCACCGGGGACCGCTCCGGAGACGTGCTCTACCAGGCGCTGTACGACGTGGGCCTCGCTTCGCAGCCCACCTCCGTCGCCGTCGGGGACGGCCTGGAGCTGTACGGCGTGCGCGTCACGGCCCCGGTGCACTGCGCACCGCCCGCCAACAAACCCACGCCGGATGAGCGGGAGACCTGCCGGTCCTGGCTGGTGCAGGAGCTGAGGCTGCTGCGCCCGACCGTGCGGGCGGTCGTCGTACTGGGCGCCTTCGGCTGGCAGGCGACGCTGCCCGCGCTGGTGGAGGCGGGGTGGAGCGTGCCCAGGCCGCGGCCGGCCTTCGCGCACGGGGCGCGGGTCCCGCTGGACGGCGCCGACGGCCGCGCCGGGCTCGACCTCTTCGGGTGCTTCCACGTCAGCCAGCGCAACACCTTCACCGGCAGGCTCACGCCCGAGATGCTGCGGGACGTGCTGCGTACGGCGGCGGAGGCGGCCGGCCTGAAATGAGGGGCGTGGGCGGTCGGGCCGTCGATACGGTGCCCGGATGACGCTCTACCCGGAGATCGAACCGTACGACCACGGCATGCTCGACGTCGGCGACGGCAACCACGTCTACTGGGAGACCTGCGGGAACCCGCACGGCAAGCCCGCGCTCGTGCTGCACGGCGGGCCGGGCTCCGGCTGCACCCCGTACTTCCGGCGGCTGTTCGATCCGGCCGCGTACCGGATCGTGCTGCTCGACCAGCGCGGGTGCGGGCGTTCGACGCCGCACGCGAGCGTGTACGAGACCGACATGAGCGTGAACACGACGGCTCATCTCATCGCCGACCTGGAGCTGCTGCGACGGCACCTCGGCATCGGGCGCTGGCTGGTGTGGGGTGTGTCGTGGGGGTCGGTGCTGGGGCTGCGGTATGCGCAGACGCGTCCCGGGGCCGTGTCCGAGCTGGTGCTGACCGGGGTCGCCACCGGGTCGAACCCTGAAGTGTCCCTGCTGACCCGGGGGTTGGGACGGATCTTCCCGGCGGAGTTCCAGCAGTTCCTGGGTGGGCTGCCGCCCGGGGAGCGCGAAAGCAATCTCGCCGCCGCGTACAACAAGCTGATCGAGTCGCCTGACCCCCGCGTCCGGGTGCGGGCGGCGCGGGCCTGGACGGACTGGGAGACGGCGTGCGCCCCCGCCCCGCCCCGGTCGGTCCCGAGATACGAGGACGAGCGGTTCCGTATGGCTTTCGCCCGTACCGTCACGCACTACTTCGGCAACGACCACTTCCTGGGCGAGGGCAACGACGAGGGTGTCGTCCTGCGGGACGCCCCGCTGCTGAAGGGCATCCCCGGCACCCTGGTCCAGGGCAGCCTCGATTTCGGCAACCTGCTGGGGACCGTGTGGCGGCTCCACCAGGCCTGGCCCGGCAGCGAGTTGGTCGTCGTCGACGACGTGGGGCACGACGCGGGGGCACCGACCGTGGCGGCGGCGCTGGTGGCGGCGACGGACAAGTACGCGGACCGATGACGGTCAAGTACGGCGGTCGCTAGGAGAGTTCCTCGGCCGCCGCCTCGCCGAAGAGCTGCCGTACCGTCGAGCGGTGGTTGGTGCGCACGTGGGTGAGTGCGTGCGCGCGGGCCCGGTTCGGGTCGCCCGAGGCGATTGCCTCGAACAACTCACGGTGCTCCACGAGGAGTTGGGGCCACTCCTCGTTCCTCCGGGTCATCCAGCGCAGGCGGCCGGCGACCGGTTCCAGAGCCTCGATCAGCAGGGTGTTGCCGGCCATGGCGACGATGCGGTCGTGCAGCCGGCTGTTGACGTCCGTGATCGCTTCCGCGTCACCCGCCTCGGTCGCGGCGGCAGCCTGGTCGAGGAGCGCCTCCACCTCGGCGAGATCGTCCGGCGTCGCCCGTGACGCGGCGAGCCCGGCCGCGTACACCTCCAGGGCCTCGCGCAGTTCGAAGAGTTCCTTGACGTCGGCCGGGGTCAGCCGGCGTACGACCGTACGGCGGGCCGACTCGAACTGGACGAAGCCCTCGGCGACCAGGGCCCGGATCGCCTCGCGGACCGGAACGCGCGAGACCCCGAGGCGCTCGGCCAGCTCCCGCTCGACGAGCCGGTCACCGGGCCGGAGGCGGCCGGCGATGATGTCCTGCCGCAGGGTCGCCAGGACGCGTTCCCGTACCGCACCCAGGGGTTCGGTCTTCGTCGAGGAGCTCATGGGGCCATCTTCGCCGACTCCGGGTGTGATTTACGGAGCGTTAACGGCAGCGACATCGGTCAGAACGGTTGACGGGAGGACCATGTGCGCAGTTTGGTATACCAAACGCGCGCCTCGGTGCCCGTTCACAAGGCGCCCCTCCATAAGCAGTCCTCCGTCCCCCGGCTCCTGGAGGCCCCGTGTCCCTCGCCGACCGTGCCGAAGTCACCGGCACACCAGCGTTCGTACCCGATCCCCGGCTCACCAACGAAGACCTCGCGCCCGCGGGCAAGCGCAACTGGAAGGTCTTCGATCTCTTCGCCATGTGGATGTCCGACGTCCACAACCTCGGCAACTACACGTTCGCGGCCGGTCTGCTGGTCCTCGGCATGAACGTGTGGCAGGTCTTCACGTCCCTGCTCGTCGGCTTCGTGCTCATCTACATCGGCATGAACTGGATGGGCAGGATCGGCCAGCGGCACGGCGTCCCGTTCCCGGTCGTCAGCCGGATCAGCTTCGGGGTGTGGGGTGCGAACATCCCGGCGCTGATCAGGGCCGTGATCGCCATCATGTGGTACGGCATCCAGACCTATCTGGCCTCCGTCGCCGTCAACATCATGCTGCTGGCCGCGTGGCCGGGTCTGGAGTCCTGGACGCACAGCTCCTTCCTGGGTCTGGACGCGCTCGGCTGGGTGTCGTTCCTCTCCCTGTGGCTGATCCAGGCGCTGATCATCAGCCGGGGCATGGAGTCGGTGCGCAAGTTCCAGGACTTCTGCGGCCCGGCGATCTGGATCGTGATGATCGCGCTGGCGGTGTGGATCCTCGCCAAGGCCGGCTGGACGATCTCGCTCACGACCACCCCGCACCCGGTGTCCGTCGGCGAGCAGTGGCGGCAGTGGTTCGGCGCGATCGGCCTGATCCTCGCCACGTACGGCACGCTGATGCTCAACTTCTGCGACTTCTCGCGCTTCGCGCCGGACTACCGGACGGTCCGCAAGGGCAACTTCTGGGGTCTGCCCATCAACTCCACCGCCTTCGTGGTCGTTTCGGTGATCGTCACGGCCGGTTCGCTGGAGGTGTTCGGGGAGGCCATCACGGATCCGGCGGAACTGGTCGCGAAGGTCGGCAACACCTGGGTCCTGGTGCTCGCCGCCCTGACGTTCGCCATCGCCACGATGGGGGTCAACATCGTCGCCAACTTCGTCTCTCCGGCGTACGACCTGGCCAACGTCTGGCCGCAGAAGATCACCTTCAAGGTCGGCGGCATGATCAGCACGGTGGCGGCGCTCGTGGTGACGCCGTGGAACCTGTTCTCGAACCCGACGGTCGTCAACTACTTCCTCGGCGGCCTCGGTGCCTTCCTGGGGCCCCTGTTCGGTGTGATCATGGTCGACTACTACCTGGTCAAGCGGGGCCGGGTGGACGTGAACGAACTGTTCTCCGCCGCGCCGGGCTCGCGCTACTACTGCCGCAAGGGCGTCAACCCCAGGGCGCTGTGGGCCTTCCTGCCGGCGGCGGGGGTCGTGGCGGTACTGGCGTTGGTGAAGACGTTCAGCGATGTGGCGCCGTACTCGTGGTTCATCGGGACGGCGATGGCGGCGGGGCTGTATCTGGTGCTGTGCCGCGATGAGCGAGCCGCCGGGGCCGACGAGCCGGCTGCCGGGTCCGTGGCGCGGGAGGTCTGAAGAACGTGCGGATCGTCGTCACCAACTGCAACACCACGCAGGAGATGACCGAGGAGATCGTACGCGGTGCCCGGGCCGCCGCAGGCCCGGGCACCACCGTGCTCGGGCTGACCCCCGGGTGGGGACCCGAGTCGGCCGAGGGCTGGCTCGACAGTTACCTCTCGGCGGCGGCGGTGATGGACGCGCTGCGGACGTACGACGGTCCCGCCTACGACGCGGTCGTCATGGCCGGCTTCGGGGAGCATGGCCGCGAAGGCGTCCGGGAGCTGGTGGACGTACCGGTCGTCGACATCACGGAGGCCGCCGCGCACCTGGCCTGTCTGCTCGGGCGCCGGTACGGGGTGGTGACCACGCTGGAGCGCTCGTGCGGGCAGATCGAGGACAGCCTCGACACGGCCGGGGTGGGCCGCAACTGCGTCGCCGTGATCGGTACGGGGCTCGGAGTGCTGGAACTGGAGGACGCCGAACGCACCGAGTCCGCCTTCCTGGAGGCGGCCGAACGGGCACGGGACGCGGGTGCGGAGGTGTTGGTGCTGGGCTGTGCCGGGATGACAGGGCTGCAGCGGGCCCTGGGGGAGAAGCTGGGGGTTCCCGTGGTCGACGGGGTGGGCGCGGCCGTGAAACTCGCCGAATCGCTGGTGGGGTTGGGGCTGAGGACGAGCCGGGTCGGGGGGTATGCGCGGCCGTTGCCCAAGGGGCGGGTGTGGGGGCGGACGCAGGAGTGATCACCGGGAATCGGGTCGGCCGGGCTGCCAGATGTACCGCACGTCCGGCTCCTGCTCCTCGTTCCCGCTGCCGTCCGTGTACTCGACGGCGACGAAGCCGTGGCGCTCGTAGAACCGGTGGGCGGGCTTGTTGACCTGGAAGGTCCACAGGCTCAGCCCGTTCGGGCGGCGCCGCTTGGCGAGGTCGACCAGACGGTCGCCGATGCCACGGCCGCGCCAGTCGGGATCCAGGTAGAGCTGGGAGAGCTGATCGGTGTCGAGGACCATCAGGCCGACGATGCGGTCGGCGGCCTCGGCGACCCAGGTCTCCCTGAGCAGCACCACCACCTCCCGGAAGTACGTCCGCACATCGTCGTCGGTGCGCGGCCGGACGACCGTCGGCAGGGCGGCGGCGAACGAGCGCAGCCAGACATCGGCCGCGGCACCGGCATCGGTGGGCCTGGCGCGGCGGAGCGCTACGGGCGTCATAGGCGCGGCGCCCCTTCCGGGACGGCGGCCGTGGCCGTGATCTCCACCAACTGCCCCGTGTATCCGAGGCAGGCGACCCCGAGCAGCGTCGACGAGTGCGGACCGACGCTCAGCCCGGACGCCTCGACGACCTCCCAGACGGCGGACAGCACCGCCGGCTCACCGCTCACCACGTACACGTCGCTCGCCAGGACGTGCGCCAAGTCGCTGCCGATCGCCTCCAGTTGTACTGCGAGGTTGGCGATCACCTGCTGGGCCTGCCGCACCGGATCTCCCTCACCGACGAGGTTCCCGTCGCGGTCGAGGGGCACGGAACCCGCGAGGAAGGCGAGCTTCGTGCCGGCTTCGACGACGGAGGCGTGGGAGTAGGTGGGGGGCGGGAAGAGCGCGGGGGAGGTGACGCGTCGGATCATGGGAGCTCCTGGGACGGTGCAGCGCAGTCGGCGGTCAATCCGCCGATCATGCGCGCCCGCCCCCCTCCTCGCATCCGAATATCCCAGCGCCGGTCGCACCGTCACCTCACGGAGCCAGCCGGTACGCGTTGGTGATCGTCTCGCGCATGGTGTTGCCGCCCTTGTCCTTCAGGTCCACCCGGAAGGACACGGCCTTGGCGGTCGCCGGGTGCTTCACGCTCACCGAGCGCGCGCCCTTGGCGTCGGTCGTCACGGTGAGCGGCTTCCAGGTCCGGCCGCCGTCGTAGGAGACGTTCACGGTCAGCGCGGCGACCTGCCCGGCCGCGGCGGCGGCGCCGCTCAGCTTCAGCGGCACGGTGAGCGTGCCGCCCGCCGGAGCCGTCCCCTTCAGGCTCAGCTTCGGCGCGAGCCGCACCGTCGACAGCGGCAGCCTGGCCGTGCCGTCCGACGCCGGCCGGGCCGAAGTGAACGTCCACACCCCTGCCACCTTCGTGCTGGTGGAGGTGTCCTCGGCGGAGCGGCTCGCCTCGAGAGTCAAGCGGTACGCGGCCGAGGCGGCGGGAACCTCGGCGCCCACCCAGTCCGTCGCCGGGGCCTCGGCGAGGACCCGCCCGCCGGATTCCAGCCGGGCGAAGCCGCCGGTGACGATCGAGGAACCCGGGTTGCCGCTGCCGTCGTTGAACAGCGGGATCCTGGCGCTGATGTAGTCACCGGTCCGCTCGGCGCCCTGGTCCTGAGCCCTCCCTGCCGCGAGATCGGGGCCGACGACACCGGTGTTGAACCGCAGTGTGTGGGTGGAGCCCGGCTTGTAGGTCACCAGGTCCTTCGTATAGAGCATGCGGACCTCGCTGCCGGCGTTGAGCTGTGCGGCCCTCCAGGACCAGCGCACGCCGGCCGTGCTGAGGTAGTGCGTGGTGGCCTGCGGCAGGGTCTGCTCCTGCGGTTCCGTTGTGTCGATGGTCATCCCGCGTTCGTCCATCGGCGTGATGTCGACCGTGCCCTTGGCTCCCGTGACGGACGCGCCGAAGCCGAGCTTCACCTCGGCGACGTCGGCCCGGGTGAGAGTGCGGGTCAGGCCGGTGAAGAAGCTCCCCTTGCGGTTGAAGGCGAGCCGGTGGTCGACGTTCCTGCCGGCCGCGCCTGGCGTCTTCCACACCCCGCTGAACTGAGCCCGCAGCGTGTCGGACGCCGGGCCGAGCGCGGCGGTGCGCATCGGCGGCACGCCGTTGCTGGACCAGGTGTTGCCCACGCCCAGGGCCTCGTCGTAGTAACCGACGGTGGAGGTGACGAGCTTCGCGGCCGGATCCGGGGCCTTCACGACGAACGGCTTGGCCTTGCGGGAGTCGAGGGTGACCGTGACGTTCCGGGCCACGTCCAGAACCGGCTGGACGAAGAAGCCCACCTCGTTGTCCTCGGCGAAGACCAGGCTCTCCAACTGGTAGGAGCCCTTGGGCAGCCGCTGGACCACCGTGCCGTTCGCGCTGTACGGGAGTTCCACGTACTTGCCGGACCCGTCGACGGGGTTGACCGTCGTCGCGTAGGTGGGCGGGCTCGCGCCGTCGGCGTCGATGTGCCGCACCGTGACGTCGTACGACTCCACCTCCCGCTCGACCACCAGGCCGGTGCGCACCTGCCGGCCGTCCCCGCTCGCCAGCACGGTGCCGCCGAAGACGCCGTCGACGCTGCCCTTGCGTGTGTCGGCGGTGACGGTGGTCTTCGCGGTGCCGCCGGCCGGAACGGTGAGCCGGGCGTCCCTGACGGTGAACATGCCGTCCGGGGCGGGGCCGCCCGACGGGCCGGTCCCGGAGGCACTCAGCCGCAGGGTGACGGCCTGGGTCCCATAGTTGCGGTAGGTGAGGGTCTTGGCGGCCGGCTTGTCGTCGGCGTGCGGCCAGGCGTGCAGGCCGAAGCCGAGGGAGCCGGGCTCGGAGACGACCGAGGCGGTGGCGGCGCGCGCCAGGTCCACCCGGCCCGCGCCCTGCTGATGGGCGTTCAGCTGCGGGTTGGGCTTGGCCGAACCGGTCAGGAGCGCCTTCAGCCGGGCTCCGCTCCAGTCCGGGTGCTGCTGGAGCACCAGGGCTGCGGCGCCCGCGACGTGCGGGGAGGCCATCGACGTGCCGGACTGCGCTATGTAGTCCTCGCCCGAAGGCTCCTCGCTCTGCGTGGTCAGGGCGGCGGTGATGTCCACGCCGGGGCCGGTGATGTCCGGCTTGGGCGTGCCGTCGAGGTTCGGGCCGCGGCTGGAGAAGTCGGCGATCTGGTCCTGCTTGTCCACGGCGCCGACGGTGAGGGCCGCGGGGGCGCTGCCGGGCGTGTCGATCGTGTGGGGCCCGTCGCCTTCGTTGCCCGCGGCCACCACGAACAGGGCCTTGCCGGAGAGCCGGGCGACCGCCGCCTCCATCGGGTCGACACCCGGGGTGTCGCGGGCGCCCAGACTCATGTTGACGACTTTGGCGCCCTGGTCGACGGCCCACTGCATGCCGGCGACGATGTTCGAGATCTCTCCGAAGCCGTCATCGCCCAGGACCTTGCCGTCCAGCAGCTTCACGTCGGGCGCCACGCCCTTGTAGCGGCCCCCGGACTTCGCACCGCTCCCGGCGATGATGGAGGACACGTGCGTGCCGTGGCCGTAGCGGTCCTCGACGACGGGGGACTCGCTGAAGTTCTTCTGCGCCGTCTCGACGCCCTTGAGGTCCGGGTGGGTCTCGTCCACACCCGAGTCCAGGACCGCCACCTTGATGCCCTTGCCGGTGTAGCCCGACTCCCACATGGCGGGCGCGCCGATCTGCGGCACGCTCTCGGCCAGGGAGGCGCGGACCTTCGCGTCCAGCCAGACATGGGCGACGGGCCGCGCGGGGGCGGCCGTACCGCCTGACGTACGGGCCGAAGACCGGCCCGTGACGGCCGCCCACAGCGCCGGCGCGCCTGCCTTGGGTGCCTCGAAGGCCTCGCCGCCGACCGCGGGCAGCGTACGGCGCTCGCGCACGGCCAGGTCCGCGAACGGGTCGCCGCCGATGACCAAGTCCCTTGCTCCGGCGTCGCCTTGGCGGTAGCCGACGATCAGCGGCAGCGTGGTGCGGTGTGCGTCGTCGTACCCGTCCTTGACCAGCTGCGCGACGTCGAAGAGCTGCCGGTCGAGCACCCCGTCGGCGACCAGCCGCAGGGCGTCCTGCGGGACGACATACGTGTGGCCGGTCTCCCGTCGCACCGAGAAGCCGATCTTCTTGCGGCTCTTGCCCGGGACGAGCCGAACCACCCGGCCGTCGGAGCCGACGGTCACACGGTCGCCGGTGATCAAGGTGACGGTGGCCGGTGGCTTCCCCTTCGCCCGGGCCTTCGTCCCGTCCTGCGCCGCGGAGCCGGCGGCTTGCGCCGGCCGGCCGCCTGCCGATACCGCCCCCGTGACCAGCGTCCCGGCCACCACGGCGGCCAGTGCCGCCGTTCTCGCGCGTGCTGTGAACCCCACTCGCGTTCCCCCGCCCTCGTGTGCATGCCAACGCGTTCTCCGGTATCACGCACGTGGGGCGGGAACGGTTCTCCGGGGGGAGCGAGGAACACCCGATCACGATGTCGTCCTCCCCGGGCTCGGCCCGCAACCGCTCGATCTCCTCCGCCAGGCTGCCGGAGTCCAGGCGGGCATTGCCCTGCACCGCCGACAGCGTGGTGGAGAAGACCACCTTCGGGACCGTTCGAAGCCGCCGTCCGGCCCGACGATTGAGCCGTCGAGTAAGACGGCGCGGCGGAGGTCCTCGCCCGGAGTTGCGTTCATAAAGAACGTGGCGTTTCCACGCATCGTCACATCCCCGAAACGTCGGCGTCCCACAGCCTCCAAGAGCTCGCCCTACCGTGGACACCACAGCCCAGCCCGAGCCCGGCCACCGTCGCCCGAAGGCACACCCCCGCCCTCGCCCCGACAGGAGCCCTGTGTCCCGCCCCGCACGTCCGGCCCTCGCTCTCCCGCCCTGGCTCGCCCACACCCTGCGCGCCCAGCGCGGCCCGGTCCCCTGGAGTGCCGTGCTCCGGGGAGCCCTGGCCGCCGGGCCGCTCCTCCTCGTCGCCGTGCTCGCCGGCCGGGCCTCTCTCGGGGTCGTCGCCGCCATCGCCGCCATGCTCGCCGGGATCAACGACCGTCCCGGCAGCCGTCGTGTCTCCGTCCACCGGCTCGGGGTGCCCGCGCTGGCAGGGGCGGTCGGGCTCTTCGCCGGGACGATGGCGGGGGACCGTCTCGGGGCCGTTCCGCTCACCCTCCTCCTCACCGGGCTCGGCCTCTTCGCGGGAGGGATCAGCGCCGTCGGGCCCGTTGCCTCCGCCGCCGGTACGCAACTGCTCGTCGCTTCCGCCATCGGGGCGGGGATGCCGTTGCCGGAGAGCGGGTGGCTGCGGGCGCTCGCCTACCTCGGCGGTGCCGCCTGGCTGCTCGGGCTGCGGCTGGCGCTCCCCACGCCCGGCTCCCTCGTCGGTGACTTCCGGTTCGACGGCGAGCGTGACGCCGTAGCCGACGTGTACGACGCCGTCGCGGACCTCCTCGACGCCGTCGGCACCCGGCACGCCACCGCCCGCCGGGTCGCGCTCACCGCAGCCCTGGACCATGCGCAGGACGCCCTCACCGGGCCCCGGCTGCGGCGGTACGCCTCCTCGTCCACCGAGCGGCGGCTGCACGCGCAGTACGCGGCCGCACTGCCCCTCGCCGAGGCCGCCACCGCGCGCGCCTGGGCCGGGGAAGCGGTGCCCGCGCGGGCCTCCGAAGGCCCCCGGCGCCTCGCCGCCGCCGTACGCGGCAACACCCACACCGGGCCCCTCCCGGCGCCCTCCCGCTCCGCGCCCGCCCTGCGCGCCCTGGACGATGCCCTGCTGCACGCCGCCGAGACCTTCGACCGGGGCCGCGGCAACCGTGACCTGCACACCCGGCGCCGTACCGCCGCGGATCTCGCCCGCTCCGTGTTCGGGGCCGGCGGTCGGGAGTACGGCCTGCGCGTCGCCCTCTGCTTCGGGGCCAGCGCCGCCATCGCCCAGGCGCTGCACCACACCCAGTGGTACGGGCAGCACGAGCACTGGTACTGGCTCCCCGCCACCGCCGTCTTCCTCGTCAAGCCGGACCTCGGGCCGCTCGCGTCCCGGGTGCTGTGCCGGGCCGCCGGCACCATGCTGGGAGCCCTGCTCTTCGCAGGGTTCGCTGCCGTACTGCCCCGGCCGGAAGGGCTCATCGCGCTCGTGGCTCTCAGCGGCGCCCTGATTCCCGTGGCCACCCGGCACTTCGCCGCCCAGACCGCCGTCGTGACCGTTCTCGTGCTCGCCCTGGTCATGGTGGGCGGCGAGCCCCAGGCCTCCGTCAGCAGGATCGGCGAGACGCTGCTGGCCTGCGCGATCGTGCTGGTCGTGGGGCACCTGCCGATGCCCGGGCAGCGGGGTGGGGGCGTACGGTCCCGCCTCGCGACGGCCGACCGGGCGGCACATGCCTACCTCGCGCATGTGCTGCGGGAGTCCGAGGCCACCTCTGCTCGGCGCGAGGCCGACGCCCCCCGCCTGCCGTACGAGACCGACCCGCCTTGCACCGACTCCCGCGCCGTCCGCTGGACCCTGCGCCGCGAGGCCTACCGTGCGCTCGCCGAGGCCCGTACCGCCAATGCCCTCGCCGCCGCCGAACTTCCCGCGCTCGCCCGGCACACGGAGGGTGCGGACGAGATCGTCGCCACCCTCGAACAGCTCGTCGACGCGACCACCGCCTGCGCCGTGCACCTCGACGACTCGGGCCTGCTCACGCCCTGGCACACCGACCGGCTCACCGAGTTGCTGGCGGAACTCGGTGAGAAGCGCGACCGGGCCGGGCTGCACGGGCCACGGGGTCCCGCGACCACCGACGTCCCCCTCGCCGGGTGATGTCCGTCAGCCCCGTGCCCGCACGCACACCAACCTGCTGCCCGCCCCGGTCACCCCCACCCGCACCTCCGCCACGAACCCCCGCGACGCCACGGCCGCCGACACCTTCCCGGCGATCTCCTCGGCCCGGCGCGCGTCCGGCGGCTCCCAGCACAGGCACAGGGAGCCGCCCGGTGCCAGCCAGCGTCTCAGCGCGGCCAACTCCCGGTCCGGGGAGCGCACCCAGAACAGGTTCACGTTGACGGCGAGGATCTTGTCGAAGGACGCGTCGGGGAAGGCGGACTCCTCCAGGGAGGCCGTGTGGAGGACCGCCCTGCCCGCCGCCACGCACTCTTCGTTACGGCGCCGCGCCGCCTCCACCGCCGTTGCCGAGCGGTCGATCGCGGTCACCGTGCCCGAGGTGAGCCGTTCGCAGAGCAGGGCCACCGCGACACCCCGGCCGCAGCCGATCTCCAGCACTCGGTCGCCGGGCGCGAGGTCAAGGTTCTCCACCGCCCAGGTCAGGCGCTCCGGGACCGGCCCC
Source organism: Streptomyces sp. NPDC107528 (assembly GCF_055639295.1). Taxonomy (NCBI): domain Bacteria; kingdom Bacillati; phylum Actinomycetota; class Actinomycetes; order Kitasatosporales; family Streptomycetaceae; genus Streptomyces; species Streptomyces sp. NPDC107528. The sequence continues at coordinate 800,605 of NZ_JBVKAV010000002.1, forward strand.
CGTGGCACCGCGGTGTCAGTCGCCGAACCGTATCCACACCGGCGCGTGGTCCGACCCCGGCGTCCCGACCCGCTCCGTCGGGTCCTCGCCGACCGACGGCAGTTCGAGGGCCCGGTCCTGCTGGTCGGGCAGGCCCGTGCCCGCCTCCGAGACGCGGTGGACCAGACGGTGGCTGGTCAGGACGTGGTCGATCAGCTCCCCGCGTCCGAAGTTGACGCGGGAGAAGCGCCGCTTCACGGGTATCAGCGGGGCCACGTTCCACAGCCGGAGCGCATCGCCCAGATCGGGTTTCCTGAAGGCGCGTTCCCGGTCGAGCTCGGATCCCGGAGGGCCGAGCAGGATCTGCGTCGTCGCGGCGTTCACCACGTCGTTCATGTCACCGAGGACGGCCACGTCCCGCTCGCGCCCGTCGTCCTCGAGCAGGAAGTCCGCGAGGCCGCGCAGAGTTGCCGCCTCGGCTGCCCGGCGATAGAGGGCGTAGGCGCCGAAGCGCGCCCGTTCGGCCTCGTTGTGCGGATGGAAGCGCGACTTGCTGCCATTGCCCGGGTACGTCAGCAGCTTCGACTTGAGGTGCGCCACGGCCACTCGCAGGGGCCCGTCCGCCGTGTCGACCTCCACCGCCAGGAAGCCGCGGCTCGACTCCTGGTCGTGATCGCCGGGCTGTGCGCCGTCGTCGCTCTGCACGGGGCGCAGCTTCTGCGCGAACACGCGCGTGTCCCGACGCACCCGCATCGGCGTACGGCTGATGAAGCCGACTCGGATGCCGCGGGCGTCCCGGTGCCGGGAGAGCGCGGTGTGCCACTCCCCGCCCACCGCCCGGACCAGGTCGTCGAGCGCCTCCTCCTGCTTGACCTCCTGGACGCCCAGCAGCATCGGGTCGAGCGCGGTGATCACCGAGGCGAGGGACGCCACCTTCGCCTCGTACTCGGCGTCGGTCTCGGGCGCGCCGTCACCACTGCCCGGCAGCATCAGATTCTCTAGATTCCAGGTACCGAGGAGCATGTCGGGCCCCTTTCCGGAAGCCTTACGACGGGCGGTGGTGAGGCCAGAGTGCACGTGCCCACGCCGCCGGGACAGAGCGCCGACGGGATACGCGGTTCACCCCGTCCGGGGGCACGACCGCGTCGTACGGTGACTGCATGACGCCTTCTCCCGCCGGTCTCATCATCACCCGGTGCACGGTGCTCACGCACGACGATCATGAGGGGATCGGGTTCGCCGAGGACGCCGCGATCGTCGTACGGGACGGGGCCGTCGAGGCGGTGATCAGCAGCGCCCAGGCCGAGGAGCTGAGCGCGACCGAGCGCATCGACGCCCACGGCCAGGTCGCCCTCCCCGGCCTCGTCAACTGCCACACCCACGCCCCCATGGTCGCCCTGCGCGGCGTCGCCGAGGACCTGCCCACCGAGGAGTGGTTCAACGACGTCGTGTGGCCCGTCGAGTCCAACCTCACCGAGAAGGACGTGGAGTTGGGGGCGCGGCTCGCCTGCGCCGAGATGATCCGCGGCGGGGTCACCTGTTTCGCCGACCACTACTTCGCGATGGACGCCGTCGCCGCCGTGGTCGACGAGTGCGGGATGCGTGCCCACCTCGGCGAGGCCTACTTCTCCTCCCAGGGCCCGCAAGGGCGGGAAAGGTCACTGGAGTTCGCGCTGCGGCATCGCGGCGGCGCGGGCGGCCGTATCACCACCACCCTCGCCCCGCACGCCCCCTACACCGTCGACGACGCCGACCTGGCCGCCACCGCCGAACTCGCCCGTGAGCACGGCCTCCCCGTCCACCTCCACGCCTCCGAGAACCGTGACCAGGCCGAGGCCGGCCTCGCCCGCCACGGCGTCACGCCCATCGAGGTACTCCGGCGCACCGGCCTCCTCGACGTCGACGTCCTCATCGCGCACGGCACCGGCATCCTCGACCGCGACCTGCCGATCCTGCGCAACGCCTCCGGCCGCGTCGCCGTCGCCAGCGCCCCGCGCGGCTACCTCAAGTTCGCCTGGCCCACCACCACACCCGTACGTGCCCTGCGCGAGCTCGGCATCCCGGTCGGCCTCGCCACGGACGGCGCCGCCTCCAACAACTCCCTCGACGTATGGGAGTCGATGGCCCTCACCGCCCTCATCCAGAAGTCGACCGCCGGCGACCCCCGCTGGCTGACAGCCCGTCAAGCCCTGCACCACGCCACGCTCCAGAGCGCCCGCGCCGTCGGACTCGGTGAGGTGGCCGGCAGCATCGCACCCGGTCGGCGCGCCGACATCATCCTGGTCGACCTCACCGGCCCGCACACCCAGCCCGTCCACGACCTCGCCGCCACGCTCGTCCACAGCGCCCGCTCCTCCGACGTCCGCACGACGATCGTGGACGGGCGCGTGCTGATGCGTGACCGGGAGCTGCTGACCATCGATGTGCCCGCCGTGGTACGGGAGTTGGGCGAGCGGATCCCCGCGCTCCTGGACCGCAGCCACGGCAGGCGCATCCAGGAGTACGACACCTAGGCCGGCACATGTTTGCGAGGTGCATAGTCTGAGGTCCATGGATCTCGCCGACGGCCTCCTCGATCACCCGTACGACGTGTACCGGCGCCTGCGCGACACAGCCCCGGTGCACCGGATCGCCGGACCCGACGGCAGTCCCGCCTGGCTCGTCACCCGGTACGACGACGTCCGCGAGGCCCTCGCCGACCCACGGCTGTCCCTGGACAAGAGGCATGCGGCACCCGGGAGTTACCGGGGCCTCGCTCTCCCTCCCGCCCTCGACGCCAACCTCCTCAACATGGACCCGCCCGACCACACCCGCATGCGCCGCCTGGTCGGCCGTGCCTTCACCCCGCGCCGCGTCGAGCAGCTCCGCACGCCCATACGGCGCACCGCCGACCGGCTCCTCGACGCCCTCGGCCCGCACGGCACCGCCGACCTGATCGCCTCCTTCGCCGCCCCCCTCCCCATCACCGTCATCTGCGACCTGCTCGGCGTCCCGGACGAGCACCGACGGGACTTCCGGGAGTGGACCGACGCCCTCGTCGCCCCCGACCCGGCGCGACCGCAGGCCGCCAAGGAGGCCGTCGTGGCGATGCTCGGGTTCTTCACCCGGCTCCTCGCCGACAAGCGCACGGAACCCGCCGACGACCTGCTCTCCGACCTCATCGCGGTCCGCGACACCGACGGCGACCGGCTGAGCGAGGACGAGCTGATGTCCCTCGCCTTCCTCATCCTGTTCGCCGGGTACGAGAACACCGTGCAGCTCATCGGCAACGCCGTGCTCGCCCTGCTCGACCACCCCGAGCAGCTTGCAGCCCTGCGCGCCGACCCGTCCCGCATCCCCCTCGCGGTCGAGGAGTTCGCGCGCTACGACGGCCCCGCCCTCCTCGCCATCCGGCGCTTCCCGACCGAGGACGTGACCATCGGCGGCGTGACCGTCCCCGCCGGGGAAACCGTCCTGCTCTCCCTCTCCGCCGCCGACCGCGACCCCGCCCGCTTCCCCGACCCCGACCGCCTCGACCTCGGCCGCGACGCCTCCGGTCACCTCGCGCTCGGACACGGCATCCACTACTGCCTCGGCGCCTCGCTCGCCCGCGCCGAGACCGAGATCGCCCTGGCCGCCCTCCTGGAACGGTTCCCCGAACTCGCCCTCGCCGACGGCGACCTCAGGTGGCGCCGCTCGCTGCGCGCCCGCGGCCTGCTCGCGCTGCCGGTGACGTACTCCGAGAAAATCTCCTGAAATTCTCCGGGCGGGCGATGAGTTACGCCCCGCGCACCGGTCACCACCCGGACGGACCGTTGCACAGGAGGGGCGCCCATGTCGCTTCCGGAGATCGTCTCGCGCGAGCAGTGGCGCGCGGCGCGCGAGGAACTGCTGGTCAGGGAGAAGGCAGCGACACGCGCGCGTGACGCGCTCAACGCCGAGCGGCGCAGACTGCCCATGGTCGAGATCGAGGAGGAGTACGTCTTCGAGGGCGGCGACGGCAAGGCCACCCTGCTCGACCTCTTCGAGGGGCGGCACCAACTCGTCGTCTACCACTTCATGTTCGCCCCGGACTGGGACGCCGGATGCCGCAGCTGCTCCGGATTCCTGGACCAGATCGGGCATGTGGCGCACCTGAAGGCGCGGGGGACGACCTTCGCCGCCGTGTCGAGGGCGCCGTACACGAAGATCCTGCCGTTCAAGGCGCGGATGGGCTGGACGGTGCCCTGGTACTCGTCCTGCGGCAGCGACTTCAACCACGACTTCGAGGTCACCCTGGAGCACGAGGGCGAGCTGGTGGAACGGCCCGGTGTCAGCTGCTTCCTGCGGGACCGGGACCGCATCTTCCACACGTACTCGACGTACGAGCGCGGTCTCGACGGGCTGGGCTCGACCACCGGCTTCCTGGACCTCACCGCGCTGGGCCGGCAGGAGGAGTGGGAGGAGCCCAAGGGGCGTGCGTCGGCTCTCGGAGCGCCTGCGGGCAGTGAACGTATCCGATATCACGACGAGTACGAGGACTGACACAAGGTGTAGCGTTTGATCATCGAGAGTGATCGGAAGCTCACACATCGCGGTGAACGAGTGTCAACTACGTCTCAGTCCCGTCACTGGGCGAGGCGATTCACCTCCGGCAGGCGTTAACTCCTACAAGTACGACGCTTTCGGGAGGTGCAGGATGGTGAACGGGCGAACAGTGCTCGAACGCTTTCCCGCGGGAGGGCCGCGAGGTTCGTGGCCGGCGGAGGAGTTCGCACACGCGCGGCGGATGGAAGGTCTGCCCGCCGAGGTCGTCATGGACCTCGCCACGGACGCGTTTCTCGTGATTGTCCGCGGTGACATGGTGGTCGACGCCGCCGCGTGACGCCGCCGCGCGAGGTGAGGGCGCGTCGGATGAGGGTCGGCCCGGCTTCGCGCCGGGCCCTCGTCGAGGTCAGCCCGCCTTCGGCGCGGGCACCCGCGTCGTGAACTGCTCAGCCTGGAGCGAGTACAGCTCCGCGTAGACCCCACCCGTGGCCAGTAGCTCGTCGGGCGTGCCGGACTCCACGAGCTTGCCCTGGTCGAGGACATGCACCAGATCGGCGTGGCGTACGGACGCCAGCCGGTGGGTGATGAGGACGACCGTCTGGCCGGTGGAGGCCAGGGCGCGGATCTTCTCGAAGACCTCCAGTTCGGCCCGTGCGTCCAGGGCCGCGGTCGGCTCGTCCACGATCAGGATGCGGCCCCGCCGGTAGGCGGCCCGGGCGATCCCGAGCCGCTGCCACTGACCGCCGGACAGCTCGTGCCCGCCGTTGAACTGACGGGCCAGCAACGTGTCCAGGCCCCGCGGCAGATCGGCCACCACGTCCCCGGCCCCGGCCTCGGCGACCGAGGCGGTCAGACGCTCCTCGGTGAGGGGCGCGGAGGAACGGCCGACGGCGACGTTGACCCGGGCGGTGAACGGCCAGCGCTTGAAGTCCTGGGCCACCATCGCGATGCGCTCGGCGAGTTGGTGCCGGTCGGCACCGGCCGCGTCGACGTCGTCCCACAGGATGCGGCCGGAGTCCGGGGTGTAGAGCCCGGCCAGCAGCTTGACCAGGGTGGTCTTGCCGGAGCCGTTCTCGCCGACCAGCGCGATGATCCGGCCGAGGGGGAGGGCGAGCGTGACGTCGTCGAGGGCGGGCCGGGCCGAATCACCCGGGTAGCTGAAGCTGACGTTCTCGAAGCGGACCTCCCGCGGGTCCTCGGGCAGCGCGGCGCCACCGACCGGAATCGCCCGTTCGGCCGCCTCGACGTACAGCCGTTGCAGATCGCCCACGAAGAGCGCTTCCTCGTGGAGCGCGTTCACCTCCAGGACCAGGCTGTCGAGGCTCGACGAGCCCGTGCGGATCGCGATGACGGCCGTACCCGCCACGGACAGCGCCATGGCACCGGCGAGCAGCAGCCCGCCCAGCGTGGCGTACGTCGCGACGGTCGCGAGCCCCGTCCACGCCGCCGCGATGAGCCCGGTACGCGCCGCAAGCCTGGCCAGCCGCGCCTGCTCGGCCTCCGCCGTCTCCGACATCGCCCGGTAGTGGCGCAGGAGGAACGGCCCGACCCCGTGCACACGGATCTCGGGCGCCGCGGCGGGCTCGGTCAGCAGCCCGCTGATCAGATGACCGGCCCGGGAGTGCTGCACCCAGGTGTGGAAGGACTCGTAGCGGCGCCGGGCGTTCGTCAGGGCGCTCCAGGCGCTGGGCAGCGTCATCGTGGCGAGGAGGGGCAGCAGGGCAGGGTGCAGCACGGTGAGGACGCCCGCCGCCGCGATCAGCGAGATGGCCGCGTTCACGACCCGCGTGCTGTACGAGATCATCCGGCGAGCGGCTCCGGCGCCGTACTGTGCGGTGTCCAGCAGCTTGTGGAACGCGTGGTCCTCGATCGCGGCGAGCTCCACGGCCGCCGCCCGCTCCAGATACAGCTCGGTCGCCACCCGCTCCACCTTGGGCTCCAGGCGTCCGGTGGCGTAGATCGACGCGGCCCGCAGCAGCGTCGAGACCACCATCACGGCGGCCATGATGACCAGCGCGGGAACGGCACCCCGTAACCGCTCCTCCAGGGCCCCGCCCCCGATCAGCCGCCCCAGCACACTGTTCACGGCAAGCAGCCCGACCGCCTGTGCAAGGCCGCGCCCCACCTCGGCCACCAGCACGGTTCGCGCGGCCCGCCGGTCGGCCTGCCACGCGAGCCGGAAACTCGACGACAGCAGGGACGGCAGCCGCGTCACCATCGCCCGGAAGTTCAGCTCCAGAAAGGCGTCCCGATGCCGGTTCCACCCCATGTCGTACCGCAACGGCCCCCCGAAGAGCAGCTGCTCCGACTCGGACACCTCGGGCCCACCAGCAGCGCGTTTCTTCCCCACCGTCCACCCTCCCCCGACCGCCCTCGCGACGGAGGGCCACTATGGCGGGGCGGGCGAGTTCGGGGGAGGGCGTGAGTGAGGGCAGGGGGTGCACGCGGGCGTACGCGGTGAGGACGGGTGATTCAAGCCCGTCCGGCGTTTGAGGACGAGGCCCGCAGGGCCGAAGCGGGGGTCCAGGGGGCGGCAGTGCCCTGGTACGGGACGACAGCCCTGGTACGGGACGACAGCGGGCGCCGCCCCGTCACTCACAGCGCCTAAGGACCCCGCCCAACCGGCGGAGTCTCACGCGGAGATCTGTCGTTGCCACGTAGGCGTGGTCCCCGTAACCCTGCACAACGCCAGATACAGCGGAATCGGCGGCGTATAGGGCACGGTCCCGTCGGGCCGGTGGATCAGTCGAGGCGTGTCCAGGGCGACCGCGCCCGTCAGGTACCGCACGGACGCCGGCCACTCCAGCGCGTAGTCGGAGTCGGACGGCACGATCCACCACCAGTGCGACTCATCGGCGTAGACACAGCCGACCCGAGGCAGCCGAGGCATGATCAGAGGCCCGTAGCGGGCGGGCACCGCCACCGCGTCGAAGCCCAGCGGCGCCGTCATCCCGTCGGGGACCGGCAGCCGTCGAGGCGCCCCCCTCGTCGGCATGTCGCGGCGGAGGCGGACCAGCGTGTCCAGGCTCAGGACCTGACCGCCGCCGGACGCGCCCCTCACAGCCATGCGGACCCCGTTCCCCTGCCGTACCGCGCCTGTGTTTCGTCGTCGTCCTCGTCGCCCGAGCCGCCGGAGGGACCCGGCTTGGGCCGGGACTTCCATCCGAGGTCGTTGTACGGTCCGTCGTTGTACGGCCCGGTGTCTCCGCGAGAGGCGTCCTGAAACCCGGCGACCCTCGGCAGATCGGCCCAGACCACCAGCCCGGACCCGTCCTCGCCCGCCCCCCAGGCCTGGCTGAGGGCGTCTATGAGAAGCAGTCCCCTCCCGTGCTCCTCCTCGGGGCGCGCCGACAGGGGATGCGGCTCACCCGGCGCGCATCCTTCGTCGCGCACGGCTATGCGCACCAGGTCGGCGCCGTCGCGCAGCTCGCACACTATGTGCTCGCTGGCGGTGTGCACGATCGCGTTGGTGACCAGTTCCGACACGACGAGAGCCGCCGTGTCGCAGGTGTCTTCGCACACCGCCCAGCCGTTCAGCCGCGCCCTCGTCAGGCGTCTGGCCTGCGCGGGAGAACCCGGATGCGCGGCCAGTTCGAAACGGAACCGGCGCTCGGCGGCGGTGCCCCGCTGGGGTCCCACTGTCGGGGCGGCACCGAGGTCGTGGGGGACCACGGTGGCGTCTGTTCCTAAGGGCGGGGACGGAATCACGCTTGCCACTATCTCCCCGGCGTGAACACTTGGCAAGTGTCACTCTGGAAAATGCAGAGTGCTGTGTGACTCTCTGGAAGGCCGTGGCACACTGCTCGCAACAGCATGTCGAACGGCGCCAGTTGAGATCACCGAAGGTCCACCGGGATCTTCGAATGGGTCTTCGAATGGCGCCGTCGGCCTGTCAGGATTCAATCGACCTGTCGGGATTCATACGTGGAGGTGGAGCGTGAGCGAGCCGCGGTCCGCACCTACGGTCGGCCAGGTCGTCCTCGGCCGCCGCCTGCTCGACCTGCGCGAACGCGCCGGGCTCAAGCGCGAGGAGGCAGCCCGGGTGCTCCGGGTCGCTCCAGCGACCGTCCGCCGTATGGAGATGGCCGAGGTCTCGCTCAAAATCCCGTATCTCCAACTGCTCCTGAAGGCCTACGGCATCTCCGACGACGAGGCCGACGCCTTCGTACAACTGGCCGAGGACGCCAACAAGCCCGGCTGGTGGCAGCGCTTCCACGACATCCTGCCCGGCTGGTTCTCGATGTACGTCAGCCTGGAGGGCGCCGCCGCGCTCATCCGGTCCTACGAACCCCACTTCGTGCCCGGCCTGTTGCAGACCGAGGACTACGCGCGCGGCGTGCTGAAGTCGGGCGCCATCGGCCAGACCAGCCCCGACGACATAGAGCGCCATGTCGCGCTGCGTATGCAACGCCAGCAACTGCTCACCCGTGAGGACGCGCCGCGGCTGTGGGTCGTGATGGACGAGACCGTGCTGCGCCGCCAGGTCGGCGGCCCGGAGGTGATGCGTGCCCAGATCGACCGGCTGCTCCAGGCCACGAGGCTGCCCAACGTGACGCTGCAGGTGGCCCCGTTCGCGAACGGGCCGCACCCCGGCACGTACGGGCCCTTCGTGCTGTTCCGATTTGCCATGTCAGAACTGCCGGACATGGTCTACAGCGAGTACCTGACCGGCGCCGTCTACCTCGACGCGCGCACCGAGGTGGCGACCCACCTCGAGGTCATGGACCGCATGGCGGCGCAGGCCGCTACGGCACATCGCACGAAGGAGATCCTCCGGGATCTCCGCAAGGAGCTGTGAATGGATCGCATCAAGCCGCGCATACGCGTCTACAACGGCATGCCCGCGCGGGACTTGGGCAGCGAAGGCTGGCACAAGCCGTGGAGCGGCGGCAACGGAGGTAACTGCCTGGAGGCGATGAAGCTCGCCGACGGCCGTATCGCCGTCCGGCAGTCGACCGACCCGGACGGGCCGGCGCTGATCTACACCACGGACGAGATGACGGCGTTCATCGAGGGCGCCAAGGCCGGGGAGGCGGACTTCCTCCTGTCGTGAGCGGTCTCTTTTTTCAGCCAATTCCCTTATTTTGGTCCTGAGTTGACAGCCACTGAGTTGACAGTCAGTGCGTTGAGAGTCACTGAGTTGACAGCCACCGACTGCTGCAGACCCTTATGGAGTTCGTCATGACCGGGCGGAACCGTTTCGTCGAGATCGACACCAGCAAGCCGCATCCCGCGCGGATGTACGACTGGTACCTCGGCGGCAAGGACAACTACCCGGTCGACGAGGCCATGGGGCAGCAGATGCTCGCCCTCGACCCGCGCGTCCCGGTGATGGCGCGCGTCAACCGCGCGTTCATGCACCGCACCACCCGCTGGCTCGCCAAGAACGGCGTACGCCAGTTCCTGGACGTCGGCACCGGAATCCCGACCGAGCCGAACCTCCACCAGATCGCTCAGGGAATCGCCCCTGACGCACGCGTCGTCTACTGCGACAACGACCCCATCGTGCTGGCCCACGCGGCGGCCCTGCTGCGCGGCGCGGACGAGGGCGCCACCGAGTATCTGCAGGCCGATGTGCGCAACCCGGACGCCGTCCTCGAAGGCGCCCGGAAGATACTGGACTTCAGCCGTCCGGTGGCCCTTTCCCTCGTCGCGCTGCTGCACTTCGTCTCCGACGAGGACGGCGCGCACGAACTGGTCGGCCGGCTGCTGTCCGAACTCCCTTCCGGCAGTTACCTGGTGGTCACGCACGCGACCGCCGACTTCACTCCCGAGGAGTCGAAGGCGGCGACCGAGAAGCTCAAGGCGGCCGGCGTCACACTGGCCCTGCGCTCCCGCGAGGAGTTCGCGCGCTTCTTCGACGGCCTCGAACTCGTCGAGCCCGGCGTCGAGGTGCCGCACCAGTGGCACCCCGAACTGGGTGAGCCGGTCCCCGGGCAGGACGACGGGGTCATTCCCGGGTACGGGGCGGTGGGCCGCAAGCCGTAGCGGCCGGCGTGCTCAGAGGTTCCTTACAGGTTCCTTGCAGGTTCGGATCGGACGGCTCCTCCGCAGGCGGGATTCCGGTGCCGCGGGGTCCCCCGGCCGGCCTCCGCTACCGCCCCGGCGGCAGCACCCCGCACAGCGCCTCCAGCGCCGCTCCGTACGCGTGTTCCGATGGCGTCGCGTATCCGACGACGATGCCGTCACGGACCGGCATGTCGGGCTCCGCCGCCTCCGGGTGCCGGAACTCGGCGAGGCCGTCCAGGGCGATGCCCTGCCAGGTGGCCGCCTTGACCACGGACCGCTCGCTGCCCGGCGGCAGCCGCAGTACCGCGTGGAGTCCGGCGGCGACACCGGTGACCTCGATGTCCGGCGCGTGCGCGGCGAGGGCCGAGACGAGCCGGTCGCGGCGGCGCCGGTACCGCTGCCGCATGCGCCGTACGTGACGGTCGTACGCCCCGGAGACGATGAAGTCGGCGAGGCTCAGCTGATCGAGGACGCTCGCCCACGCCTCGCGCTCGCCCTTGGCCGCGAGGACGTCGCCGACGAACCGCTCCGGCAGCACCATCCACCCGAGCCGCACCGCCGGCGACAGGCTCTTGCTGACCGAGCCGATGAAGATCACCCGCTCGGGATCGAGGCCCTGGACGGCACCGACGGGCTTGCGGTCGTAGCGGAACTCCCCGTCGTAGTCGTCCTCCAGCACGACGCCCCCACGCGCGCGTGCCCAGTCGATCACGGCGGCCCGGCGCTCGGGGTGCAGCGGGCCGCCGGTCGGGAACTGGTGCGCGGGCGTGAGCAGCACGGCCCGCTCGCGCGCCAGCCGGTCGACGAGGGCGCCGTCCTCGTCGAGGGGCAGCGGTACGGTCCGTACGCCCGCGGCGGCGACCAGCTCCCGGTGGAAGCCCAGTCCGTAACCCTCCATGGCCAGTGGACCGCGCAGCACGCCGCCGCCCTCCTGGGAGAACAGCAGGCGCAGGGCGTGCGCGAAGCCGGAGCAGATCACGACCCGGCCCGGCTCGGTGCGCACGCCACGCGCGCGTGCCAGGTATTCGGTCAGCGCCTGCCGCAGTTCGATCCGTCCGGCGGGATCACCGGGCCCGAAGATCTCGTTGGGCGCCTGTTGGAGAGCCCGCCGATAGGAGGCCAGCCACGCCGCGCGCGGGAACGCCGACGCGTCCGGCGTGCCCTGCCGCAGGTCGTGCCGAGGGCCACGCGCGCGTGGCGGTGCCTTACGGGGCACCCGCTCGGCACGCCACAGGGGCTCGGCGCGCTCGGCCACCCGCGTCCCCGAGCCCTGCCGTGCGGTGAGCCAGCCCTCGGCCACCAGCTCCGCATACGCGTCGGCCACGGTGTTGCGGGCGATCCCGAGATCCGCGGCCAGCGAGCGGTACGGCGGCAGCCGCGTGCCGGGCGCGAGCCGCCCTTCGCGTACCGCCTCGCGCAGCGCACGGGTCAGCGCGGCCCGCCGCCCGCCGGGCCCGGACGCCCCGGATGACTCCGACAGGTCCAGGTGCAGGTCGGCACCGATCCGCTCCGCAGAATTGACCCACGATCTCGCCATGGAAATGCACCCTACAGTGGGTCTTTCGGAGTCGTAACTTGGAGCACATGACGACGAACACGACTGCGACGCAGGGCACTTCCGGCACCGACTCCGACATCGACATCGCCTCCGGCATCGACTCCGCCATCGCCACGGCCGAGGCCGCGCGGACCCGTCTGGACCTCGCGAAGTCCGCCCCCAAGGTCTTCCGCGCCATAGTCGGCTTCGACGCCGCCGCTCGCGAGGGCCTGGACCCGGCGCTGGTCGAGCTGATCCAGATCCGCGCCTCGCACCTCAACCACTGCGCCTACTGCCTCCACATGCACACCAATGACGCCCGCAAGGCCGGCGAGAGCGAGGACCGGCTGCACCTGGTCGCCGTCTGGCGCGAGGCCCGCCACTTCTACACCGAGAAGGAACAGGCGGCCCTGGCCCTGACGGAGGCGGTGACCCTGGTGGCCGACGGCGGGGTTCCCGACGAGGTCTACGCCCAGGCCGCGGCACACTTCGACGACCAGGAGCTGGCCCACGTACTGGCCCTGATCCTGACCATCAACACGTGGAACAGGGTGGCGCTGGCCACGGGGAAGGTGGCGGGGACGGACGAGCGGCGCTAGGGGGAAGAGGCGGAGGCGGAGGCGGGGGAGGAGCGGGCAGCGCCCCCGTCACACCGTCATCGGCCGGTCGTACGGTGAGATCGGCGCGGGCAGGCGCGAACTCCCCGTCAGATAACGGTCGACGGCCGCCGCCACCGCCCGCCCTTCGGCGATCGCCCACACGATGAGCGACTGCCCCCGAGCGGCATCCCCCGCGGCGAACACGCCGGAGACGTTCGTGGCGAACCCGGCATCGCGTGTGAGCGTGCCGCGAGGCTCCAGCTCCAGCCCCAGCTGCTCGATCAGCCCGTCCCCCTGGTCGGGCCCGGAGAAGCCGAGGGCGAGCAGCACCAGGTCGGCGGGCAGCGTCCGCCCGGTCTCCGGCAGCGGGCGGCGCTGTGCGTCCACCTCGGTCAGGTGCAGCGACCGTACGTGCCCGTCGGCGTCGCCCGTGAAGCGGAGCGTGGACGCCGCGAACAGCCGCACGTCCGCGTCCGCCGCCGGTGCCGTCTCGAGATCGCGGGCCTCCTCGTGCGCGGGCGAGAGGCGGTAGATCTTCGGATACGTCGGCCACGGCTCGGCGTCCTCGTCCCGTTCGGCGCCGGGCTGGGCGTAGATGTCCAGCTGGGTGACGGACGCGGCACCGTCCCGCACGGCGGTGCCCAGACAGTCCGCCCCCGTGTCCCCGCCGCCGACGATGACGACATGCTTCCCGGCGGCGGACAGGGGGGACGACTCCAGATCCCCCTCGCACACCCGGTTGGCCAGCGGCAGATACTCCATCGCCTGCTGGATACCGCTCAACTCGCGCCCTGGAACGGGCAGTTCACGCCACGCCGTGGCTCCGGTGGCGATGACGACCGCGTCGTAACGCGACCGCAGCTCGGCCGCGCCGATGTCCCGCCCGACCGCCGTCGACGTACGGAACTTGGTCCCCTCGGCCCGCATCTGCTCGATCCGCCGCTCCAGATGGTGCTTCTCCATCTTGAAACTGGGGATGCCGTACCGCATCAACCCGCCGATCCGGTCGTCCTTCTCGTACACAGCGACCGTGTGCCCCGCCCGCGTCAGCTGCTGCGCCGCGGCGAGCCCCGTGGGCCCGGACCCGATCACCGCGACCGTCCGCCCGGACAACCGGTCCGGCGGGCGCGGCGGCGCGAATCCGTCCTCCCACGCCCGATCGGCGATGGCGCACTCGACGTTCTTGATGGTGACGGCCGGCTGATTGATCGCCAGCACACATCCCGCCTCACACGGCGCCGGACACAACCGCCCCGTGAACTCCGGGAAGTTGTTCGTCGCGTGCAGCCGGTCGGCGGCCGCCCGCCAGTCCTCGCGCGACACCAGGTCGTTCCAGTCGGGGATCAGATTGCCCAGCGGACAGGAGTCGTGGCAGAAGGGGATGCCGCAGTCCATGCAACGGTCCGCCTGCTTGCTGATGATGGGCAGCAGCGCCCCGGGGACGTAGACCTCGTCCCAGTCCTGGACCCGCTCCTCCACGGGCCGGCGCGGCCAGTCCTGGCGGGGGGTGGTCATGAAACCCTTGGGATCGGCCATGGCCGTTTTCCTCGTGTGCGCGTGCGACGTCCTGGAGCCGTGCGTCATCGGGCGGCACTCTTCCCGCAACGATACGTCCCACCTGCCACGTGCGCAGAGTGGCCGACAGCGCTTTCTCCCCGTTTGCCTCCCCGGTTCCTCCCGCGGGTGCACCGCGGGCTGCCCCGCGGATTCCCGGGCCGGCGCGGACGGTCAGCTGATGGCTAGAACGAACGACACCGTCGCGGCGGCCGAGGCAATCGTCCGGACGTGGTTCCACGCCGTCCACTCGCGCACATACGTCGGCCAGTACGCGGCCGCCTCCGCGGTGCCCGCGTCGAGCTTGACCAGCGCTTCGTTGCGGGGCACGTTCGCCACCATCGTCACGCCGAACGTGCCGAACAGATACAGCCCGCTGCCCAGCAACAGTTCCACCGTGCCCTCGTCCGGCCAGAGCACGAACGTCACCACCGCAATCACCGCGCACAGCACCGCCGACCCGATGAACACCAGCATGAACGCCGGCATCAGTGCGGTCACATTGATCGCCTTCATCGCGGCGACGCCCTGCGCGGGCGGCAGCGCGGCGAGCCCGCGCATCACGAAGGTCGAGAAGGCGCAGAACACCCCGGCCACCAGGCCGGTCCCGACCACACCGATGACCACGAGTACGAAGTACGGCCCATCGATCATGTCAACGTCAACTCCCGCATCCCGCCGAGATCCTTCCCGGCCCATCCGTCACATCAAGTGAAATCCTGTACGAGAACCGTGAACATGGCCGAGCGGCGCGAGCCCATACGTGAGCGTCCACGGGCGTGGGCCCGGACAGGCCACGGGCGCGGCTCGGACCAGCCGCGGCCGCACCTCCGATCGGCCGTGGGCGCTCCTCGGACGAGGCAGAGCAATGTCAGCCGACCTCCGACACCCCCACCCGCCAGGCCCGCAACGTCGTCTCCACCGCCGCCGCGATCCGCCGCCGCGCCTCGTGCCGCGGCACCCCGCCCATCAGCAGACGGTCGTACGGCGTGTCCAGGTGCCGCACGGACGCCGCGACCGCCCAGGTCACGGCCCCCGCGGTCAACGCCCGCCCCGCCGCACTCCGCCCCACCCGTCCACTGCCGCGCGCCGACGCATGCGCGGCTATGTCCCGCGCCCGGCCCGCCGGACACCCGGGGAACAGCCGCCGTATCTCCGCCGCGAACGCCTCAGCGAACCGCACGTCCTCCCGAGCGCGCCGCCGGGCGTCCCGCGCCCGGCGGCGCCGCCGGGCCTCCGCGTCCGCCAGGCACCGCTGCTCCGCCCGGGCGAGCCCCGCCTCCTCCACCAGGACGCCCTGCCGCTCGTAACGGCTCTTGCGCCGGTTGAACCGGACGACCACCGCCGACAGCGCACTCTCCTCCCGCGACCGGCGCGTCAACGCCGTGTCACCACGCGGCAGGAACACCAGATGCCCGAGGTCGGCACAGTCGAGACACCGAGGCACACCGTCCTCCAGCACGAGCATCTGCAACGGTCCCGCATGACACTCCGCACAGCGCCGCCGCTTCAGGGGCTGGATGACAACAAGGCCGTTACCGGACGCGGGAGTTGCGAGAGGTGCCATACGGGGTTCATTCCCCGCGGAACCGGTCCGGGGAACTATGCCTGGAACTGTCCGGCAGGCCCTCGCACGCCCCCTGATCAGGTCCGCCGTCATCCGCGCCGCGGTCGCATTCCGTGCGCCTCTCGCCCGCGCGGCGAGACCCTCGGCCCCTGATGGGCGGCGCCCGCGACCACCGCCTCCTGTCGCATCATGGGCCCTGTGCGACTCGAAGCGATCACCTGGGAACGGCTCGGCGACCTGCTGGCCGAGCGGCTGCTCGACCTGAAGCCGGCCGACGGCGGCTCCTGGCCGCGCATCGCCTTCGACGGGGCCCCGGCAGCCCGCCCGGGAGACCTCGCCGAGCGAGTCGGAGAGGCGCTGCGGATACGCGGCCGGCCCTCGCTCGCCATTGGTACGCAGGGCTTCCTGCGCCCGGCCTCGGTCCGCCTGGAGTACGGCCACCAGGACGTGGAGGCCTATTACGACGGCTGGTCCGACACCGGTGCCCTGTGGCGCGAGGTCTTCGGCCCGCTCGAACCCGGCGGCGACGGCCGCGTCCTGCCCGACCTCTGGGACCCGGCCACCGACCGGGCCACCCGCAGTCCTTACGTCCAACTCCCGCCCGGCGGCTTCCTGTTGCTGCACGGTCCCCTCCTGCTGCGCCACTGGTTCCCCTTCGACCTGACCGTCCACGTCCTCCTCTCACCCGGCGCTCTGCGCCGCCGCACCCCCGAGGCCGAGTACTGGACCCTCCCCGCCTTCGAGCGCTACGACCAAGAGACCGACCCGGCCGGCACAGCCGATGTCCTGGTCCGCGCCGACGACCCACGGCATCCGGCGTGGAGCGGGTGAGGGGGTGACGGAGTGGGTGGAGCGGGGGGCGCGAGTGGCGCCGGTGAATAGGCGGGCCCCACTTTCCCGAAACCCCTTTTGCATGCACGTGCATTTAATTACTCTGAAGCCATGACGTCCTCCACGGGTGATCCGATCTCCTTCGACGACTCCGTCCGCTCCCTGCTCGACGGCAGGAACTTCGCCGGCGTGGCCACCATCGGCCCCGACGGCGCCCCGCAGAACTCGGTGGTCTGGATCAAGCGCGAGGGCGACACCGTGCTCTTCTCCTCCGTCGACGCCCGGCAGAAGGTGCGCAACCTCCGCCGCGACCCCCGCATCAGCGTCTCGGTGTACGACCTCGCCAACCCCTACAGCTCCGTCGAGATCCGCGGCACCGCCGAGATCGTCCCGGACGAGGCCAAGCGGTTGCCGTATGAGCTCTCGCACAAGTACCTCGGTATCGACCCGCCCGCCGAGAAGGACGACGAGGTCCGAGTGATCATCCGTGTCGTCCCACGGAAGATCGTGCGCTTCTCGGCCTGACCGGTGGCCGTAACCGCTCGGTTCCGGGTGCGTCGGGCAGGCGTCACGGCGAGAATGAAGGGCGCCGGGACTAGCGGTGCGTCCCGCGCCGCGCCGGCCGTCCGGCATCGGGAGGTACTTCATGACCACTGCCGGAGACATCATGCACCGTGGCGCCCAGTGGATCCCGGCTCACGAGACCCTGGACCGCGCCGCCCAGCTGATGCGCGAGCTGGGCGTCGGTGCCCTTCCCATCAGTGACGAGAACGAACGGCTCTGCGGCATCCTCACCGACCGCGACATCGTCATCGGCTGCGTGGCCATGGGCCGCGACCCGAGCAAGGTCACGGCCGGCGACATGGCCCAGGGCACCCCGCGCTGGATCGAGTCGGACGCCGACATCAGCGACGTGCTCCGGGAGATGCAGGACCATCAGATCCGTCGGCTCCCCGTCATCGAGGACAAGCGCCTGGTCGGCATGATCAGCGAGGCCGATCTGGTCCTGAACCTGCGGCAGGGCGACGTCGCCCACTGGGCCGAGAGCGTCTACGCCAGGACCGGCACGCCGACAACGCGCTGAGCCGGCGAACGCCCGACCGCACTCCGTTTGCCGTCCTCGTCCTGCCCACCCCGGCGGGCGGGGACGCACCGGAGCCGGCCGGCCGACCGCGTCAAAGCATCAGAGTGCCACAGGGGTCAGAGGGTCAGAGGGTCAGAGGGTCAGAGCCAACCGTTGCGCCGGAATCCGCGGTACAGCACCAGACACGCCACGGATATCACGCCCAGGACCAGCGGATAGCCGAACGTCCAGCGCAGCTCGGGCATGTGCTCGAAGTTCATTCCGTACACCCCGCACACCATCGTCGGCACGGCGATGATCGCGGCCCAGGCCGTGATCTTCCGCATGTCCTCGTTCTGCGAGACCGTGACCTGTGCAAGGTGCGCCTGCAGGATCGAGTTCAGCAGTTCGTCGAAGGCGGCTATCTGTTCCTTGGCCCGCAGCAAATGGTCGGAGACGTCACGGAAGTAGGCCTGTATCTCCGGTTCGACCGCCCGGATGGACAGCGAGGCCAGGTCCTCGAGTGGGCGGCTCAGTGGAACCACGGCCCGCTTCAGCTCCAGCAGTTCCCGCTTGAGCTGGTAGATCCGGCCCGGGTCGGCCCGCGCGCCGTTCGCCGCGAACACCTCCGTCTCGACCTCGTCGATGTCCTCCTGCACCGAGTCGATGACGCTCAGATAGTCGTCGACGACGTGGTCCGCGATCGCGTGCAGCACCGCCGCCGGCCCCTTGGAGAGCTGATCGGGGCTCGACTCCAGCTCCTCGCGCAATGGGCCCAGCGAGCCGTGCCGCCCGTGCCGCACCGTGATCACGAAGTCCTGGCCGACGAACACCATGATCTCGCCGGTGTTGACCACCTCGCTCGTCGCCGTGAGCTCCTCGTGCTCGACGTAGCAGACCGTCTTGAACACCGCGAACAGCGTCTCGTCGTAGCGCTCCAGCTTCGGCCGCTGATGTGCCTCGACCGCGTCCTCGACCGCCAGCGGGTGCAGGGCGAACAAGTCGGCGATGCCCGCGAACTCCTGGTCCGTCGGCTCATGGAGACCGAGCCAGACGAAACCACCGCCGCGCTTGCGCACCTTCTGCACGACGTCCACCAGATCGCCGCTCTCCGGGACCCGCACACCGTCCCGGTACGTCACGCAGTTCACCACCGAGGAGCCCAGCGGGGACCGGGCGGGGTGGCTGAGGTCGACGCGGGGGCGTCGTCGAGCCAGCCGTGCCACCTTGCGGAGGCCGCCGGCCCTGCCGAGGCCGGTGACCTTCCGCAGATTCCCTGCCATGGACATCTGGATCTCCTTGCGTGGATCTCCCCTTGACGCGCGCTCACCTCCGGGCCTTCCAGCCCCTTCGGTTCGCTCGCGCTGCGCTGCATCTTTGCGCCCTGGCCCGCCAGTTTGCCAGGTGGGTGTGAGAGGCGGGTAAGCCTGTGGGAACAGGCCATTCCGCTTTGTTCCCGGCTGTGGACAAAGGGGGAGTACCCACACGGGGGCGGCCGAGGCACCCGCCGTCCGCCGGCGACGGCCGTACGGTGGCCGTACCAAATTCGGGGCCGTCCTGCCGAGCGTCGCCCCCTCCGGACAAGCCGGGCAACTGGGATGATCGCGTCATGACGCGAACCGACGGGTATCTCCTCGACAACCGGCAGGCGGAGGCGGCCGAGCGCTTCGACGCGTTCGCCACACTCTTCGACCCCACGACGTTCCGGCATTTCGAACGGTTCGGCATCGGACCCGGCTGGCGCTGCTGGGAGGTGGGCGCCGGCGGCACGTCGGTGGCGTCCTGGCTGGCCAAGAAGGTCGGCCCGACCGGACGGGTCGTCGCGACCGACATCGACACCTCACTGCTCGCCCAGGCCGCCCGCCCTCCGGTCGAGGTCCGCATCCACGACGTGGGCACGGACGAGCCGCCGGGGGAGGGGTTCGACCTGGTGCACGCCCGGCTCGTACTCGTGCATGTGCCGGACCGCGAACGGGCGTTGCGGACGATGATCGAGGCCCTGCGCCCCGGTGGCCGGCTCCTGATCGAGGACGCCGACCCCGCACTGCAGCCCCTGCTCTGCCCCGACGAGTACGGCCCCGACCAGCAGCTCGCGAACCGCCTCCGGCAGGGCTTCCGCAAACTGCTCGCCGACCGCGACGCCGACCTGTCCTACGGCCGCCGGCTCCCGCGTCTGCTCCGTGAGGCAGGCCTGCGCAGGGTGGAGGCCGACGCGTACTTCCCGATCACGTCGCCCGCCTGCGCCGCCCTGGAGTCCGCCACCGTCCGTCAGATCCGCGACCAGCTCGTCGCCGAGGGCATCGCCACCGACGAGGAGATCGACCGCCACCTCGCCAACGTCGCCGCCGGGGGCATGGACCTGGCCACCGCCCCGATGATCTCGGCGTGGGGGCGCAGGGCGCCGGAGGAGAGCGGAGTCCACATCGCGTCCGTCACCGAGGAGCCGATGTCGCCTGACACTGGTGAGCTGATGTCGCGGGACACCGGGGAGCCGACATCGTCCGACACCGGGGAGCCGGCGTCACCTCGGTCGCCGGGGAGCTGACGTCGCCTCGGTCGCCGGAGATGGCATCGCCGCGGTCGCCGGGGAGCTGACGTCGCCTCAGTCGCCGGAGAGACGGCATCGCCGCGGTAACTGGAGAGCCGGCATCGATTCAGCCGACGTCGGCTGCCGTCACTCCGGCGCGGGCGGCCTTCCGCCGACCCGCTCCACTGCCAGCGCACCTGCCCGGCACCCCTCCCGCGCCGCTTCCTCGGGCCGGGCGCCCGCAAGCAGGGCCGCGAGAAAGGCACCGGTGAAGGCGTCGCCGGCGCCGGTGGTGTCCCTCGGGGCCGTCGGCCTGGCGGGGACGTGGGCACTTACGGTGCCCGCCCTGGCCACCATGGCCCCGTCCGCGCCCTGCTTGGCGACCACCAGCGGCACATGGCGGCTCAACTTGGCCGCCGCGTCCACCGCATCGGGCAGCCCTGTGAGCAGACACGCCTCGTCACGGCTCGGCAGCAGGACGTCCAGGCCCTCCACCAAGGCCAGGAAACGGTCGACGCCCAGCTCCACGAGGAAGCCGGCCGACGCCGGGTCCATGCTCACCGGCACTCCACGCGTGCGTGCGGACGCCAATGCCGCCGCCACCAGCGCGCGGCTCGGCTCGGAGAACAGCAGGTAACCCGATAGGTGCAGCCATGCGACGCCGTCGAGGAGGGCATCCGACCAGTCGCCGGGGTCGAGCCGCAGGGACGCCCCGCTGTCGGTGAGAAACGTCCGCTCGGCAGCGGCGCCCGTGTCGACCAGGCAGATCACCGTCCCGGTCGGCGCCTGCGGATCCACCACGAGACAGGGCCGTACTCCACTCGCGGTCAGCGCCCGCTCGTGCCACTCGGCCGCGTCCCCTCCCACACGCCCCAGCAGCCGCACTTCCTCGGCGCCCCAATACGCCGCCCAGCAGGCCACATTGGCGCCGGCGCCGCCCGGCACCGTCCGGACGGCCGCCACGGTGTCCGTACCCGAGGCGAGCGGTCCCCGGTGCCGGGCGATGACGTCCGTGACCACGTCGCCGACGACGAGCAGGGCGCCGTCGCGCCGGTCGGCCGGGGCGGGCCCCCTCTCCGGCTCGCTCACGCCCCGGCCCAGGCGGCCGCGATGCGCCCCGCCAGCCGTACGTTGCCGCGCACCGCCGCGAGGTTGGCGCTCAGCGAGGCACCGTCCGTGTGCCGTACCAAGTAGTCCAGCAGGAACGGCGTGACCGCCTGCCCCGTGATGCCCTTCTTTTCGCATGCGTGCAGCGCGTCGGCGAGCACACGCGCGTGCAGCTCGGGATCCAGCTGCTCCTCCTCGGGCACTGGATTGGCGACGATCAGCGCCGACTCCGGCCCGTCGAGCGCGTCCTGAGCGCGCATCACCTCGGCCACCTCCTGCGGCGACCCGAGCGTCCAGTCCACCGCATGCCCCGAGTCGGACAGGTAGAAGCCGGGGAAGCGCTCCGTGCGGTAGCCGGCGACGGCGACTCCGAGCGTCTCCAGCCGCTGCAGGGTCGCCGGGACATCGAGGATCGACTTCACGCCGGCGCACACCACCGTGATCCGGGCCCGCGCCAGCAGCCCCAGGTCGGCCGACTCGTCCTGCGTCACCGTCCACTCCCGGTGCACACCGCCGAGCCCGCCCGTCGCGAACACCCGTACCCCTGCGAGGGCCGCAAGCAGAGCCGTCGCCGACACCGTGGTGGCCCCGCTCGCCCCTGAGGCCACCGCGAGCGGCAGATCCCGGTGCCCCAGCTTGCGGATCCCGTCCTCGTTGGCGATCCGCTCCAGCTGCTCCTTGTCCAGGCCGACGTGGGGCCGCCCGTCCAGCACGGCGATCGTCGCAGGTACGGCACCCTCCTGCCGTACGACGTCCTCCAGCTCCAGCGCCACCTGCAGATTGCGTGGGCGTGGCAGCCCGTGCGCGATGATCGTGGACTCCAGGGCCACCACAGGTCGACGCGCGTCGACCGCGTCCCGTACCTCTTCCGACACCACCAGCACCACGCGCCTGCCTCCTGTCCGTCGGTCTTCCCTCATCTCTGGCGGGCGGCGCACCGGGTCAAACCCTTGCGGCATGTGTGAGACGCCACCAGCCTGGAATGCATGACCGACAACACAACACGCCTCGACCACGTGGTCCTCTGGGTGAGCGACCCGGCCGCGTCGGCCGCGTTCTACGAGAAGACGCTCGGCATGCTGCCCGTCAGGCTCACGGACTTCATCGCGGGCGAGGCGCCGTTTCCCTCGGTGCGCGTCAACGAAGAGACCATCCTCGACCTCATGCCGATGACCATGGCGGAACGCATGAAGATGCTCCCCGACGCCGCTCGGAGCGCGGGACACCCGGTCAA
The DNA here is from genome assembly GCF_055639295.1 of Streptomyces sp. NPDC107528. Classification (NCBI taxonomy): domain Bacteria; kingdom Bacillati; phylum Actinomycetota; class Actinomycetes; order Kitasatosporales; family Streptomycetaceae; genus Streptomyces; species Streptomyces sp. NPDC107528. The sequence goes on from NZ_JBVKAV010000002.1 coordinate 823,118, forward strand.
TCACGTCTGCCTGTCCCTGCCGGAGGCCGACTTCCACGGGCTGCGCAGCCACCTGGAGGAGCAGGACGTACCCGTCTCGGAGTACTCGTACGACTCCTTCGGCGCCCGCGGCAAGGCCAGGCGCAGCTTCTACTTCCGTGACCCCGACGGCAACATCTTCGAGGCCCGGCACTACGACTAGTGAACCGGCGGGGCACCGAGCGTGTGGGCCACGCGCGCGTGGCACCGAGTACGGGGGTCACGCGCGCGCGTGACCCCCGTACTCGGGGGCGTCCGAGCGGGGGACGTCAGGCCGGCTGCAGGCCGTCCAGCGCCCCATGCGGATTCAGCACGTACTTGCGGCTGGCGCCCTGGTCGAACTCGGCGTAGCCCTGTGGTGCGTCATCGATCCCGATCACGGTCGCGTTGACCGCCTTGGCGATCTGCACTCGGTCGTGCAGGATCGCCATCATCAGGCCCCGGTGGTACTGCATGACCGGGCACTGTCCGGTCGTGAAGCGGTGGCTCTTGGCCCAGCCGAGGCCCAGCCGCACCTTCAGCGTCCCGGACTTGGCGTCCTGGTCGATCCCTCCGGGGTCCTCCGTGACGTACAGGCCGGGGATGCCGAGGGCACCGCCCGCGCGCGTGACGCCCATCAGCGAGTTGAGGACCGTGGCCGGCGCCTCCTGGGCGTTCGGGCCGTGGGCCCGCGCTTCGAAGCCGACCGCGTCGACCGCGGCGTCCACCTCGGGTTCCTCGAGGATCTGCGCGATCTGCTCCTCCACACTGCCCTGCGAGACGTCGACGGTCTCGCAGCCGAAGCTGCGTGCCTGGGCGAGGCGTTCGGCGTTCAGGTCGCCGACGATGACGACGGCGGCGCCCAGCAGATGCGCCGAAGCGGCCGCCGCGAGCCCGACCGGTCCCGCCCCGGCGACGTACACCGTCGAGCCGACGCCCGCACCCGAGCTGACCACGCCGTGGAAGCCGGTCGGGAAGATGTCCGACAGCATCGTCAGATCGAGCAGCTTCGCGCGCGCCTGGTCCGGGTCGGGGAACTTCAGCAGGTTGAAGTCCGCGTAGGGGATCATGGCGAACTCGGCCTGCCCGCCGACCCAGCCGCCCATGTCGACATAGCCGTACGCGGCCCCGGGACGGGCCGGGTTCACGTTCAGGCAGATGCCTGTCTTGCGCTCCTTGCAGTTACGACACCGCCCGCAGGCGATGTTGAACGGTACGGAGACGATGTCGCCGACGTCGATGGTCTCGACGTCCGGACCCCGTTCGACGACCTCGCCGGTGATCTCGTGTCCGAGGACCAGCCCTTCGGGCGCGGTCGTCCGCCCGCGCACCATGTGCTGGTCACTTCCGCAGATGTTGGTCGCGAGGACCTTGAGGATCACCCCGTGCCGGCACTTGCGGCCGACGTTGTCTGGGGCGACTCCCGGTCCGTCCTGGAGCTCGAGCGTGGGGTAGTCGATGGTCCTGACCTCCACCGTGCCCGGCTTGAGATACGCCACTGCCCTGTTTCCGCTCATGCCTGATCGCCGTCCCTTCGGCCCGGTTCTATCCGGATGCCAGTCGGATGCCAGCGGCTGTGCGTATGGCCGAGTCTGCTACTGCGAACGGGCTCCGGCCAGCCCTCGCGGCTACCCGGAGCGTCCGGTCTGATTGGGCGCGGCGCGAGCCGGGTGGGGCGGGCTTGCGTTCCGGGCGGACGGGGGGGCGGAGGGGCGACGCTGCTCCGGGACGAGCAGGGGTTGCGGACCTGGCGGCTGGACCAGCAGAGCTTGCGGGCTTGGGGACTGGAGGGGGGCTGGAGGACTGGGCTGGGCGGCGCGGGTGGGCCCGCCCCTGTGGTCCCTCGGGTTCGGGCCGACCAGCGTGTGACGCTCGGCATCGTGGGGCGGCTTGGAGGGGCGGCGGCTTGGACGTGCAGAGCTTGCGGGCTGGGGGACTGGGCTGGGGGGACTGGGCTGGGCGGAGCAGGTGCGCTGCTCCTACGTTCCCTGCGGTCCGGGCCAGCCGGCGTGTGTCCCTCGGCGGGCCGGGCTGCCTGGGCCGGCGTCAGCCGCTCGCCGGAGCCTTCTCCGTCCGCCTGCCCCGGGTGAACAGAGCCAGCCCCGCCAACGGCAACAGCAGGCACGCGGCGGCGAAGTTCAGCCAGGCGTAGCTCGCCTGCGCGACCACCAGCCCGGCGGCAGCCCCGCCGATGCCCGCGGAGGCGTTCATGGCGAGGTCCGACAGCCCCTGCGCGGCGGCCCGGGCGGGCTGCGGCACGGAGTCCGTGAGCAGCGCGGAACCTGAGACGAGCGCCGCCGACCAGCCGAGCCCCAGTACGAAGAGTCCGAAGGCCGTCTGCCCATGACTGCCGCCCGCCGTACCGGCGACGAACACCGCACACGCCAGCAGCCCCACGGCGAGGCCGATTCCGGACAGCCGCCCCAGCCGGTCCGACAGCCGCCCCATGAGCGGCGCGAACGCGTACATGCCGGCGATGTGCGCGCTGATGACCAGCCCGATCAGATCAATGCCCGCGCCATGGTGCGCGAGGTCGACCGGGGTCATCGACATCACCGAGACCATCGCCGTATGCGCGACGGCCACGGTCACCACCGCGAGCCGCGCCCGGGGCGAGGCGGCCACCGCTGCCACTCCGGCGCGCAGCGAACGGGCCGCGGGCGACTGCTCCTCGGCCGGCGCGAGCGCGCGCGCCGTCAGCAGCGGGTCCGGCCGCAGCAGTACGGCCACCACGACCGCGGATATCAGGAAGATCCCCGCCGCCCACAGGAACGGACCCGCCGCGGCGGGTATCCCGAGTCCCGTGACGCTACGACCGGCGGGCGCGGCGATGTTCGGGCCGAGGACGGCGCCGATCGTGGTCGCCCACACGACCAGAGAGATGGCCCGGGCCCGGTGCTCCGGCTCGGCCAGATCCGCGGCGGCGAACCGCGCCTGCAGGTTCGCCGACGAGGCCGCGCCGAACGCCGCCATCCCGCACAGCAGCAGCGGAAAGCTCCCCATGCTTGCCGCGAGCACCGTGACACCCGCGCCCACGGCCCCGATGAGATAGGCCACAACGAGCCCGGGCCTTCGCCCACGCGCGGTCATCAGCGCGGCGAGCGGCATCGACAGCACCGCCGTACCGGCGACGGTCGCGGTGGGCGCGAGCCCGGACAGCGACTCGGTGCCGCTGACCTCCTTGGCCAGGACCGCAGCGAGCGCGATGCCGGTGGCGACGCCCAGGCCGCCCAGGATCTGCGTGGTGATCAGCACGCCCGAGATACGGCGCCGCAGGGCAGGCAACCGGTCGGGCGGTACGGGAACGACGACCCGCCGCTCCACGGCGGTCACGACGCGCACCCGGCTGAACGGCTCCTCCGGCGGGTCAGCAGGGGCCAACACAACGAATCGGCTGCGTACAGCAGGGTGAAAGGTGTCGTCACAGGCGCAGTCTCCCCCTCATCTCCCGCCCGCCCAACCCCGCGAGAGACCGAGAGCCCTCACAGTGTGAAGAATGTGAAGCCATCGAAAGGTCATCAGGAGATCAGAAGAGCGGCTCCGGCAGGACCCCCTCCAGCGCGAGCAGCTTCCGCTTGGTCTCCAGACCGCCCCCGAACCCTCCGATGCCGCCGTCGCTCTCCACGACCCGATGGCAGGGCACGACGACCGGCAACGGATTGGCGCCCATCGCCATTCCCACCGCCTGGGCCGCGCCCGGCTGCCCGACCCGCCCGGCCAGATCGCCGTAACCGACGACGGAGCCGTACGGGACACCGGAAGCCAGCTCGTGCAGCACCTGCCGGTTGAAGCCGGAGATCAGCGACCAGTCGAGCGGCAGCTCGAAGTCGCGCCGGACACCCGAGAAGTACTCCTCCACCTGCCGTATCGCCTCGGCCAGCAGCGGGGAGCCGGGCGCCTCGACCGGCTCGGTGCCCAGTCGGGACGCCAGTCGGTCGAGCGTCTTCTCGCGCACCTTCTCCGTGGCGTGGAACACGACGCTGACCAAGCCGTCGCGGGTCGCGGCCAGCATCAGCGGACCGATGTCGGAACCAACGACGGCCCACACGACCTGCGGCTCGTACTGCCCATGGCTGTCCATGCGCCAACCGTACGACCCGCCACTGACAACGCCCTCACTCCTCGGGCAGGGCGTCCCGCACCACGTCGGGGCTGTTGGTGATGATCCCGTCGACGCCGTACCCGGCGACCAGCCGGGCGGTGTCCGCGTCGTTCACGGTCCAGGTGAACACCTCCAGCGGCCTGCCGTGCGGCCCTTCGAACGCTTGGACGGAGTTGACGTAACCCGTGGAGATGGAGGTGTAGGAGGGGTTGATCTGGTCGGCGAAGGTCGCGTACCAGGACAGGTCCGCGACGGGCGGCGTTCCCAGGAAGCCGGTCTTCACAGCCGGCTTCAGGTCATGGACGGTCCGCACACTGTCGGCGCTGAAGCTCTGAACGATCAGCCGGCTCAGGTGGGGCGTGTCGAGCCAGCCATCGTTGTCCAGGGCCTTGAGCGTCTGCTGCTCGATGCCCGGGTACAGGTCGGGGTTCTTGATCTCCAGGAGCAGCTTCTGGTGGTGCAGTTCCACCCGGTCCATGAACTGCGCCAACGTCGGCACGCGCGCGCCCGCGTATGCGTGGTCGAACCAGCTGCCCGCGTCCAGCCGGGCGATCTCGGCGGCGGTGAAGTCCTTCACCTTCCATGGCGCCCGGTTGGGGAAGACCTGCTCCACATCGGTCGTGCGCTTGAGGTTGTCGTCGTGGAGGACGACCAGTTCCCCGTCCTTGGTGCGCTGCACGTCGTTCTCGACCCAGCTGATGCCCAGTTCGGCAGCCTTGTCGACGCCGGCCAGCGTGTTCTCGGGTGCATAGCTCGAGGCCCCTCGGTGTGCGATCACCGTGGGCCGCTCGGCGCCGGCCCGGGCGTGGGGCGCGGGAAGCAGAAGCGCCGCGGTTCCCAGGACTGCGGTCGTCGTGGCGGCTACAACGCGCGCGTGCATGCGTACTCCTCGCGTCGAACGATCACGGACAGCACAACTGTGGCAGCAGAGGGTCAACGCTGGAGGAGTACAGAATGGCCACAGATTGAATGGAGTGGTCCGGGTCCGCTCACTCGTGCCGCACAACTGGGGCAAGCCCGTGTTTCTTTGCCGGAAAATCGTTCGACCATTCCGGTGGGAGTTACTCTCTGCCTCAACCCTGAACCGCTCGGGCGGTCCTGGGAGGGGGCGCGTTTTCACAGCATTCCGGGACGTACGAGGGCGGGAAGGGCAGCTGCGTATGCAGGGCACGATCGACGGATTCAGCTACGGACTCGTCACCCCGCTGGTGGCCTACCTCATGGCCTGCCTCGGCGGTGCGCTCGGCCTGCGCTGCACCACCAGATCGATGCTCGTCTCGCTGTCCTGGCGCCCGGGCTGGCTCGCCCTGGGCTCGGCGGCCATCGGCTCCGGCATATGGACCATGCACTTCGTCGCGATGATGGGGTTCACGGTCAAGGAGACACCGATCCACTACGACAAGCCGATGACGTTCGCGAGCCTCGCCGTCGCCATCGTCATGGTCGGCGTAGGGATCTTCATCGTCGGCTACAAAGGCGCCCGCGGAACAGCTCTGTTCACCGGCGGCACCATCACCGGCCTCGGCATCGCCTCGATGCACTACCTGGGCATGGCCGGCCTGCGGCTCAACGGCAAGCTGGAATACAACACGCTCACCGTCGGCATCTCCGTCGCCATAGCGATGGTCGCGGCCACTGCCGCGCTGTGGGCCGCCGGACAGGTCCGAGGGCTCATGTGGAGCGTCGGCGCCAGCCTCGTCATGGGCCTCGCCGTCAGCGGTATGCACTACACCGGCATGGCCGCCCTCAGCGTCCATCTGCACAGCACGGCCGCGCCCGCGACCGGCGACTCACCCGCCGGCCTGCTCGCGCCGATGCTGGTCGGCCCGCTCGCCTTCCTGCTCCTGGCCGGTGCCGTGGTGCTGTTCGACCCGCACATGATCATGGGGAAACCCGCAGTGGTCCCCGCGGAGCCCAAGCCGGGCGTCCCGGCCCACACGACGGTCCCGCACCAGGCCCGCCGCCCGCAGCTGCGCACCCGCCGCAACCAGGACCACCGAGGCTCCCGGACCCCGCAGAACCACTGATCGGACCGCGTTGTCAGTGGGGGGTCGTACGGTTGACTTCATGCGGCCCGTTTCCAGCATCGAACGCACGGTGGCGCCCTTCGAGGTCGTCAGCCCCTACCAGCCCAGCGGCGACCAGCCGCAGGCCATCGCCGATCTCGCCCGGCGTGTCGAAGCCGGCGAGAAGGACGTCGTCCTGCTCGGCGCGACCGGCACCGGCAAGTCCGCCACCACCGCGTGGATGATCGAGAAGCTCCAGCGCCCCACCCTGGTGATGGCGCCGAACAAGACCCTGGCCGCCCAGCTGGCGAACGAGTTCCGCGAGCTGCTGCCGAACAACGCCGTCGAGTACTTCGTCTCGTACTACGACTACTACCAGCCCGAGGCCTACGTCCCGCAGTCGGACACCTACATCGAGAAGGACTCCTCGATCAACGAGGAGGTCGAGCGCCTGCGGCACTCCGCGACCAACTCGCTGCTCACCCGCCGCGACGTCGTCGTGGTCGCCTCGGTCTCCTGCATCTACGGCCTCGGCACTCCGCAGGAGTACGTGGACCGCATGGTCCCCCTCAAGGTCGGCGACGAGGTCGACCGGGACCAGCTGCTGCGCCGTTTCGTGGACATCCAGTACACGCGCAACGACCTCGCCTTCAGCCGCGGCACCTTCCGGGTGCGCGGCGACACCATCGAGATCTTCCCGGTCTACGAGGAGCTCGCCGTCCGTATCGAGATGTTCGGCGACGAGATCGAGGCACTGTCCACGCTCCACCCGCTCACCGGCGAGATCATCAGCGACGACGAGCAGCTGTACGTCTTCCCGGCCACCCACTACGTCGCGGGCCCCGAGCGCCTGGAGCGGGCCGTCAACGACATCGAGAAGGAGCTCGGCGAGCGCCTCTCCGAGCTGGAGAACCAGGGCAAGCTCCTGGAGGCCCAGCGCCTGCGGATGCGCACGACGTACGACCTCGAGATGCTCCGTCAGATCGGCAGCTGCTCCGGTATCGAGAACTACTCGATGCACTTCGACGGCCGCTCGCCCGGCTCCCCGCCGAACACACTGCTGGACTACTTCCCGGACGACTTCCTGCTCGTCATCGACGAGTCGCACGTCACCGTGCCGCAGATCGGAGCCATGTACGAGGGCGACGCCTCCCGCAAGCGCACCCTCGTCGACCACGGCTTCCGCCTGCCCTCCGCCCTCGACAACCGCCCCCTGAAGTGGGAGGAGTTCCAGAAGCGCATCGGGCAGACGGTCTACCTGTCGGCGACCCCGGGCAACTACGAACTCTCCCGCGGGGACGGTCACGTCGAGCAGATCATCCGCCCGACCGGCCTGGTCGACCCGGAGGTCGTCGTCAAGCCCACCGAGGGGCAGATCGACGACCTGGTGCACGAGATCCGGGTGCGTGTCGGGAAGGACGAGCGCGTCCTGGTCACCACCCTCACCAAGAAGATGGCCGAGGACCTCACCGCCTACTTCCTGGAGCTCGGCATCCAGGTGCGCTATCTGCACAGCGATGTCGACACCCTGCGCCGCGTCGAGCTGCTGCGCGAACTGCGCGCCGGCGAGTTCGACGTGCTCGTCGGAATCAACCTCCTCCGCGAGGGTCTCGACCTGCCCGAGGTGTCACTCGTCGCGATCCTCGACGCCGACAAGGAGGGCTTCCTGCGCTCGGGGACGTCCCTCATCCAGACCATCGGCCGCGCGGCGCGCAATGTCTCCGGCCAGGTTCATATGTACGCCGACAAGATCACCCCGGCGATGGAGAAGGCCATCGACGAGACCAACCGCCGCCGGGAGAAGCAGGTCGCGTACAACACGGCGAAGGGCATCGACCCCCAGCCGCTGCGCAAGAAGATCAACGACATCGTCGCGCAGATCGCCCGCGAGGACGTCGACACCGAGCAGTTGCTCGGCAGCGGCTACCGCGCCAAGAAGGACGGCCGGGGTACCAAGGCCCCTGTCCCCTCCCTCAGCGACAAGGCCAAGGGCGCGAAGGCGGGCAAATCCGCCAAGGGTAAGGCGAAGGAGACGGTGCCGACCGACCGCCCCGCGGCCGATCTCGCCGAGCAGATCGAGGAGTTGACGGAGCGTATGCGCGCCGCCGCCGCGGATCTGCAGTTCGAGATCGCGGCCCGGCTGCGCGACGAAGTGTCCGAGATGAAGAAGGAGTTGCGCCAGATGAAGGAGGCGGGCCTGGCCTGAGCGGCGCCGCCCGAACGGTCGCCGGCCGAACTCCCGGTACTCGCTGTGTTGCAAGACCGACACAAAGTGGAGACCGGGGTACGTCACTGTCAGTGCCCCTGCGTAGGGTTCTCGTCATCCGCGGACTCCGCGGCCAACAGGGGACAGCTCGAGAGGGGAATCAGCACGTGACCGTCAACATGACCAAGGGTCAGGCCATCAGTCTGCAGAAGAACGACGGCGGCAGCCTGACCGCGGTGCGCATGGGTCTCGGCTGGCAGGCGGCTCCCCGGCGCGGCCTGTTCGGCTCGCGTACGCGGGAGGTCGACCTCGACGCCTCCGCCGTCCTGTTCGCGGACAAGCAGCCGGTCGACGTCGTCTTCTTCCGCCACCTGGTGAGCGACGACGGCTCGGTTCGCCACACCGGTGACAACCTCGTCGGCGGTGTCGGCCAGGGCGGCGACGACGAGGCGATCCTCGTCGACCTCGCGCGCATCCCGGTCCACATCGACCAGATCGTCTTCACCGTGAACTCCTTCACGGGCCAGACCTTCCAGGAGGTGCAGAACGCGTTCTGCCGCCTGGTCGACGAGACCAACGGCGAAGAGCTCGCCCGCTACACGCTGGCCGGCGGTGGCCAGTACACCGCGCAGATCATGGCGAAGGTGCACCGCTCGGGTCCGGGCTGGTCGATGACCGCCCTCGGCACCCCGGCCAACGGCCGTACCTTCCAGGACCTGATGCCGGCGATCCTGCCGCACCTGTAGGCCCGCCCGGCGAGCCGCACACGACACGACAAGCGACACAGGGGGACGAAGGCATGACGGCCGAGCTGGTGCGGGGGCAGAACCACCCGCTCTCCCAGGCCCGTCTGGAGATCCGGATCTCGGCCGGCACACCGATCGTGGCCGCAGCCACGCTCGGCGACGAGCAGGGCAGGATCCACGGCGTCGAGTGGGTGGCCCATCCCGGCACTCCCACCCTGCCCGGCCTCGAGGTCTCCCGGCAGGCGGCCGCCGACCATCGTCTTGCGGTCGACCTGGACGCCATGCCGGAGGCCGTCCACCGTGTCAGTGTGCTGCTCGCCCTGCCGACGGGGGCCGGCGGTCCGAGCCGGTTCGGCGCCGTCGCGACCCCCTTCGTCGCGGTCACTGGCCTCGACGGCAACGAGGTCGCCAGCTACACCATCACCGGCCTGGAGGCCGAGTCGGCCGTCGTCGCGCTGGAGCTGTATCGCCGCCAGGACGCCTGGAAGGTACGCGCCATCGGCCAGGGGTACGCCGGCGGCCTCGCCGACCTCTTCACCGACCAGGGCCTGCCCCAGGCCCAGCAGCTCGCCGGCAGCATCAACGAAGCGGTGGCCCAGGGCATGGCCCGCTCGGTGCCGGCACCCCCGCCACGCACGGACGGCGACCGCTCGCGGCAGACGGCCACGCCGGCCCTCGGCCCGGAGCAGGGGGGTCCCGCACCGCAGGGCACGTCAGGCCCCGGGTCGCAGCCGACATCGCCGTACGGCCCGCAGACGTCCGGCGCGTCCGGCCAGCCGACACCGCCGCCGACGTCCCCCTACGGCCCGCAGACGTCCGGCATACCGGGCCAGCCCGCACCGCAGCCGTCGTACCAGGGCGGAGCCGGCGCCACGGACCCGTCCCAGCCGTCCCCTCCCACCTCGGGCGGCTCCATCAACTACAGCCACCCGGGCCGGCAGACCGCGGCTCCGCCGCCACCCCCGCCGACCGCACCCCCGGCCCAGCCCGGACAGCCCGCGCAGCCCGTCGCGGGCGACGCCACCGGCTGGTCCATGGACGAGCGCCTCTACAACCAGGTGTGGGGCATGTTCGAGGACCTGGCCCGCACGGCAGCCGCCTACCGCAGCGCTGTCGACTTCGCGGACTCGCGCATGGACAAGGAACTCGACCAGGTCCTGTCGGACCCGCGCAGCCGGATCGGCGGTCAGGGCGACGCCGCGCGCGAGGCGGCGCAGGCCAAGCACACGCATCTGGTCAACCAGGCCAGGGCGACGCTCGACCGGGACATCGCCCAGCTCACCGCCGAGTCCGAGGTCGTCGAACCCGCGCTGCCGCATGCGTACGCGCGCTGGGACAACCCCGTCTGGCACGGCTACCGCGTACCGATGGAGATCCCCATGGCCCTGCGCCTGGGCGACCTCCACCTGCCCGAGAGCGACCGGTTGCGCATCCCGATGCTGGTCCGGCTGCCGCTGGAGCGGGGCCTGTGGATCGACAGCGGAAGCAGCGGCTCGCTCGACGGCTCCTACACGGACTCGCATGACCTGCGGCGCCTTGCGATGGAGACGGCGGTGGCGCACGCGGCACGGCTGCTCGCCGTCTATCCGGCGGGCGAGTTCACCGTGCATGTCATCGATCCCGCCGGTTCCGGCGCACAGGCACTCGCCCCGCTGGTGCAGACCGGTGTGCTCGCTGCCCCGCCCGCCGTGGGCGCCGCCGGTGTCGCGGAGGTCCTCGCGCGGCTCACCCAGCGGGTCGACCTGGTGCAGATGGCGGTGCGCGGCGGTGCCCCCGACTCCCTGCCGTCTGATTTCGACACCTCCGAGCAGTTGCTGATTGTCAACGACTTCCCGCACGGATTCGACGACCGCGCCGTGAACCAGCTGCGCTACCTGGCGGACGAGGGTCCGGCCGTCGGCGTCCACCTGATGATGGTCGCGGACCGCGAGGAGGCGGCCGCCTACGGCCCGTTGCTCGACCCGCTGTGGCGTTCGCTGATGCGACTGACTCCGACGCCGGACGATCACCTCGCCGACCCGTGGGTGGGGCACGCCTGGACCTACGAGCCCCCGCTCGTGCCGCCCGGGAGCCAGGTGCTCCAGCACGTGCTCGCACAGGTCGCAGCGGCTCGGGCCAAGTACCGGTAAAGCACCTCTGATCTGCGAACTTGGCGCTTCTTTTGCCAAGCGCTTTACCTTTCCTTGGCAATTAAGGTACTGTTCATTGCACGGAGGGGAGTACTCCCTGTCGCTGCGACGTACCCGTCAATACGGATCCGGCCAGATCCCGGGGCGTCGGCCCATAGTGGGTGGAAGAGACCTCCGGCGCGCGACGACGCTGACATTTGCCGTTACGACTGCCGGAGGCGCAGCAGTGGAAGTTTCCACGACCCTATGGGTCCTGACCATCGTGGGCCTTGCAGCCCTGATCGCCGTCGATTTCTTCATCGGCCGCAAGCCGCACGACGTCTCGATCAAGGAAGCCGGTATCTGGACGGTCGTCTGGATCGCACTGGCCGGCCTCTTCGGGCTCGGCCTGCTGATCTTCGGCGGCGGACAGGCCGGCGGTGAGTTCTTCGCGGGCTTCATCACCGAGAAGTCGCTGAGTGTCGACAACCTCTTCGTCTTCGTCCTGATCATGGCGAAGTTCGCGGTGCCGTCCCAGTACCAGCAGCGAGTGCTGCTGGTCGGTGTCCTCATAGCCCTGGTGCTGCGGGCGATCTTTATCGCCGCGGGGGCCGCGATCCTCGCCAGCTTCGCGTGGGTGTTCTACCTCTTCGGCGCCTTCCTGATCTGGACCGCCTGGAAGCTCATCCAGGAGGCCCGGGCCGGCGAGGAGGACGAGGAGTTCGAGGAGAACAAGCTGCTGAAGGCGGCCGAGCGCAGGTTCGGTGTCGCCGACCGCTACCACGGCACCAAGCTGTGGATCCAGGAGAACGGCAAGCGGGTCATGACCCCGATGCTGGTCGTGATGCTGGCGATCGGTACGACCGACGTGCTCTTCGCCCTCGACTCCATCCCGGCGATCTTCGGCCTGACCCAGGACCCGTACATCGTGTTCACGGCCAACGCCTTCGCACTGATGGGTCTGCGGCAGCTGTACTTCCTGATCGGTGGCCTGCTGAGGAAGCTGGTCCACCTCAGCTACGGCCTGTCGATCATCCTCGGCTTCATCGGCGTCAAGCTGGTGCTGCACGCCTTGCACGAGTCCGGGGTGCACGTCCCCGAGATCAGCATTCCGGTCTCGCTCGGCGTGATCTGCTCGGTCCTGATCGTCACCACGATCACCAGCCTGAGGGCCTCCAAGAAGAAGGCGGCGGCCGAGGCGGCGCAGGAGCGGAGCGAAGGCGCTCCGAAGGACAGCATCGACGTCTGACCACGTCGGACGTAGGAAGAACCAACACCGGGAGTGGTGCGCAGCGAATTGCCGAGCGCCGCTCCCGGTGCTTCGTTGGGTGCTGCGGTGTCCCCGTCCGGGGACACCCACGGCCGGGGGTGGAGGCACCTGTGGACGCACCCATCAAGTTCGTACAGATCATCGACTTCGAGACCGAGCGCATCGACGAGATGCGGGAACTGGCCCACGAGACGGAACAGCGCCTGGCGGGCCGCGACGGCGGCCCCACGCGACGCGTCGTCCTCAAGGACCGGGGGCAGCCCAACCGCTACCTCGTAGTGATCGAGTTCGCCTCCTACGAGGACGCGATGCGCAACAGCGACGACCCCGAGACGACCAAGTTCGCGGAGCAGATGGCCGCGCTGTGCACCGCGCCGCCGTCCTTCACGGACTGCGACGTACAGGAGACGACCGATTTCGCGTAGCGACACAAGCAAGACAGGGGCCCCGCAACCCGAGGGCGCGGGGCCACCTGACAACCACTCGGACCGGAATGCGAACCCCCAAGCCCTCTGCGACGATCGCTCCATGATCGATCGGCTCAGGTCGCTCACGACTGGGTGGACGTACCTCGTGCCGGTGCTCGCGGTCGTCCTGCTGGCCTTCACCTGGGGACGGGACCTGCCCGGCGTGGTCGTCGCGCTGGTCACGCTGGTCCTCGCGGGTGCTGTCCTGGCCGCCGTACATCACGCCGAGGTGGTCGCGCATCGCGTCGGCGAACCCTTCGGCTCCCTGGTCCTCGCCGTCGCCGTCACGATCATCGAGGTCGCCCTGATCGTGACCCTGATGGTCGATGGCGGCGACAAGAGCTCCACCCTCGCCCGGGACACGGTCTTCGCGGCCGTGATGATCACCTGTAACGGCATCGTCGGCCTGTGTCTGCTGGTCGCCTCGCTGCGGCACCGCACAGCGGTCTTCAACCCCGAGGGCACCGGCGCCGCCCTCGCGACAGTCGCCACCCTGGCCACGCTCAGCCTCGTGCTACCGACGTTCACCACGAGCAAGCCGGGCCCGGAGTTCTCCACCGTGCAGTTGACGTTCGCCGCGGTCTCCTCGCTGATCCTGTACGGCCTCTTCGTGACCACCCAGACCGTGCGGCACCGTGACTACTTCCTCCCCGTCACCCGGCAGGGCGGCGTGGTCACCGCGGACGACCACGCCGACGCGCCCTCCCGCCGCACCGCCCAGATCAGCCTGGGGCTGCTGGGCCTGGCCCTGGTCGGCGTGGTCGGTCTGGCCAAGGGAGTGTCGCCCACCATCGAGTCCGGAGTGGCGGCGGCCGACCTTCCGCATGCCGTCGTCGGCGTGATCATCGCCCTGTTGGTGCTGCTTCCCGAGACGATCGCCGCGCTTCGCTCCGCCCGCCGCGACCGTGTGCAGACCAGTCTGAACCTCGCACTCGGCTCGGCGATGGCCAGTATCGGCCTGACCATCCCCGCGGTCGCCCTGGCCTCCATCTGGCTCTCCGGCCCGCTCGTCCTCGGCCTCGGCCCCACCCACATGGTGCTGCTCGCCCTGACGGTGGTGGTGAGTGCGCTGACGGTGGTGCCGGGGCGGGCGACACCGCTGCAAGGTGGCGTCCACCTGGTGCTGTTCGCGGCCTACCTGGAGCTCGCGCTCAATCCGTAGCCGCCGAAGTTGCGCAGCACCCGGTGTCCCGTGGTCGCGGCGTTCCGGAGCCATTCACCCCGTGGCGGGCTCCGGCGCCACGGCAGCCACCGGACGCGTCTCGGGCAGCAGCGCGAAGCACCCCAGGCTGAGCAGCGCGACCCCCGTCAGATACGCCCCCACGCCCCAGGGCACCCGACCGCCCTGCTCGACGAGCGCCGTCGCCACGATCGGCGTGAGCGCGCCCCCGAGGACGCCGCCGAGGTTGTAGCCCACCGCGGCGCCCGTGCAGCGCACCCGGGGCTCGTAAAGCTCCGGCAGATACGCGGCGATCACCGCGAACATCGTGATGAACGCGAGCATCGCCCCGAGGAAGCCGAGGAACATCAGCAGCGGCTCGCCCGTGGCGAGAAGCGCCACCAACGGGAACATCCACAGGGCGGAGGCAGCGCACCCGATCAGGCACAGGGGCCGCCGGCCGTACCGGTCGCCGAGAATCGCCACCACGGGTGTCAGCGAGCCCTTCACCACCACCGCGCCCATGATGCAGACCAGCATGACGCCGCGGCCCACGCCGAGCCGCTCGGTGGCGTAGGCGAGGGACCAGGTCGTCACGGTGTAGAAGATCGCGTACCCGATCGACAGGGCCCCGGCCGTCAGCAGAACGAGCCGCCAGTGGTCGCGGACGACCTCGGCGAGCGGCACGCGCGCGGGCTCGTCGATTTCGAGGAACCGAGGGCTTTCGGTGAGCGACGACCGCAGCCACAGCCCCACCAGTGCGAGCACTCCCGCGGCCCAGAACGGCACCCGCCACCCCCACGAGGCGAACTGCGCGTCGGACAGCGTCGCCGACAGTCCCAGCACCACACCGTTGGCGAGCAGGAAGCCCAGCGCGGGCCCGACCTGCGGGAAGCTCGACCACAGACCGCGCCGCCCGGCGGGCGCGTGCTCCACCGTCAGCAGGACGGCCCCGCCCCACTCGCCGCCGAGCCCGAGCCCTTGCAGAAAACGCAGAAGGAGCAGCAGCAGGGGAGCGGCCACACCGATGGTGTCGTACGTCGGCACGCAGCCGACCGCGACCGTGGAGGCGCCGGTCAGCAGTAGTGAGGCGACGAGGACCGGCCGGCGTCCGTGCCGGTCCCCGATGTGCCCGAACAGCACCGACCCCAGTGGCCGCGCCACGAAGCCCACGCCGAACGTCGCGAAGGCGGCGAGGGTCCCCGCCACCGGCGAGAACGTCGGGAAGAACAGCGGCCCCAGAACCAGAGCCGCCGCGGTCCCGTAGACGAAGAAGTCGTAGAACTCGATGGCCGTGCCGGCCAGAGACGCGGCGGCGAGCCGCAGCATGGAGGGCGACCTTACGGTGTGTGCATCGTGCATGCTGCGACAACTACCCACGGTGACCAGGAGTTACGGGGGCGCGCGGGCGCGGTCGGCCGCGTTCAGTACGTGACGGTGATGCGCCGGGCTGGGCCGTCGACACGCACGGTGCCGCCGTAAGGGATGACGAGTTGCGGGTCGGTGTGTCCGAGGTCAACGTCGAAGACGATCGGGGTGTTGGGGACATACATACGCATGGCCCGCAGCACGGCCTCGCGCTGCTCAGCGGCGTAACGAGCGGCTTCCTCCGGGCCGTTGGGGTGCTCGAAGGACCAGGTCCTCGCACGGCCCATCAGCAGCGCGGAGAAGCGCTGGAGCAGCCCGCGCTCGCCCATGTTGCGCAGGGTCCAGAAGACCTCGTTGGCGCTCGGCATCTCCTCCGACGTCTCCAGCAACAGCACTCCGCCGTCGTACTCCGAGAGGTCACGCGCGATCTCCCGGTCGGCCATCAGCAGCCAGCCGACGATCTCCAGGCAGCCGCCCCAGGTGCGGCCTTCCACCACCCGGTCGGCGTTCACCCAGGTCCACCCGCCTCCCGGCCGCGTCTCCGGCTCCACATCGAAGGTCGTCGGGTCGGCCCAGTCGCCATTGATGTCGTTCCAGCGCTCGGCGGGCCCGAGTTCGTACTCGCCCGACGTGAACAGAGCGGCCCGCAGGGAGTCGGCGGTCTGCGGGTGCATGGTGCCGGGACGGCCCAGCTCGCACATCACGCTCACGCCGTGATAGCCGACGATCCCGGTGTTGCGCAGGAACATGAGCAGGTTCGTGTTGTCGCTCATTCCGAAGAACGGCTTGGGGTTCGCCCGGATCAACTCCCGGTCCAGCAACGGCAGCACGGTGATCTGGTCGTCGCCGCCGATGGACGCGATCACCGCCTTGATGTCCGGGTCGGCGAAGGCGGCGTGGATGTCGTCGGCCCGCTCCTGAGGCGTGGAGCCCATCTTTCGGGTCGCCGGGTACTCGACGGGTTCGAGCCCGTACTCCTTGCGCAGCCGCTCCAGGCCCAGCTCGTAAGGGAGCGGGAAGAGCCCGGGCAGGCCCGCGCCGGGGGAGATGACGGCGACGCGGTCGCCGGGGGAGGGCTTGGGAGGGTACGAGATCGTGGTCATACCGGGAGGGTAGGACGCGCCGCGTGCACCCTGCACCGTGATAAACCGAAGTCTGAGCAGCGGTCTTCGACGGACCGTGCAACCCCCAACGGACCGGAGGAACCGTGCCCCGCACCCTGGCCAACGCCCCGATCATGATCCTCAACGGCCCCAACCTGAACCTGCTCGGCCAGCGCCAGCCGGAGATCTACGGCTCCGAGACCCTGGCCGATGTCGAGGCGCTGTGCGCCAAGGCGGCTGCCGCGCACGGCGGCACGATCGACTTCCGGCAGTCCAACCACGAGGGGGAGTTGGTCGACTGGATCCACGAGGCACGGCTGCATCACTGCGGGATCGTGATCAACCCCGGTGCCTACTCGCACACTTCCGTGGCGATCCTGGATGCGCTCAACACCTGTGACGGAATTCCAGTGTTGGAGGTCCACATCTCCAACATCCACAAGCGCGAGTCGTTCCGGCACCACTCGTATGTCTCGCTGCGCGCAGACGGGGTCATCGCGGGGTGCGGTGTGCAGGGGTACGTCTTCGGGGTGGAGCGGGTCGCGGCACTGGCCGGGGCGGGGCAGGCGGACACGTGATGTGGGCGGGCGGGGCGGCGATGTAAGGACCGCCCGCCATGGTGGGGCGGTCCTTACACATGCCTGCCAGATGCCTGCCACGCGCTTGTGCGGCCTTACAGACGTCCCGCCTCCACGATCCTCCGCAGGAAGCGCCGGGTGCGCTCCTGCCGCGGATCGCCGAAGATCTGCTCGGCCGTGCCGCGCTCCAGCACCACGCCTGAGTCCAGAAAACAAACCTGGTCGGCCACCTCGCGGGCGAACCCCATCTCGTGCGTGGCCAGCACCATCGTCATCCCGTCCTCCTTCAAGTCGCGGACCACGGTGAGGACTTCGCCCACGAGCTCGGGGTCGAGGGCGGCGGTGATCTCGTCGAGCAGCAGCAGCCGGGGACGTACGGCCAGGGCGCGCACGATCGCGACCCGCTGCTGCTGACCGCCGCTCAGCCGGTCCGGGTACTCGCCGGCCCTGTCGGCCAGCCCGAGCCGCTCCAACAGCGCACGCGCGTGTGCCTCGGCCTCCGCGCGGGACACGCCGTGCACGCGCCGCGGAGCGAGGGTGATGTTCTCCAGGACCGTCATGTGCGGGAAGAGGTTGTACGCCTGGAACACCACGCCGATACGGCGCCGTACGGTGTCCTGGTCGACGCGTGGATCGGTGATCTCCTCGCCGTCCAGCCAGATCGCGCCGTCGTCGATGTCCTCCAGGAGGTTCGCGCAGCGCAGCAGTGTGGACTTGCCGGAGCCGGACGCGCCGATCAGCGCGGTCACCGTGTGCGGGGCGACCTCCAGGTCGACGTCGCGCAGTACGACCGAGCTGCCGAAGGTCTTGCGCACGGCCTCCATACGCAGCACAGGTGCGTCGCTCACAGGGTTCCTCCTTGGGCGCGCCGACGGTCCATCCGGGCCGTCACCCAGTCCGTGAAGCGCGTCATCGGGATGGTCAGCGCCACGAAGACCAGGCCCGCGACGATGTACGGCGTGTAGTTGAGGCTGCGGCCCACGATGATGTCCGCGGCCCGTACGGCGTCCACCGCGCCGCCGATCGACACCAGTCCGGTGTCCTTCTGCAGCGACACCAGGTCGTTCAGCAGGGGCGGCACCTGGCGGCGTACGGCCTGGGGCAGGACGACGTGCCGCAGCGCCTGCCGGTTGGTGAGGCCGAGCGAGCGTGCTGCGGCGCGCTGCGAG
This sequence comes from Streptomyces sp. NPDC107528, assembly GCF_055639295.1. Lineage (NCBI taxonomy): Bacteria > Bacillati > Actinomycetota > Actinomycetes > Kitasatosporales > Streptomycetaceae > Streptomyces > Streptomyces sp. NPDC107528. Next base: position 841,397 of record NZ_JBVKAV010000002.1, read on the forward strand.
GGGTGGACGGACTCGATGCCCGCGCGGAACACCTCGGCCACGTACGCCGAGTACGTCAGCGTCAACGCCGTACCGCCCAGCAGCACGGGATCGACGGTCACGCCCTGCAGCCGCAGCGCGGGGACGCCGAGGACGACGATCATGAGGTTGATGATGAGCGGAAGGCCCCGGAAGAAGTCCGTGTACGCGGCCGCCAGCGCCCGCAGCGGGAAGAACACCGGGCCGCGCAGCGTGCGTGCGACGGCGATGAGCATCCCGAGGACCAGCACGGCCGCGCCACAGATCAGCAGCAGCCGGACGTTCAGCCAGAGCCCTTCGAGGATCTTCGGGAACGCCTCGCGAGCGTACTGCCAGTCGAAGAACGTCTCCTTGGTGCGCGGCCAGCCCGGCGCGTTGACCACGACCAAGTAGAGAACGACGCCCGTGACCAGCGTGGAGAGCGCCGCGATGGCCGTGGCGCGGCGGGCGCGGGCCCGCTTGTAGCGCTCGCGGTCGAGACGCCGCTGGGAGGGGACGTAGCCGTCGTCGCCCGCGCCGGACACGCCATCGTCGCCGTCCGCACCTTCCTGGCCGGACTCCTCCTTCGTGACCGTCACCTGAGCACCGGGGCGTCGACGGCGTCGGACAGCCACTGCTGCTCGAGCTTGCCCAGGGTGCCGTCCCCGCGCAGGGCGTCGATGGCGTCCGTCACGCACCCGGTGAGCGCGCTGCCCTTGTCGAGCACGAGCCCGAACTGCTCGGGCGTACCGCCCTGGTTCTCGAACTGGCCCACGATCGTCGCGTCCGTCACCTCGGCCGCGGTGATGTAGAAGGCGGTCGGCAGGTCGACCACGACGGCGTCGACCTGACCGTTCTTCAGCGCGGACTTGGCCTGGTCGTTCTTGGCGTACGCAGCGGCCTGCCGGGTCGGCTTCACCACGTCGTCGATGTAGTTGAGGCTGGTCGTGCCCACCTGAGCGCCGAGCTTGAGGTCCTTCAGGTCCGCGACGCTCTTCGCCTCGGCGGCCTTGGTTCCCTTCAGCGCGATGACGGCCTGGCGGACGTCGTAGTAGCCGGAGGAGAAGTCCACGGCCTTCTTGCGCTCGGCACTGATCGACACCTGGTTGATGTCGAAGTCGAAGGTCTTCTCGCCGGGTGCGAAGGCCTTGTTGAACGGCACGCTCTGCCAGACGACAGCGCTCTTGTCGTAGCCGAGTTGCTTGGCCACGGCGTACGCGACCGCCGACTCGAAGCCCTCGCCGTTGGCCGGCTTGTCGTCCTTGAACCAGGGCTCGTAGGCCGGCTCGTCGGTGGCGATCGTGAGCTTGCCGGCGGTCCTGGTGGCCAACTCGCCTTTGGCGCAGGTGTTACCTGCCGATCCCGACGGTGTTCCGGTGGCCTTCTCCTCCGGCTGCGGAGCACAGCCGAGAGCGGTGGCGAGCAGGGCTGTCGTGGTGACGACGACGGCGCGGCGCAGTGCGCGAGGGGCAAGGTGCATGGCGCGAGATTGGCAGTGGGCCGTCGTGTTTGTCGAGGTCACGAAGGTCAGTTTCCGCATAGTGGGAAGGGGCGTTGCGTTCTTGTGAACACAGCCCGCTTCCACGGCACTTCCGCGGCAGCAGCCGCCGCCGGGGCCGCCGGTCGAGGGCGGGGTTGAAGACCGGCGGCCCGTACCGCTCAGGAGCCGTCATCCTGCGCGGGGCTGCTTCCAGTTGACTGCGCAACAACGCACGCCGGGAGCGCGCGCAGGGCACCAGCGCGTGTGAACGGTTCACACGGGGCGCGTGCGCGGGGAGCGCACGGCGCGGGTGATGATCGGGTCGGCCCTGGCCAACCCCCTCGGCGGTGGCTGGCCTGCGGTCACCGGCCCTGCGGTCACCGGCCCCGCGGTCACCAGCCCCGCGCGCGCCACTCCGGCAGATGAGGCCGTTCCGCACCCAGCGAGGTGTCGTTGCCGTGCCCCGGGTAGACCCATGTCTCGTCCGGCAGGGCCTCGAAGATCTTCGTCTCGACGTCGTGGATCAGACTGGCGAACGCCTTCGGGTCCTTACGGGTGTTGCCCACACCGCCCGGGAACAGACAGTCCCCGGTGAACACATGGGGGTGTCCGTGCGGGTCGTCGTAGACGAGCGCGATCGAGCCCGGCGTGTGGCCGACCAGGTGGCGCGAAGTGAGCTCCACGCGCCCCACCCGGATGATGTCGCCGTCGTCGACCAGGACGTCGGTGGGCACCGGGATGCCGTCGGCGTCGTCCCGGCCGGCGTACGTACGCGCGCCGGTGGCGTCGACGACCGCGGCGAGTGCCTGCCAGTGGTCGCCGTGCTGGTGGGTGGTGACGACGGATGCGATGCCGTCGTCGCCGATCATGCCCAGCAGGGTGTCCGCCTCGTTGGCGGCATCGATCAGCAGTTGCTCGTCGGTGGCCCGGCAGCGCAGCAGATAGGCGTTGTTGTTCATCGGGCCGACCGCGATCTTGGTGATCATCAGGTCCTTGAGCTCGTGCACGTCGGCAGGGCCACCGACCGTCACCTGTCCGCTGTACGTCATGTCGGCAGCCTATAGCGGCAGAGCGGTCCCTGGGCCGTCGGGCCACGACAGCGGGCAGAGCGTTGCGGGCAGAGCGACCCAGGGAACGTACGGCTGTTACAGCGGGGGAAGCGACGGCAGGATGCCGCCTTGAGCAGTCAGTGCGGAGCCGTCGCGGCGTCCGGCGAGCCAGCCGAGCAGGTCGGGTGCTGAACCTTGGACGGTGACCTCGGGAGCGCCGGCCTCCCGGCCCGTGCTCCACACGCGCGTGCCGTCCGTGAGACGCGTCGACGGCACATCGGGGTGCCCGGTGAACCGCTCCGCGAGGAAGTCGATCTCCCGCTCCACGAACTCCGCCGGCAGGTCCTCCAGCTCATACCCGATCCCGAGATCCACATGGTGCAGGTCCACCTCGACCCAGCGCCGGAAGGGCACCCTGGCCGCCGCGTCGGTGACCCCGTTGCGCAGCTCCACCGTGCGTGACCAGTCCGCGGGTGCCGCTCCCGTCTCCTGGAAGCGGGTCCCGCTGTCGCGCACGTCGGTGAGCTGCACATCGAGGGGCCGAGGGGCGTCCCGCTCGATGTCGGCGTCCCGGGCAGTGGCGGAGACGTACATGGGGCGCCCTTCGAGGACGTTCACGAGCGCGTCCGCGTTACGGGCGAGATGGGCGAGGACATGGCCGCGGCTCCAGCCGGGAAGCCGTGACGGCTCGGCCACCGACGCGTTGTCCAGCTTGGCCGCTGCGGTGAGCAGCCTTTCGGTCGCTTCACGTACAGACACCAGGTCACGAGCGTGATCAATCATGGTGCTGACATTAGCCTCGCCACACCTTTGGGTGAAGGTGGTGAACGAGTGCCGTAAATCGAATGCGCGTGCTATAGGGTCGGTCGTGGCGTCGGGCATGCTGGACAGCTCGGGATTGTTGTCCCATTCGGGAATCCGACCGGCGTTGTCAGTGGCTCCCCCTAGTCTGAGAATCACGGGGGCCTAGTCCGAGAAAACACGGGGGCATCGCCCCCCTGTCACTTCTCTCAAGAAAGGTGCGGACCGGCGTGGCCGACCGTCTCATCGTCCGTGGCGCGCGCGAGCACAACCTGAAGAATGTCTCGCTCGACCTGCCGCGCGACTCGCTCATCGTCTTCACGGGCCTGTCGGGGTCGGGTAAGTCCTCGCTGGCCTTCGACACGATCTTCGCCGAGGGACAGCGGCGTTACGTGGAGTCGCTGTCGTCCTACGCCCGGCAGTTCCTCGGCCAGATGGACAAGCCGGACGTCGACTTCATCGAGGGTCTGTCCCCGGCGGTCTCCATCGACCAGAAGTCGACCTCGCGCAACCCGCGCTCGACGGTCGGCACCATCACCGAGGTCTACGACTATCTGCGGCTGCTCTTCGCTCGCATCGGCAAGCCGCACTGCCCCGAGTGCGGTCGCCCGATCTCGCGTCAGTCGCCGCAGGCCATCGTCGACAGGGTCCTGGAGCTGCCGGAGGGGAGCCGCTTCCAGGTCCTGTCGCCGCTGGTGCGCGAGCGCAAGGGCGAGTTCGTCGATCTCTTCGCCGACCTCCAGACCAAGGGCTACTCCCGCGCGCGTGTGGACGGCGAGACGATCCAGCTGTCGAACCCGCCCACGCTGAAGAAGCAGGAGAAGCACACCATCGAGGTGGTCGTCGACCGCCTCACGGTGAAGGACTCCGCCAAGCGCCGGCTCACCGACTCCGTGGAGACCGCCCTCGGCCTGTCCGGCGGCATGGTCGTGCTCGACTTCGTCGACCTCCCCGAGGACGACCCCGAGCGCGAGCGCATGTACTCGGAGCACCTGTACTGCCCGTACGACGACCTCTCCTTCGAGGAGCTGGAGCCGCGCTCCTTCTCCTTCAACTCGCCCTTCGGCGCCTGCCCCGAGTGCACCGGCATCGGCACGCGCATGGAGGTCGACCCCGAGCTGATCGTCCCGGACGAGGACAAGACCCTCGACGAGGGCGCCATCCACCCCTGGTCGCACGGCCACACCAAGGACTACTTCGGCCGTCTGATCGGCGCCCTCGCGGACGCGCTGGGATTCCGGACGGACATCCCGTTCGCGGGCCTGCCGCAGCGCGCCAGGAAGGCCCTGCTGTACGGCCACAAGACGCAGATCGAGGTCCGCTACCGCAACCGTTACGGGCGCGAGCGGGTGTACACGACGCCGTTCGAAGGGGCCGTCCCCTTCGTCAAGCGCCGGCACAGCGAGGCGGAGAGCGACGCCAGCCGTGAGCGCTTCGAGGGCTACATGCGCGAGGTGCCCTGCCCCACCTGTGAGGGCACGCGCCTGAAGCCGATCGTCCTCGCGGTCACGATCATGGAGAAGTCGATCGCCGAAGTCTCCGCGATGTCCATCAGCGACTGCGCGGAATTCCTGGGCGAGCTGAAGCTCAACGCCCGCGACAAGAAGATCGCCGAGCGCGTGCTGAAGGAGGTCAACGAACGGCTGCGCTTCCTGGTCGACGTCGGCCTGGACTACCTCTCGCTCAACCGCGCGGCAGGCACGCTCTCCGGCGGCGAGGCCCAGCGCATCCGCCTGGCCACCCAGATCGGTTCCGGACTCGTCGGCGTGCTGTATGTCCTCGACGAGCCGTCCATCGGTCTGCACCAGCGCGACAACCACCGGCTGATCGAGACCCTGGTCCGGCTGCGCGACATGGGCAACACGCTCATCGTCGTCGAGCACGACGAGGACACCATCAAGGTCGCCGACTGGATCGTCGACATCGGCCCCGGCGCCGGTGAGCACGGCGGCAAGGTCGTGCACAGCGGTTCCCTGAAGGAACTGCTCGCCAACGCCGAGTCGCAGACCGGTCAGTACCTGGCCGGCAAGAGGTCGATCCCGCTGCCCGACATCCGGCGCCCGCACGACCCGTCCCGGCAGCTCACGGTGCACGGCGCCCGCGAGAACAACCTCCAGGACATCGACGTCTCGTTCCCCCTGGGCGTGTTCACCGCGGTCACGGGTGTGTCCGGCTCCGGCAAGTCCACGCTGGTCAACGACATCCTGTACACGCACCTCGCGCGCGAGCTGAACGGCGCCCGCAGCGTGCCCGGGCGGCACACGCGGGTGGACGGCGACGACCTCGTCGACAAGGTCGTGCACGTCGACCAGTCGCCCATCGGCCGCACCCCGCGCTCGAACCCGGCGACGTACACCGGCGTGTTCGACCACATCCGCAAGCTGTTCGCCGAGACCACCGAGGCGAAGGTCCGCGGCTACATGCCGGGCCGCTTCTCCTTCAACGTCAAGGGCGGCCGCTGCGAGAACTGCGCGGGCGACGGCACCATCAAGATCGAGATGAACTTCCTCCCGGACGTGTACGTCCCGTGCGAGGTCTGCCACGGCGCCCGGTACAACCGGGAGACCCTGGAGGTCCACTACAAGGGCAAGTCCATCGCCGAGGTCCTGAACATGCCGATCGAGGAAGCCATGGACTTCTTCGAGGCCGTCCCGTCGATCAACCGTCACCTCAAGACACTGAACGACGTGGGTCTCGGTTATGTCCGGCTCGGTCAGTCCGCGACCACCCTGTCCGGCGGTGAGGCACAGCGGGTGAAGCTCGCCAGCGAGCTGCAGAAGCGCTCCACCGGCCGCACCGTCTATGTGCTCGACGAGCCGACCACCGGTCTGCACTTCGAGGACATCAGCAAGTTGCTGAGGGTGCTGTCGGGCCTGGTCGACAAGGGCAACACGGTCATCGTCATCGAGCACAACCTCGACGTGATCAAGACCGCCGACTGGGTCGTGGACATGGGTCCCGAGGGCGGCGCCGGCGGTGGCCTAGTCATCGCCGAGGGCACCCCCGAGCAGGTTGCCGCGGTCCCCGCCAGCCACACCGGCAAGTTCCTGCGCGAGATCCTCGACGCCGACCGGATCAGCGACGCCGCTCCCGTGAAGGCGCCACGCAGGACGGCCGCCAAGAAGACGATCGCGGCAGGAGCGACGGCGAAGAAGACGGCGACGGCCAGGACCACGAAGGCGGCCAACAACAAGGCCACGGACAAGGCGGCCGGAGCCACGAAGAAGGCAGCTGCCGCGAAGAAGGCGACGCCCGCGAAGAAGACCACGCGGGCCCGCAAGGCCTGAGGCTCACGAGCAACGAGCCAGGACACATCCTGAAAGTGCGGCGCCCCGCGGGAACTCCCCGCGGGGCGCCGCACGTTGGATCATCAGCGGCCCGATCCGTGCGGCTGCGACGAACCTTGACTGCTCAAGAGCGGAATCGAATGGAACGGAACGCCTCCGAGCGGAACGCCTCCTAGAAGTTCCCCACTTCGGAGGCGTACGGCGGCTCGGCGCCCGCCCGGGAGCAGGTGATCGCAGCAGCCCGCGCCGCGAACCGCAACAGCCGTGTCCAACCGTCGGCGCCCAGTCCCAGGAGCGCCTCGGCGGACAGAGCGTCCTGGGCGGCCAGGCCGTGCAACAGGGCCGCGTTCACGGTGTCGCCCGCACCGATCGTGTCCACGACGTCGACCTCCTCACCCGCCACGGAGTGCTCGGCGCCGTCCCGCGTGAAGGCGGTCAGCCCCGCACCGCCCTGAGTGATCACGACGGCCGAAGGTCCCGCGGCCAGCCACTCACGCGGAGTGCCGCCCAGCCACAGTGCGTCCTCCTCGGAGAGTTTCAGCAGTGACACCGACGGCAGCCAGCTCTTGAACCTGGCCCGGTATCCATCCGGGTCGGGGATCAGCCCTGCCCGGATGTTCGGGTCGAGCGCGGTGAACACCCCTTGCGAGGCCGCGCCGCGCATCAGCTCCTCATAGGCGCTCGCCCCCGGTTCCAGAACGAGCGAACAGGTACCGAAGGACACCGCGCGGGCCCCCGCGGGCAGCTCCGCAGGCGCCGTGAAGAGCCGATCGGCGGTGCCCTCGACATAGAAGGAGTAGGCGGCCGAGCCCCTGTCGTCGATGGTGGCGACCGCGAGCGTGGTCGGCTCCATACCGCGCTGCACGGCCGACACGTCCACCCCGGCCGCCCGCAGCCCGTCGAGCAGGGCCTCACCGAAGGCGTCGTAGGAGGTTCGGGAACAGAAGGCGGTGGGGGAGCCGAGGCGGCCCAGAGCCACGGCAGTGTTGTAGGGGCCGCCGCCGAGCGCCGGCTTCAGGCCCGCGAGGGCGCCCGTGCCCTGCGGTACCAGGTCGATCAGGGCCTCACCGGCGACGACGATCACGAGACGGTTCCTTTCACGGACGTCAGGGGCTGTTCGGGACTGTCGGGCGTCGAGGGCTTGGCGGTGCCCCCGGACCCCGTGGATCTCTCGCGCCTCGCGGACCTCCCCGACTGCCCCGGCTCTTCGGAGCACCCGCACGAGGTGCGATGCACGAAGGTGCAGGCCAGACGCACGGTCCGGGCCGGACCGTCGGGTGAGGCGAGGCGGTCCAGGAGCACGCGGACCGCCTGGGCGCCCATGTCCCTGCTGGGCTGGGCTATCGCGGTGAGCCTGGGCGAGAACAGGTCGGCCCAGGCGAAGTCGTCGAAGCAGCACAGCGCGATGTCGTCGGGCACGGACATGCGGTGGTCACGCAGGGCGCGCAGGGCACCGATGGTCATCGCGTTGTTGGCGGTGACCAGTGCGGTGGGCGGCGTGGCGAGCGACAGCAGCGCGGTGGTGGCCCGTTCGGCTGCGCTCGACTCGGAGTCGCCGTGTACGACGAGGCGCTCGTCGTACCCGAGCCCGGCCGCCGTCAGGCCGTCGCGGTATCCGGTGAGCCGCTCGCTGGTGGTGCTGAGCCCCGGCAGGCCGGCGACCAGGCCGATCCGACGGTGGCCGTGGTCGGCGAGATGGGTGACCAGCCGGGCCGTGGGTTCGGCGCTGTCGGCGCAGACCTGGTCGAACACCGCCGAGCCGTCCGCCGGGGTGTCGACCACGCGGTCGAGAAGGACCGTCGGCACCTTGTGGCGCCCGAGGTAGGCGAGGAGCTCGCGAGGGTCGGGGGAAGGTGCGACGATCATGCCGTCCACGCGGCGCTCGTGCAGGAGCTGGACGACCTTGCGCTCATGCACGGGATCGTCGTGCGGGTCGGCGATGAGCAGGCTGTAGCCGTGTTCCAGGGCGCCGGCCTCGACGCCCTGGAGTATCTCGGTGAAGTAGGGGTTGCTGATCGCCGACACCGCGAGCCCGATGGACCGGGTGCGGGACGTCACGAGGGAACGGGCGAGGGTGTTGGGCGTGTAGCCGAGCTCGTCCATGGCGTCCAGCACCGCCTGGCGGGTGCGGGGCAGCACCGGCCGGGTGCCGTTCAGCACATGTGAGACGGTCGCCACGGACACGCCTGCGCTCCGCGCGACGTCGGCCATGGTTGCCATCACGATCCCCTCCCTGCGCCGGGCCCCTCCCTGGGCCACCGCAACCCGCTCGCCGCGGGTGCTGGCCGGGAACGTATCCCATTCGGCGCCGGACGTAAACGCTTGCGCAATCGTTTACGTCCCCCTCGGCCAAGAGCCCGGGCCGGGGGAGCCCGTCCGAGGGTCGGCCGGCGCCTCAGCTCACTCCCATTCCCACCCGATGCCCAAGATCCCCGACCGCACCCTCGGCTCCACCAGGTGAACAGATCGGTGCAGCCCGCTGAGGGCCAGCCCCTGACGACCGCTGCGCGGCGCTGCCGCCGAGTGCTGGGAGAACCGGTGACAGCGGACCGGGAGGGCGTTCTCGGCGAACCGGACCTGGAGGGTGTACTGGCCGCCCGCGAGCGGGAAGCCCCGGGCGTACTCGCGGCACACGTCGGCCGTGCCGTCCTCGACGCCGTAGCGGAAGAGGTAGGTGTCGCCCGCCCGCAGACGCGCACCGAAGAGCAGCTCCGCCACCAGGACGCCGGTTTCGTTGTCCCAACGGACACGCCCCGTACGGCAGTTCTCCACGGCGTGCACCGTCATGCGCTCCGGCACACATCCCGGGTCGCCGTGGTGGACGGCGACGAAGCGGTCCACACCGTCCCTGTGGGCGCGCACGATGTGGTGCGACTCGCGCCCAGCCAGCTCGCGGCGCACCCCGATGCGTACCCGCTCGTGGTGGGCGAGGGTGTGCAGGCCGCCGTCGGTCGGGCAGTCCAGTTCGGCCAGCAGCTGTTCCAGGACGCCCGAGGCCTCCACGAGGGAGCGGTAGGAGCGGGCCGCTGGCTGCTGGAGGGTGCAGTGGTCGTCGGCCTCGGCGAGCAGCCGGATCAGGGACTCCTCAGGCAGCTGGAGTATCTCCTCCAACGCCCGCACCGCACGCAGTGACTCGGGGCGCTGCGGCCGACGCGCACCCTGCTGCCAGTAGCTCAGGCTGGTGACGCCGACCTTCACCCCACGGCGGGACAGATGGTGCTGCACCCGCTGCAGCGGCAGTCCCCGGGCGGCTATCGCGGCACGCAGGGCTACGTGGAAGGGCCCGCCTCGCAGGGCCGTGTCCAGTTCCGCGGTGGCGACGGTGGGGACGTCCGCGTGCTGAGTGGCGTGCGGCATGCAGGGGCCTTTCTGTGATTGTTCACAACGGCTGGTCAGACCGGTCGCGCGGCTCTTCGGGGCCACCCCGTCGGCATAGCGGGTGGTCTTCACATCCGTACGCCGTCGTTCAGGGCCCCGAGTTCCACCGCATTGAAGCGTGTTGACCAAGTCCCGACAACACCTGTCGCCCAACAGCCGGGTACCCTGGCCGAGTCCCGACGCCTCCGCCCGCCCCGTCAGCTCAAGTCGCCGTGCTGGTCATGCTGTTGCCCACGCATACGGAGGCTTCGCGCGGTCACCCGGCGGCCGGGGGCATGCCGGCGCTTGGGCTCACCTGGCCCAGCTCCGCCTTCATGCCGCCCCCGAGTGAGCCTGCTGCCCGGGCCACCTGTCTGCTCATGCTGACGGCGGCCGTACGAGCGTGCGCGGCATCGGTGTGCTCGTCGTCACGCATCCCACTGAGTCGTCAGGTACGGCCAGGGAGACGGACAGCACGTACGCCGGTGAGACGGACCGCACGCATGGCAGCGAGACGGACCGCGCGGCCGCGGGTGATCCACCGATCAGTCCACCAGGGCCGCGGCTCCCGGAGGCCGGCGCCGACCACCGCCCTGTCCTGGCCGTTCTCGCCTTCCTGGAGACCCGCCGACCGGGTGGGAGGGTTGTCCACAGGCTCGCCGGAGTGTCAGCGGGCGCCAGTAGGGTGTGAGACATGGCCGACCCCTCCAGCTACCGCCCCAAGCCGGGACAGATCCCGGACTCTCCCGGGGTGTACAGGTTCCGTGACGAGCACCGCCGGGTGATCTACGTCGGAAAGGCGAAGAGCCTGCGCCAGCGCCTGGCGAACTACTTCCAGGACCTCGCGGGCCTGCATCCGCGCACCCGCTCGATGGTCACCACGGCAGCGTCCGTGGAGTGGACCGTGGTGTCCACGGAGGTCGAGGCCTTGCAGCTGGAGTACTCCTGGATCAAGGAGTACGACCCCCGGTTCAACGTCAAGTACCGCGACGACAAGAGCTACCCGTACCTCGCGGTGACGATGAACGAGGAGTTCCCGCGCGTGCAGGTGATGCGCGGTCACAAGAAGAAGGGCGTCAGGTATTTCGGGCCGTACGCGCACGCGTGGGCGATCCGCGACACCGTCGACCTCCTCCTGCGCGTCTTCCCCGTGCGCACGTGCTCGGCCGGCGTCTTCAAGAACGCCCGCCGCACCGGCCGCCCCTGCCTCCTCGGCTACATCGGAAAGTGCTCCGCCCCGTGCGTGGACCGCGTCTCCGCCGAGGAGCACCGCGAACTGGCCGACGAGTTCTGCGACTTCATGACCGGCCGCACGAGCACCTATCTGCGCCGCCTGGAGAAGCAGATGACGGAGGCGGCCGACGAGATGGCGTACGAGCGGGCCGCCCGGCTGCGCGACGACATCGAGGCCCTGAAGAAGGCCATGGAGAAGAACGCGGTCGTGCTCGCCGACGCGACCGACGCCGACCTCATCGCGGTCGCCGAGGACGAGCTGGAGGCGGCCGTGCAGATCTTCCACGTCCGTGGCGGCCGGGTGCGCGGCCAGCGCGGCTGGGTGACCGACAAGGTCGAGGAGATCACCACCGGCGCCCTCGTCGAGCACGCCCTCCAGCAGCTCTACGGCGAGGAGACCGGGGACGCCGTGCCCAAGGAGGTTCTTGTCCCGGCCCTGCCCGACCCGGTGGAGCCCGTTCAGGAGTGGCTGACCGGCCGGCGCGGTTCGGGGGTCTCCCTGCGCATCCCTCAGCGAGGGGACAAGCGCGCCCTCATGGAGACCGTGGAGCGCAATGCGCAGCAGGCGCTCGTCCTGCACAAGACCAAGCGCGCCTCCGACCTGACCACGCGCTCGCGTGCCCTGGAGGAGATCGCCGACGCCCTCGACCTCGACAGCGCCCCCCTCCGGATCGAGTGCTACGACATCTCCCACCTCCAAGGCGACGACGTCGTGGCCTCCATGGTCGTCTTCGAGGACGGGCTGGCGCGCAAGGGCGAGTACCGCCGCTTCCAGATCAAGGGCTTCGAGGGCCAGGACGACGTCCGCTCCATGCACGAGGTGATCACCCGCCGCTTCAGGCGCTACCTCGCCGAGAAGGAGAAGACGGGCGAGTGGACCGACGGTGAGAACAGCCTCGGCGACACGTCGACCGGCCCCCTCACGGATGCCTCCTCCGCGCCCATCGCCGACGGCCTCGATGACGACGTCACCGACGGCCGGGGCAACGGCCTCAAGGACGACGACGGCCGGCCCAAGCGCTTCGCCTACCCGCCGCAGCTCGTCGTCGTCGACGGCGGACAGCCGCAGGTCGCGGCCGCCCAGCGGGCCCTGGACGAGCTCGGCATCGACGACATCGCCGTCTGCGGCCTGGCCAAACGCCTGGAGGAGGTCTGGCTGCCCGGCGAGGACGACCCGGTCGTGCTGCCCCGCACCAGCGAGGGCCTCTACATGCTCCAGCGCGTCCGGGACGAGGCGCACCGCTTCGCGATCACCTACCAGCGCACCAAGCGGGCCAAGCGTTTCCGGTCCAGCCCGCTGGACGACGTCCCCGGCCTCGGTGAGACCCGCAAGCAGGCGCTGATCAAGTACTTCGGTTCGGTGAAGAGGCTGCGATCCGCGACAATCGACCAGATCTGCGAGGTTCCGGGCATAGGTCGCAAGACGGCCGAGGCGATCGCCATTGCCTTTGCCCAGGCGGCCCCGGCCGCACCCGCCGTGAACACGGCGACTGGAGAGATCATGGAAGACGAGGAATCCGATACGACGGCGGAGACCTCGGGGGAGCCCGTGTCCGCGGGCGCCCCGGACGAACGACGGGGGCAGGAGAGATGAGCGAGCACGAGACACAGCCCACAGGCGAGCGAGATCAACAAGCTCAGGACACGCACAGGAAGGACGGCGAGGATCTCACCCAGCAGGACGCACCCCAGGCAGACGGAGCACAGGTGAGTACGGGCGTCGACGCAGCCGGGGCCCCCGAGGCGGCCATCCCCGAGCTGGTGATCATCTCCGGCATGTCCGGGGCCGGCCGCTCGACGGCCGCCAAGTGTCTGGAGGACCTCGGCTGGTTCGTCGTCGACAACCTCCCACCCGCGCTGATCCCCACGATGGTGGAGCTCGGCGCCCGCTCCCAGGGCAACGTGGCGCGGATCGCGGTGGTCGTCGACGTCCGTGGCCGTCGTTTCTTCGACAACCTCCGTGAGTCGCTGTCCGACCTCGACACCCGGGGCGTGACCCGCCGGATCGTGTTCCTGGAGTCCTCCGACGACGCCCTGGTGCGCCGCTTCGAGTCGGTGCGCCGGCCGCACCCCCTCCAGGGCGACGGCCGCATCGTCGACGGCATCGCCGCCGAGCGCGAACTGCTGCGCGAGCTGCGCGGCGACGCCGACCTGGTGATCGACACCTCCAGCCTCAACGTGCACGAGCTGCGGGCCAAGATGGACGCCCAGTTCGCCGGTGACGAGGAGCCCGAGCTGCGGGCCACGGTCATGTCCTTCGGGTTCAAGTACGGCCTCCCGGTCGACGCCGACCTGGTCGTGGACATGCGCTTCCTGCCCAACCCGCACTGGGTGCCGGAGCTGCGCCCGTTCACCGGCCTCAACGAGGAGGTGTCGGCGTACGTCTTCAACCAGCCCGGCGCGAAGGAATTCATCGACCGCTACTCCGAGCTGCTCCAGCTCATCGCGGCCGGATACCGCCGTGAAGGCAAGCGGTACGTGACCATCGCGGTCGGCTGCACCGGCGGCAAGCACCGCTCGGTCGCCACCTCCGAAAAGCTCGCCGCCCGCCTCGCCTCCCAGGGCGTGGAGACGGTGGTCGTACACCGGGACATGGGACGGGAATGACGGGACGAACACCGCGGCTGAGTAGGCTGCGCCGGGCGGTGCCCGAGTCACGCGCCGCCCGGCCCGCCGAGGCCCGTGGCGCCAGGCCACGCCGCCGGGGCGCCCAGCCCAAGGTCGTCGCCCTCGGCGGCGGCATGGGCCTGTCCGCCTCGCTCGCCGCGCTGCGCCGGATCACCGGCGACCTCACCGCCGTCGTCACCGTGGCGGACGACGGCGGCTCCAGCGGGCGCCTGCGTGACGAGCTGGGCGTGCTGCCGCCCGGCGACCTGCGCAAGGCGCTGGCCGCGCTCTGCGGCGACGACGACTGGGGCCAGACCTGGTCCCGCGTCATCCAGCACCGCTTCCACTCCAAGGGCGACCTGCACGACCACGCGGTCGGCAACCTGCTGATCGTCGCCCTGTGGGAGCAGCTCGGCGACCACGTCCAGGCCCTCGACCTGGTGGGCAAGCTGCTCGGCGCGCACGGGCGGGTGCTGCCCATGTCCGCCGTGCCGCTGGAGCTGCAGGCCCTGGTCAAGGGGCACGACCCGGACCGGCCCGAGCAGGTAGACACCGTCCGCGGGCAGGCGAATGTCGCCCTGACCTGCGGCGAGGTGCAGTCGGTGCACGTGGTGCCGCACGACCCGCCCGCCGTTCCGGAGGCCGTCGCCGCCGTCCGGGACGCGGACTGGGTAGTGCTCGGCCCCGGGTCCTGGTTCTCCTCGGTCATTCCGCACCTGCTCGTGCCGGAACTCCTGGACGCCCTCACCGAGACGAAGGCGCGCCGGGTACTCTCCCTGAACCTCGCGCCGCAGCCGGGAGAAACCGAAGGCTTCTCACCGCAGCGTCATTTGGAGGTTTTGGGACGACACGCCCCTAAACTCGCCCTGGACGTGGTGCTGGCCGACGAGGCTGCCGTGCCCGACCGCGATGTGCTCACCGAGGCTGCCAAGCGGCTCGGCGCCGCGGTCGAGCTGGCCCCGGTGGCCCGGACGGACGGGACGCCCCGGCACGACCCGGAGCTGCTCGCCGCCGCGTACGACCGTATTTTTCGGATGCATGGAAGGATCGGCCCATGGCGATGACGGCAGCGGTGAAGGATGAGATCTCCCGGCTCCCCGTCACCCGGACCTGCTGCAGGAAGGCGGAGGTCTCCGCCATTCTGCGGTTCGCCGGCGGCCTCCATCTGGTGAGCGGGCGCATCGTGATCGAGGCGGAGCTGGACACCGCGATGGCGGCGCGCCGGCTCAAGCGGGACATCCTGGAGATCTTCGGCCACAGCTCCGAGCTGATCGTGATGGCACCGGGCGGGCTCCGCCGCGGTTCGCGCTACGTCGTACGGGTGGTCGCGGGCGGTGACCAGCTGGCCCGTCAGACCGGTCTGGTCGACGGGCGGGGTCGCCCGATCCGAGGCCTGCCGCCACAGGTGGTCTCCGGGGCCACCTGTGACGCCGAGGCCGCCTGGCGCGGTGCGTTCCTGGCGCACGGCTCGCTCACCGAGCCCGGCCGCTCGTCCTCCCTGGAGGTGACCTGCCCGGGCCCCGAGGCCGCGCTCGCCCTGGTGGGCGCGGCCCGCCGGCTGTCGATCGCCGCGAAGGCCCGCGAGGTGCGCGGCGTGGACCGCGTGGTCGTCCGGGACGGCGACGCGATCGGCGCCCTGCTGACCCGGCTCGGGGCGCACGAGTCCGTGCTGGCCTGGGAGGAGCGCCGGATGCGCCGCGAGGTCCGCGCCACGGCGAACCGCCTCGCCAACTTCGACGACGCCAACCTCCGCCGCTCGGCCCGTGCGGCCGTCGCCGCCGGCGCCCGTGTCCAGCGGGCCCTGGAGATCCTCGGCGAGGAGGTCCCCGAGCACCTCGCGGCCGCAGGCCGGCTGCGCATGGAGCACAAGCAGGCATCCCTCGAAGAGCTGGGCGCCCTCGCCGACCCGCCGCTGACCAAGGACGCCGTCGCCGGCCGTATCCGCCGACTGCTGGCCATGGCCGACAAGCGGGCCCAGGACCTGGGCATCCCGGGCACGGAGGCCAACCTCTCCGACGAGCTGGCGGACAACCTCGTCGGGTGAGGTGAGGGATCGTCAATCAGCCGGTGCCGATGTCCACTTGGGACGTCGGCACACCGGTATTTGTCAGTCTTTGCGGCACTCTTGACGTGACCGTGATGTGGCATGAGCCTGGCAGTCATTCGTCACTGTGGCGAAACACTGCTAGGGGGGTTCATGAGACCCAGAGCGAGATCGATCCTCGCTGCCGGTGCGCTCCTGATAGGCGGAGCGAGTATCGCACCGATCGCCCAGGCACAACCGGGAAGTTCACAAGACAGCGACCCGAGCGAAGTCAAGGTCTTCCACGCCGAAGTCACCAAGAAGCAGGTACCCCTGCTGCTGGCGGCCGGCCAGGACGGCCACGAACTCAGTGAGCAGGCGCCAGAGAAGGGCAAGGCCACCGTCGAGGTCTACCTCACCGACGACCAGGCCGAGAAGCTGGAGAAGCAGGGCGTCGAGCTCACCGAGCACGACCTCTCCGCCGGCGCCGCGGCCCGTACCGACAAGGCCGCGGAGGGCGTGTACCGCCCGTACAGCGGAAGCGGGGGGCTCAAGGAGGAGATCGTCCGGACGGGGCAGGAGAACCCCGGCCTCACCAAGGTCGTCTCCATCGGCAAGACCGTGGGCGGCCAGGACATCCTGGCACTCAAGCTCACCAAGAACGCCAAGAAGACGAAGGACGGCTCCAAGCCCTCCGTCCTGTACATGTCCAACCAGCACGCGCGTGAGTGGATCACGCCGGAGATGACCCGGCGGCTGATGCACCACTACCTGGACAACTACAAGACGGACAAGCGCATCAAGAAGGTCGTCGACTCGACCGAGCTGTGGTTCGTCCTCTCGGCCAACCCCGACGGCTACGACTACACGTTCAAAGACTCCAGCACCCGCCTGTGGCGCAAGAACCTGCGAGACATCAACGGCGACGGTGCCATCAGCACCGGCGACGGTGTCGACCTCAACCGTAACTTCACCTACAAGTGGGGCTACGACGACGAGGGTTCGTCCCCGAACCCCACCAGCGAGACCTACCGCGGTGCCTCCCCGGGCTCCGAGCCGGAGACGAAGGCACTGGACGCCTTCGAGCGCCGTATCGGCTTCGACTACGGCATCAACTACCACTCCGCGGCCGAGCTCATCCTCTACGGTGTCGGCTGGCAGGTGGCCACCAACACACCCGACGACGTCCTCTACAAGGCCCTCGCCGGCACGCCGGACAACCCCGCGATCCCGGGCTACCACCCGCAGGTCTCCTCGGAGCTCTACACGACGAACGGCGAGGCGGACGGCCACGCCTCGAACGTCAACGGCATCGCGATGTTCACGCCCGAGATGTCGACCTGCCAGACCGCGTCGGACATCGACCCCAACGACCAGTGGAACGCGGCCGACTGCCAGTCGGGCTTCAACTTCCCGGACGACGAGAAGCTGATCCAGCAGGAGTTCGCCAAGAACGTCCCGTTCGCGCTCTCCGTCGCCGAGTCCGCCGCGCACCCGGACCAGCCCTCCTCCGCGCTCGGCCTGAAGGCCGCCGACTTCACCCCGGCGCCCTTCACCACGTCGTACTCCCGCGGCGCCGACCAGGAGGTCTCCGTCGTCGCACGCAAGTCCGTGCGCGACAAGGAGCTCAAGTACCGCGTCAACGGCGGCCGTACGCACGACATGGCGCTCCGGCCCTGGAAGGGCGGCGAGACGTACGGCGGTGAGGACAACCTCTACTTCGACGAGTACCGCGCCAAGGTCGCCGACGGCGACCGGGGCGACAAGGTCGAGGTGTGGTTCACCGGCGAGACCAGGAGCGGCAAGAAGGTCTCCAGCGAGCACTTCACGTACACCGTGGCCGAGCGGCCGCGCGCGGACGTGCTCGTGGTCGCCGAGGAAGGCGCCGCCGCCACGCACGCGCAGAAGTACGTCGACGCGCTCAAGGCCAACGGCCACAGGGCGATCGTCTGGGACGTCGCCACTCAGGGCGCGCCCGACGCGCTCGGCGTGCTCGGCTACTTCGACACGGTCGTCCACTACACCGGCGCGAACGTCCCCGGCAACGCCACCCAACTCCAGTTGCGTGCCTACCTCAACGAGGGCGGCAAGCTGGTGGAGGCGGGCGAGCAGGCCGGCGGCAACGTCGACCTCGGCGACGGCACCCTGTCGAACGACTTCAGCCAGTACTACCTGGGCGCCTACACCCGTACGTCGCTGCCCGGCGCCACGGGCTTCACCGGGTCCGGCGAGCTCGGCGGCCTCACCGGCGCGCTCGGCGACGCCACCGGCAACCCCTTGGACAAGGCCGGGAGTTACAGCGTCACCTCGGACCAGCTGGCCGTCGACAAGTACCCGCAGTTCGCCAGCGCGGGCGCGGGCCAGTTCGCCGGTACGGTCAACCCGTACGGCCCCTACGCGGGTTCCTACATGGCGGCCGCAGTGCACACCGACGACGCCTACAAGCGGCTCACCAGGACCGTCGACCTCACCGGGGTGACCGCGGCGCAGCAGCCGACCCTGCGCACCCAGTTGCTCTGGGACGTCGAGCCCGGCTACGACAACGTCCTGATCGAGGCCCACAGCACCGGGGCCGAGGACTGGACGACCCTCCCCGAGAAGAACGGCGCGAGCAGCAACGCCGTGCCGGCGGAGTGCGAGGCCGGCTTCTACGTGGCCGAACACCCCTGGCTCAAGCACTACCTGACGCAGTCGGCCGCAGGCTGCACCGCGTCCGGCAGCAGCGGTCAGTGGAACGCCCTCACCGGCGCCTCCGCGGGCTGGAAGCAGGTCGAGTTCGACCTGAGCGCGTACGCCGGCAAGTCGGTCGAGATCTCGATCAGCTATGTCTCCGACCCGGGCTTCGGCGGACGCGGCGTCCTTGCCGACCAAGCCGCGCTCGTCGTCGGCGGCACGGCCACCGAGACCGAGGGCTTCGAGACCTCACTCGGCGCCTGGAGCGTGACCGGTCCGCCCGCGGGCAGCCCGGCCGTCCTCAAGTTCTGGGCGCGCACCGGGGCGCTCTTCCAGACGTACGGTGCGATCACCACGAACGACACGGTGCTGCTGGGCTTCGGCCTGGAACACGTCACCGCGGCGGCCGACCGGACGGCGCTCATCGGAAAGGCCCTCGACTCACTTGACGAGTGACACGCCGAGGTCAACCGTGCGCAACGCACAGTGATCAAAACGAGTGATCCCGGCTTCCGGGCGGGGCGGTCCGTACCCCTACTGGCGGGTACGGACCGCCGTGCCGTGTATGAGGCATCTGGATGTCACCACGGAGGTCTCAGGGAGGTAGGGTCGTAGGCGGTCGGGGACATCCCAAATAGAGCTCGCCGGCACCGCATGGCCGGCGTACCAACGAGGAGATCGGTTCGTGACGATCCGCGTAGGCATCAACGGCTTCGGTCGTATCGGTCGCAACTACTTCCGCGCGCTGCTGGAGCAGGGTGCTGACATCGAGATCGTGGCTGTCAACGACCTGGGTGACACCGCGACCACGGCGCACCTGCTGAAGTACGACACCATCCTGGGTCGGCTCAAGCACGAGGTCACCCACACCGCCGACACGATCACCGTCGACGGTCACACCATCAAGGTGCTGTCCGAGCGCAACCCGGCCGACATCCCCTGGGGTGAGCTGGGCGTCGACATCGTCATCGAGTCGACGGGCATCTTCACCAAGAAGGACGACGCCGCCAAGCACCTCGCCGGCGGCGCCAAGAAGGTCCTCATCTCGGCTCCGGCCAAGGACGAGGACATCACCATCGTGATGGGCGTCAACGAGAACAAGTACGACCCGGCGAACCACCACGTCATCTCCAACGCCTCCTGCACCACCAACTGTGTGGCGCCGATGGCCAAGGTCCTCGACGAGAACTTCGGCATCGTCAAGGGTCTGATGACGACCGTGCACGCGTACACGAACGACCAGCGCATCCTGGACTTCCCGCACAAGGACCTGCGCCGCGCCCGTGCCGCCGCGGAGAACATCATCCCGACCACGACCGGTGCCGCCAAGGCCACCGCGCTGGTCCTGCCGCAGCTCAAGGGCAAGCTGGACGGCATCGCGATGCGCGTTCCGGTCCCGACCGGCTCGGCCACCGACCTGGTCGTGGAGCTGTCGCGCGAGGTCACCAAGGACGAGGTCAACGCGGCCTTCAAGAAGGCGGCCGAGGGTGAGCTGCAGGGCTACCTGACCTACACCGAGGACGAGATCGTCTCCTCGGACATCGTCAGCGACCCGTCGTCCTGCACCTTCGACTCCTCCCTGACCATGGTCCAGGAGGGCACCTCGGTGAAGATCCTGGGCTGGTACGACAACGAGTGGGGCTACTCCAACCGCCTCGTGGACCTCACGGTCTTCGTCGGCAACCAGCTCTGATATCCAGAGCAGGCGCGCATTGATGTGAGAGCAGGGCTCGGGCGGCGCAGGGACGCGCCGTCCGAGCCCTGACTCACGTGCAGATCAGTCCTGTTGGATCACGAGTGCTTCCGAGCACTTACGAGCGATCACGAGCCCTTCTCAGGAGTCCCCTTCATGAAGACGATCGACGAACTTCTCTCCGAAGGCGTCGCCGGTAAGCGGGTCTTCGTCCGCGCCGACCTGAACGTGCCGCTGGACGGCACCACGATCACCGACGACGGCCGTATCCGCGCCGTCCTGCCCACCGTCAAGGCGCTGGCCGAGGCGGGCGCCCGCGTGGTCGTCGCCTCGCACCTGGGCCGCCCCAAGGGTGCCCCGGACCCCGCGTTCTCCCTGGCCCCCGCCGCCTCGCGCCTCGGGGAACTGCTCGGCGCGGACGTCGCGTTCGCGACCGACACGGTCGGCGAGTCCGCCCAGGCCGTGGTCGCCGGCCTCACCGACGGCTCGGTCGCGGTCGTCGAGAACCTCCGCTTCAACGCCGGTGAGACCAGCAAGGACGACGCCGAGCGCGCCGCCTTCGCCGACCGGCTCGCCGCCCTCGCCGATGTCTACGTCGGTGACGGCTTCGGCGCGGTGCACCGCAAGCACGCTTCGGTGTACGACCTCCCGGCCAAGCTGCCGCACTACGCCGGCTACCTCATCGCGAACGAGGTCGCCGTCCTGAAGAAGCTCACCGATGACGTCAAGCGGCCGTACGTCGTCGCGCTCGGCGGCGCCAAGGTGTCCGACAAGCTCGCCGTCATCGACCAGCTGCTCGCCAAGGCCGACCGGCTGCTCATCGGCGGCGGCATGGCGTACACCTTCCTCAAGGCCAAGGGCTACGAGGTCGGCATCTCCCTCCTCCAGGCGGACCAGATCCCGGTCGTCACCGAGTACATGGAGCGCGCCGAGAAGAACGGCGTCGAAATCGTCCTGCCGGTAGACGTCCTGGTCTCCACCGAGTTCCCGGACCTGAAGACCAAGGCCCCGGCCAACCCCACGACCGTCGCCGCGGACGCCATCCCGGCCGACCAGGAGGGCCTGGACATCGGTCCGGAGACCCGCAAGCTGTACGCCTCGAAGCTCGCCGACGCCGCCACCGTCTTCTGGAACGGCCCCATGGGCGTCTTCGAGCACCCCGACTACGCCGAGGGCACCAAGGCGGTCGCCCAGGCCCTCGTCGACTCCAAGGGCTTCACCGTGGTCGGCGGTGGCGACTCCGCCGCGGCCGTCCGCACCCTCGGCTTCGACGAGACTGCATTCGGCCACATCTCGACCGGTGGCGGCGCCTCCCTCGAATACCTCGAGGGCAAGACGCTCCCCGGCCTCGCCGCACTGGAGGACTGACCCTTTATGAGCACGCGCACGCCGCTGATGGCGGGCAACTGGAAGATGAACCTCAACCACCTCGAGGCCATCGCGCACGTCCAGAAGCTCGCCTTCGCCCTGGCCGACAAGGACTACGAGGCCGTCGAGGTCGCCGTCCTGCCGCCCTTCACCGACCTGCGCTCCGTGCAGACCCTGGTCGACGGCGACAAGCTGAAGATCAAGTACGGCGCCCAGGACATCTCGGCCCAGGACTCCGGCGCCTACACCGGCGAGATCTCCGGCCCGATGCTGGCCAAGCTGAAGTGCACGTACGTGGCGATCGGCCACTCCGAGCGCCGCCAGTACCACGCCGAGACGGACGAGATCGTCAACGCCAAGGTCAAGGCGGCCTACAAGCACGGCCTGACCCCGATCCTGTGCGTCGGCGAGGAACTGGACGTCCGCGAGGCGGGCAACCACGTCACCCACACCCTCGCCCAGGTCGAGGGCGGTCTGAAGGACCTCCCGGCCGAGCAGGCCGAGACGATCGTGATCGCCTATGAGCCCGTCTGGGCCATCGGCACCGGCAAGGTCTGCGGTGCCGAGGACGCCCAGGAGGTCTGCGCCGCCATCCGCGGCAAGATCGCCGAGCTGTACTCGCAGGAGCTGGCCGACCAGGTCCGCATCCAGTACGGCGGCTCCGTGAAGTCGGGCAACGTCGCGGAGATCATGGCCCAGGCCGACATCGACGGCGCCCTCGTCGGCGGTGCCTCGCTGGACTCCGACGAGTTCGTCAAGATCGTGCGGTTCCGCGACCAGTGAGTTCCTGGTAAGCGGGATCCGTCGTACCCTTGCGGGGGCACAGCTCAGTGGCTGTGCCCCTGTCGTCCATCCAGATCCGAGGAAGTTGGTCCAGCCGTGGTTATGGGGTTCTCGATCGCCCTGATCGTCTTCAGCGGGCTGCTGATGCTGCTGGTGCTGATGCACAAGGGCAAGGGCGGCGGCCTCTCCGACATGTTCGGTGGCGGCATGCAGTCGTCCGTCGGTGGCTCCTCGGTCGCCGAGCGCAACCTCGACCGGATCACCGTTGTGGTCGGTTTGCTGTGGTTCGCGTGCATTGTCGTGCTCGGTGTCCTGATGAAGGTGAACAACTGACCGGCACGCACAATCCGCACGTAAGGCCCCATGTTCGGTACGCGCAGCTGAGCGCGGCCTATCATGGGGCTTGCGTCTAGGTGTGAGGGCTATGTAACTCCAATCACTGGACGCGCGTTGGGCCTTACGTAGACTGAGGCGCTCGCAGCGAAGCGAAACGCCGACTCGCTTCGCGGCACCATCACGCAGGGAGTTACGACCGTGGCAAGTGGCAACGCGATCCGAGGAAGCCGGGTCGGGGCGGGGCCGATGGGCGAGGCCGAGCGGGGCGAGTCCGCGCCCCGGCTGCGCATCTCCTTCTGGTGCTCCAACGGGCATGAGACGCAGCCCAGCTTCGCCAGCGACGCGCAGGTTCCCGACACCTGGGACTGCCCGCGCTGCGGCTTTCCCGCCGGACAGGACCGGGACAACCCGCCGGACCCGCCGCGCACCGAGCCCTACAAGACGCACCTGGCGTATGTACGGGAACGGCGCAGTGACGCGGACGGCGAGGCGATCCTCGCCGAGGCGCTCGCCAAACTGCGGGGCGAGATCTAGAGATTGAGACCGGCCGGACACCCACGGGTGCCCGGCCGGATCTGTACGACGCACCGGCGCCGAGCCGCTCGCGGACCGAGCGTCAGTGGTGCCCTCTACGGTTTGTGCATCGATCTTCTGCATCGGTGGACCGGGAGGGGGAGTCGTGGCGACGGCTGAGACGGTGGGCGTGGGTGCGCCCGTGCGGGGCGGAGGCTTCGGGCGGCTGTGGAGCGCCGCCGTGCTCTCCAGCTTCGGCGACTCCCTGCGTACGGCTGCCCTGCCGCTCCTTGCCGTGACCCTCACCGACCGGCCGCTGCTGATCGCCGCGGTCACCGCCTGTGGCTATCTGCCGTGGATCATCTTCGGGCTGCTCGGCGGCGCGGTCGCCGACCGGGTGGACCAGCGGCGCGCGATGTGGACGGTGGATGCGTTACGAGGCCTCCTGGTCGGCGCTTTCGCGGTGGCCGTGGCGTTCGGTCACGCCTCGATCGGCCTGCTCATCGCACTGGCCTTCACGCTGACCGCGCTCCAGACACTGTTCGACAACGCCGCCACGGCCCTGCTCCCCGCCCTGGTGGACCGTGACGCGCTGGGCAGTGCGAACGCCCGCCTCATGACCGGGCAGCGCATCGCCGGCGGACTGATGGGCGGGCCGGTCGTGCCGGTGCTGCTGGCGGTGGGAGCGGCCGTGCCCTTCGCGGCCGACGCCGGCACCTACCTGGTGGCGGCCGTGCTGGTGGCCTCACTGCGGATCGACGCGCCCGGGCGGGGGCCGGCGCCGGCGGGCAGCACCCTGCGCCGGGAGATCGCGGAGGGACTGCGCACCCTGTGGCGCGACCGGACCCTGCGAGGACTGTGCGCGGCCACCGCACTGTGCAACATCGGCATGGGCGCCCAGCTCGCCACCCTCGTCCTCCTGGTGACCGGGTGGCTGGACGCCGGCCCCGAGGGGTATGCGGTGGCGGGCGCCGCCTTCACCGTCGGCGGCCTGACCGGGGGAGTGCTGAACGGCCGGATCGTGAAGCGCCTGGGCGGGATCCGGGCCGTGCTGCTCGCCGGTGCGGTGCAGATCGCGGCCCTCGTCGTCATGGGCACCGTGCGCAGCCTGGCCGTGCTGGTGGCCGCCCTGGCCGTCTTCGGGCTCATGGGCATGGTGTGGAACGTCAACACGACGACCCTCATGCAACAGCGCAGTCCCGCGGCTCTACTGGGCCGGGTGGCCTCGGCGTTCCGGACCCTGGCCTTCGCCGGGGTGCCGCTCGGCGCCCTGCTGGGCGGCGCCGTCGCCACCGCCTGGGGCCTCAACACCCCGCCCCTGCTCACGGCCGCCTTCTTCGTACTGGCCGTCGCCTCGCTGATACCTGTGCGCAAGCCGGACGTACCTGTTGTTGCGCCGGACGACGACGCCACGACGGCTCACGCCGCGCGCTGATCAATTAGGTTGGAACAGCTGGGACAGGCACGAAAGAAGGCTGAAGTCGGACATGAACGCAGACGGCCGTACCAGGCTCAACCAGACGCCCGAGTGGACCTCGTTGGCCAAGCACCGGGAGGAACTCGGCGAAGTGCGGCTGCGGGAGCTGTTCGCCGCCGCCCCGGACCGTGGTGCGGGGTACACGCTGCAGGTCGGTGACCTGCACGTCGACTACTCCAAGCACCTGGTCACCGACGAGACGCTGCGGCTGCTGCGCGAGCTGGCCGCCGCGACGGACGTGTTCGGGCTGCGGGACGCCATGTTCCGCGGCGAGAAGATCAACACCACCGAGGACCGCGCCGTGCTGCACACCGCGCTGCGCGCACCCCGGGACGCGGTGATCGAGGTCGACGGGGAGAACGTCGTCCCGGCGGTGCACGCCGTCCTCGACAAGATGGCCGACTTCGCCGAGCGGGTCCGCTCCGGCGTCTGGACCGGGCACACCGGCAGGCGCATCAGGAACGTCGTCAACGTCGGCATCGGCGGCTCCGACCTCGGCCCGGCGATGGCGTACGAGGTGCTGCGCAGCTTCACCGACCGCGGCCTGACCGTCCGGTTCGTGTCGAACGTCGACGGCGCCGACCTGCACGAGGCCACCCGCGACCTGGACGCGGCAGAGACGCTGTTCGTCATCGCCTCCAAGACGTTCACGACGATCGAGACGATCAGCAACGCGACCTCGGCGCGCAACTGGCTGCTGGGCGAGCTGAAGGCGGGTCCGGAAGCCGTCGCCAAGCACTTCGTCGCCCTGTCGACGAATGCCGAGAAGGTGGCGGACTTCGGCATCGACACGGCCAACATGTTCGAGTTCTGGGACTGGGTCGGCGGGCGCTACTCCTACGACTCGGCGATCGGCCTGTCCCTGATGATCGCCATCGGCCCGGACCGGTTCCGGGAGATGCTCGACGGCTTCCACACCGTCGACGAGCACTTCCGCACCGCGCCCGCGGAGTCCAACGTGCCCCTGCTGCTGGGCCTGTTGGGCATCTGGTACGGCAACTTCCACGACGCCCAGTCGCACGCGGTGCTGCCGTACAGCCACTACCTGTCGAAGTTCACGGCGTATCTGCAGCAGCTGGACATGGAATCCAACGGCAAGTACGTGGGCCGGGACGGGCGGGAGGTCGACTGGCAGACCGGGCCGGTCGTGTGGGGCACCCCGGGCACCAACGGGCAGCACGCGTACTACCAGCTGATCCACCAGGGCACCAAGCTGATCCCGGCGGACTTCATCGGCTTCGCCGAGCCCGTCGCCGAGATGAGCGAGGGACTCAAGGCACAGCACGACCTGTTGATGGCGAACTTCTTCGCGCAGACGCAGGCGCTGGCGTTCGGCAAGACGCCGGAAGAGGTGCGGGCCGAGGGGGTGCCGGAGGAGTTGGTGACCCACAAGACGTTCAAGGGCAACCACCCGACGACCACGATCCTCGCGCGCGAGCTGACCCCGTCGGTGCTCGGGCAGCTGATTGCGCTGTACGAGCACAAGGTGTTCGTGCAGGGCGCGGTGTGGAACATCGACTCCTTCGACCAGTGGGGCGTCGAGCTCGGCAAGGTCCTCGCCAAGCGAGTCGAGCCCGCGCTGACCGACGGCGCCGAGGTGCCGGGGCTGGACGCGTCGACGCAGGCCCTCGTCGCCAAGTACCGGGAGCTGCGCGGGCGGCAGTGACCGGGGATCCGGCCGGAACCGCGGATGCGGAAGGCGGGCGGCGCGTGGCCGTCCGCTTCCCGTAGACTCCCTCGTTGATCATGAGCACGATCACTCGGGGGAGTGTGAATTGGCTAATCCGCAAGGGAGTTGGACCGGCGGCGCGCTGACCGCCCAGTCGTTCCTGAAGCCTCATCAGGTGGCGCGGGCGCTGTTCCATCCGACCTGGATCCCGGACTCACTGGATCCGTCGGTGGACGCGCTCAAGAAGGCGCGGGTGCTCGTGGGGGCGGTTGCGGCTTTCGGTGTCTACACCTTCGTCGAGGGCGGGTTCGCCTTCGACGAGATGATGGACAACGCAGCGACCGCCTGCGCGGTCCTGCTGTTCATCACGCCGCTCACGGTCGGCGTGATGCTCTGCCTGTGGCGGCGTTCCGGCGCCGGGACGGTGGGGCAGCTGCGGGAACCGCTCGTCAGGTCGCTGAAGTTGCTGTTGCTGTTCATCGGCTCGGCGTTCGGGACGGTGTTGATCTTCCGCTTGGGGGGCGGCCTCGGGGTCCTCGGGAACATGCTGTGCAGCCTCGTGGGGCTGTGGACGGGCTTCTTCGTGATCGCCGGCGCCTACCGGATCTCGGGCAACTTCTTCGGCACCGCTGTCGTGCACCGCAGTCTGCCGCCGTTGCTCGCGACGGTGACGACCTGGCTGATGGCGATTCCCGATCTCGTGACCGGTGACCTGCACGGCCTCGGCCTCGCCCTGGGCTTCGTCTTCATCCTGGGCGCCCCCGTGACGGTCACGGGCATCGCCCTGCTGGAGATGGGCCGGCTCAAGAACCGGTACGGCATCCGGCTGGCGGCCCACCCGGCCACCCTGCCGCCGATCCCGACGCCGACTCCGACGCCGACCCCGCCGCCCCCGTCGTACGTCCCGAACGGCTTCGTACCGCCGCAGGGGAATCCGTCCGCGCCGCACGGGAACCCCTACGGCCGGCCCCAGCAGGGGAATCCGTACGGCCCGGGCACGCGGCACCCGTACGGTTCGCGGCCGCCGCAGAACCCACCGCCTCCGTACAACCCACCGCCTCCGTACAACCAGCCGCCTCCGTACAACCCGCAGCAGCCATACGGTCCCGGCCCCTACGGCAGCTGACCTCGCCGAATGTGCAGCGGCCCGGTCGTCGGTCAGGCGACCGCGCTCAGGGTGTCGGCGAGTCGGCGGCGGGCCGCGCGGGAGGCCGGGACGGCGGCCAGTGCGGCCGCTCCTGCGACTGCCGCCGTGCCGAACAGCAGCAGGAGAGCGATGGACGGGCCCTGGGCGATCCCGGCGCCGATGCCGCTCGATCTGCCCTGGGCGTCGATCAGCCAGTGCGCGAGGGGCGTACCCAGTGCCGTGCCGACGACGACCGCGGCCAGGGCGGTGAGGGCCGTGGAGGTGACGGTGATCGCGGTGATCTGGCGCGGGGACAGGCCGATGGCCTTGAGGGCCAGCAGGTCGCGCTCGCTCTCGCGGACGGCGCCGCCGATCGCGGTGAGCAGTTCGATGAGCCCGATGAGGGCCAGCACGGCGATCAGGCCGACGACGACTCCGCGCAGGGCCGAGAGGCCGTCGGCGGGGTTCGGGACGGCGTGTACGTCGAGGCGTCCGTGCCCGGTGGTGGCCAGCCGGTCGGCGACTTCACCGGGGTCCGCGCCCGGGCGGAGCCGTAGCTCGTAGAGGGTGGGGCCGAGGGCGGGGTCGTTCTCGCGGAGGGTGTCGAGGGAGGTGGAGATGACCCGGCCGGCGTTCTCCGGCTCGACGCTGCGGCCCACGATGTGCAGGATCTGCGGCTGGTCGCCGACGGTCATCCGCACCCAGTCGCCGACCCGCACGTCCAGTAGATCCAGCAGCCCCTGCCCGGCCACCGCCTCGTCGCGGCCCTGCGCGGGGCGGCCCTCGGCCAGGGTGTACGGGTAGGGGTCCGCGCGGGTGCCGAGGCCGCGCAGGGCGATCGTCGCCGTCTGGCCCGGGACCAGGGCGGCCACCTCGACGCCGGGGTAGGCGGCGGTGACCTGCGGGTCGCGTTCGAGCAGCGTGCGGGTGTCCCGGTCGGCCGGGCCGGACTCGGCGTGCACGGTCAGGGCCGTAGGCAGGCCGATCTGCTCGGGGCTGCTGTCGAAGCGTTCGATCGTGGTCCACGCGCTCATCGCCACCACGATCAGCAGCAGCGGCAGCGCGAGCCGGGCGACCGTCGCCAGTGACCGCAGGCGACGTGTGAACGCCCGGTGCCAGCCCAGCACCAGCGCGGGCGGCAGCCGTAGCCCGAGGGCCTGCCGGGCCACCCCCGAGAGCCGCCCGCCGAGCGGCGCCGCGGGCCGTGGCACCGGCACCGGAGGCACGCGGCCCGCCCGCCACGCCGCGAGCCCGGTGGTCGCGCCGATGAGCAGCACCGCCGCGACGGGAACCGTGAACAGCGCCACGGTGTGCGCGGGCAGCCCCTGCCACACCCCGACCGCGTCCCCGAGCCGCCCCGGGATGTGGCTGCCCAGGGCCTGGATCAGGGTCGCGGCGGCGACGGCACCCAGCAACGCGTAGGCGAGATGTTGAAGCAGGAAGACGCGGACCACCTGGCCCGGCGTGAAGCCGATCGCCTTCAGCACGGAGATGTCCCGCAGATGTCCGCGGATGCGGGTGCCGATCGCCCCGTGCACCGCGAGCCCGGCGGCGATCAGCGCGCCCAGTCCGAACAGGCCCAGCACCTGCCCCAGCAACCGGTTGTCGCCCTGCGCCTCGGCGCGGCCCTGCTTCCAGGTGGAGACCTCGCTGACCGCGCCGGCGCCCAGTACGGTCACGGCGCGCTGGACGGCGTAGTCCGTGTCGTCGGGGTCCGTCAGACGCAGCCCGATCACCTGGCCGCCCGGGTCGGGCACGGCGGACGGCGGCGCCCAGACGAGGCCCGGCTGCTCGCCCGGCCGGTAGCGCGGTTCGGCGCTGTCGGCGACGCCGAGGACGGTCAGGGTCCGGGGAGTGCCGGTTTCGGTGCCGGTGCCGGTGCCGGGCAGGGTGAGGGTGTCGCCGGGGGCGGCGAGAAGGGCGCGGGCGAGGCGGGTCTCCAGGACGACACCGTCCGGCTTCGCGGGGTCCAGCCAGTGGCCGGAGGTGAGGAGCGGGCGGCCGACGGTGGGGCGCTCGGGGGTGCCGCGCAGTTCGACGGTGGCACGGGTGCCCTGGGAGGACAGGGTGGTGGAGGCGGTCGGGTAGGGGCCCGCGACGGACTCGACGCCGTCGAGTCCGGTCAGCTTCCCGGTGTCGGCCGATGGACCGGTGTGCAGCCACACATGCGCGCCGTGCGCCTGGGTGAAGACACGCTGCCAGGGGTTGGTGGCGTAGCCGAACAGGGCCGTGGCCAGCAGCAACGACACGACGATCCCGGCCGTGGCCAGCACCAGGAACAGCGCCTCGCCGCGATGCGTCCGCAGATCGGAGTGCGCCCAGCGCAGGGTGGCTCGCATGGGCGTCAGCCTCGCCGCTCGGGACCGGCGGGCCCGCGCAGGGGGCGGGGGTCGTCGTAGAGCCGCATCTCAGTCCCTGAGCTCCAGCACACCCGACGTCCCGGCCCGGCGTGGCGGCGGACCGCCGTCCAGTTCGGCGTCGTCGGCTATACGGCCGTCGAAGAAGCTGATCACGCGGTCCGCGGCGCTGGCCAGCCGGGCGTCATGCGTGACCAGCACGATCGCCTGGCCGCGCTGGTGGAAGCGGGACAGCAGCCGCATCACCTCGCGGGTGCCCTTGCTGTCCAGGCTGCCGGCCGGTTCGTCGGCCAGGAGCAGAGGCGGCCGGTTGACCAGGGCGCGGGCCAGCGCGACCCGCTGCTGCTCGCCGCCGGACAGCTCGCCCGGCAGACTCCGCTCCTTGCCCGCGAGACCGAGCTCGCCCAGCAGCTCCGCCCGCTCGGTGCGCGCCCGCTTCGGCGCGACGCCGGCCAGCAGCGCGGGCAGCTCCACGTTGTCGGCGACGGACAGGTCGGAGACCAGGTTGAAGAACTGGAAGACGATGCCGATCCGCTTCCTGCGCTCCACCGCCCAGCGGGCCTCGCTCCACCGGTCCGCGCACTCGCCGTCCAGCCAGATGCTCCCGCTGTCCGGGCGCTGCAGCCCGCCCAGCAGATGCAGCAAGGTCGACTTACCGGCACCGGACGGACCGGTGACGGCCACGAACTCGCCTTGCCGGACGGAAAGATCGACACCCCGCACGGCATGCGCCGGAGCGCCCTCGCCGCCCTGATGCGTCTTGACCAGGCCCTCGGCCCGCAGCACCGGTCGGCTCTCAGCGCGCCGCGCGGCGCTCTCGGCCTGCGGCGCGGAGCCACCGGCTCGCGCCCCACGACCGCCGGCGCCCGGCGCAGGAGCGGAATCGTCGCTCACTCCAGCTCCTCCAGCTCTTCCTGGCACCGCTCAAGCCAGTCGAGGTCGGCCTGCAGATGCAGCATCGCGCCCTCGATCAGCAGATGGGCGATGCGGTTGTCCCGGTCTTCGGCGGCGGCCAGTTTCGACAGTTGACGCATGGTGTTCAAGTACTGGCGCCGCTGTTGGTTGATAAGGGCGATCTGGCTGGCGAGCCCCGTCTGCGGGGCGACGGCCAGCTTCATGAAGAACTCGTCCCGCACCCGTGGCTCGTCCTCGGGCTCCTCGAACCAGGCGCGCAGCGCCTCACGCCCGGCGTCGGTGAGGTGGTAGACCTTCTTGTTGGGCCGGCTCGACTGCTCGACGTCCTCGCCCTCTATCAGCCCCGATTTCTCGAGACGGGAGAGGGTCACATAGATCTGGCCGACGTTCGGCTGAGGGTACGCGGAGCCCAGCAGTTGCTCAAGGTCCTGCTTCAGCTCATAGCCGTGCGCCGGGCCGCGCGCCAGCAGGGCCAGGAGGGGCAGCCGCACTCGTGCTCTCCTCCTCGCATCATGGGTAATGTGCCGCGAGGCCTAGTATCGCGCATACCTAACAGGTATACATGGCCTCTGACTCCGGGCGAAGGTGCCTGGGGCCGGTGTGCAAGGAGGAACCTATGCGGTGGATCCACGCCGCCGGTAGGGGCCTTCTCGTCCTCGTTGTGATCCTGACCGGCTACGTTGCCTCCGGCGCCCGCGCCGACGAGGGTCCCGCGGGAGGCAGGGGACCCATGACCCTCGCCACCGCCGGCGACCTCACCGGCTATCTCGGTTCCGTCCTGGAGGGCTGGAACCGCACCCACCCCGACGAGAAGGTCACCCTCGTCGAGCTGCCCGACTCCGCCGACGAGACCCACGCGCAGATGACCACCGACCTGCGCGGCGGCGACCGCAGCCGCTTCGACGTCCTCAACATCGACGTCAGCTGGACCTCGGAGTTCGCGGCGCAGGGCTGGATCCGCCCCCTGGCGCGCGACCGCTTCCCGCTGGGGAGCTTCCTGCCGCCGGTCGTGGACACGGCAACCTACGACGGACAGCTGTACGCGGTCCCGTACGTCACCAACGCCGGCCTGCTCCTCTACCGCAAGGACATCCTCGCCAAGGAGGGCGTCGACCCGCCGCGCACCTGGGCCGAACTCGAACGGGCCGCGAAGACCATCGCGCCCAAGTACGGGTTGGACGGCTACGCGGGGCAGTTCCTGCCCTACGAAGGGCTCACGGTCAACGCCGCCGAGGCCGTCTACTCGGCGGGTGGCTCGATCCTCGGCGACGAGGGCGAGCGCGTCACCGTGAACTCGATGGCGGCCCGCGACGGCATCGACTTCCTCGCCCGGGGCGTCCGCGAGGGCTGGATCCCCGAGCGGGCGCTCACCTACAAGGAGGAGGAGTCCAAGCAGGCCTTCCAGGACGGACGTCTGCTGTTCCTCCGCAACTGGCCGTACGCCTATGTCGGCGCGGCGGCCCAGGGGTCGCCGGTCTCCGGGCGGATCGGTGCCGTGCCGCTGCCGGGTCCGGACGGGCCGGGGACGAGTGTGCTGGGCGGCTCCAACCTGGCCGTCAGCTCCCACGCCCGGCATCCCGACTCGGCCGCCCGCCTGATCGCGTACCTGACCAGCGAGCGCGTCCAGCGCCAGGTCCTCACGCGCGGCGCCCTGCCGCCGGTGCGGGCCGACCTGTACGAGGATCCCGGACTGGTGCGGGAGTTCCCGTATCTGCCGACCCTGCGCGAGAGCGTGCTGACGGCCGCGCCGCGCCCCAAGAGCCCGCGCTACGACCAGGTGAGCCTGGTGGTGCAGGCGGTCGTGCGCGACGCGATGACCGGGCGCGAGACGCCCGAGGCCGCTGTGCGGCGGCTGGCGCGCGAGCTCGACGCCATCGCACGCTGAGTAGTTACCTGTTAAGTAACGGCAGCATCTCATCCCTCCGCATCCTGTCGTGGTATGCCCTATTTTGCTAGGTCAACTGCTCGGTAGCTTGCGTCCAGTTCATTGACACCCTCCTGAAACGGATACTTAACATGCATGCATGCTGAGTAAGTACCACTGGTGGCGTGACGCGGTGATCTACCAGGTCTACGTCCGTAGCTTCCTGGACAGCACCGGCGACGGTGTCGGCGATCTCGCCGGGGTCCGGGCCGGGCTGCCGTATCTGAAGAAGCTCGGGGTCGACGGGATCTGGCTGAGCCCCTTCTATCCCTCGCCGCAGCACGACCACGGGTACGACGTGGCCGACTACTGCGACGTCGACCCGCTCTTCGGCGACCTCACCGAGTTCGACCAGCTGGTCGCGGCCGCCCGGCGGCTCGGAGTCAAGGTGCTGCTCGACATCGTTCCGAACCACTGCTCCAGCGAGCACCTGTGGTTCGAGGAGGCCCTGTCCGCCGAGCCCGGCAGCGCGGCCCGTGCCCGCTTCCACTTCGCCGACGGCCGTGGCGCCGACGGCTCCGAGCCGCCCAACAACTGGCACGCGATGTTCGGCGGCCCGGCGTGGAGCCGGGTGACCGAGGCGGACGGGCAGTCCGGCCAGTGGTACCTGCACATGTTCACGCCCGAGCAGCCCGACTGGAACTGGCGCAACCCGGAGGTCGGCGCCGAGTTCGACAGGGTCCTGCGTTTCTGGCTGGACCGGGGTGTCGACGGCTTCCGTATCGATGTCGCCGCCGGCCTCTACAAGCACCCGGAGCTGCCCGACTCCGACGACCCTGAGGCCGACGCCCGCACCCGCGATTCGGTCAACCCACTCGCCTGGAACCAGCCCGAGGTGCACGACGTGTGGCGCCAGTGGCGTTCCATATGCGAGGAGTACACCGCCCGCGACGGCCGGGAGCGCCTCCTCGTCGGCGAGGTGTCCGTGCCGACCGCACGTGAGCACGCCCAGTACGTCCGCTCCGACGAGCTCCACCAGGCCTTCTTCTTCGACCTGCTCAGTGCCCCCTGGGAGGCCGGCGCGTTCCGCAAGGTCATCTCCGAGGCCATGCAGGACATAGCCGGCACGGGCTCGACGGTCACCTGGGTCCTCAACAACCACGACCAGGTCCGTACCGTCACCCGCTACGGCGAACCCGCCACCGAGGGCAGCGGTCTCGGCGCCGCCCGCGCCCGCGCCGCCGCGCTGCTGATGCTGGCGCTGCCCGGTGCCGCGTACATCTACCAGGGCGAGGAGCTGGGCCTGCCCGAGGTCGTCGACCTGCCCGACGACGTGCTCACCGACCCGATCTTCCACCGCACCGGCAGCCGGGCCCGCATCCGTGACGGCTGCCGGGTACCGCTGCCCTGGTCGGGACAGGCGTCCCCGTTCGGCTTCACCTCCGGCGCGGAGAGCGCCAAGCCCTGGCTGCCGCAGCCCGAGTACTTCGCCGAGTACGCCACCGACCGCGCCCTCGCCGATACCCGCTCCTTCTGGCACCTGTACCGCGACGGCCTCCAACTGCGCGAGGCGCTGCCCCAGTTGGGCGAGGGCACGCTGAGCTGGCTGGACAGCCCGCCCGGTGTCCTGGCCTTCGTCCGCGGCGACGGCCTCGTCTGCGCCGTCAACTTCGGTACCGCCCCCACCCCGGCACCGGTCTCCGGCACCCCGCTGCTGTCGAGCGGCCCCTGCCCGGCCGGGGTCCTGCCCGGCTCCACCGCGGCCTGGTGGATGAGCGACGGGACCGAGTTCCGCGCCTCCTGATTTTTCCGTCAACTCCCCATCCTTCGAAGGGACATCAACGATGATGCGACGACGTACGACCCTGCTCACCGGATGCACCGCTCTCGTCCTCGCGCTCGGCGCGACCGCCTGTGGTGGCGGACCGGTCGCCGCGGGCGGCGGTGACAAGGCACTCAGCGGCCAGACGATCACCGTGGCCGGGGTCTGGACCGGCACCGAGCAGAAGAACTTCCAGAAGGTGCTGGACGCGTTCACCGAGAAGACCGGCGCCAAGACCGAGTTCGTGTCCACCGGGGACAACGTCTCCACCACCGTCGGCGGCAAGATCGAGGGCGGCGACGCCTTCGACGTCGTGATGGTCCCGCAGGTCGGCGTGCTCCAGCAGTTCGCGAAGAAGGGCTGGCTGGAGCCGCTGTCCAAGACCGCGCAGAAGTCCGTGGACGCCAACTTCGCGCCCGTGTGGAAGAACTACGGCAGCGTCGAGGACACCCTCTACGGCCTCTACTTCAAGGCCGCCCACAAGTCGACCGTCTGGTACAGCCCCGACGCCCTCGCCCAGGCCGGCGTCGAGCCGCCGAAGAGCTACGACGACATGCTGAAGGCCGGGCAGACCGTCTCCGACTCCGGCCTCGCCGCGTTCTCGGTCGCCGGCGAGGACGGCTGGACCCTCACCGACTGGTTCGAGAACGTCTACCTCTCCCAGGCCGGACCCGAGAAGTACGACGCCCTCGCCTCGCACGAGCTGAAGTGGACCGACGCGTCCGTGGTCGACGCGCTCACCACCCTCGGCAAGCTGTTCAAGGACAAGCAACTGATCGCGGGCGGTCAGAAGGGGGCCCTGAACACCGACTTCCCGGGCTCGGTGGAGAAGGTGTTCGGGCCGAAGCCCGAGGCGGGCATGGTCTACGAGGGCGACTTCGTCGCGGGCGTCGCCAAGGACCAGTTCGGCAAGTCGATCGGCGAGGACGCGAACTTCTTCCCGTTCCCGGCGGTCGGCGCAGGCAAGGCGCCGGTGGTCAGCGGCGGTGACGCGGCCGTCGTCCTGAAGGACGGCAAGAACCAGAAGGCCGGCATGGCACTGCTGGAGTACCTCGCGACCCCGGAGGCCGCTGCGGTGTGGGCGGAGGCGGGCGGCTTCCTGTCCCCGAACAAGAACGTCGACCTCGCCTCGTACGGCGACGACGTCACCCGCGCGACCGCCAAGTCCCTCGTCTCCGCGGGCGATTCGGTCCGCTTCGACATGTCCGACCAGGCCCCGGCGGCCTTCGGCGGCACCAAGGGCGCCGGCGAGTGGAAGCTCCTGCAGGACTTCCTGCGCGACCCGTCGGACCCGAAGGGCACCGCGGCGAAGCTGGAGGCCGCGGCGGCCAAGGCGTACGAGGGCCAGGGCTGATCATCCATGACCGCCACACGTATGAAAGCTGACCGGACATGACCGCCACCCTCGTGAAAGAGGCAAGCCCGTCGCCCGCTCAGGGCGACGGCAAGGCGCGCGCCCGACGCTCACGGCGGCGCGGGCGGATCATCGCCCTCCTCTTCGTCTTCCCCGCCCTGCTCCTGCTGGGCGCACTCGTCGTCTACCCCGTGCTGTTCTCCATCGGCCGCAGCTTCTTCGACGCCTCCGGCACCCGGTTCGTGGGCGGCGAGAACTACTCCGAGATGTTCCGGGACCCGGCGACACTCAACGCGATCCGCAACACGACCATCTGGGTCGTCGTGGCCCCGACGCTGCTGACGGGCCTCGGTCTGATCCTGGCCGTGCTGGTGGAGAAGGTCCGCTGGGCGACCGCCTTCAAGCTGCTGCTGTTCATGCCGATGGCCGTGTCCTTCCTCGCCGCCGGCATCATCTTCCGGCTCGCCTACGACGAGGACCCGGACAAGGGCGTGCTGAACGCCGCCGTCGTCTCCGTGCACGACGCCTTCCAGGGCACGTCGACGTATCCGACGGCCA
Organism: Streptomyces sp. NPDC107528; assembly: GCF_055639295.1. Taxonomy (NCBI): domain Bacteria; kingdom Bacillati; phylum Actinomycetota; class Actinomycetes; order Kitasatosporales; family Streptomycetaceae; genus Streptomyces; species Streptomyces sp. NPDC107528. The sequence continues at coordinate 877,739 of NZ_JBVKAV010000002.1, forward strand.
GGGCACGCGACGGGCAGGGCCTGGCGAAGGGCGCGGACGGCTCGTACGGCACGAGCGCGACCGCGTCTCCCGGGGACGCCGTGACACTGGGCCTCGTCGGTGTGCTGCCGGCGGACCTTCCCGAGGACACGCGGCCCGCGAACGCGGCCGCGGGGCGGAAGGCGGGCCCCGGTGAGCTCAGCGGTGTCGTGTACCTCGACTTCACGCCCGGTGGGGGAGGGGAGCAGGGCAAGGTCGACCAGCGGGAGAGCGGGCTGCCGGAGATGACGGTCGAGGCGGTGCGTGACGGGACGGCGGTCGCCTCGACGACCACGGCGGCCGACGGCTCCTTCCGCTTCGAGGGGCTGGACGACGGCTCGTACACGGTGAAGCTGCCGGCCTCGAACTTCGCCGCGCCCTACGAGGGCGTCTCCTGGCTCGGGCCCACGCTCGTCACGCCGGCGATCATCGGGGCATACCTGTGGATCTGGACCGGGTTCGCGATGGTCCTGATCGGCGCGGGTCTGGCGGCCCTGCCCCGGGACGCGCTGGAGGCGGCGCGGATGGACGGCGCGAACGAGTGGCAGATCTTCCGGCGGATCACGGTGCCGCTGCTGGCGCCGGTGCTGACGGTCGTGTTCATCACCCTCGTCATCAACGTGCTGAAGGTCTTCGACCTCGTCTACATCATCGCGCCCGGCCCGGTGCAGGAGGACGCGACCGTACTCGCGACGCAGATGTGGCTGGTGTCGTTCGGCGGCGGCAACAACCAGGGCCTCGGCAGCGCGCTCGGCGTGCTGCTCCTGCTGCTCGTCATCCCCGCCATGGTCTTCAACGTCCGCCGTTTCCGAGGGAGTCAGCGATGAACGCGGTCAGGCGCGGACTGGGCAACGGGCTGGTCCAGGCGTTTCTCGTGGTGATCGGGCTGGTATGGCTGACGCCGCTGGCGGGGCTGTTCATGTCGTCGATGCGGTCCGCCGAGGACACGGCGAAGGGCGGCTGGTGGACCGTGTTCACCAGTCCCGGCCAGCTGTCCTTCGACAACTACTCGGCACTGCTGGGCAACGCCGGGATCACCCAGGCCTTCTGGAACACCGTGCTGATCTCGGTGCCGGCGACCCTGCTGGTGGTCGTCCTCGCGGCACTCGCCGGGTACGCCTTCGCGTGGCTGGACTTCCCCGGACGCGAGGCGATCTTCCTGGTCGTCGTGGCGCTGCTCGTGGTGCCCGTGCAGATCGGCCTCCTTCCGGTCGCCAAACTCTTCGGCCAGCTGGGGCTGTTCGGCACGATTCCCGGTGTCGTCCTGTTCCACGTGGCGTACGGGCTGCCGTTCGCGGTGTTCCTGCTGCGGAACTACTTCGCCGAGCTGCCGAAGGAGATGCTGGAGGCCGCCCGGATGGACGGGGGCAGCGAGTGGCGGATCTTCACGCGGCTGATACTCCCGGTGGGGCGGCCGGCGATCGCCTCGCTCGCCATCTTCCAGTTCCTGTGGGTGTGGAACGACATGCTGGTGGCGCTGCTCTTCGCGGACAGCGCGTCGCAGCCGCTCACGGTTGAACTGCAGTCCCAGATCCGGCAGTTCGGCAGCAACATCGACGTGCTGGCGCCGGGGGCGTTCTTGTCGCTGGTGGTGCCGGTCGTGGTGTTCTTCGCATTCCAGCGGCACTTCGTACAGGGCGTGATGGCCGGGTCGGTGAAGTAGCCCGGGCAAGTCGTGCATGTACTTCGGGCCCTCGCTTCACCGGGAAGCGAGGGCCCGAAGTGCGTTCACGCGGACGCCGGTGGATACAGCGACCGCGGCAGCTGCGAAGCCGCCGCCGTGTCCAGCAGCCACAGCGTCCTGGCACGGCCGTACGCCCCCGCCGCCGGTGCCTGGATCTCACCCGCGCCCGACAGCGCGATCGCCGCCGCCTGCGCCTTGTCCTCGCCCGCCGCCAGCAGCCACACCTCACGTGCCGCCCGGATCGCGGGCAGCGTGAGGGTGACGCGGGTCGGTGGGGGCTTGGGGGCGCCGTGCACGCCGACGACCGTGCGGTCCGTCTCCCGTACCGCGGGGAGTTCCGGGAACAGGGAGGCCACGTGCGTGTCCGGCCCCACGCCCAGCATCAGGACGTCGAACGTGGGAACCGCGCCGTGGTTCTCCGGGCCCGCAGCCCTCGCCAGTTCCTCCGCGTACGCGGCAGCGGCCGCCTCCACGTCCGTGCCGAACGGGCCGTCCGAGGCGGGCATCGCGTGCACCCGCTTCGGATCCAGCGGCACCGCGTCCAGCAGGGCTGCACGCGCCTGCGTGACGTTGCGCTCCGGATCGCCCTCGGGCAGGAAGCGCTCGTCGCCCCACCAGAGGTCCAGCCGAGCCCAGTCGACGGCGTCCCGGGCGGGGGCCGCCGCGAGCGCGGCCAGCAGGCCGTTGCCGTTGCGGCCACCCGTGAGGACCACGGACGCCGAGCCCCGGGAGGCCTGCGCGTCCACGATCTTCGTGATCAGGCGGGCCGCCGCGGCCTGCGCCATCAGCTCCTTGTCGTGGTGCACGACCAGCTGCGGAGTACTCACTTCGCCGCCGCCTTCTTCACCGGTTCCGGTGCCGTCGCTTCTTTCGCGGGTGCTTTCGCAGCGGTTTCGACGGGAGCCGGGAGAGCGGCTCGTCCGGCCTGTTCTCCTTTGGCCGGCGATCCCTCCCCGGCCCGCGACTCCCCGGCCTGCTCGGCCTGCTCGGTCTGCGACTCTCCGGCCTGCGACTGCTTGGCCGGCGACTCCTCGGCCCTGGCCACGGCGGCCTCGGCCAGAGCGACGGCCTGCGCCGCCTTGGCGATCGCGGCCTCGACGCCCCGGACCGCCTGAGCCGGCCCGGCGTTCAGCCGCTCCACCCCGAACCGCAGCGCCGAGGCGTACGTGTCGTCCGGGTCGAGTCGCCGCAGCTCCTCCGCGATCAGCTCGGCCGTCTCCCGCCGCTTCAGAGCCACCGCACGGTCCGGCTGGCCCTGGATGGAGAGGGTCGCCAGGGAGCCGTCCGCCCGGTCGAGCGCTATCGGGCCGCAGTCGGTGTCCATACGGACCGCCGTCAGGCCGGGGCCCGACGACAGCGACCGCTTGACGGGGACGTCCAGCCGGTCCGCGAGCCACATCGCCAGCAGCTCACAGCTCGGGTTGAACTCCTCGCCCTCCACCTCGACGGCCTGCACTTCGCAGACCACCTGGTCCAGAGCCGCCGCCAGCATCGAGCGCCACGGCGTGATCCGGGTCCAGGACAGGTCGGTGTCGCCGGGTGTGTAGGCGTCGGCGCGGGCCGACAGCTCCCGTACCGGCTGCTCCGAGGCGTACGTGTCGGTCACCCGGCGCTGGGCCAGCGCGCCCAGCGGGTCCTTCGCCGGGTCGAGCGGCGCGTTGACCGGCCACCAGACCACCACCGGGGCGTCCGGCAGGAGGAGCGGCAGGACGACCGACTGGGCGTGGTCGGACACCTCGCCGTACAGACGCAGGACGACCGTCTCGCCGGTGCCCGCTTCCGCGCCCAGCCGCACCTCGGCGTCCAGCCGGGACTGCGTACGGTCGCGGGGCGAGCGCGAGACGCGCTTGATGACCACGAGCGTGCGCGAGGGGTGCTCGCGCGAGGCGTCGTTGGCGGCCCTCAAGGCGTCGTAGGCGTTCTCCTCGTCCGTCACGATGACCAGCGTGAGCACCATGCCGACGGCCGGCGTGCCGATGGCCCGGCGGCCCTGCACCAGCGCCTTGTTGATCTTGCTGGCCGTGGTGTCCGTGAGGTCTATCTTCATGGCCGCCGCCAGCTCCGTCCGTCTCGCTCGAGCATTTCGTCAGCCTCGACGGGGCCCCAGGTACCGGAGGGGTACTGGGCCGGCTTGCCGTTCGTGTCCCAGTACTCCTCGATCGGGTCGAGGATCTTCCAGGACAGCTCGACCTCCTCGGTACGCGGGAAGAGGTTCGAGTCGCCCAGGAGGACGTCCAGGATCAGACGCTCGTACGCCTCCGGGCTCGACTCCGTGAAGGACTCGCCGTAAGCGAAGTCCATCGACACGTCGCGGATCTCCATCGACGTGCCCGGCACCTTCGAGCCGAAGCGGACCGTGACGCCCTCGTCCGGCTGGACGCGGATCACGATCGCGTTCTGGCCGAGCTCCTCGGTGGCCGTCGTGTCGAAGGGGGAGTGCGGCGCGCGCTGGAAGACGACCGCGATCTCGGTGACGCGGCGGCCCAGACGCTTGCCGGTGCGCAGGTAGAAGGGGACGCCCGCCCAGCGGCGGTTGTCGATCCCCACCTTGATCGCGGCGTACGTGTCGGTCTTCGACTTGGCGTCGATGCCCTCCTCCTGGAGGTACCCGACCGCCTTCTCGCCGCCCTGCCAGCCGGCCGCGTACTGCCCGAAGACCGTGTCGCGGCCCAGGTCCTTCGGCAGCCGTACGGCACCCAGGACCTTGGTCTTCTCGGCCGCCAGCGCGTCCGCGTCGAAGGAGGCGGGCTCCTCCATCGCGGTCAGCGCCAGGAGCTGGAGCAGGTGGTTCTGGATGACGTCACGGGCGGCGCCGATGCCGTCGTAGTAGCCGGCACGACCGCCGATGCCGATGTCCTCGGCCATGGTGATCTGCACGTGGTCCACGAAGGACCGGTTCCAGATCGGCTCGAACATCGTGTTGGCGAACCGCAGCGCCAGGATGTTCTGGACGGTCTCCTTGCCCAGGTAGTGGTCGATGCGGAAGACCTGGTCCGGGGCGAAGACCTCGTGGACGACCTTGTTGAGCTCCTCGGCCGACTTCAGGTCGTGTCCGAAGGGCTTCTCGATGACCGCGCGGCGCCAGGAGCTGCTCGTCTGGTCGGCGAGGCCGTGCTTCTTCAGCTGCTGGATGACCACCGGGAAGGAGCGCGGCGGCACCGAGAGGTAGAAGGCGAAGTTGCCGCCCGTGCCCTGGGCCTTGTCCAGCTCCTCGATGGTGCCGCGCAGCCGCTCGAAGGCGGCGTCGTCGTCGAAGGTGCCCTGCACGAAGCGCATGCCCTGGATGAGCTGCTGCCAGACCTCTTCACGGAAGGGGGTGCGGGCGTGTTCCTTGACGGCGTCGTGGACCTCCTGCGCGAAGTCCTCGTTGGCCCACTCGCGGCGGGCGAAGCCCACCAGCGAGAAACCCGGCGGCAGCAGACCCCGGTTGGCGAGGTCGTAAACGGCCGGCATCAGCTTCTTACGTGACAAATCGCCCGTAACGCCGAAGATCACCAGGCCCGACGGCCCCGCGATACGCGGGAGCCGTCGGTCGGCGGCGTCACGAAGCGGGTTCGCTTCAGTGACGGTGAAGGGTGGCAAGGGATCAGCCCTCCGAGGGGGCGAGGCGCTCGAGCTCTGCCTCGGTCGACTTGAGCAGGTCGTTCCAGGACGCCTCGAACTTCTCGACGCCCTCGTCCTCCAGCAGCTGGACGACATCGTCGTACGAGATGCCGAGCCGCTCGACCGCGTCCAGGTCGGCGCGGGCCTGCTGGTAGGTGCCTGCGATGGTGTTGCCGGTGATCGAGCCGGTCTCCTCGGTCGCCTGCAGGGTGGCCTCCGGCATGGTGTTGACCGTGTTCGGCGCGACCAGGTCGTCGACGTACAGGGTGGCCTTGTAGGCCTTGTCCTTCACGCCGGTGGAGGCCCACAGCGGACGCTGCTTGTTGGCGCCCGCGTTCTCCAGCGCGCTCCAGCGGTCGGAGGAGAAGACCTCCTCGTACGCCTCGTAGGCGAGGCGCGCGTTGGCCACACCGGCCTTGCCGCGCGCGGCCTTGGCCTCGTCGGTGCCGAGCGCGTCGATCCGCTTGTCGATCTCGGTGTCCACGCGGGACACGAAGAACGACGCCACCGACCGGATCTTGGACAGGTCCAGGCCCTTGGCCTTGGCCTTCTCCAGACCGGCGAGGTAGGCGTCCATGACCTCGCGGTAGCGCTCCAGGGAGAAGATCAGCGTGACGTTGACGCTGATGCCGAGGCCGATGACCTCGGTGATCGCCGGGAGGCCCGCCTTGGTGGCCGGGATCTTGATGAGCGTGTTGGGCCGGTCGACCAGCCAGGCCAGCTGCTTGGCCTCGGCGACGGTCGCGCGGGTGTGGTGGGCCAGGCGCGGGTCGACCTCGATGGAGACCCGGCCGTCCTGGCCGTCGGTGGCGTCGAAGACCGGGCGCATGATGTCGGCGGCGTCGCGGACGTCCGCCGTGGTGATCATGCGTACGGCTTCTTCGACGGTGACCTTGCGGGCGGCGAGGTCGGTGAGCTGCTGCTCGTAACCGTCGCCGCCGCTGATCGCCTTCTGGAAGATCGTCGGGTTGGTCGTGACACCCACGACGTGCTGCTGGTCGATCAGCTCGGCGAGGTTGCCGGACGTGATGCGCTGGCGCGACAGGTCGTCCAGCCAGATCGCGACGCCTTCCTCGGAGAGGCGCTTGAGTGCGTCTGTCATGGAAAATCAAACTCCTACGTCTCGTATATGAGCGTCAGCGCTGGGCCGCGGCGAGGGATTCCCGCGCGGCGGCGGCCACGTTCTCGGCAGTGAAGCCGAACTCCCGGAAAAGGACCTTGCCGTCGGCAGAAGCACCGAAGTGCTCCAGGGAAACGATGCGACCCGCGTCCCCGACGTACTTGTGCCAGGTGAGACCGATGCCGGCCTCCACCGCGACCCGAGCCCTGACGGCCGGCGGAAGAACGCTGTCCCGGTACCCCTGGTCCTGCTCCTCGAACCACTCCACGGACGGCATCGACACGACTCGCGTCGGCACCCCGTCCGCTTGCAGCTGCTCGCGCGCCTCGACGGCGACGTGCACCTCGGAGCCGGTCGCGATGAGGACGACCTGCGGCTCGCCGCCGTCGGCCTCGAACAGCACGTAACCACCGCGCGCGGCGTCGTCGTTGGCCTCGTACGTCGGCACGCCCTGACGGGTCAGCGCCAGACCGTGCGGGGCGCCCTTGCCGAACTCCTTGGTGTAGCGCCCCAGGATCTCGCGCCAGGCGATCGCGGTCTCGTTGGCGTCGGCCGGACGCACGACATTGAGACCGGGGATGGCGCGCAGGGACGCGAGGTGCTCGATCGGCTGGTGCGTCGGGCCGTCCTCACCGAGACCGATCGAGTCGTGCGTCCACACGTACGTCACCGGCAGGTGCATCAGCGCCGACAGACGTACGGCGTTGCGCATGTAGTCGGAGAACACGAGGAACGTGCCGCCGTAGATACGGGTATTGCCGTGCAGCGCGATGCCGTTCATCTCCGCGGCCATGGAGTGCTCGCGGATGCCGAAGTGGATCGTGCGGCCGTACGGGTTCGCCTCCGGGAGCGGGTTGTCCGCCGGAAGGAACGACGACGTCTTGTCGATCGTCGTGTTGTTGGAGCCGGCCAGGTCGGCCGAGCCGCCCCACAGCTCAGGGATGACCGCACCGAGCGCCTGGAGCACCTTGCCGGACGCGGCACGCGTCGCGACGCCCTTGCCGGGCTCGAAGACCGGGAGCTTCTCCTCCCAGCCGGTGGGCAGCTCGCCCTTGGCGATGCGGTCGTACTCGGCGGCGCGCTCGGGGTTGTTGTCCCGCCACTGCTGGAAGGACTTCTCCCACACGGCACGGGCCGCCTGGCCGCGCTCCAGCGCACCCCGGGTGTGGGAGATGACCTCGTCGGAGACCTCGAAGCTCTGCTCCGGGTCGAAGCCGAGGACGCGCTTGGTGGCCGCGACCTCGTCGTCGCCGAGAGCCGAGCCGTGGGCGGCCTCGGTGTTCTGTGCGTTCGGGGCCGGCCAGGCGATGATCGAGCGCATCGCGATGAAGGACGGCTTGTCCGTCACCTTCTTCGCTTCCTCGATCGCGTCGTAGATGGCGTGCGGGTCGAGGTCGCCGTCCGGCTGCGGGGCGACACGCTGGACGTGCCAGCCGTACGCCTCGTACCGCTTGACGGTGTCCTCGGAGACGGCCGTCTCGGTGTCGCCCTCGATCGAGATGTGGTTGTCGTCCCACAGCAGGATCAGGTTGCCGAGCTTCTGGTGGCCGGCCATCGAGGAGGCCTCGGCGGAGATGCCCTCCTGGAGGCAGCCGTCACCGGCGATGGCGTAGACGAAGTGGTCGAACGGGGAGGTGCCCTCGGGGGCCTCCGGGTCGAACAGGCCACGCTCGTAGCGGGCGGCCATCGCCATGCCGACGGCGTTGGCGACACCCTGGCCCAGCGGGCCGGTCGTCGTCTCGACGCCCGTGGTGTGGCCGTACTCGGGGTGACCGGGGGTCTTCGAACCCCAGGTCCGGAACGCCTTCAGGTCGTCCAGCTCCAGGCCGAAGCCGGCCAGGTACAGCTGGGTGTAGAGGGTCAGGGACGAGTGACCGGCTGACAGCACGAAGCGGTCGCGCCCGACCCAGTCGGCGTCCGCCGGGTCGTGCCGCATCACCTTCTGGAAGAGGGTGTAGGCGGCAGGTGCCAGGCTCATCGCCGTACCCGGATGGCCGTTTCCGACCTTCTGTACGGCATCGGCGGCCAGGACGCGGGCGGTGTCGACGGCCCGCTGGTCCAGCTCGGTCCACTCGAGGTCTGTGGTGGTCGGCTTGGTGCTCACCCTGGGTCAGGGCTCCTCTCCACATGTCGGATGCCGGTGTTTCGGGCATGCGCCCACCGGCTGCCGGCGTTCTCGGCGTCGGCCGGCCGTTGTCGAGCCTACCCCTGGAAGTACGTGCGTTTTTTCGAGTCATTCCAGACTGCCGGGCGTCGCCGGGATGCGCCTCCCGACCGGCTCGTTCCGCGTTCGGCAAGTGAATACGCAGGCGCTCATCCGGGTGCTCAATCGAGCTTCCCCGCGCCCGTCGGACCACCCCCTCCAACACGACCCCACCCCCGCGAATGTCCGGGTCTGGGCAACGTCTACAGTGGCGTGGTACGCGCGAGCCTTTACCGGGACTTCACACGGGGAGGCTTGCTGGGATGTCTCTGTCAGGGGTGTGCGTGACGGCCGTTGAATCCCGTCCAGCGGGGATTATCGGGACGAGCCAGAGCCCGAGCCGGCGGCCGATCGGGGCCCGGGTCAAGGCGTTCGTGGCGCTTACCAAGCCGCGGATCATCGAGCTGCTGCTCATCACCACCGTTCCGGTGATGTTCCTGGCCGAGCAGGGCGTGCCCGACCTCGGTCTGGTCCTGCTCACCTGCATCGGCGGGTATCTCTCCGCCGGCGGCGCCAACGCGCTGAACATGTACATCGACCGTGACATCGACGCCCTCATGGACCGCACCTCGCAGCGTCCGCTGGTCACCGGAATGGTCAGCCCGCGCGAGTGTCTGGCCTTCGGCATCACGCTGGCGGTCGTCTCCACGCTGCTCTTCGGCCTCACCGTCAACTGGCTGTCGGCCTGGCTCTCCCTCGGCGCGCTCCTCTTCTATGTCGTCGTCTACACGATGATCCTCAAGCGCCGTACGTCGCAGAACATCGTGTGGGGCGGCATCGCGGGCTGCATGCCGGTGCTGATCGGCTGGACGGCCGTCACGAACTCCCTCACCTGGGCGCCGCTCATCCTCTTCCTGGTCATCTTCTTCTGGACGCCGCCGCACTACTGGCCGCTGTCCATGAAGGTGAAGGAGGACTACGCGCGCGTGGGCGTGCCCATGCTCCCCGTCATCGCCTCGAACAAGGTCGTCGCGAAGCAGATCGTCATCTACAGCTGGGTGATGGTCGCGGTGTCCCTCCTGTTGACTCCGCTCGGCTACACCGGCTGGTTCTACACCGCGGTCGCGCTGGTCGCGGGCGGCTGGTGGCTGTGGGAGGCGCACGCGCTCCAGAACCGCGCGAAGGCGGAGGTGACGGGCGGCAAGCTGAAGGAGATGCGGCTCTTCCACTGGTCGATCACCTACGTCTCGCTGCTGTTCGTGGCGGTGGCCGTCGACCCCTTCCTGCGCTGACGCACGTCACAGTGCCCTGCCCTCGCCAGCTGATCTACTCGTGAGTAGCATCCTGGCCATGGCAGACACGCAGCAGGTTGACCAGAAGGCCGAGCGCAGGGTGGCCAAGCTGGCCAAGCAGATCAACACCTTCGCGAAGTCCCACGGCGGCGCCGAGGCCCAGGTCGCGTACATCGGCGAGCGCGGCGCCCGCATCGTGCTCGTCGGCGAGGACGGCGGCTGGGGAGACCTGGTGGCACCGTCGTACGAGATCGCCGAGAAGGCGGTGGAGAAGGCCGGGGTCACGCGCCACGAGTCCTTCGACGGCGAGTTCGCGGCGAAGGTGAAGACCGGCGCGTACGAGTGGAAGCGGATGGCCGGCATCCAAGTCGGCGGCTGAACGACTCCCCTTTCTTCTCACGCAACACCAAGTCACCGGTTCACCCGTTAGGACCTGTAGAGCAAACGCAGCGTCCACCCACGGGGAGTCCGGATGATCGAAACGCCATCCCTCGTGGACCAGTACTGCCACGGCGTACTGCGCACGGAGCTGGGCCTCGGCACCTTCGAGGCCCAGCTGGCCCGCACCGAGGGCCCACCGGCGCCCGGCACCACGCTCTTCGACACCCAGACGGGTTTCGCCGTACGACGCTGGTGCCCGCCCCTCCTCGGTCTGGAACCGCACTGCCCACCCGCCCGCTATCTCGCCCGGCGCCGTGAACTGGGCGTCCTGGAGGCGGGCCGGCGCCTGCTGCGGGGCAGCGGCGTCACCACGTATCTGATCGACACCGGTCTGCCCGGCGATCTCACCGGCCCCGGGGAGATGGCGTCCGCCGGATCCGCCGAGGCCCATGAGATCGTGCGCCTCGAACTCCTTGCCGAACAGGTCGCCGACACCTCCGGCACGGTCGAGTCCTTTCTCGCCAACCTCGCCGAGTCGGTGCACGGCGCCGCAGCGAACGCGGTGGCCTTCACGTCCGTGGCGGGCGTCCGGCACGGGCTCGCGCTCGCGCCCGAGCCGCCGGGGCCGGGGGAGGTGCGGGGCGCCGCCGGGCGCTGGCTGGCGGCACGCAGGGTCGGCGGCGAGCTGAGCGACCCGGTGCTGCTGCGGCACCTGCTGTGGATCGCGGTGGCCTCGGGGCTGCCACTGCAATTGCACGCGGGGCTCGGGGAGCCGGGGCTGCGCATCGACCGCACGGACCCGGTGCTGCTGACGGACTTCGTCCGCGCGACGGCCGGCCTCGGCACGGACCTGGTTCTCCTGCACGGCTACCCGTACCACCGCCACGCCGCCCATCTGGCCGGCGTCTTCCCGCACGTCTACGCCGACTCGGGCGCCGCCCTCATCCGCACCGGCGCCCGGGCGGCCACGATCCTCGCCGAGATCCTGGAACTGGCCCCCTTCGGCAAGATCCTCTTCTCCAGCGGCGCCCAGGGCCTGCCCGAACTGCATGTGGTCGGGGCCCGCCTGTTCCGCGAGGCCCTCGCCAGGGTGCTCGGCGGCTGGGTCGCCGAGGGGGCGTGGTCGCTGGGGGACGCGCAACGGGTGGCGGGGATGGTGGCAGCGGGAAACGCCAGGCGGGTGTACGGACTGGAGTGAACCGCACAGACTGGGCGGATGCCGACTGACGCCTTACTCGACCGCTTCCTCACAGAGCTCGCGGTTCTCGCTCCCGCCGCTCCCGTCGCCGTCTGGGCGCACGGCTCACTCGCCGGCGGCGACTACCAGGAGGGCCGCAGCGATCTGGACCTGATCGCCGTGGTGGACGGCCCGCTCACGCCCCGCACCATCTGGCAGGTGGCGAAGGTCCATGCCCGGCTGCGGTCCGAGCCGCTCGCACCGCTGCTGCACTGCACGTACCTGACACCGGACACGGCCGACGACGTCGAGCGGCCCCACCTCACCTGGGCGCACCAGCAGTTGTTCAAACGCACGGTGACCCCGGTGACCCGGCGCGAGCTGGCCGCCTTCGGCCGAGTGCTGCACGGCAAGGCACCCGCCGGGCTGCTGCCGCCGGTGCCGGACCGGGAACTTTGCGAGTTCGTCGTGCGCGACCAGCGGGACTTCTGGCGACCGGCGGTCGACAACGCCTCGCTGTGGACCAAGGACGTGTGGGTCGGCCTCGGGATGATCACCTACGCCCGTGCGAGCGTCACCCTGCGCGACGGCCGACTGATCTCCAAGCGCGAGGCCCTGGACCTGCTGCCCGGCCTCGGGGCGCCCGTCGAACTCGTCGAGGACATCCGCAGCCGGCGCTACGACAGCCCTGCGCCCCCGACGCCGACCGGGGAGTGGGCGACGCGCAGGGCCGGCCTGACTCGGAGCTACCTCGGCCCCGCGATCGACGAGTTGGTGACGGCGTACAGCTGACCTACGCGCGCGTGCCGACCGTCGGCTCGGCCGCCGGGGACGGGAGGCCGATCTCGTCGTACGGCCGTTCTCGCAGGGCCAGCGCCACCCGCAGGACCGCGATCCAGGTCACGGCCGAGCCGAGCATGTGCAGGCCGACCAGGATCTCCGGGAGGTCAGTGAAGTACTGGACGTAGCCGATGACGCCCTGAGCGAGGAGGACCAGGAAGAGGTCGCGGGTGCGGTTCAGGGGGCCCTTCGGGGCGTCGACCGCCTTGAGGACGAACCACAGGGCGAACGTCAGCGTGACCACGATCCATGCCAGCACGGCGTGCAGCTTGGTGACGTTCTCCCAGTCGAGCGGCATCCGCTCGACCTCACTGGAGTCGCCCGCGTGCGGGCCGGCGCCGGTGACCACCGTGCCGACCAGGATCAGCAGCACCGAGGCCCCGACCAGGACCCACACCAACTGCCGCACCGCCTTGCCGACCAGTGGACGCGGCGTCGAGTCGCCCTCCCGGGTGCGCTGCCACATCACCGTGGCGACCGCGATCAGGGCGGACGTCGCCACGAAGTGGGCCGCGACCGTGTACGGGTTGAGGCCGACCAGCACGACGATGCCGCCGAGCACCGCGTTGCTCATCACGATCCAGAACTGCGCCCACCCCAGCCGGGTCAGGCCACGCCGGTGCGGCTTCTCGGAGCGCGCGGCGATGATCGCCCAGCCGACTGCGGCGCACAGTACGTACGTCAGCATGCGGTTGCCGAACTCGATGGCACCGTGCAGGCCCATCTCGCTGGTGGCTGTGAGCGAGTCGTCGGTGCACTTGGGCCAGGTCGGGCAGCCGAGCCCGGACCCGGTGAGGCGTACCGCCCCGCCGGTGACCACGATGAGCACCGCCATCACGAGCGCGGCGAGGGCCGCCCGTTGGACCGTCCTCGGGGTCGGGGTCCAGCGTGCGGCGATGAAGGCGAGGGGGTTGCGCACGGCCGCTACGGCGTCGGCGCGGGTCAGCTTTGGCACGCGCCCTATCGTAGGCGGCCGCTTGTGCACGGTTTCACGAGGGTCCCGCTCGCCCCGCGGACCGGGCTACTCCCAGCGGAAGAACCTGCCCGCCGCCGCGAGCCCGACGACCGCCCACACGGCCAGAATCCCCAGGTCACCCCATGGCATCCCGGCCCCGTGCTGCAGCACGTCCCGCAGCCCGTCCGACAGGGCCGAGATCGGCAGCAGCCCCAGCACGTCCTGTGCGCCCGCCGGGAACTTGTCCAGCGGCACGATCACCCCGCCGCCGACGAGCAGCAGCAGGAAGACCAGGTTGGCGGCGGCCAGCGTGGCCTCGGCCTTGAGGGTGCCGGCCATCAGCAGTCCGAGCCCCGAGAAGGCGGCCGTCCCGAGGAGCAGCAGCAGGACGACGGCTGCCGGGTTTCCCTCCGGCGACCAGCCCAGCGCAAAGGCGATCACCGTCAGCAGGGCGATCTGCAGGACCTCGGTGACCAGCACGGACGCCGTCTTCGCCGTCATCAGGGCCCAGCGGGGCAGCGGCGAGGAGGCCAGCCGCTTCAGCACGCCGTACCGGCGCTCGAAGCCCGTGGCGATGGCCTGGCCCGTGAACGCCGTGGACATCACGGCGAGCGCGAGGATGCCGGGGGCGAGGAAGTCGACGGCCGCGCCGTAGCCTGTGTCGACGATGTCCACCGAGCTGAAGAGGACCAGCAGCAGCGTGGGGATCACGACGGTCAGCAGCAGCTGCTCGCCGTTGCGCAGCAGCATCTTCGTCTCCAGGGCCGCCTGCGCCGCGATCATGCGGGGGAGCGGGGCGGCGCCCGGCTTCGGGGTGTACGTACCCGTACCGACCGTGGTCACGAACGCAGCTCCTTGCCGGTGAGCTCGAGAAATACGTCTTCGAGGGTGTGCCGTTCCACCGAGATCTTCTCCGGCATCACCCCGTGCTGCGCACACCACGACGTCACCGTCGCGAGCAGCTGGGGGTCGACCTTGCCGACGACCCGGTACGAGCCCGGCGTCAGCTCCGCGGCCGTGCAGTCGGCGGGCAGGGCCTTGAGGAGGGAGCCCACGTCCAGGCCCGGGCGGCCGATGAAGCGGAGCGTGTTCTCCGCGCCGCCGCGGCACAGCTCCTCCGGGGAGCCCTGGGCGATGACCCGGCCCGCGTCGATGATCGCGACGTCGTCGGCGAGCTGCTCGGCCTCGTCCATGTAGTGGGTCGTGAGAATGATGGAGACGCCGTCGGCGCGCAGGTCCCGGATCAGGTCCCAGGTGGCGCGGCGGGCCTGCGGGTCGAGCCCGGCGGTCGGCTCGTCCAGGAACACCAGCTCCGGACGGCCGACGACGGCCATGGCGAGCGCGAGCCGCTGCTGCTGACCTCCGGAGAGGCGGCGGTACGTGGTCCGGCCGCAGCTGCCGAGACCGAGCCGTTCGATGAGGGCGTCCACGTCCAGGGGGTGGGCGTGCAGCTTGGCGACATGCCGCAGCATCTCGTCCGCCCGCGCGCCCGAGTAGACACCGCCGGACTGGAGCATCACGCCGATCCGGGGCCGCAGCGCGCCGGACTGTCGCACCGGGTCGAGGCCCAGGACCCGCACCGTGCCGGAGTCCGGCTTCCGGTACCCCTCGCAGGTCTCGACGGTCGTCGTCTTGCCCGCGCCGTTGGGCCCGAGTACGGCGGTCACGCCCGCCTGGGCCACCAGGTCGAGGCCGTTCACCGCGGTCTTCGTGCCGTACCGCTTCACCAGGGCCTGGACTTGGACCACGGGCTCAGTTCGCATGGCTCCAGAGTCTAGGTACGCGACCGGTGACCCGAACGGCCGGGTTCACATCTCCTCCGCGCGGGGCCGGTGAATCTCCAGCCACCGCCCCGCGTACGCCACCGCGTCGGCAACGGGGAACAGCCGTGCCTCGGCCGCGCCCACCTTCCCCCGGACGACGGGGCGGTCCCGGTCGAAGTCGCGCCCCAGTTCGTCGAACCGGTCCGAGGTGATCGACACCTCGGTCACCACCTCCCAGCCGGCAGGCCCCGGCCGGCCGACCTTCACCAGCGGCGAAGGTATCCGGTACTCGGCGAGATGGAAGCTGGTGCACGTCGCGTAACCGGCGCCGAGCAGCAGCACGCGCGCGTGGAGTGCCTCCAGCCGGGCCAGCGGGCTGCGCTCGCCGAGCCGGCAGTCGAGGGCGTGGCCCTCGGTGATCTGCGCCGCGCGCGGGCCGACGGCGGCGAAGGACGTCTGCGGATGCGCGCTGCGCAGGGCGCCCGGCCAGGTCCGTACGGTCTCCGGGATCACGCCCACCCCGAGCGCGGGCGTGACCAGGGGGTCGTAGGCGGGCATGGTCGCCCGGATCGTGTCCCACCACGCTTCGGGCACGGGCGGATTGCTCCACACCGCCGGGTCCGAGAGGTCCCCGGTCTGGGTGGGGACGACCAGGGTGCCGTCCGGGCCGAGTGCGTCGAGCAGTCCCTGGACGACCGCGACGGCCCCTCCGCAGACCCAGCCGAGGGCGCTGAGCGAGGAGTGCACGAGGAGGGTTTCACCGGTTTGGACGCCCAGCTCGCGCATTTGTGTCGCGAGGGTGTCCCGAGTGACAAGAGGGCCGGTCGGAGGGGGTGTCGACATGTTTCGGGAGTGTCCCGCAGGGAGCCTCGCTACGCCAGCGATTTGATCGATCAATGATCGTTTCCGCAGGTCAGATTAGGTATGCCTAAGTGACGCAGGGCACCCGCGGGGTGTCCGGCCGCGGCTTGCCTGCCCTTGAGGAATTACGCAACAATGGCGTTGTGAAATACGTCGGCGAGGCTCGGGAGGCCCCCATGGGAACTCCTCAGGAGGAGCTCGCGACCGGGGAGCGCTCCACGCGCAACCGGGTCGCGCGGTCCATCCTGGACCACGGGCCGTCGACCGTCGCAGAGCTGGCCGGCCGGCTGGGACTCACCCAGGCCGCCGTACGCAGGCATCTGGACGCGCTGGTCGCGGACGATGTCGTGGAGGCCCGGGAACAGCGGGTGTACGGCACGCGCACGCGTGGCCGCCCCGCCAAGGTCTTCGCGCTCACCGACTGCGGTCGTGACGCCTTCGACCAGTCGTACGACAAGCTCGCCGCGGACGCCCTCAAGTGGATCGCCGAGCGCGAGGGCGGGAGCGAGGCGGTCGCCGCCTTCGCCCGCGCCCGGATCGCCGCTCAGGCGAGCGCGTACCGCAAGGCGATCGAGGCCGTCAGCCCGGACGAGCGCACCGAAGCCCTGGCCAAGGCCTTGAGTGTCGACGGGTACGCTGCTACGGCGCGCAGCGCACCCCTCCCTCAAAAAGGCGAGCAGCTCTGCCAGCACCACTGCCCGGTGGCCCATGTCGCGGAGCAGTTCCCCCAGCTGTGCGAGGCGGAGACGGAGATCTTCGCCGAGCTGCTCGGAACGCATGTCCAGCGACTGGCGACCATCGCGCACGGCGACGGCGTCTGCACGACGTTCATCCCAAAGATTTCCCACACCACCGATAACGCATCTGCAAGCAAGGCCGGGAGGAACCCCGCATGACTCTCCCCATCGAGGAGACTGCCCACCCTGAGCTCGAGGGTCTGGGCAAGTACGAATACGGCTGGGCCGACTCCGACGAAGCCGGCGCCTCTGCGAAGCGTGGTCTGAGCGAGGACGTCGTCCGTGACATCTCCGCGAAGAAGAACGAGCCGGACTGGATGACCAAGCTCCGTCTCAAGGGTCTGCGGCTGTTCGACAAGAAGCCCATGCCGAACTGGGGCTCGGACCTCTCGGGCATCGACTTCGACAACATCAAGTACTTCGTGCGTTCCACGGAGAAGCAGGCGGAGTCCTGGGAGGACCTGCCCGAGGACATCAAGAACACGTACGACAAGCTCGGCATCCCCGAGGCGGAGAAGCAGCGCCTCGTCGCCGGTGTCGCGGCCCAGTACGAGTCCGAGGTCGTCTACCACCAGATCCGCGAGGACCTGGAGGAGCAGGGCGTCATCTTCCTGGACACCGACACGGCCCTGAAGGAGCACCCGGAGCTCTTCAAGGAGTACTTCGGCACCGTCATCCCGGTCGGTGACAACAAGTTCGCGTCGCTGAACACCGCCGTGTGGTCGGGCGGCTCCTTCATCTACGTGCCGAAGGGCGTGCACGTAGAGATCCCGCTCCAGGCCTACTTCCGTATCAACACGGAGAACATGGGCCAGTTCGAGCGGACGCTGATCATCGTCGACGAGGACGCCTACGTCCACTACGTCGAGGGCTGCACCGCGCCGATCTACAAGTCGGACTCTCTGCACTCCGCGGTGGTCGAGATCATCGTGAAGAAGGGCGCCCGCTGCCGCTACACGACCATCCAGAACTGGTCGAACAACGTCTACAACCTGGTCACCAAGCGCGCCGTCGCCTACGAGGGCGCGACCATGGAGTGGATCGACGGCAACATCGGCTCCAAGGTGACGATGAAGTACCCGGCCGTCTACCTGATGGGCGAGCACGCCAAGGGCGAGACCCTGTCCATCGCCTTCGCGGGCGAGGGGCAGCACCAGGACGCCGGCTCCAAGATGGTCCACATGGCGCCGAACACCTCCTCCAACATCGTGTCGAAGTCCGTGGCGCGTGGCGGCGGCCGTACCTCGTACCGCGGTCTGGTCGAGATCGGCGAGGGCGCCCACGGCTCGAAGTCCAACGTGCTGTGCGACGCGCTGCTCGTCGACACCATCTCCCGCTCCGACACGTACCCCTACGTGGACGTCCGTGAGGACGACGTGTCCATGGGCCACGAGGCGACCGTCTCCAAGGTCTCCGAGGACCAGCTCTTCTACCTGATGAGCCGCGGTCTGAGCGAGTTCGAGGCGATGGCGATGATCGTGCGCGGCTTCGTCGAGCCGATCGCCAAGGAGCTGCCCATGGAGTACGCCCTTGAGCTCAACCGGCTGATCGAGCTGCAGATGGAAGGCGCGGTCGGTTAAGACCGGGTCCTCTGCAAAGCAGCTAGCGAAATCTGACGTAGGAAGAGAGCAGACCGACAGCCATGGCTGAGGCTCAGAACATCCCGGTGGGGTCCACCACCGCCGGCGCGGTGGCCGTTGCCGCCGAGTCGACCGTCGCCACGCGCATGAGCGCGCCCCCGTCCTTCGACGTGGCGGACTTCCCGGTTCCGCACGGCCGCGAGGAGGAGTGGCGGTTCACCCCGCTGGAGCGCCTGCGCGGGCTGCACGACGGCACCGCCGTGGCGACCGGCGACGGCCTGCAGGTCACCGTCGAGGCCCCCGAGGGCGTCACCGTCGAGACCGTCGGCCGTGACGACGCGCGCCTCGGCAAGGCGGGCATGCCCGTGGACCGCGTCGCCGCGCAGGCCTACTCGGCGTTCGAGAAGGCCGGCGTGATCACCGTCCCCAAGGAGACGGTCCTCACCGAGCCGATCCGCATCGCCGTGCACGGCGAGGGCGGGGTCGCCTACGGCCACCAGGTCGTGGAGCTCGGAGCCTTCGCCGAGGCCGTCGTCGTCATCGACCACACCGGTGACGCGGTGCTCGCCGCCAACGTCGACTACATCCTGGGCGACGGCGCCAAGCTCACCGTCGTCTCCGTCCAGGACTGGGACGACAAGGCGGTGCACGTCGGCCAGCACAACGCGCTGATCGGCCGGGACGCCACCTTCAAGTCCTTCGTGGTCACCTTCGGCGGCGACCTCGTACGCCTCCACCCGCGCGTCGCCTACGCCGGCACCGGCGGCGAGGCCGAGCTCTTCGGCCTCTACTTCACCGACGCCGGCCAGCACCAGGAGCACCGTCTCCTGGTCGACCACAACACCCCGCACTGCAAGTCGAACGTCGCCTACAAGGGCGCGCTCCAGGGCGAGGACGCGCACGCCGTGTGGATCGGCGACGTGCTGATCGAGGCCAGGGCCGAGGGCACGGACACGTACGAGATGAACCGCAACCTGGTTCTGACCGACGGCGCCCGGGTCGACTCCGTGCCGAACCTGGAGATCGAGACCGGCGAGATCGTCGGCGCCGGCCACGCCTCGGCGACCGGCCGCTTCGACGACGAGCAGCTCTTCTACCTGATGGCCCGCGGCATCCCGGCCGACGAGGCCCGTCGCCTGGTGGTGCGGGGCTTCTTCGCCGAGCTCGTCCAGCAGATCGGCGTCGACGACATCGAAGAGCGCCTCCTCGTGAAGATCGACGAGGAGCTGGAGGCCACGGTCTGATGGCTTTCGTACGCGCCTGCGGGCTGAGCGAGCTGGAGGAGGACACCCCGAAGCGGGTGGAACTCGACGGCACGCCGGTCTCGGTCGTGCAGACCGAGGGTGAGGTGTTCGCGATCCACGACATCTGCTCCCACGCGAACGTCTCGCTCTCCGAGGGCGAGGTGGAGGACTGCCAGATCGAGTGCTGGCTGCACGGCTCCAGCTTCGACCTCCGCACCGGCAAGCCGTCCGGCCTTCCCGCGACGCGCCCCGTCCCCGTATATCCCGTAAAGATCGAAGGGGACGACGTACTCGTCTCCCTCACCCAGGAGTCCTGAGGCACCCATGGCAACGCTTGAAATCCGAGACCTGCACGTCACCGTCGAGGCCGACAACGCCACGAAGGAGATCCTCAAGGGCGTCGACCTCACCGTGAAGCAGGGCGAGACGCACGCCATCATGGGCCCCAACGGCTCCGGCAAGTCGACCCTCGCCTACTCCCTCGCGGGTCACCCGAAGTACACGATCACCGACGGCACCGTCACCCTCGACGGCGAGGACGTCCTGGAGATGTCCGTCGACGAGCGCGCCCGCGCCGGCCTGTTCCTCGCGATGCAGTACCCGGTCGAGGTCCCCGGCGTCTCGGTCTCCAACTTCCTCCGTACGTCCGCCACCGCCATCCGCGGCGAGGCCCCCAAGCTGCGCACCTGGGTGAAGGAGGTCAAGGAGACCATGGAGCGCCTCTCCATGGACCCGTCCTTCGCCGAGCGCAACGTCAACGAGGGCTTCTCCGGCGGTGAGAAGAAGCGCCACGAGATCCTTCAGCTGGAGCTGCTCAAGCCGAAGATCGCGATCCTCGACGAGACCGACTCCGGCCTGGACGTCGACGCCCTGCGCGTCGTCTCCGAGGGCGTGAACCGGGTCCGCGAGACCGGCGAGGTCGGCACCCTGCTGATCACGCACTACACGCGCATCCTGCGCTACATCAAGCCCGACTACGTCCACGTGTTCGCGAACGGCCGTATCGCCGAGTCCGGCGGAGCGGAGCTCGCGGACCAGCTCGAGGCCGAGGGCTACGACAAGTACGTGAAGGGTGGCGCATCCGCGTGACACAGCTGCCGGGCCTCCTCGACACCGAGGCGCTCCGCAAGGACTTCCCGATCCTGGACCGCGTCGTCCACGGCGACAAGAAGCTCGTGTACCTGGACAACGCGGCGACCTCGCAGACGCCGCGCCAGGTGCTCGACGTGCTCTCCGAGTACTACGAGCAGCACAACGCCAACGTCCACCGTGGCGTGCACGTCCTCGCCGAGGAGGCCACGGCGCTGTACGAGGGCGCGCGCGACAAGGTCGCGGAGTTCATCAACGCGCCCAGCCGCGACGAGGTGATCTTCACGAAGAACGCCTCCGAGTCGCTGAACCTCGTGGCCAACATGCTCGGCTGGGCCGACGAGCCCTACCGGGTGGACCACGAGACCGAGATCGTCATCACGGAGATGGAGCACCACTCCAACATCGTGCCGTGGCAGCTGCTCGCGCAGCGCACGGGCGCGAAGCTGAAGTGGTTCGGCCTGACCGACGACGGCCGTCTCGACCTGTCCAACATCGACGAGATCATCACGGAGAAGACGAAGATCGTCTCCTTCGTGCTGGTGTCGAACATCCTGGGCACGCTGAACCCGGTCGAGGCGATAGTGCGCCGCGCGCAGGAGGTCGGCGCGCTGGTGTGCATCGACGCCTCGCAGGCCGCTCCTCACATGCCGCTGGACGTGCAGTCGCTCCAGGCCGACTTCGTGGCCTTCACCGGCCACAAGATGTGCGGCCCGACCGGCATCGGCGTCCTGTGGGGCCGCCAGGAGCTGCTGGAGGACCTGCCCCCGTTCCTCGGCGGCGGCGAGATGATCGAGACCGTGTCGATGCACTCGTCGACGTACGCTCCCGCCCCGCACAAGTTCGAGGCGGGCACGCCCCCGATCTCCCAGGCGATCGGCCTCGGCGCGGCGATCGACTACCTCAACTCGATCGGCATGGACAAGATCCTCGCCCACGAGCACGCGCTCACCGAGTACGCGGTGAAGCGGTTCGCGGAGGTCCCCGACCTCAGGATCATCGGCCCGACCACGGCCGAGGACCGGGGCGCCGCGATCTCCTTCACGCTCGGCGACATCCACCCGCACGACGTGGGCCAGGTCCTCGACGAGCAGGGCATCGCGGTCCGGGTCGGCCACCACTGCGCGCGGCCGGTCTGCCTCCGCTACGGAATTCCTGCGACCACGCGAGCGTCGTTCTATCTGTACTCCACGCCGGCCGAGATCGACGCTCTGGTGGACGGCCTGGAGCACGTACGGAACTTCTTCGGCTGACGGGACGAGCGATCGCATGAAGCTGGATTCGATGTACCAGGAAGTCATGCTGGACCACTACAAGAACCCGCACGGGCGGGGCTTGCGGGATGGCGACGCCGAGGTGCACCACGTCAACCCGACGTGCGGCGATGAGATCACCCTGCGCGTGAAGTACGACGGCACGAAGATCGAGGACGTCTCGTACGAGGGCCAGGGCTGTTCCATCAGCCAGGCGAGCGCGTCCGTACTGAACGAACTCCTCGTCGGCAAGGACCTCTCCGACGCGCAGAAGATCCAGGAGACCTTCCTGGAGCTGATGCAGTCCAAGGGGAAGCTCGAGCCCGACGACGCGATGGAGGAGATTCTGGAGGACGCGGTCGCGTTCTCCGGAGTCTCCAAGTACCCCGCCCGGGTCAAGTGCGCCCTCCTGAGCTGGATGGCGTGGAAGGACGCGACGGCCCAGGCGCTGGGCGACGCCGACGCCGAAAGGAAGACGGCATGAGTGACACCGTGGAGATGAAGCCGGCCTCGGAGGAAGAGGTCCGTGAGGCGCTGTACGACGTCGTCGACCCCGAGCTGGGTATCGACGTCGTCAATCTCGGCCTCATCTACGGCATCCACATCGACGACGCGAACATCGCGACGCTCGACATGACCCTGACCTCGGCGGCCTGCCCGCTGACGGATGTCATCGAGGACCAGGCCAAGTCCGCCACGGACGGTCTCGTCAACGAGCTGCGCATCAACTGGGTCTGGATGCCGCCGTGGGGGCCGGACAAGATCACGGACGATGGTCGGGAGCAGCTTCGGGCGCTCGGGTTCAACGTCTGATTCGGGGGCAGAGGCTCCCCAGCACGGACAAAGCGGCGGCACCTTTCGGGTGCCGCCGCTTTTCCGTGCTCGTGGTCGGGGTTGGCTCAGGCCGGTCCGCCGACCATCCGGAACGACGAGTCCGCCAGGTACAGGGAGCTGTACTCGAAGCGTTCGAGACGGACGACGAAGTTCTTGTGGCGGAGGAAGTACCCCGGGTAGTTGACCGACTCCAGCATGGTCGCGCCGGAGTGGGACGAGTCGCGGGGGCAGAAGGTGGCGTCCTGCTCGAACTGGGCGGAGCCGTCGTGACGTTCGGCGCGCAGGACGAAGCTGCGGTGCCGGAGGTAGGCGCCGTCATGCGTGGCGAAGGAGTAGCAGGAGCCGTCGGCCAGGCCCTTCGCCTGCTTGAACGTGGAGTCCTCGCGGGATTCGGAACCGCGGACCGGGTCCAGGGCCACGTGGCCACCGCTCACGTGCCAGTGGCGGTCGGGGTAGTTGACCGAGCGGAAGGATCGCCAGGTCATGGCGGCCGGAGGCTTCGGGGCGGCTGATGAACCGTCCTCGCCCGACGACGACTTGGACGGCTTCGGCGCGGGCTTGGGTGTACCGGCGTCCTGTTGGCGCGGCGCCCTGGTCGCGGCCTCGGCCGTCGACAGGCCGCTCTTGCCCTTCGGAGGAGTCTCCGAGGGCGTGGCGAACGAGATCAGGCCGGGGACCGTCGTGTTCTCGTCGGCCGGTGCCAAGCGTGTCTGCCCGTCAGGTGCCCTCTCCATCACGACGATTGCCGTGGCGCACGCGACGATCGTCGCCACCGCCATCCCGCCCGCCAGCCACAGGCGGCGCGTCCCGGGCGCCCGGGAGGTGTCCGGAGCCCAGCCGTTCTCCCAAGGTTGGTCCTGAGACGGCCGGGACTTGTTTTCTGGCATGCGCTGTTCCCCCCAGCGGTGTCATGGGGCGACGACCGCGGCTGCGAAGGCCCGGTATGTGAACGGTAAAACACTAGTGGACCCAGTGACTCCCGAGCACCTGTTTGGAACGAGCCGTATCCAGATCGATTTCTGAGCCGGTTCCAGGGGGGAGCGGGCGGGGTTCGACGCGTCGTCAATCGAACTCTTATAGCTGATGTTCCATCAATTATGGCTGGAGAAAGGCCTGTTGGGTGCAGTCGTGGAGCCGAATGCCGGGCCCGGGCCCGCGACAGGGCATCATGGCCGGGCAGCACTGCAAGAGCACACACCGACAGGAGCCCCCGGACCATGGCCCACCGCGCTCCCCGTGCCCTCCGCCGCGCGCTTGCGGCCGCCGCTCTGTGCGGTGCGCTCGCCGTGGCCGCGGGTGGCTGTACGGCGTCCGACGGTGAGGACGCCGACGAGCCGGGCCGCTCCACCGCCCCGACGGCCCCCGGCAGCGGCGGTGCCGGGAAGGTGGTCCTGCCCGAGCCGGGGGTCGGCTTCGACTACCAGATCGGCGGGGCCTACCGGCCGCCCACCGGCGTACGCGCGGTCTCCCGCGACCGCGCGGCGAAACCGGCGCCGGGGGTCTACAACATCTGCTACGTCAACGCCTTCCAGGCCCAGCCGGACACCGAGGACTGGTGGGAGGCCCGCCATCCCGACCTGCTCCTCCGCGACGCCGACGACTCGCTGGTCATCGACCGGGACTGGGACGAGGCCGTCCTGGACATCTCGACGCCCGCCAAGCGCGAACGGCTCGCCGACGTCGTGGGGGAGTGGATCGACGGCTGTGCCGCCGCCGGATTCCAGGCCGTCGAGGCCGACAACCTCGACTCGCACGAGCGGTCCGACGGTCTGCTGACCGCCGACGACAACGTGGCCTTCGGCGAGCTGATCACCGCCCGGGCCCACGCCGCCGGCCTGGCGATCGGCCAGAAGAACGCCGCCGAACTGGCCGGACAGGGGCGCGACATCGGCTTCGACTTCGCGGTGGCCGAGGAGTGCGGACAGTACGACGAGTGCGACGCCTACGCGGACGCGTACGACGACCGCGTCTTCGACATCGAGTACCGGCAGGACGGCCTTGCCGCCGCGTGTGCGGAGTGGGGCGACGAGCTGTCGGTGGTTCTGCGCGACCTGGACGTCGTACCGGCGGGGGCGGAAGCGTACCGCCGCCGTACCTGCTGACCGGGGCCGGCCCAGTCGCCCCGGACGGCGCCGCCCGGTCGTGGGCTCAGTGACTCAGTCGAGGACCGCGGTGGCCTCGATCTCGACCAGATGCTCGGGCACGTCCAGTGCCGCGACGCCAAGCAGTGTGGCCGGCGGCGTGGCGGTGACCCCCAGCTTGGTGGCCGCCCGGGTGATCCCCTCCATGAGCTGGGGCATCTTGTCGGGGGTCCAGTCGACGACGTGGACGTTCAGCTTCGCGACGTCGTCGAAGGAGGCGCCGGCCGCGGCCAGGGCGGTGCCGACGTTGAGGTAGCACTGCTCGACCTGCGCGGCGAGGTCGCCCGTGCCGACCGCAGTGCCTTGCGCGTCCCATGCGACCTGCCCGGCGACGAAGACCAGCTTCGAGCCGCTCGCGATCGACACCTGGTGGTAGGCGTCGACCTCCACCAGCCCGCTCGGGTTCACCAGAGTGATGGCCATGTCGTCCGTCCGTTCCGTCTCGTGCTCACTTGTGGTTACTCAGGAACCGTAGGAGAGTGGCCGCTGACATGGAAGAACGCACTTTTCGGTGACTGGGGAACCTCATGGGAACCAAGCAGTTCAGTGGCTCACTGGACCAGGCGGACGTGACGCGCGCGGACTCCCTGGCCCGGGAGATCTTCTCGGACATCGCTAACAAATGGGCTCTGCTGATCATCGAGGCCCTGGGGGAGCGGATCCTGCGCTTCAGCGAGTTGCGCGGCGAGGTCGACGGGATCAGCCACAAGATGCTCACCCAGAACCTGCGCATGCTGGAGCGCAACGGCCTGGTCGAGCGCACCGTGCACGCCACGGTGCCGCCGCGCGTCGAGTACGCCCTCACCGAGCCGGGCCAGGCCCTGCGGGTGACCATCGACGGCATGTGCGACTGGACCCACCGGTACCTCGGGGACATCGAGGCGTCCCGCCAAAACTTCGAGGCGCGGAAGCCGTAAGGGGTCGTCTCAGTTGGCTCCGGGCGCGTAACGCGAGCGGTGACTTGTGGGTTGGTACAAGGAGTTGACGTCCGCGGAGCACTCAGGTCTCCTGCTGCGATGTCTGATCTTCGGTTTCAACGGCCTGACTGCGATGCCACTCTCCGAGACTGGCAGCACGTCCACAATGTGATCATCCCGACCCACGTCCTGTCTCTTGAAGAGGTACGGGAACGTTCCGAGCGCAATCACCTGGAGATCGCGTATCTCGATGACGTAGTCGTGGGCTGCAGCACGGTACGTCCGCCGACGGACGACACTCTGACGGCGACTGTGATCGCCCGGGTGCTTGCCGCTCACCGTGGACGGGGGTTCGGCGAAGCACTCTTTGAGCGTGGGCTCCACCGGGCGCGGGAGCTGGGTGCCAGGGTGATCGAGACCGTTGTCCTGTCGTCGAACGATGGCGGTCTGCGCTTTGCGCAGAAGCACGGGTTCATCGAGACCGAGCGCTACCTGTTGCCGGGTGACACCATCCCCTGGATAGATTTGCGGCTTTCCTGAACGCGACTGGCCTGAAGCTCGTTGCTCCGAGCGTGGCGACAGCCGAACAACTGGTGCCGGACGGATTGTGGGAACTGTTCCAGCGTGTGGCGCCGGAACCACCGCGGCGTCTGCAAGGCAGGCCGTTGCAGGTGCGATGACCCCGCTGTGCTTGCGGCGAGGACTCACATGATCCGCCGGACTGGTCGTTGCCTACTCGACGATCGTCAGCATCAAGGGTGACCAACCTCCGGCTGCCTTCCTCGCGGCGCGCGTGACTTGCATGTGGGTACTAAGGGCGCGAGGGCAGTTGTGTACGACCGTACGCAACCTTGGCCGACGTTGTGTACGCTCGTACACATGGGATACCTGCTGCTCGCCGGAGCCATAGCGGCCGAGGTGGCCGCCACTACGTCAATGAAGTACAGCGACGGCTTCAGCAGGCTCTGGCCGTCGCTGCTGACCGCCCTCGGATACCTCGTCTCCTTCGCGCTGCTCGCCCAGACCCTGAGGACCGTCTCCGTGGGCACGGCCTACGCGATCTGGGCGGGCGTCGGCACCGCGGCCATCGCCACCATCGGGATCCTGTTCATGGGGGAGGGGATGACGGTCGCCAAGGCCGCGGGCATCGCGCTGATCATCGCCGGCGTGGTGGTGCTGAACCTGGGAGGCGCGCACTGATGCCCCGGCGCTACGACCCCGAGCGGCGTCAGCGGATCATCGACGCGGCGATCCGGGTCGTCGGGGAGAAGGGCATCGCGGGGCTGAGCCACCGCACGGCCGCCGCGGCGGCGGACGTGCCGCTCGGCTCCACGACGTACCACTTCAAGACCCTCGACGATCTGCTGGTCGCCGCCCTGCGACAGGCCAACGAGGGCTTCGCCAAGGTGATCGCCTCGCGCGGCGGCCTCACGGACCCGGACACCGACCTGGCCGCCGAACTCGCCGGCTGGATGGGCGAGTGGCTCGCGGGGGACCGTACGGGTGTGGAGCTGGAGTACGAGCTCTACCTCGCCGCCCTGCGCCGCCCCGCCCTGCGTCCGGTTGCCGCAGAGTGGGCGCAGGACCTCGCCGACCGACTCTCCCGGCGCACGGACGCCGTCACCGCGCGGGCGCTGGTGGCGTTGATGGACGGGATCTGTCTGCAGGTGCTCCTGACCGAGGTGCCGTACGACGAGGGGTACGCGTGTGAGGTGCTGCGGCGGGTGATCCCCGGGCCGGAGGGGTGAGTCCTGGTTATGGGTGAGCCCTTGCTGCGGCGCGATTCCCTGACGGGAGCGGGCTTCGCTTCCCCTGGGCCGGCCGGGCCGGACGGCCCGTACCCTGAGACGCCCCTCCCGCCGGTTGGCCCGGGCGGCCCCCTGCCGGTTAGGTTGCCCTCATGACCGACACGACTGCTCCTCGTACCACCGGCGCCGTGGCAGCCGGCCTTGCCACGATCGCCGCTGACGGCACTGTTCTCGACACCTGGTTCCCCGCGCCCGAGCTCGTTGCCGAGCCCGGTCCCTCCGGCAGCGAGCGGCTGTCCGCCGAGCGGGCCGTCGAGCTGATCGGCGAGGGCGCCGCGAAGGCGGTCGGGCCGGATGCACGCCGGGGCGTCGAGGTCGTCGCGGTCCGCACGGTCATCGCCTCGCTCGACGAGAAGCCGATCGACGCGCACGACGTGTACCTGCGTCTGCACCTGCTCTCGCACCGCCTGGTCAAGCCGCACGGCCTGAGCCTGGAGGGCCAGTTCGGCTTCCTCGCCAACGTCGCCTGGACCTCCCTCGGCCCGGTCGCCGTCGACGACGTCGAGAAGGTCCGCCTGAACGCCCGCGCGGAGGGCCTGCACCTCCAGGTCACCTCGATCGACAAGTTCCCGCGGATGACGGACTACGTCGCCCCCAAGGGCGTGCGCATCGCCGACGCCGACCGGGTCCGCCTGGGCGCGCACCTCTCCGAGGGCACCACCGTCATGCACGAGGGCTTCGTCAACTTCAACGCCGGCACCCTCGGCACCTCCATGGTCGAGGGCCGTATCTCCGCGGGCGTCGTGGTCGGCGACGGCTCGGACATCGGCGGCGGCGCGTCGACGATGGGAACCCTGTCCGGCGGCGGCAACGTGATCATCACCATCGGCGAGCGCTGCCTGATCGGCGCCGAGGCGGGCGTCGGCATCGCGCTGGGCGACGAGTGCGTCGTCGAGGCCGGCCTGTACGTCACCGCCGGCACCCGCATCACGATGCCCGACGGCCAGATCGTCAAGGCCCGCGAACTCTCCGGCGCCTCCAACATCCTCTTCCGCCGCAATTCGGTCACCGGCACGGTCGAGGCCCGCCCGAACAACGCGGTGTGGGGTGGGCTGAACGAGATCCTGCACAGCCACAACTGACGGCGACCGCCCTCGGACTGCTGTCGTCGAGCGCCCTCCCACAGCCGGAAACGGCTCGTGGGAGGGCGCTCGCCGTGTGTCAGCCCGGCGCGGCGCGATCACGTACGGGTTACTCCACGTGACCTCAGCGCGGTCCAGGCAGATGAACAGGTCGACGCAGTTTCCGATCACACGCCGAACCGACGAGATGAGGGCCGATGGTGGGTCGAGTGAAGACGAGTGCGCGGGGCAGGGCCGCAGTGCGCCTGCTGGTGGGCACGCTGGCTGCGGGGGCGGCCTGCTGGCTGCCTGCCGGGGCCGCGTATGCCGACGAGACCAACACGGGCTCGCACAACGGGCCCCGCATCGGGCTGGTCAACGTGGGGCAGGTGGACGATCCGATGGAGGATGTGCTGGAGCACTTCCTGCTCTTCGGGGACGGGTACAAGTGGGGCTGATCGCGCGCTGAGCGCAGCGAACGAGGGCCGGGGCCCGTACCGCACAGGGTGGCGGTGCGGGCCCTGCCGTGTGGGGGATTTCTTTTCTGCGCCGCCGGCATAGCGGCAGCACACGGCACGCGTCACAGGGGATAGGAGAGGCGGGCGTCCGGCCCGTCCGGGGGAAGAGAAGGTGACGATGGATGCCGAAGCGCAGGAGAGCTTTCGGGAGTTCGTGGAGAACCGGTCGTCCGCGCTGCTGAAGACGGCGGTCCTGCTGACCGGCGGCGACCGGCACGCCGGGGAGGATCTGCTGCAGAACGCCCTGATGAAGGCGGCCGGCCGCTGGCATCGCATCGACGAGCCGGAGGCGTACGTACGGAAGATCCTGTACCGGCAGCAGATCAGCCGCTGGCGGCTGAAGTGGCCCCGGCGTGAACTCACCGTCGCCGAGCCGCCCGAGAGCGGGGCGAGCCCGGATGCGGCATCCTCCGCCGAGCTGCGGCTGCTGATGCGGGGCGCGCTGGCGCGGCTGACGGCGCGGCAGCGC
Source organism: Streptomyces sp. NPDC107528 (assembly GCF_055639295.1). Taxonomy (NCBI): domain Bacteria; kingdom Bacillati; phylum Actinomycetota; class Actinomycetes; order Kitasatosporales; family Streptomycetaceae; genus Streptomyces; species Streptomyces sp. NPDC107528. The sequence continues at coordinate 907,227 of NZ_JBVKAV010000002.1, forward strand.
ATCGTACTGGTGCTGCGCTACTTCGAGGACCTGCCGGAGGCCGACGTGGCCCGGATCCTCGGCTGTTCCGTGGGGACCGTACGGTCCACGACCCACCGCTCGCTTGCCCGGCTGCGCTCGCTCGCGCCGGAGCTGGCGGCCCTGGACCCGGCGGCCGCCGGACCGCGGCCGTCCCGTGACTTCTCACCCGTGGAGGTGCGTCCGTGAACGTCGAGGAACTCGTGCGTGACTCCCTGCGGGAGCTGGCCACCGAACAGCCGTCGGCCGGGCCGGGGTTCGCCGACCGGGTCCTGGCCGTGCGCAGGCGCCGCCGCACCCGGCGGATCGTTTCCGTCGCCGCGGCCACCGCGGCCGTGGTCGCCATCGGCGTCGCGGTGCCGCTGCTGGGCGCCGGCAAGGACGACGTGCTTGCCGCGAGCGCACTGGAGAAGGGCGGCGTCCTCGCCCACCCGGACCAGTCGCCGCCGCGCGACCTGATCGGGGCGGGGGACACGGTGCTGGCCGCCTACTCCATGACGGAACTCCGCACCGAGACCGACAAGCGGGGTGCCATGGTGCGCACCTACTGGCTGCTGGACCCGCAGACCGGGAAGTACGTGAAGGACACCCGGTGGTCCTTCGTCGCCGTCGCCCCCGGCCTGAAGACGGCCGCCGTGCTGGAGCAGAACCTGCCCGTGAGCCGGATCGGCCTGCTCGACCTGGCGACGGGGGAGGTCGAGCGGTGGATCCCGGTCGAGCGCGGGGTCGGCGGGCTGGCGTTCTCGCGGGACGGGAGCAGGCTCGTCGCGACGACGTACGGCGAGAACCCCGACCTGCGGATCAAGGAGCCGATGGTCAACGGCGAGGGCGAGGAGGTGTGGGAGTGGACGTCCAGGTACGGCGAGTCGAGCCGGACCGGTTTCTACGACCTCGACGTGGCCTCCGGCGAGGGCTCCTGGAGCGCGGTCGCGCCCGAGCGCAACATCAACGCCCGCCAGGACTTCGCGTACAGCCGGTCCGGTGGGCTGGTGTACGCGCGGTTCATCGGCGGGAGGGACGGGCTGCAGCAGTTCTACGACCTGCGGGGCAGGAAGGCCGCCGCTCCCGCCGACGAGAAACACCTGCGTTCGGACGTCGGGGCTCGGCTGTCCCCGAACGGCTCTCTCGCCGCCCTCGGTCTGACGAAGGAGGTCGACGGATCCCCGGGCAGGTCCTACTCCTCGATCCGTGACCCCCGTACGGGCGAGGAGGTCACCAAGGTCCGCGGAGCCCACCTGCTCGCCTGGGCCGACGACAAGCGGCTCATCGCCTGGGAACGGGTCACCGGTCTCGACGAGTCGTACCGGCCCCGGCTCGTGCTGGTCACGATCGGCAGCGACAAGGTCGTACCACTGAGCGGTGTTCGTGAGCCGGACCCGGACGAGAAACGACAGGGGTGGGAGCCTGTTTTCGCCCCACGTTGATCAACCCGTGGTGAGCTCCTCGTAAGCCGCCAGCAGCCCGTCGACCGCCTCGCGGCCGGCGGGCCGCAGCGGTGCGCGGACCGGGCCCGCGGGCAGGCCGAGCGCATTGAGCAGAGCCTTCGCGGTGACCGCGCCGGGCAGGCCCGCCGCCATCACCAACTCGATGAGCGGCGTGGCACGTTGCTGGAGGCGGGCGGACACGGGGGTGTCGCCCGCCTCGAACGTGTCGAGGACCGCACGGAGTTGGGCCGGTACGACGTTCGCGACGGTGCTGATGTAGCCGGAGCCGCCCACCGCGTACAGCGCGAGGTTGTGCTCGTCGCAGCCCGCGTAGTACGCCAACTCCGTGCGGGCGAGCACCTTCTGGGTGCCGAGGAAGTCGAAGGAGCAGTCCTTCACCGCGACGATCCGGGGGTGCTCGGCGAGCCGGATCAGCGTCTCCGGCTCGATCCGGGTGCCGGTGCGGCCAGGGATGTCGTACAGCGTGAGGGGCAGTCCGGCGGCGTCGGCGATCTCGCGGAAGTGCGCCTCGACGGCGTCCTGCGGGGGCTTGCTGTAGTACGGCGCGACCACCAACAGGCCGTCGGCGCCCGCCTTTTCGGCCATCAGGGCGAGTTCGACGGTGTGCCGGGTGTCGAAGGTGCCCACGCCCGCGACGATCGTCGCCCGGTCGCCCACCGCTTCCCGGACGGCCCTGATCAGCTCCGACTTCTCGGCGTCCGAGGTGGTCGGCGACTCGCCCGTCGTGCCGGAGAGCACGAGCCCGTCGCACCCCTCGGCCACCAGCCGGTCGGCCAGCCGCTGGGCGCCGTCGAGGTCGAGGGAGCCCGCCTCGGTGAAGGGCGTGATCATGGCGCAGAGGGCCCGGCCGAAGGGAGGGGCCGAGGCGTTGGCGGTCGTCATGGTATTAGTGTCGGCACTGTCATGTCGTAGCTCCACTTAATTCTTCTACGGGATATTGGTAAGCGTTGCTTCGGTGTTGCGACTGCGGCTTCCACCGTGTGCGCGACCGTACGGCTGCCGAGGCGGTGGCGTGCACGGCCGAGCACCGGGCGGCCGCACTGCTCGAAGTCACCGTGCTGGGCCGCTGCCTGCGCTTCGAGCGCGGCTCCCGCTACGCCTGCCGGCGGGTACGAACGGCCGCCCCGGCCGGCGGGCGCTCGCCCCGTCCCGCGCGGGCTGCCCGCGCGGCCGTACGTCCGTCTCGCTCGCGGGGTTCGCCCGGCCGGGCGGGGAGCGGCTGCGGGTGGTGGCCGGGAAGGGGGCGTCCGTCGCGTCCGTGGCCGCCCTCGCTGTGGCCGATGGGCTCGGTGTGCCCGAACTGGCTGCCGAGGCTGCGCTGTTGCAGGCCTGCCTCGACTGGCTCCGGGCGCGGCCGGCCCGGCTGGGCGGGTGCGCACCGGAAGGCGGAGGGAAGGGATAGCGGGGGCGGCACCGGGTACCCGGGTGTTCCGAATCGAGAGGAGGCGGAACACCGTGACCGGGTCCACGACCCCCGAGCGGGTGCACGACGAGCACCACTCGGTGAGCGAACTCGTAGGGCAGGCAGGCGAACAGGTCTCCCGGCTCGTACGACAGGAAGTCGCCCTCGCCAAGGAGGAGCTGGCCGAGAAGGGCCGACGTGCCGGCACGGGCGGCGGGCTGCTCGGCGCGGCGGGCGCCGTCGCGTACGCCGGTCTGCTGTTCCTGGCCGCCGCGGCCACCGCCGCACTCTCGCTGACGCTGCCCGTGTGGGCCGCGGCGCTGATCGTGACGGGCGTCCTGTTCGCCCTCGCCGGTCTGCTGGCCGCGACCGGCCGCGCCCGGCTGCGGCGCGCCGCACCCCCCACGCCGGAGGAGGCCCTCAGCAGCGTCAGGGCCGATGTCGAGGAGATCAAGGAAAGGGCACACCGATGACGGACCGCAAGGCGGGGGCGACGGGCGGCGGAAAGGCCGCGCAGAAGGGCGCCGCGAAAGCCGCTGCCGCTGGGAAGTCCGCGGCGGCGAAGGCGAGCGCAGGGGCCAAGGGCCCCGAGGAACTGCGCAGCCAGATCGAGCGGACGCGCAGCGAACTCGGCGACACCGTGGCGGAGTTGGCCGGGAAGGCGGATGTGAAGGGCCGGGCCCTGGCGCGCGCCGCCGACCTCAAGGACAAGGCGGGCGCGATGACCGTGCAGCTGCGCAGCAGCGCGGTCCAGGCCGGGCACGTGGTGCAGGAGCGGGCCGCACGCGCCGGGCACGTCGTGCAGGACCGGGCGACCCAGGCGGGACACGTCGTGCAGGACAAGGCGACGCACGCCGGGCACACGGTGCAGGACCGGGCGACCCAGGCCGGACACACCGTCCAGGGCAGGGCGACGCACGCGGGCCATGTGGTCGAGCACAGCGTGCCGCGCCCCGTCCGCACCGTCGTCCAGGCCGGACTGCGGCATCCGCGGCCGGTGCTGATCGCCGGGGCGGCCCTGGGCGCTGTGGTCGCCGCACAGGTGTTGCGGCGTCGGCACAACGGGCACCGCTGAGACGCCGGTCGAGGGAGACGGCGAGGCGGCGCGGGACCGGTCACCGGTCCCGCGCCGCTCTGTGTTTTCTCGGACGCCGCGCCGCACCGCCCTGCGCACGATCTCGTGAACCCCGCCTTCCAAGGGCTCACTTGACCTCAAGAGCGGTTGAGGTCGAAAGGTGTTCAGTGCACGCATTGACCACCGGCTCCGGAGGCATCCATGACCCGTCGCACCGACGCCCACCCCGACCTCGCCCGCCCCGAGATCGGCGCCCCTTTCTTCAGTACCTGGCGGGTCGGCACCCCCTTGCGGCAGCAGCAGACGGTCGAGGCGATCGCCGGCACCTGGGAGCGCCGCCCTTGGCCCACCGATGGTCTGCTCGGCTACCACGTCTACACCGGGCATGACGCCGCCACCCTCCTGCACTACTCGCAGTGGCGCAGCGACCAGGCCTACGAGGCCTTCGTGAAGACCCACCGCCAGGAGCGCAACGACGAGATCGACACGGCCGTGCCGGGCATCGAGCGGCTGGGACTCGGCCGGTACCGGCACTACCGCAGCGGCACTCGCGAGGGCGACACCCGCGTCCCCGGCTGCATCGTGATCGTCGACATCGAGTTCGAGGGGCCCGACCCCGACCGACAGCGCGCCTGGGTCGACGCCGTCTTCGAGGCCCTGGAGCGCGAGCCGGACCCGCACTCCGGCGGCATCTCCGCCCACTTCCACCTCAGCACCGACGGCACCCGCGTCCTGAACTACGCCGAGTGGGAGAGCGCCGCCGCCCACATCGACGCCCTCTCAGCCCCGGGCAACGGCATCGGCTCGGCGACCGAGCTGTGGCAACGCGTCCAGACATGGCCTGGGCTGAAGAGCAGCACGGTCAGTCGGTACGACCACGCCGTCGGCCTCGTTCCCGAGTGAAGCCGTGACGCGGCCTCTCCGAAAACTCGAACCGTCTGGACAAAAAAAGTTTTCGGTGAGACGGTGGACGCATGCTGGACGTCACCGTGATCGAGGACCCCGAGGCCGCAGCCGTCTCCCTGGACCCCACAAGGGCCCGGCTGCTCGCCGAGCTGGCGGCCGGCCCCGCGTCGGCCGCCATGCTGGCCGGAAAGGTCGGGCTGCAAAGGCAGAAGGTGAACTACCACCTCAAGGCGCTGGAGCGGCACGGACTGGTGGAGCTGGCCGGCGAGCGCCGCAAGGGCAACGTCACCGAGCGGCTGATGCAGGCGACCGCCGCGTCGTACGTCATCTCACCGCTCGCGCTCGCCGCGGTGCAGCCGGACCCGGACCGCTTCCGTGACCAGCTCTCCGCCCGCTGGCTGCTCGCGCTCGGCGCCCGGCTCGTCCGGGACGTCGGCTCGCTGATCACCGGTGCCGCGAAGGCCCGCAAGAGGCTGGCGACATACGCCCTGGACGGCGAGGTCCGCTTCGCCTCGGCGGCCGAACGGGCCGCTTTCATCCAGGAGTTGACGGCGGGCGTGAGCGCGCTGATCCACAAGTACGACGCGCCCGACGCGGAGGGCGGCCGCGATCACCGGATCGTGGTCGCCGTACACCCCACGGTCAAGGACCAGCCGAACCCCGCACTCGACCAGTAATCAGCAGGAGCCCACCATGTCCAAGGAATTCGAGATCGCCCGCGAGTTCGAGGTCGACGCCACACCGGAACAGGTGTGGGACGCGATCACCAGCAACACCGGAGGCTGGATGTGGCCGTCGGAGCCGCCCGAGCCGCGTGTCGGCGGCAAGGGGGCGATGGGCTCCACGGTCACCGCCTGGGACCCGCCGCACCGCTACACCAACCGGGCGGAGGACGTCGAGGGCGTGAAGGAGCAGAGCCTCAACCAGCTCGACTACACCATCGAGCCGCGCGAGGGGGGCCGCCGGGCCTGGGTGCGGTACGTGCACAGCGGCATCCTCGTCGACGACTGGGACAACCAGTACGACGCCGCCGGCCGGCACACCGACTTCTATCTGCACACGCTGCGCCAGTACCTGACGGAGTTCGGCGGCCGTCCGGTCGTCGCCTTCACGACCTTCGACGGGCCCGACACGTCCAAGACGGCGGACGCCTTCGTCGCCGTGGGCCGCGCGCTCGGCCTCGGGGACGACACCGCCGAGGGGACGCAGGTCCAGGCACGCGGCCCCGAGGGCCGACTCCTCGACGCCGTGGTGGACTTCCGCAACCCGTACTTCATCGGGCTGCGCACGGACCACGCCATGATCCGCTTCTTCGGCCGCAACCACTGGGGCTACCCGGTCGGCATCTCCGTGCACGACTTCGCCCCGGGCGCCGACGCCAAGGCGGTCGAGGCCGCCTGGCAGGACTGGCTGAACGGCGTGTTCAGCCAGTCCTGAACCGCACCGGAAGTTACGGACGGAACCGCAGCACCTGCGGGTCGTGGTCGCTGATCTGGTCGTTGAACTCCGAGTTGACGTGCACGCTGTCGTACTCGAAGTCGCAGGAACGCCGGATCGACGGGCTGACCAGGATCTGGTCCAGCGTCTGGGCGTTGCCCTGGTAGACGTACGAGTACCGCTCGCTCTTGGGCAGCGACTTGATCGCCGACCACAGCGCGCCGTCGTCCTCCAGCAGCTTGGTGGTGCCGGAGAACTCGAAGTCGTTGATGTCGCCGAGCGTGACGACGTCCGCGTTCTTCTGGACGGCCAGGATGTCCTTGACGAAGGTGTTGACCGCACTCGCCTGGAGGTGGCGCTGGGTCTCCGAGCTGCGGGCCGGCGGCTGGTACTGCGCGTGCAGGGACTGGTCGCCGCCCTTGGAGGCGAAGTGGTTGGCGATCACGAAGACCGTGCGGCCACGGAACACGAACTCGCCGGCCAGCGGCTTGCGGCTGTTCGTCCAGGCCGCGTTCGCCGGGTCGATACGGCCGGGGGAGACCGTCAGCGCCGCCTTGCCCTTCACCTTGGTCACACCGGCGGCGGTCGTGGCGTCGCCGCCCGCGCGGTCGGTGAAGGAGACCCGCTTCGGGTTGAACAGGAACACCTGGCGGATGTTGCCGCCCGGCTCGCCGCCGTCGGCCTTGTCGACCGGGTCGATGGAGCGCCAGTCGTAGGCCGGGCCACCCGCCGCGACGATCGCGTCGATCAGCTTGCCCACCGTCTGGTCGGCGGCGACCGTGCCGTCGTTCTTCGCGCCGTTGTTGTCCTGGATCTCCTCCAGGGACACGATGTCGGGCGCCTGGAGGTTGTTCACGATCGCGGAGGCGTGCTCGGCGAACGTGGCGTCGGACGGGTCGAGGTTCTCGACGTTGTACGTCGCGACCGCTAGTTCGTCGCGCCGCTGCTTCTGGGTCGTCTCCCGCTCCAGGCCACGGCTCTTGAGGGTGCCGAGCTCGCTCGCGACGAGGGTGTAGCCGCCGAACTGGTTGTAGTCCAGCGGGCCGGCCGTGGTGCCGGTGAGGGTGTCACCCACGTTCGCGACCGGGAACTCGGCACCGGGGCCGAGGGACTGGATCTGCAGCCGGCCGGTGTTCTGGGAGTCGTAGGAGCCGTAGACCGTGCCGCCGCGGCGGTTGCGGTGCTCCCACGGCTTCACCGTCACCCACAGCTCGTGGAAGTCGTCGGTCGCGGTGACCACGCGGGCGTCGGCGACCTCGACGTTCATGCCCTCGAGGGACTCGTAGTGGTCGAGGGCGTACTTCGACGGCCGCAGCGTCAGGCCGTCGATCGAGCCCTTCGCGGCCGCGTCGCCGGCCGGCGTGTACCGGTCCGGCACCGAGTCCTCGTCGACGACCTGCGCGGCCGGGACGGCGTTGCCGCTGGAGACGACGGTGACTGTCGGCTTGGTGATCTCGGTCAGCGACTGGTTGCCGGAGGTCGCGCCACCGGGGACGTACTCGGCGACCGTGCCCGCCACCAGGACCGAGTCGCCGACGGCGACCTTCGGGACGGAGCTCGTGAAGACGAACACGCCCTCACTGGTCGCCGCGTCGGCGTCGGCGTCCGGATCCTGGATCCAGAAGCCTCTGGACGAGCCGTAGGTGCGCACGCCGGTGACGATTCCGGCCACGTCCGTGACCTGCTTGCCGGCGTACGGGGATATGCGGGTGCTGCCCTGGATGTCATGGATGCGCACGGAGTCGGCGTGCGCGGGGGACGTGAGGACAACGGTGGACGCCGCGGAACAGACGGCGGCGACGGTGAGCGCGGCGAGGCGCGCGGACTTCTTGCTCGGCAACGGGATCCCTCCGGGGACATACGTGGGCGCCGGGACGAGGGTGGTGCGTGGAACGGTGGGTGCAGGCGCGACCGGTGGGGCGGCGGCGACGCGCGTAGAAAATACAGTGAACAGATGTCCGCTCGATTTCTACGCGCGTCAATCTCCTGCCTGCTCGGGCCAGTTGTCAAGGTTTCGGCCATGTACACCGCCCGACGGGGAGATGAACCGGGCGGCATGGGTGGAAACCCGTCTAGGCTGAGCGGTTGAGCCGTGAAGTGGAGAGCGGCTGGGCCGTGACGCCTACGGCCCTGCGGAACGCCCTAGGAGAACCAGCCGATGTCAGACAGCTCCTCCCTGCCGCCGGTGCGGCTGCATCCCGAAGCGGAGCTGGCGCGGGACGCGCTGTCCACGCCGTTGCTTGCCAGGGCCGCACGGCTGGCCCGCTGGGCCGGCCCCGACACCCGGGTCGACGCCGGGGGCGGCCTCGTCGACGAGCAGCTGCCGGCCGCCGCCGAGGTGCTCGCACTGAGCGGGGACGACGCCGCCGCGTACGCCAGTGAGGCCTGGCGCGTCGCCGTCGACACCGGGCTGGTGGAGATCGTCGACGAGGAGACGGGCACCGTGGCGGCGGGCGCGGACCTGGCGCTGCTGACCGGCGGTTCGCCGCAGGACGTGCTCGCGGTGTGGCTCGGCGCACTGGAGACGGTGCTCGCGGACGCGAGCGTGCCCGACCTCGACGACCTGGTCGACGCCATGGGCGCGGGCGGCGAGATCGACCTCTCCACCCTGGACTGGGACCCCGAGGCCGAGGCGGAGTTCCTCGACGGTGTCCTCGGCAACCTGTACCTGCTGACGGTCAGCGAGGACGGGCCGGGCGACGCGCCCGTACCGCTGCCGGCCCTCGCCGCGTCGATGATCGTGCCCAGCGACATGGGCGAGCCCACGAACGACGTGCTGGAACAGGTCTCCGACGCGATGATGCGCCTGGACGACCAGTTCCGGCTGCTGGAGCCGGCCGGCCTGGTGGAGTACCAGCCGGTGGACGAGGCACTGATGGCGGACGTCGAGGGTGCCGAGGAGGCCGCGGCCGCCGTCGACGACACCGACGTGTCGCGCTACGGCATGGTGCGGCTGACCCCGCTCGGACTGTACGGGCTGCGGGCGCGGCTGCTGGAGGCCGGGTTCGAGTCGCCCGCGGTCGGGGACCTGGCGGACAAGGGCGCCGACGCACTGCTCGACGGCACGGCCACCTTCCCGCAGGCCGCCGCGCACGCCGAGACCGTGCAGTGGCTGAACGGGCGCGAACCCCTCGCCGCGGCGCGGGAGTTGCTCGCGGCGGCACGGGGCCTGGACGCCGGGGCGCCGCTGCGGCGACTGCGCTGCCAGCAGGCGCTGTCCCTGGTGGGCACCGAGGCCGAGCCGGCCCTGCGGGAGGTCCTCGACGATCCGGAGCTGGGTGGGCTGGCCCGGGTCTGGCTGACCGAGGCGGGGTTCTCCGACGTGCCCCCGCCCTCCCAGGACCTGGTGTTCTGGCTGACCGTCGACACGCTTGCCGCACAGCTCGCGGCCGAGGGGAACTCCGACGAGCTGCGGGCCCTGGTGGAGGGACTGGCCGCGCAGCACAGCGGGTTCTTCGCGGCGGCCTGGCGGGTCGAGCATCCGGCCACGGCGGATGTGCTGGAGGCGATGGGGCGGTTGCATCCGGACAAGAAGATCGCGAAGGAAGCGCGTAAGGCTGCCTTCAAGGCGCGGTCGCAACAAGGGGGCTGAGCCCGTTCCGCGGGTGCGGGTGTGCGGGGGCTGGTCGCGCCCACGCGGCTGAGCCGCATATCGATACAGCCCCGCGCCCCTTACGGGGCGCTGCCGTCACCGGCGTGGATTCATGGAAGCAGGTCCACTGAATCCGCCCGGAGTTCAACTCCTGTTCAGACATGAGCGGCAGCGTTGCGGCGTTCCGGAGTTCGCCGCCCTCCACGGCACACCCACGGTCACAGGAGACAGCATGTCGCTCACCCGCAGGGACTTCGCCAGGAATTCCGCGATCACCGGGGCCGGTGTCGCGCTGGCGGGCAGTGCCGGCGTTCTCGCCACCGCGCCGAACGCGCTCGCGTCCACGGAGTCCGAGACCGCGAGCGAGAAGTCCGCGGACGCCCACTGTGGCGGCGTCGGGTACGGACCCCTCGTCCCGGACCCGAAGGGCCTCCTCGCGCTGCCCGCCGGGTTCAAGTACCGGATCATCACCTACAGCGGTAGGACGAAGCTGGAGTCGGGCGAGTTCACCCCCTCGAACCACGACGGCACGGCCGCCTTCGACGGGCCGCGCGGCACCACCCTCCTCGTCAACAACCACGAGCTGAAGGGCCCGCGCGCCGACTGGGACCACCCCGTCCCGCTCACCGACGGCCTCGTTTACGACCCCGCCGCGGCCGGCGGCTGCACCGTCGTCGAGGTCCGCCCCGGCGGGCAGGTCGCCGAATGGGTCGGCATCGCGGGCACCTCCACCAACTGCGCCGGCGGCAGCACCCCTTGGGGTACCTGGCTCACCTGCGAGGAGAACTCCGACAAGGCCGGCACCAACGGCATGACCAAGGACCACGGCTACGTCTTCGAGGTCGACCCCGTCGACCGGCGCGCCAACAAGAACCCCAAGCCGCTGAAGTTCTTCGGCCGCTACGACCACGAGGCCGTCGTCATCGACCCCAAGCGCGGCCACGCCTACCTCACCGAGGACGCGGCCACGCCCAACGGGCTGTTCTTCCGCTGGACCCCGCCGAAGGGCTTCGAGTACGGCAGCGGCAAGTTCCGCAAGCTGGCCGATGACGCCGGTGTCCTCCAGGCGCCCAAGTGCTTCGACTCCGGCGGCAAGTTCGTCGACGACCTCTCCCGGGCCATCAGGATCGGCACCGTGTACGGCGTCGACTGGGTGGACGTCCCGGACCGCGACGCCAGGACCACGCCCGTGCGCAAGCAGTTCGCCGCCGGCGAGATCACCCGGGCCCGCAAGCTGGAGGGCATGTGGTGGGGCGACGGCGGCGCCTACATCGTCTCCTCGTACGCCCGCGAGGAGAGCCCCGGCCGGCACGACGGCCAGGTCTGGTTCTACGACCCCAAGCGCCGCACCCTCACCCTGAAGGTCCTGCTCGGCGTCAACCCCGACCCGTCCAGGGACGGCGCTTTCGACGGCCCGGACAACATCACCGTCTCCCCGTACGGCGGCCTCGTCATCGCCGAGGACGGCGAGGGCGTCCAGCACCTCTTCGGCGCCACCGACAGCGGCCGCACGTACCCGATCGCCCGCAATGAGCTGAACATCGGCACCGAGGAGGAGCCGGAGTACAGCGAGTTCACGGGGGTCACCTTCTCGTGCGACGGCCGGACGCTGTACGCCAATATCCAGACGCCGGGCATCATGCTCGCCATCACGGGGCCCTGGAAGCGGCAGCGGCGGTAATTAATTCGGTCGCCCGGCCCGAGTTGCGCCTCCTACAGTGAGATCACAACGTCACGCACCTCCCGGTGCGATGGCAGCGGCTACTTCTTTTCCAGAGAATCCGACGCCGCCGCCGACTTGATCTCGGGAGGCGCAGCTCATGGTGGGTGCCCGGTGCGCAGGCAACGGTTACTTCATTGGATCAGAGGGTTGCGGGTTCGAGTCCCGTCATCGACTTCCGGTCGATGTAGCTCAATTGGGTAGAGCATCCGATTAGTCCGTCGCCGACTCCTGATCTCGGGCACCCACCTTTTGCTGCGTCTCCCTCCGAAACGCAATCGAATTCGGGGGGAATTCACCATGGCACGATTCAACAGGCGTGCCGCCACGGCGCGGCCGACCTCGCGGGTCACCTCGACGGGGCGAGTGCTCCGTACCTACGAGGGCGGCCTGGGACGTGAGCGCGACGCGCGCTCCGAGCTCTTCCTGCTGGCGGTCGACAACTTCGTCTCGCAGCAGACCTTCTACGAGTCCGGCGCCGACCGTGACGACCGGTTCGCGCGCCTCGTCGGCGAGCTCGCCGTCACCGACCCCGAGTGGACCGCCGGCCTGCTCGGCTGGCTGCGCGGGGAGGGCAACCTCCGTACGGCCGCGATCGTGGGCGCCGCCGAGTACGTGAAGGCCCGCCTGGACGCCGGGGCCACCGACGGTCCGTCGAACCGGCAGGTCATCGCTTCCGTGCTCCAGCGGCCGGACGAGCCCGGCGAACTGCTCGCGTACTGGACCGCGCTGTACGGCCGTAATGTCCCGAAGCCGGTCAAGCGCGGTGTCGCCGACGCGGTACGCCGGCTCTACAGCGGCAGGTCGCTGCTGAAGTACGACACCGCGTCCAAGGGGTACCGCTTCGGCGACATCCTCAACGTGGTGCACGCGGCCCCCGACCCGGAAAAGCCGGGGCAGGGCGACCTGTTCCAGTACGCCCTCGACCGCCGGTACAACCCGGACACCGCCGTGCCGCCCGCGTCCAACCGGACGCTGGTCGCACACCGCGAGCTGATGGCACTGCCCGTCGAACAGCGGCGTGCGGTGGTCACGTCGGACGGCGGGGCCGAGCGGCTCGCGGCGGCCGGCATGACGTGGGAGGCGCTGGCCGGCTGGCTGCAGGGGCCGATGGACAAGGAGGCCTGGGAGGCCGTGATTCCGTCGATGGGTGCCATGGCGCTCGTCAGGAACCTGCGGAACTTCGACGAGGCCGGCATCTCGGACGAGGTGGCGGCCCAGGTCGCCGCCCGGATCAGCGATCCGGAGGAGGTCGTACGGTCGCGGCAGTTCCCCTTCAGGTACCTCGCCGCGTACCAGCACGCGCCGTCGCTGCGCTGGGCGTACCCGCTGGAGCAGGCACTCGGCCACTCGCTGGCCCAGGTGCCGGCGCTGCCCGACCGGACGCTGGTGCTCGTCGACCGCTCGGGCTCGATGTTCTGGTCCCGGCTGTCCGACCGCTCGCAGCTCAACCGGGCCGACGCGGCCGCGATCTTCGGCACGGCGCTCGCGCTGCGGGCGGCGGACGCGGATCTCGTCCAGTTCGGCACGGGCAGCGGCGAGATCGCCTTCCGCAAGGGCGAGTCGGTGCTGAAGGTCCTGGAGCGCTTCGGGGACCTCGGCGGCACGAACACCACCGAGGCAGTGCGCAGGCACTACCGCAAGCACGACCGGGTGCTGATCGTCACCGACGAGCAGTACGCCCCCAGCGGCCACGGCGACCCGACCGAGCAGGTCCCGGCCGACGTGCCGGTCTACACCTGGAACCTCGCCGGGTACCGGGTGGGCCACGGTCCGTCGGGGACGGGCAACCGGCACACCTTCGGCGGTCTCTCGGACGCGGCCTTCCGGATGGTGCCGCTGCTGGAGGGGGCTCGCGACGCCGACTGGCCCTGGGCTGCCCGAGCAGCCTGAGCTGCCTGAGTCGTGAGTGGTGGCCCGCACCGCGTGGGGAGTGCGGGCCACTCTCCTGTCCGCGTCCCTCGGCGCCCCTTGTCGCCGCCAGCGCTGACATCTAACATTTCAGTTCGTGGAGGCGATACGACCCGTAGCCCGCACCCTGCTCAGGGACCGGGCCTACGAAGCGCTCCGGGACGCCATCGTGGCCGGGGAGATCGAACCCGGCGCGGTGGTGCGGGACGCCGATCTCGCCGAGCGGCTCGGGCTGTCCCGGGCACCGGTGCGCGAGGCGTTCTCGCGTCTCGTGGACGAGGGGCTGCTGGAGAGCAAGCCGCAGAGCTACACGCGCGTGACGTCGGTCGTCGCCGCCGACGTACGCGACGCGGCCGCCGTGGTCGGCGCCATGCACGAGCTGGTGACTCGGGTCGCCGTACCCCGGCTGGCCGCGGCGGACGTGGAGATCATGCGCGCCGCCAACGAGCGCTTCGCGACCGCCGTCGCCGCCGGCGAGGTGGACCTCGCCCTGCGGGCCGACGACGAACTGCACGACGTGCTGGTGCGGGTGAGCGGCAACCGCGCGGCCGCCGCCACCGTCGCCCGCTACACCCCGCTCATCCGCCGCCTGGAGCGCCGGCGCTTCGGCGAGGGCGGGGCCTGCCGGTCGGCCGGGCTGCACGAGCGGTTGATCGAGACGTGCGCGGCCGGTGACGTGGACGAGGCGGTCCGGGTCACGGCGGAGATCTGGCGAGGGCTCGCCGAACTCGCCGACAGCGACTGACCCTTACCGGGAGGACCACATGTCCCTTTCCTCGTACGACCGTTATCCCCTCCTCTTCGGCCCGTCCCCCGTGCACCCCCTGGAGCGCCTGACCGCACGCCTCGGCGGAGCCTCCCTCTGGGCCAAGCGCGAGGACTGCAACTCCGGTGTCGCGTACGGCGGCAACAAGACCCGCAAGCTGGAGTACCTGGTCGCCGACGCGCTCGCGAAGGGCTGCGACACGCTCGTCTCGATCGGCGGCGTGCAGTCCAACCACACCCGCCAGGTCGCCGCGGTGGCCGCCCGTGCCGGGCTCAAGTGCGTGCTGGTCCAGGAGAGTTGGGTGGACTGGCCCGACTCCGTGTACGACAAGGTCGGCAACATCCTCGTCAGCCGCCTCGCCGGGGCCGACGTGCGCCTTGTGCGGGCCGGGTTCGGGATCGGCTTCAAGGAGAGCTGGGAGCAGGCGCTGCGCGATGTGGAGGAGTCGGGCGGAAAGCCGTACGCCATCCCGGCCGGCGCCTCCGACCACCCGCTCGGCGGGCTCGGCTTCGCCGGTTGGGCATACGAAGTGGCCGAGCAGGAACGGGAGCTGGGCGTCTTCTTCGACACCGTGATCGTGTGCTCGGTGACCGGCTCCACGCAGGCCGGCATGGTCGCCGGATTCGCCGCCCTGGAGGAGGCGGGCGGCCGTCCGCGGCGGGTCCTCGGCATCGACGCCTCGGCCAGGCCCGCCACCACCCGCGAACAGATCGCCCGGATCGCCGGCAACACCGGCCGGCTCATCGGCGTCAAGCGCGAGTTGACCGAGGCCGACGTCGAGCTCGACGACCGCTATCACGCGGGCACGTACGGGATACCGGACGAGACGACGCTGGAGGCGATGCGGCTGGCGGCGCGGACCGAGGGGATGGTCACGGACCCGGTCTACGAGGGCAAGTCGATGGCCGGGATGATCGATCTGGTCGCGCGCGGGGAGATCACGGCGGAGTCCACGGCCCTCTACGCCCATCTCGGCGGGCAGCCCGCGCTGAACGCGTACAGCGCGCTGTTCTAGGCGGCCGGACGCGCCGCTGCGGGGTCCGGGCCGGCCTTGCGGTGCCGGGCCCTGCCGTGCCGTGCACATGGCCGGATAAAGTGCACAGCGTGCGGGCGGACGATCAGCAGCGGGAGCCGAGTGTCGAACGGCCCGACGGCAACCGCCGCCGGGCCACGATCCACGATGTCGCGAAGCTGGCCGGAGTGTCACGGCAGACGGTCTCCCGCGCGGTGAACGACAAGGGCGAGATCGACCCGGCGACGAAGGAACGGGTGCTGGAGGCGGCGCGGCTGCTGGACTACCGGCCG
The DNA here is from genome assembly GCF_055639295.1 of Streptomyces sp. NPDC107528. Lineage (NCBI taxonomy): Bacteria > Bacillati > Actinomycetota > Actinomycetes > Kitasatosporales > Streptomycetaceae > Streptomyces > Streptomyces sp. NPDC107528. The sequence continues at coordinate 922,804 of NZ_JBVKAV010000002.1, forward strand.
AGCCGGTTCGCCCGCGGCCTCGTGCAGAAGGGCACCGTGACGGCCGGGCTGGTGATCCCGGATCTGATGAACCCCTTCTTCCCCGAGGTGGCCGCCGGTGTGCTGGAGGCGGCCGAGCAGCGCGGCTGGCAGGTGGTGATGTGGGACTCCCGCATCGACGAGGCCCGGGAGCGCGACGCCCTCGATGCGCTGTCCCATCAGGCCGACGCGATCGTGGGCTACTTCAAGAGCCCGGAGGACGTGCTCGCCCGGCACCTCGGCGGTGTACCGCTGGTGCTGCTGGAACGCGGGCCGCAGCAGACCTGTTTCGCGGCCGTGGGGATCGACGCCGCGACCGGTCTCGAACAGGGCATGGCGCATCTGGTGGCCGCGGGTCACCGCCGGATCGGCATGCTGGACGGTGTGCACGGCCCCGCTCCGCGCAGACAGGCCTTCCTGGAGCTGGCGCGGCGGCACGGCCTGCCGGTCGACGACGGCTGGATAGCGCTGAGTCCCGAGCACAGTGTGGCCGGGGGTGAGGCCGGCATGGAGCGGTTGCTGGACGCCCGGCCCGACATCACCGCCGTCTTCGGCTTCAACGACCTGATCGCGGTCGGCGCCATGCGTGCCGCCCGGCGCCGCGGCCGGCGGGTGCCGGACGACCTGGCCGTCATGGGCTTCGACGGACTGTCGTTGGGTGAGCTGGTGGAGCCCGCCCTGACCACCCTGCACATCGACAAACGGCGGCTGGGAAGGCTGGCCGTCGAGCAGGTCGCCCGGCTGCGCGCCGGAGAGGAACCGCTGCGGGGCGCCGCGGCGTGGGTGGTCCCGGAGCTGGTGGTGCGGGCCTCGGCCTGACGGCCGGTGGGCCGGGAACGCCGCAACGCACCGTCGGTCACCTCTCGGCTCCCTGCGGCAAGCGCCTCACGCAGCTCCGGTCGCGCCGGGCGCCCCTCTCTCTTCGCCCGGGGGCGCCCTGGACGTCGTAGGGCTGTCTACAGTGCCTGGGCCGCCGGCTTCACCATCCCCCGCACCGTGCGGGACTTCACGAAGTCGCCCATCGCCGTCATCTCCCACTCGCCGGAGAACTGCTTGATCAGCTTCGCCATCATCACGCCCGTCTGCGCTTCGGCGTTGGTGAGGTCGAAGCGGACGAGTTCCTCGCCGGACGCGGCGTCGATCAGCCGGCAGTAGGCCTTGGCGACCTCGGTGAACTTCTGGCCGGAGAAGGAGTTGACGGTGAAGACGAGTCCGGTGACCTCCTGGGGCAGGCGCCCGAGGTCCACGGTGATGACCTCGTCGTCCCCGCCGCCCTCGCCGGTGAGGTTGTCGCCGGAGTGGCGGATCGCGCCCTGCACGATCTGGAGCTTGCCGAAGTAGCAGCTGTCGATGTGGTTGCGCTGCGGGCCGTAGGCGATGACCGAGGCGTCCAGGTCGATGTCCTTGCCGCGGTACGCCGGCTCCCAGCCGAGGCCCATCTTGACCTGGGAGAGCAGGGGGCGGCCGCCCTTGACGAGGGAGACCGTCTGGTTCTTCTGGAGGCTTACGCGGCCCTTGTCCAGGTTGATCTTTCCGGCGCCGGGGGCGGGCGGGGCGGGCGGGGCCGGGGGAGCGGCGGGGGTCTGGGGTGCCTGCGGGGCCGGGGGAGTGGACATGGGCGGGGCCGGCGGGGCGGCCGGGGGCTGCATGGTGGGTTGCGGCGGGGTCACGGGTGCGGCCGGGGCCGGGGCCGGTTCCTCGACCGTGACACCGAAGTCGGTGGCGATGCCGGCCAGGCCGTTGGAGTAGCCCTGGCCGACGGCGCGGGCCTTCCAGGCGCCGTTGCGCAGGTAGACCTCGACGATCACCAGGGCCGTCTCGGTGCCGAGTTGCGGGGGCGTGAAGGTGGCCAGGACGCTGTTGTCGTCCGCGTTGCGGATGGTGGCCGTCGGTTCGATGCCCTGGAAGGACTGGCCGGCGGCGTCGGGGCTGGCGGTGACGACGATCTTCTCGATGCCGGGGGGTACGGCCGCGGTGTCGACCGTGATCGCGTCGGGGCTGGTGCCGCCGCCCGAGCGGTACGTCACGCCTGGGCCGGACGGTTGGTTGTAGAAGATGAAGTCGTCGTCGGAGCGCACCTTGCCGTCGGCGGTGAGCAGCAGGCCCGATACGTCGAGCCGCACCGGGGCGGCGACGTCCACCGTCACGCGGGCGGCGGAGAGAGGGATGTTCGAGCCGGGGGTCATAGCTGTCATGGTCCGTGAACGAGCGGGGGCGCTTTACCGTTCCCTTACCCACGGCCATTCGGCGGGGGCCGCGGATTTCGCCCCCGCCGCCCCTGTCCCTCCCGTCCTCCAGGGGCTGCCGCCCCTTCGACCCCCGCTGTCGTGAACGGGCTCGCCGTCAAACGCCGGACGGGCTGGAAACCCCGCCGGGGCGGAGAACCCTACGGGACCACCACGATCTTCCGGCCGACCCCGGACGCGAACTGCTCCAGCGCCTCCGGGTACCGCTCCAGCGGGATGCGGTCGCTGATGAAGATCTCGGGGTCGAGGACGCCATTGGCGAACAGTTCCGCCGCGCGCTCGAAGCTGTGGAGGACCGCCATCGAACCCGTGATGGTGATCTCCTGGTTGTAGATGCGGTACGGGTCGATCGTGACGCGCGTCGCGTAGTCCGCGACCCCGAACTGCAGGAACGTCCCCGCCTTGGCGACTCGCTCCAGGCCGTCCTGGATCGCCGCCGCGTTGCCCGTGGCGTCGACGACGAGGTCCCAGCCCTGAGGCCGGTCCAGTTCGTCCGGGTTGGCCGCGGAGGCCGAGACGCCGAGGCTGCGGGCCGTTTCCAGGCGGGCCGGGTTGATGTCCACCATGTCCACGCTGGCCGCCCCCGTCCGCTTGGCCAGCTCCAGCATCATCAGGCCCATCGTGCCCGAGCCGTAGATCAGGACGTGGGCGCCGAGGCGGGACTGCAGGACGTCGTAGCCGCGGACGGCGCAGGAGAGGGGTTCCACGAGGGCCGCGTCCTGGGTGTGGACGTGGTCGGGGAGCCGTACGCAGTTCGCGACCGGGGCCACGGCATAGCGCGCCGCGCCGCCCGCCGTCGTCACGCCGATCGCCGCCCAGCGTTCGCAGAGGTTGTTGTGGCCCGTACGGCAGTAGCGGCATTCGTAGCAGTAGAGGGAGGGGTCCACCGCGACCCGGTCGCCCACCGACAGCTCCGTGACCTGGGTGCCCACCCCGACCACCTCGCCCGCGAACTCGTGCCCGGGGACGATCGGCAGCTTCGGTGCGAACTCGCCCTGCAGGATGTGCAGGTCCGTGCCGCACAGGCCGCAGGCAGCCACCTCGACGACGACCTCGCGCGGGCCGGGCGTCGGGTCGGGGACCTCGGCGACCACTGCCTTGCCGACGGACTCGATGACGGCGGCCTTCATTTCACGGCTCCCAACGACAGGCCCTGGACCAGCTTGTCCTGGGCGGCGAACCCCGCGGCGAGCACCGGCAGGGAGATGACGAGCGACGCGGCGCACACCTTCGCCAGGAACAGGCCCTGGCTGGTGATGAAGCCGGTCAGGAAGACGGGGGCGGTCTCGGCGACCACGCCGGTCAGCACTCGGGCGAACAGCAGCTCGTTCCAGCTGAAGATGAAGCAGATCAGGGCCGTTGCGGCGATCCCGGGCAGGGCGATCGGGGCCACCACGCGTGTGAGGATCGTCGGCAGCTTCGCGCCGTCCACCCGCGCCGCCTCGATCACGGCGACCGGGATCTCGGCGAGGAAGGACTGCATCATCCACACCGCGATCGGCAGGTTCATCGAGGTGTAGAGGATGACCAGCAGCCAGATGTTGTCGAGCATGTCCGTGTTCTTCGCGAACAGGTACAGGGGCAGGAGGCCTGCCACTGCCGGCAGCATCTTGGTGGACAGGAAGAAGAACAGGACGTCCGTCCACTTCTTCACGGGGCGGATCGACAGGGCGTACGCCGCCGGGAAGGCGAGGACCAGGACGAACAGCGTCGACGCCACCGAGGCCACCGTCGAGTTGATCAGCGCCGGCCAGGGGCTCGCGCCGCCGCCCGCGCCGAAGAACTCGCGGTAGCCGTCGAGTGTCAGCGACGCGGCGAAGGACGGCGGGTTGGTCGCCGCGTCCGCCTCGGAGTGGAAGGACGTCAGGGCCATCCACCCGATCGGCAGGAAGAACAGGATCCCGAGCAGCCAGGCCACCAGACCGAGGCCAACTCCCTTGCGGCGGTTGCGAAGTCGTACGGCCACTGCACTCATGCGCGCGACACCTCCTCGCGGAACAGGGACGACACCACGCGCAGCGCGAAGGTCGCGATGATGATCGAGCCGATGACCACCAGGACGCCCGCGGCCGAGGCGAGGCCGTTCTCATGGGCCTGGTAGAAGCTCTGGTAGACGGTGTAGGGGAGATTCGCCGTGCCGAGGCCGCCCGACGTGATCGTGAACACCGCGTCGAAGTTCTGGACTATGTAGATCGAGCCCAGCAGGGCGCCCAGTTCGAGGTAGCGGCGCAGGTGGGGCAGTGTCAGGTGGCGGAAGATCTGCCAGTCGCTCGCGCCGTCGACGCGGGCCGCCTCGATCTGCTCGTGGTCGCGGCTCTGCAGGCCGGCCAGCAGGATCAGCATCATGAACGGCGTCCACTGCCAGACGAGGGAGGCCTCGACCGCGAGGAGCGGGGTGTTGGAGATCCAGTCCGGCTGTGGGCCGCCCACATAGTGCAACAGCCCGTTGAACAGGCCGTATTCAGGGTTGTAGAGCACATGCTTCCAGAGCAGAGCCGCGGCCACGGGCACCACCAGGAACGGGGCGATCAGCAGGGTGCGGACCACGCCCCGGCCCTTGAACTTCCGGTCCAGGAGCAGCGCCAGGACCAGCCCCAGGACCAGGCTGGCCAGCACCACCGCGACCGTCAGCAGCACGGTCGTCCACACCGAGTGGCGCAGGTCGGCGTCGGTCAGGACTTCCTGGTAGTTGGCGATGCCGGTGAAGTGGCGGGCGTCCGGGTAGAGGGAGTTCCAGTCGAAGAACGAGATCACCAGCGTGGCCACGAACGGCAGCTGGGTCACCACGACCATGAAGATCAGAGCCGGCAGGAGCGGGGCCCGGGTCGCCCAGTTGCGCAACCGGGCGGAGGGCGGACGGGTGGTACGCACGGGTGTCGTGGCCACGGGGGCCGTGGTCGTCGCTGTCATCGCCCCTCGTACTCCTCGGAGATCTTCTCGGCGAGCTGCTGGGACTTCTTCAGGGCCGACTCGACGGACTGGCGTCCGGCGATGGCCGCGCTGATCTCCTGGGAGACCTTGGTGCCGAGATCGGTGAACTCGGGGATGCCGACGAACTGGATGCCGGGCGCGGGGCGCGGCTGCACGCCGGGGGCGTTCGGGCGGGCGCCCTCGATGGCCTCCTTCGTCATCTCCTGGAAGGCAGCCGCCTCCTCGCGGTAGGCCGGGTTGGCGTAGGTGGAGGCGCGCTTGCCTGCCGGGACGTTGGACCAGCCGATCTCGTCGCCCACCAGCTGCTCGTACCGCTTGCTGGACGCCCAGGACACGAACTTCCAGGCCTTGTCGGGGTTGCGGGACGCCTGCTGGATGCCCCAGGCCCAGGTGTAGAGCCAGCCGGCCGACTCCGTCTTCTCGACGGGCGCCGGTGCGTAGCCGAGCTTGCCCTTCACCGGGGACTTCGCCGCCTCCAGGGAACCGGCTGCGGAGGTGGCGTCGTACCACATGGCGACCTTGCCCTGGGTCATGTTGTTCAGGCACTCGGCGAAGCCGGACTGGGCCGCTCCCGACTCACCGTGCTCGCGGACCAGGTCGACATAGAACTTCGTCGCCTTCTCCCACTCGGGGGAGTCCAGTTGTGCCTGCCAGTTCTTGTCGAACCAGGTGCCGCCGAACGTGTTCACGACCGTGGTGAGCGGTGCCATCACCTCGCCCCAGCCCGGCAGACCGCGCAGACAGATGCCCTTCATGCCCGGTTCGGCGCCGTCCACCTTCGCCGCGATGTCCGCCACCTGCTGCCAGGTGGGGTGCGCGGGCATCGTGACGCCCTCCTTCGCGAGCACGTCCTTGCGGTACATCAGGAAGGACGACTCGCCGTAGAAGGGCTGGCCGTAGAGCTTGCCGTCGTCGCCGGTCAGGGACTGGCGCATCGGCTTGAGGACGTCCTGCTCGTCGTACGCCGGGTCCTTGGCGACGTAGGAGTTCATCTCCTTCAGCCAGCCGTTGCGGGCGTAGATCGGTATCTCGTAGTTGGAGAGGGTGGCGACGTCGTACTGGCCCGCCTGGTTGGCGAAGTCCTGGCTGATCTTGTCGCGGACGTCGTTCTCGGGCAGGACGGTGAAGTTGACCTTGATGCCGGTCTCTTTCGTGAAAGCCGGGGCCAGCTTCTGCAACTCGGTCATCTGGGGGTTGTTGACCATCAGGACGTTGATCGAGTTGCCGCCCGACCCCGCCCCGCCGGCTCCGACCCAGCAGCCGGAGAGCAGCGGGGCGAGCAGCGTCCCTGCGGCGGCCATGGCGAGCGTGGCTCGCGGTGGCCTCCGTCGGCTCTGGGTTCGCATGGATCGCTCCTGGACGTGAATGAGGGGACGTGAATGAGGGGACGTGAATGAGGGGAGGTATGGGGATGTATAGGGAGATAAGGGGTGGCATGAGGCGTGAAAGGGCCCCGAGGGGGAGTGAGTTGGAGTGTCAGACGCGGATGACCTGGGGTCCCCGCAGGGAGTAGCGGTGGGCCTCGGCCGCGGGGAGCAGGGTGCTCGTGACGATCGTCTCCAGTGCGCCGATGTCCGCGAACCGGCAGAAGCTGACCGCCCCGAACTTGGTGTGGACGCCCGCGAACACCGTGCGACGCGACGCCCGGATCGCCTGCGCCTTGACCTCGCTGACGGCCGGGTCGGGGGTGGTCAGGCCGTGCTCGCGGGAGATGCCGTTGGCGCCGATGAACGCCAGGTCGATGACGAAGCCGGCCAGCATCTTCGTCGTCCAGTGGTCGACGGTGGCCAGGGTGCCGGACCGCACCCGGCCGCCGAGCAGCAGCACGGAGACGTGCTCCGTCTCGGCGAGCGCGCCCGCGACCGGGAGGGACGCGGTGACCACGGTCAGCGGCCGGTCGGTGGGCAGGGCCTCGGCGATGAGCTGCGGGGTGAAGCCCTCGTCGACGAAGACCGTCTCGGCGTCCCCGAGCAGGTCGGCCGCGGCGGCCGCGATCCTGCGCTTCTCGGGGACGTGGCTGGTGGCGCGGAAGGCCAGCGTCGTCTCGAAGCCGGCGCTCTCCACGGGGTAGGCGCCGCCGTGGGTACGCCGGAGCAGGCCGTGGTCCTCCAGGACGCGCAGGTCCCGCCGTACGGTCTCCTTGGCCACGCCCAGCTCGGCGGCGAGCGCGGTGACGTCGACCGAGCCGTCGCGCCGTGCGGCCAGCACGATCTCGCGCTGGCGTTCCTCCGCCGTCCTCGTGCTCATGCCGACCCTTGCCTTCCGCCTTGCTGCCCGTTCGGGCCCGGTGCGGCCCATGGGGGAAGTTCTACAGCGGGTGTTCGGCACTGACCAGCTCTGTTGCAGGTTCGATGCTGCCCGTGTGTGCCCGTTCACCGTGTGGTGTGCCCGTCTCGGACCTGCATGGTTGTGGTGGGACGCGTGAGATCGGGCGTGCCTGGTGCCCGAATACGGCGGCGGGCGGGCCCGTTCGGTGCCCGCCCGCCCTCTTGCGGCGAAATGTTTCGGTCAGTAAGGCCGGATCTCGGTACGGCCGGGTCGCGCTACGGCCGGACGTCAGTACGGCCAGATCGGCGGGTCGCTGACGAAGTGGCCGCCCAGGTAGGCGTGCGCGATGTTCTCCGGGTCGAGCTCGCCCTGTTCGGCGATCAGCTTCTCGGCGTACGGCTCGGAGTCGTCCTGCGGCTCGTAGCCGAGGGAGCGGGCGCTGGTCAGGTCCCACCACAGGCGGGTGTTCGCCGAGGAACCGTGGACGACCGTGTGCTCGACGTCCTCGGCGGTCAGAGCCGCGTGGAGGAGACGGGCGCCGTCGGCGGGGCTCATCCACACCGAGAGCATCCGGACGCTGGTCGGCTCCGGGAAGCAGGAGCCGATGCGCACGGACACCGTCTCCAGGCCGTGCTTGTCCCAGTAGAACTGCGCGAGGTCCTCGCCGAAGGACTTGGACAGGCCGTAGAAGGTGTCCGGGCGGCGCGGCGTGTCGATGGGGATCAGTGCGCTCGGCTCGTGCGGCGCGGTGCCCTCGGGGCGGGGCGTGAAGCCCACCGCGTGGTTGGAGGAGGCGAAGACGATGCGTCCGACGCCTTCCTCGCGGGCGGCCTCGTAGAGGTGGTAGGTGCCCTCGATGTTCGCCCGGAGAATCTTCTCGAACGGAGCTTCCAGGGAGATGCCCGCGAGGTGGATGATCGCGTCTACGCCCCGCACGGCCTCGCGCAGCGCCTCCCGGTCGGCGAGGTCGGCGACGATCGCGTCCGGCTCGCTCTCGATGGGCCGCAGATCCAGGAGCCGCAGCTGGTAGCCGTAGGCCGGGAGCAGGTCCCGCATCAGGGTGCCGAGTCCGCCGGCGGCGCCGGTGAGCAGAACGGTGCGGGGGGCTGGCATCCTCGGTTCTCCTTGAGTTCAGGGCCGTATGCATGCACGCACGGTATTCACATTCATGGACAAGCTAAGGATCATCGACCTTGCTCGTCAAGGGTGGTGCAGTGTGTGTTCATAAATGTAAACTCTGATCAGAGTTACGTATGCGCCGTCTCGTTCTCGCACAGCCGTCCTCGGTACGTCCTCGTTACGTCCTCGTTCTAGGGAGAGCCCGTGACGCCAGCCCCCCTTGCCGCACGCCTCAGCATCCCCGGCGGGCCGTTGTTCTTCCCCGTCACCGCCTACGGCCCCGACGGCTCGGTCGACCTCGACGCGTACCGCACCCATGTCCGTCAGGGCGTGGCTGCCGGTGCCGCCGCCGTGTTCGCGTGCTGCGGCACGGGGGAGTTCCACGCACTCACGCCCGAGGAGTACGAGGCGTGCGTGCGGGCGGCCGTCGAGGCGGCGGCGGGACGCGTGCCGGTCGTCGCGGGCGCCGGATACGGCACCGCGCTCGCCGTGCGGTACGCGCGGCTCGCCGAGGGAGCCGGGGCGGACGGGCTGCTCGCCATGCCGCCGTATCTCGTCCTCGCCGGGCAGGAGGGGCTGCTGCGGCACTACAGGGAGATCGCCGCGGCGACCGTGCTCCCCGTCATCGTCTACCAGCGCGACAACGCCGTGTTCACCCCGGACACCGTCGTCGAACTGGCCCGCACGGACGGCGTCATCGGGCTCAAGGACGGGCTCGGGGACCTGGACCTGATGCAGCGGATCGTCAGCGCCGTACGCGCCGAGGTCCCCGGTGACTTCCTCTACTTCAACGGCCTGCCGACCGCCGAGCAGACCCAGCTCGCCTACCGCGCCATCGGCGTCACGCTCTACTCCTCCGCCGTCTTCTGCTTCGCCCCGGAGATCGCCCTCGCCTTCTACCAGGGGCTGGAGGCCGGCGACACCGCCACCGTCACCCGCCTCCTGGACGGCTTCTACCGCCCGTTCGTCGAACTGCGCGCCCAGGGCCGCGGATACGCCGTCGCCCTGGTCAAGGCGGGTGTACGGCTGCGCGGGCTGGACGTGGGGGAGGTCCGGCCGCCGCTGCACGAGCCGAGCGAGGGCCATGTCAAGCAGCTTGCCCAGGTGATCGAGCGCGGCTACGCGCTGCTGGAGCAGGAGCCGGAGGACACCAAGTGAAGGCGTCGACATTCGTCTACCCCTGGGACGTCAACGGAGATCCGGAGGCACCCGCGAGGATCGCCGCCCTCGGCGTTCACCAGGTGACGCTCGCCTCCGCCTACCACTCCACCCGCGCCCTCACCCCCCGCCATCCGCGCCACCGCATCGTCACCGCCGAGCACGCGGCTGTGCTCTACCCGACGGACGACCGGTGGACGGGCCGGGAACTGCGCCCGTACCCGGCCGGGGACTGGGCACCCGGCGACGCCTTCGGCGAGGCCGCCGAAGCGTTGGCGGACGCGGGTCTGGAGGTGCACACCTGGGTGGTCCTCGCGCACAACTCCCGCCTGGGCGCCGACCATCCGGACACCTCGGTCGTCAACGCGTACGGCGACCGCTACCCCTGGGCCCCGTGCATCGCACAGCCCGCCACGCGCGCGTACCTCGTCGACCTCGCCGCCGAGGCCGCCGTTCGCCCGGGGGCGCGCGGCACCGAGCTGGAGTCCCTCGGCTGGTACGGCTTGCAGCACCTGCACGCCCACGACAAGACCGGCGGGGTGCCGCTCGGGGACGCCGGAATGTACCTGATGGCGCTCTGCTTCTGCCCGACGTGCCAGGAGGGCTACGGCGCCCAGGGCCTGGACGCCGGCGAACTGGCGGCAGCCGTACGCGCCGCCCTGAAGCCGCTGTGGCAGGGAGCGGCGGACGACGGTGACTGGGCCGGCGTCGAGAAGCTGCTCGGCCCGCAGACGGCGGCGGCCACACGCGCGTGGCGTGACGAAACCGCCCGCACGCTTCAGGAGACGGCCGTCCGGGCAGTCCGCCAGGCCGCTCCGGACGATTTCCAGGTGCTCCTGCACGCCGACCCGGTGAGGTATCACGTCGGCGCGAACGCCGGCGTCGACCCCGAGCACATCCTCTCCGTCGCGGACGGCGTCGTCGTGCCGTGCGCGGGCGGCCCCGGTCTGCTGACGCCCTTCGCCGAGCAGGGCCGTGACGGCGCGGTCGTCGCCGCCAACTTCGGTGTCGTCTCCCAGATGGGCGGCAGCCCGGGCACGCTGGCGTCGGACACGGCACGCGCGCGAGAGCTGGGAGCCACCGAGATCCGGCTCTATCACGCGGGGTTGGCGTCCGACGGCGACTTGGCGGCGGTGCGGGAGGCGCTCGCCGCTCTCTGAACCAGCGGCAGGGCGGTCAGCAGCCACGCCGGGCCCAGGACGGCCAGCAGCAGCTGTACGTCGAGCAGTTCGACCAGCGCCGCGCCCGCCGCGAGCCCGATGACGTTCGGCGTGAAGACGAGGGTGTTGGCCGTGGCGGCCGTCCGGCCGAGCAGGGCGTCCGGCGTCTCGCGCTGCACGGCGGTGAGCGCGGCGATCAGCACACAGGGCAGCCCCACGCCGGCCGCCGCGCTGCAGGCCAGGGCCACCGGGTCGGACGGGATCGCCCGCAGTCCGGCCGCGGTGGCCGTCAGGGCGATGCCGTACGCGGCGAAACGGCGTTCGCCGAGCCGGCGCAGGAGGGGGCCCGAGAGCAGCCCGATCGTGACCGAACCGGCGCCCTGGACGGCGTACAGCACACCGGCGTACGCGGGGTCGTGCCCGAGGCGGTCGATGACGGCGTAGATCGTCGCCCCGCTGAGCCCCGCGCACAGCATGGTGCCGCCGCCGGCCAGGACGAGGGGGCGCAGTCGTGGGTGCGCCCAGAGGAAGCGGGCGCCCTCGGTGGTCTGCCTCCGCCAGCCGCCGGGCGGCGGCTCGGGCCTGCTCTCGCGCACGCGCAGGCACGCGTAGAGGCAGGTCGCGGCCACGAACGTCACGGCGTCGAGCAGGGCGACGCTCGGACCGCCGTACGCCGCGTACACGCCCGCGCCGGCCAGCGGGGCGAGGAGTTTCATGCCCTCGGAGGCCGTCATGCGCAGCCCGTTGAAGTCGCCGAGCAGGGACGCGGGCACGGCGCTCGCGACGAGGGCGGACTCGGCGGCGTCGTGAACGACTCCTGCGGCCCCGTAGACGAACAGGACCGCGAAGAGGAGCCAGAGGCGGGCCGGGGTGTCGACGGTGAAGAGGGTGAGCAGGAGGGCGGCCAGGAGGAGGTTCGCGCCGATCAGCAGGAGCTTGCGGCGGACGCGGTCGGCTTGCGTGCCCAGGAGCGGGCCGGCCAGGGTCGGGGCCCACATGGCGAGCATGCACAGTGCGGCCAGGCCGTCCGAGCCGGTGAGGTCCTTGACCCACACGCCGGACACCAGCCACAGCGCCGAGGTGCCGAAGCCGGAGACGACGGCTCCGGTGAGGTAGAGGGCGGCGTCGCGGTCGCGCAGGACGCGGGGGAGGGCCCAGGTGGTGGTCGTCATGCCAGGCCACTGTGGGGCTGAGGCGGGCGCGTGGGGATCGGGGAAGTGCCTTAGAAGTGGCCTGGGCGCGAGGGGAGAAGCTAGGCCGGCGTCTCCTTGACGACCGAGGGCCGGTACAGGCCCTCAATGGCTTTGCGCCGCTGCATGGCGGTCAGCCGGACGGCGAAATGGATGGCGGCAGCGGCGGCGGCAATGTGCACCACGTCGGCTGCCATGTACTGCCCCACCGCGTCCTTGATCTCCGTCAACGTCTCGGCGTTCCGGTACTTCTGCCCGGCGTACCGGTTGAACAGGACGCTGAAGACGAACAGCGCCCACCACAGGTTCAGGGGCCAGACCCGCGTCCGGTGGGTCTCGCCCTCGGCCGGCAGCTGAGTGGCGGCCCCCCACATGTCGAAGGCGACGCGATACGGCATCCAGAGGTTCACCAGCGGGATGAGCCAGGCCCCGATGGCCCACCCGGGTCCGTTGCGGAACCGGTCCGGGGTCAGGAGCCCGGTGTTGCGGCGCATACGGAAGAACCAGACGACGAACACGATCGCGGCGGGCAGGTACACCATGACCTGGAATCTTCCGGCCGTGTCGTACAGCGAGGCAGCGGCGTCCAGTTCCTGCTGCGGAGCCGTGACGAAGCCGCCGTCTCCGTCGATCACCGCACGGAGCCGGAATCCGGCCAAGAGGCTGAACACGTCACAGAGGGCGACCAGAGCGAGCCCCCCGGCGGCCACGGCCAGGAGAGCGCGGGACGATGGTGGAGCCCCTGTGGGCAGCAGTGGACGCGGACGCAGATCAGTGGATTCGGACATGGCGATGCGGCCCCCCACGGGCAAGAAAGAAGAGGTCCGCGGCGAGAAAAGAAGAGAGCCGCGGACATGCGGCCGACGCACGATACGTCGATCATGCACATCCCGTCCATGACAATTCGGTGCGGCGGGAATCCGTTGGAAGCTGTCAATTCAGCCACTGGGACGGATGAGGGTGTGCACATAGCGTGATGAGCCGTCCAAGTCATCCATACGCAAAGGCAGTTCCATGCACTACGTCGCGCCCATCGGCATCGGCCTCCTCTACGCCCTCCTGATGTCCCTCATCCGGGAACCGCACCGGCGGCGCTTCAACGCGGTCTTGGTCGCCGGAGCGGGCGCCGCCTATCTGAGCGGCGGCGGCATGGGCGGCTGGGAGTTCGCGTTCACCGCGGTGGTCACCTACGTCGCCTATCGCGGCCTGGACTCGTGGACCTTCATCGGCATCGGCTGGCTGCTGCACACCGCGTGGGACATCGTCCACCACATCAAGGGCAACCCGATCATCCCCTTCCTCCACACCTCGTCCCTCGGCTGCGCGATCTGCGACCCGGTGATCGCCCTGTGGTGCTTCGCCGGCGGGAAGACGCCGAGGGAGCTGGTCGAGTGGGTACGGGGAGCCAGGGGGCGCAAGGGCCGGGTGTCCGGGGAGACGGCTCGGGTGGGGGAGTCCGGGGTCGGGGCGTAGGCCGGGCCTCTCGGCGGCGGGCAGGACGCCTTCCCGGATCGCCGATGAGTTTCGCGCGCGGCACCGGTCCACCTCTCAGGAACCGATCTGTGAGGAGCCCGCCCCATGACCGACATGACCCTCGACCTCGGACCGCAGACCCGCGTCGTCGCCCGCCTCGCGGAAGCCGTCACCGACGAGCAGCTCTCGGCGCCGACGCCCTGCCCGGAGATGGCGGTGCGCAACCTGCTGGGTCACCTGCTCGGCCTGTCCGTCGCCTTCCGTGACGCCGGCCGCAAGGACCTGGGCGCCACGACCGACACCAGCCCGGAAGCCGTCGAACCGGACATCGGGCCCGGCTGGCGCGAGGAGCTTCCCAAGGTCCTCGACGAACTGAGCGAGGTGTGGCGCGACCCGGAGGCGTGGACCGGCATGACCCGCGCCGGCGGCATCGACCTGCCCGGTGCCGTGGCGGCCGCGGTCGCCGCCGACGAACTGGTGATCCACGCCTGGGACCTGGCCCGCGCGACCGGTCAGGAGTACGTCCCCGACCCCGCCGCGTTGCAGGCGTCGCACGACTTCCTCCTCGCCTCCGTCGACGACCCTGGTCGCGACAGCATCTTCGGCCCCGTGGTGCCGGTCCCCGCCGGTGCACCACTGCTGGACCGGGCGGTCGGGCTGAGCGGACGGGACCCGGGCTGGAGGAGGGATCGCTGACCCGGGGAGTTTCCCCTAGCCAAGCTGGTGCTCAACTCGGTGCCGCAGGTATTCGTCGGAGTGGGTGCGCGCGATGTGCACCGCCTCGGCGACCAGGTCGTGCAGGTCGGCGGGGTAGTGGCGCGGGTTCAGGGGGAGTCCGGGGAGTATGCAGCGGCGCACGTCGAGGTCGTCGTTGCGCACGAACTCGCGCAGCGTGGCCTCGTGCCAAGCGGCACGGAGGTCGGCCACGGCGTCGAACTCCGCCTTGCTCTCCGGCGTCGGCACCCGCGTCTGCCCGCCGCGGAACCTCAGCGGCGCCTGCGCCCAGTACCAGGCGCGGGCCGCCCCGGCGCGCTCGTGATCGGTTCCCGTCCGCACATACTCGATCAACGCGGTCTGCATCCGTCGGCGACCGAACACGGTCACGGCAGGCTCGACGAACAGCCGGTTGTGGCTGGGGTCGGGGTCAAGGACGGCCGTGCGCAAGAGCGGGTCGAAGAGCAGCTCGGGCAACGTTTCCACGGTCCGCAGAGCCCGCCGGAACGCCATCCGCGCCTCCCCCTGCCACTCCCGGTCGCGCGGCACCCGGTCGGGCAGGTCGACGCCGGCCTGTCGGGCCAGCTCGGCCAGTTGCAGACGGAACGCCGATGTCCGGTCCTGCGGCCGGCCGGGAAGCGGTGCGAACGTCATCGGCGGTGTCCTCCCAGAGGTGTTGTCGGAGCAGCGTAGGCCCGCGACCCCAACTTCCTTTGTCAGAAGCGTTGACGAATCATGCGCCCCCTCCTACCTTCATCGCGTCGTACTTCGTACGTCATATATGAGACGCGATACGTGAGATCCGATACGCGAGACCCGGTCACTGGGCCCCGCGAAGATCCGAGAGGCGCGCATGACCTCTGTGCCCACGCCGATCCCCTCCCGCACGCAGTTCGTGCTGGAGGAGATCAAACGCCGCATCCTCACCGGGCAGTTGACGCCTGGTCAGGCCCTGGTCGAGACCGAGCTCGCCGCGCAGTTCGGGGTGTCCAAGACCCCGGTGCGCGAGGCGCTCAAGACGCTCGCCGGGACCGGACTGGTCGTGATGAGCCAGTACAAGGGCGTCACGGTGCGCATGGTGGACGCGGACATGGCGCGCGAGGTCTACGACGTACGGCTGCTGCTGGAGCCCGAGGCGCTGAAGCGGGCCGTCAGGCGCGGCGCCTCCCTCGCCGCCGCCCGTGACGCGCTGACCCGCGCCGACGCGGCCGGCGACACCGCCGAACGCTCCCTCGCCAACCGGGAGTTCCACCGCGCCCTGTACCTGCCGTGCGGCAACCCGCTGCTCGGCCGGATGCTCGACGAGGTGCGGGATCAGGCCGCCCTCGTCTCCGCGGTCGCCTGGGCCGCCTCCCCCTCCTGGGAACGGGAGGCCGGCGAGCACCGCGACATCCTGCGGCTGGCGCTCGAAGGCGACGCCGACGGCGCCGCGCGCGCCCTGCACGCCCACATCGCGTCGTTCGTGCAACGGGCCTTCCCGGACGCGGGAGTCGAGGCCCAGGGAGAGGACGGTCCGGCATGACAACGACGTTCGAGCCCCAGCGGACGGCCCTGGCCGACGTGGTGGCGATCCCGGTGACCCCGTTCGCCGAGGACGGCCGCGTCGACCAGGACGCCCACCGGGCCCTGCTGCGCCGTCTGCTGGACGGGGGCGTCATCACCCTCACCCCCAACGGCAACACCGGTGAGTTCTACGCCCTCACCCCCGAAGAGCGCCGACTCGTCACCGAGCTGACCGTCGAGGAGGCGGGCGACCGCGCCGCCGTCCTGGTCGGCGTCGGGCACGACGTACCCACCGCCATCGCCTCCGCCCGGCACGCCCGTGAGCTCGGCGCCCGGATGGTGATGGTCCACCAGCCGGTCCACCCGTACGTCTCCCAGAGCGGCTGGGTCGACTACCACCGCGCCATCGCCGCCGCCGTGCCCGGCCTCGGCGTCGTGCCGTACATCCGCAACGCCCAGCTCAGCGGCGCGCGCCTCGCCGAACTCGCCGACGACTGCCCGAATGTCATCGGCGTGAAGTACGCCGTCCCGGACGCCGCCAAGTTCGCCGCGTTCGCCCGTGACGCAGGTCTGGAGCGGTTCGTGTGGGTCGCCGGGCTCGCCGAGCCGTACGCGCCCTCGTACTTCTCCGCGGGGGCCACCGGCTTCACCTCCGGGCTGGTGAACGTCGCCCCCGCCGTCTCCATGAACATGATCGAAGCGCTGCGAGCCGGCGACTACCCGGGCGCGATGAAGGTCTGGGAGCAGATCCGCCGCTTCGAGGAGCTGCGCGCCGCGAACGGCTCCGCCGACAACGTCACCGTCGTCAAGGAGGCCCTCGCCGGCCTCGGCCTGTGCCGTCGCGACGTCCGCCCGCCCAGCAGGGCACTGCCCGAGGACGAGCGCGCCGAGGTCGCCGCCATCGCCGCCGGGTGGTCGATATGACCGGCAGGAAGCGCCCCGAGGAACTCAGAAGCCACCAGTGGTACGGCACCGAGGGCCAGTTGCGCACCTGGTCGCACAACGCACGCATGCGCCAGCTGGGGTACGAGGCGGAGGAGTACCGGGGCCGTCCGGTGATCGCCGTCCTCAACACCTGGTCCGACATCAACCCCTGCCACGTCCATCTGCGCGAGCGGGCCGAGGCGGTCAAGCGGGGGGTGTGGCAGGCCGGGGGCTTCCCGCTCGAGTTTCCTGTGGCCACGCTCTCGGAGACGTACCAGAAGCCGACCCCGATGCTCTACCGCAACCTCCTCGCGATGGAGACGGAGGAGCTGCTGCGGTCGTACCCGATCGACGCGGCCGTGCTGCTCGGCGGCTGCGACAAGTCGACACCGGCGCTGCTCATGGGCGCCGCCTCGGCCGACGTGCCGTCGATCTTCGTGCCCGCGGGGCCCATGCTGCCGGGGCACTGGCGCGGTGAGACCCTCGGGTCCGGTACGGACATGTGGAAGTACTGGGACGAGCACCGCGCGGGCAACCTGACGGACTGCGAACTGCGCGAACTCCAGGGCGGTTTGGCGCGGTCGCCCGGCCACTGCATGACCATGGGGACCGCGTCCACGATGACCGCGGCGGCGGAAGCCCTCGGCATGACCCTGCCCGGCGCCTCCTCGATCCCGGCCGTCGACTCCGGGCACGAGCGCATGGCCGCCGCCTCCGGGCGCCGCGCGGTGGAGCTCGCGTGGACCGGCCTCCGGCCGTCCGGGATCCTCACCCGCGAGGCCTTCGAGGACGCCGTCACCACGGTGCTCGGGCTCGGCGGCTCCACCAACGCGGTCATCCATCTGATCGCGATGGCGGGCCGTGCCGGGATCAAGCTGTCCCTCGACGACTTCGACCGCATCGCCCGTACCGTCCCGGTGCTGGCGAACGTGCGGCCCGGCGGACAGACGTACCTGATGGAGGACTTCCACTTCGCCGGCGGCCTGCCCGCCTTCCTCTCCCGGATCACCGACCTGCTGCACCTGGAGCGGCCGACGGTCAACGGCACCTTGCGGGAGCAGCTCCAGGACGCCGTCGTCCACGACGACGACGTCATCCGCACCCGGGAGAACCCGGTCGCCGGCGAGGGCGGCGTCGCCGTGCTGCGCGGCAACCTCTGCCCGGACGGCGCCGTCATCAAGCACATCTCCGCCGAACGGCACCTGCTGAAGCACACCGGGACCGCAGTCGTCTTCGACGACTACAAGACGATGCAGCGGACCATCAACGACCCGTCCCTGAACATCACCGCCGACAGTGTGCTGGTGCTCCGCAACGCCGGGCCCAAGGGCGGTCCGGGCATGCCCGAGTACGGCATGCTGCCGATCCCCGACCACCTGCTGAAGCAGGGCGTACGTGACATGGTGCGGATCTCCGACGCCCGGATGAGCGGCACGAGTTACGGCACGTGCGTGCTGCACATCGCGCCCGAGTCGTACGTCGGCGGACCGCTGGCCCTGGTCCGGACCGGGGACACCGTCACCCTGGACGTCGAGGCCCGCACGCTCCAGCTCAACGTGGACGACGAGGAGTTGCAGCGACGCCGGGCCGGGTGGACACCGCCGCCCGCGCGCTGTGAGCGGGGCTATGGCGCGCTCTACAACGAGCAGATCACCCAGGCTGACACCGGCTGTGACTTCGAGTTCCTCGCGCGGCCCGGCAAGGTGCAGGACCCGTACGCCGGTTGAACCACCCCTCGACCGCAGCTCAGCCCTGTTTGGTCGAGATCCCGAACGATGATCGGAAAGCGCTTCCGGCGCGTCGCACGCAAGACGTACGAGAACGGAGAACTGTCATGGCCCAAGCCGCAGCCGTGGCGAAACCGCCCGCGCCACCCCGGCGGCGCCGTGCCTCCGCCACCCCGCGCAGGCTCCCGTATCTGCTGATCGCCCCGGCGGCCCTGCTCATGCTGGGCTTCATCGCCTACCCGGTGATCAGCGTCTTCTACTACAGCCTGCAGGAGTACAACCCCACCAAGCCATGGCGGAACGGCTTCACGGGCTTCGACAACTTCGTCCACGCCTTCACCGCGGACCCGCTGTTCTGGGACACGCTGGTCTTCAGCGCCAAGTGGGTGTTCGTCGAGGTCGGGCTGCAGCTGCTGTTCGGGCTGGCGCTCGCGCTGATCGTCAACCAGACCTTCGCGGGCCGTGCGCTCGGCCGCGCGCTCGTCTTCTCCCCGTGGGCAGTCTCCGGCGTACTGACCTCGGCGATCTGGGTGCTGCTCTACAACTCCCAGACGGGCATCACCCGTTACCTCGCCGACGTCGGCATCGGCTCCTACGGCACCAGCTGGCTGTCGGACACCTCCACCGTGTTCCCGGCGGCGATCGTCGCCGACCTGTGGCGCGGGGTGCCGTTCTTCGCGATCCTCATCCTCGCCGACCTCCAGTCCGTCTCGAAGGACCTGTACGAGGCGGCCGAGGTCGACGGGGCCGGCCGGATCAAGCAGTTCTGGCACATCACGCTGCCCCACCTCAAGGACGCGATCGTCCTGTCCACGCTGCTGCGCGCGGTGTGGGAGTTCAACAACGTCGACCTGCTGTACACGCTGACCGGCGGCGGCCCCGCGGGAGTGACCACGACCCTGCCGCTCCACATCGCCAACACCAGCGTCGACGCGCACAACTTCGGCTACGCGTCGGCCCTGACGACCGTCGCGTTCGTGATCCTGCTCTTCTGCTCGATGGTCTATCTGCGGCTGAGCAAGTTCGGAGGTGAGGACAAGTGAGCGTCAAGGAAGCCACCCAGGTCGCGCCGGCGCCCGTGCCGGCCGCCCCCGAACCGCCCCGTCCGCGCAAGAAGCACCGCACCTACGACGAGGTCCCGCGCTGGCAGATCTACCTCCCGCTGTCGATCTACCTGGTCTTCACCCTGGTCCCCTTCTACTGGATCCTGCTCTTCTCCCTGCGCCCGGCCGGCTCGACCTCGCTCGTGCCCTGGCCGATCACGTTCGACCACTTCGAGAAGGTCTGGACGGAGCGGAGCTTCGGCACCTACTTCCAGAACAGCGTGCTGGTCGGCGTCGTCACCCTCCTGATGACGACCCTGGTGGCGCTGGCCGGCGGCTACGCGCTCGCGCGCTTCAACTTCACGATCAAGCGGGCTTTCATGCTGGCCCTGCTCTGCTCCCAGTTCGTGCCCGGCGCGCTGCTCCTGGTGCCACTGTTCGAGATCTTCGCCGAGCTGCAGATGATCAACTCGCTGGGCAGCGTCATCATCGCGGAGACGGTGTTCCAGCTGCCGCTGTCGATGATCCTGATCAGCAACTTCATCAGGAACGTGCCGTACTCCCTGGAGGAGGCCGCCTGGGTCGACGGCTGCAACCGGATGACGGCCTTCAGGATCGTCGTCCTGCCGCTGCTGCGGCCCGGTCTGATCGCCGTCGGCTCCTTCGCCTTCGTGCACTCCTGGAACCACTTCCTGTTCGCTCTGATGTTCCTCAACAACCAGGACAAGCAGACCATCCCGGTCGGCCTCAACACCCTGATGGGCGCGGACAGCGTCGACCTGGGCGCGCTGGCCGCGGGCGGCATCATCGCGGCCGTGCCCGTCGTGATCGTGTTCGCCTTCATCCAGAAGTGGCTGATCACGGGATTCAGCGCGGGGGCGGTGAAGGGATGAGACTCCGTCAGGTCATCGCTCTGACCGCCCTGTTGGGGCTGCTCCGCGTCCCGGCCCACGCCGACGACGTCCGCGACATCAGCCGCGACACCCTCGCCCCGAACGACGGCTGGGCCGCGGCCGACGGTGGTACCACGGGGGGGTCCACCGCCGACGACGCCCACGTCTTCACCGTTCGCAACCGAAGTGAGCTCGTCCGCGCCCTGGACGGCGGCAGCTCCACCCCGAAGATCATCAGGGTGGCCGGCACCATCGACGCCAACACCGACGACGACGGCGACCACCTGGACTGCGCCGACTACGCCACCGACGGCTACGGCACCAGCACGTACCTGACCGCCTACGACCCCCGCACCTGGGGCTCCGCCAAGCCGAGCGGTCCGCAGGAGGAGGCCCGGCAGGCCTCGGCGGCGAAGCAGGCCGAGCGGATCGAGCTGGCCGTCGGCTCCAACACCACCATCGTCGGGTTCGGTTCCTCGGCTGTCCTCAAGGGCGCGAGCCTCCCGCTTCAAGGCGCGAACAACGTCATCGTCCGCAACCTCGAACTCCGCGACGCCTACGACTGCTTCCCCGTGTGGCAGCCCAACACAGGCGGACTCGGCGACTGGAAGACGGCGTACGACAACATCTGGCTGCGCGGCGCCACCCATGTGACCCTCAGCGACAAGGGCCACCCGGACGAGCTGGAACCCACCTACTTCGGCCGCAACTACCTCCGCCACGACGGCCTGCTCGACATCACCAACGCCTCCGACCTGGTCACCGTCTCCTGGAGCCGGTTCACCGACCACGACAGGGCGATCCTCATCGGCAACGGCAACGGCAACGGCAACGGCAACGGCAACGGCAACGGCAACGGCAACGGCAACGGCAACGGCAACGGCGACACGGCCACCGCAGACCGCGGCAAGCTCCGGATCACCCTCCACCACAACGGGTTCGAGTCCGTCGTCCAGCGTGCCCCGCGCGTCCGCTTCGGGCAGGTGCACCTCTACAACAACCGGTACGTCGTCCCGGCCGACGCCCACGACTACCGCTACTCCGTCGGAGTGGCGACCGAGTCGGCGATCCACGCCGAGAACAACACCTTCCACACGCCCGGCCGCATCGAGGTCGCCGACCTGGACAAGAGCTGGAACGGCACCGCCCTGCACCAGTCCGGCACCCTCTGGGGGTCCCCCCGGACGGAGTCTGAGGGAGGCTATCCGGTGGACCTGCTCTCCATCCACAACGCCTACAACTCCGGCAGCGAGCGTGACCTCACGGCCGACGTCGGCTGGACACCTACCCTGCACACAAAGATCGACAGCGCCGCCACGGCCGACCGAGCGGTGGCACGCGGCGCGGGCGCAGGGAGGATCCCATGAGCACTGCCGTACCCATCGTGCTGGCGGGCGCGCGCGGCCACGGCCGCTGGCACCTGGACAACATCCGCCGGCTCCAGGACAAGGGGATCGTGCGGCTGGCGGGGATCTGCGAGCTGACCCCGCTGAGCGAGGAGGAGCTCCCCGAGGGCCTCGTCACAGCCTCGGGCGCGCCCGCGCAGTCCGCCGACTTCGGCGCCCTCCTCGACTCCACCGGCGCCCGGATCGCGGTGATCTGCACGCCGATCCCGACCCACACCGACCTCGCCCTGACGGCGGCCCGGCGTGGCGTGCACATCCTGCTGGAGAAGCCGCCGGCCCCGTCGTACGCCGAGTTCCGGCGCATGGCCGACGGGGTGGCCGAGGCCGGCGTCGCCTGCCAGATCGGCTTCCAGTCGCTTGGCTCGCACGCGGTGCCGGCGATCCGGACGCTGATGGCCGAGGGCGCGATCGGCGCGATCGCCGGTATCGGCGGGGCCGGTGCCTGGGCGCGCCCCGAGGCGTACTACCGGCGGGCGCCCTGGGCGGGCAAGCGGCGCCTGAACGGCGTCGACGTCATCGACGGCGTGCTCACCAACCCTCTCGCGCACGCCGTCGCCACCGCCCTCGCACTGGGCGGGACGGTGCGCGCCGAGGACGTCACCGCCATCGAGACCGAGCTGCTGCGCGCCAACGACATCGAGTCCGACGACACCTCCTGCGTCCGCGTCACCACGGCACAGCACCGCCCGGTCGTCGTCGGCGCAACGCTGTGCGCCGAGGACCCCGACGAGCCGTACGTCGTCGTCCACGGCGACCAGGGCCGGATCACCTTCTGGTACAAGCAGGACCGTGTCCTGCTCCAGCGTGCCGGCCACGGCCCCGAGGAGTACGAGTACGGCCGTACGGACCTGCTGGAGAACCTCGCCGACCACGTCACCGACGGCACCGACCTGCTGGTCACGCCCGACGCGACGGGCGCCTTCATGAAGGTCGTTGAAGCGATTCGACTGGCCCCCGACCCGGCCCCGCTGCCGGACGAGGCCTGGCGGCTGCTCCCCGACGAGCAGCGCCGTGTCGTGCCCGGCATCGACGGTCTCGTCGCGGCCGCCGCCGACACCCTCGCCCTCTACTCCGAGCTGGGCGCTTCCTGGGCGCTCCCGGCGAGAACGAAAGAGGTGAGCACCTGATGACCCCCCATGACACCGCGGTGCTGCGCGTCGCGGGCCGCCCGGTCGGCCGGTACGTCACCCGGCCCGAACTGCCGGCCCGCCTCTCCCCGCGCCCGTATCTGCACCCCGTCACCACCCTGACCGGCACGGCGGTCACCGAGCTGAGTCCCGCCGACCACACCCACCACCTCGGCGTCGGCGTCGCCGTTCCCGACGTCGAGGGGGCCAACTTCTGGGGCGGACGCACCTTCGTCCGCGACCGGGGCCCGACCGAACTGGACAACCACGGCGCCCAGCGGCACTCCGCCTTCCAGCTGCGCGACCCCGACGGCTTCGTCGAGGAACTGCGCTGGGTGGCGGCAGGGGCCGAGCTCCTGCGCGAGCGCCGTACCGTCGCGGCCACCGAACTCACCGCATCCGCCTGGGCGTTGGACTTCACGTTCTCCCTGACCAACGTCACCCCCCGCCCGCTGTCCGTCGGCAGCCCCGCCACCAACGGGCGTCCGGGCGCGGCCTACGGCGGCTTCTTCTGGCGGGCCCGCAAGGAGTCCTCGGCGCCGGACGTGTTCACCATCGACCGCGACGGCGAGCAGGAGATCCACGGCAGCCGCGCCCCCTGGGTGGCGCTGGCGGGCTCCACCTGGACCCTGGTCTTCGCCGGGGCGACCGAACAGACCCGTCTGGACCCCTGGTTCGTACGCGCGCAGGAGTACCCCGGCGTCGGTTCCTCCCTCGCCGCCGGGGAACGGCTCCCGATCCCACCCGGCGAGACCGCCGTACGCCGGATCGTGACCGTGGTCGCCGACGGCCGCATCAGCCGGCTCGAAGCGGCATCGCTGGTCCGCAAGGCGGTGAGCCCGTGACGACCGGGACCTATACGAACCCCGTCCTGAACGCCGACTGGTCCGACCCGGACGTCGTCCGCGTCGGCGACGACTTCTACCTCACCGCCTCCAGCTTCGGCCGCGCCCCGGGCCTGCCCCTCCTCCACTCCCGCGACCTCGTCAACTGGACCCTGGTCGGCCATGCCCTGGAACGCCTGGAACCGGCAGGGGAGTTCACCGCACCGCGCCACGACTGCGGCGTCTGGGCACCGTCCCTCCGCCACCACGACGACCGCTTCTGGATCTTCTGGGGCGACCCCGACCAGGGCATCTTCCAGGTCAACGCCCCCGAGATCCGCGGCCCCTGGACCCGCCCGCACCTGGTGAAGGCGGGCAAGGGCCTGATCGACCCCTGCCCCCTCTGGGACGACGAGACCGGCGAGACCTACCTCGTGCACGCCTGGGCCAAGTCCCGCTCCGGTGTCAAGAACCGCCTCACCGGCCACCGGATGCACCCCGACGGCACCGAACTCCTCGACGACGGCAAGCTGATCGTCGACGGCGACCGCATACCCGGCTGGTTCACCCTCGAAGGCCCCAAGCTCTACAAGCACGACGGCTGGTACTGGATCCTCGCCCCGGCCGGTGGAGTGGAGACCGGCTGGCAGGGCGCCTTCCGGTCACGCGAGTTCTTCGGGCCGTACGAGGAGAAGATCGTCCTGGAACAGCAGGACACCCACGTCAACGGACCGCACCAGGGCGGCTGGGTACGCACCCCGTCGGGGGAGGACTGGTTCCTGCACTTCCAGCAGCAGGGCGCCTACGGCAGGGTCGTCCACCTCCAGCCGATGCGCTGGGGTGCCGACGGCTGGCCGGTGCTCGGCCGCGATGGCGCGCCCGTAGCCGTACACCGCAGGCCCGACCTGCCACCACAGCCGCCCGCCGCGCCCGCCACCGACGACGACTTCCCCGGCGGACGCTTCGGCCGCCAGTGGTCGTGGACCGCCAACCCCCGGGACGGCTGGGCCACCCAGCACTCCGGCGACGGCCTGCGACTCACCTGCGTCCGCTCGGCCGACGCTCATGATCTGCGCAGACTGCCGCACATCCTCACCCAGCGGCTGCCCGGGATGCCGTGCGCGGTCGAGGTCGAGCTGCGGCTGGACAGTGCGGAGCCGGGGGCGCGGGCGGGGCTCGCGGTGCTGGGGGACGCGTTCTGCTGGATCGGGCTCCAGCGCGGCGCGGACGGGGCGGTTCATGTCGTGCACCGGTTCGCCGAGGCCGTGGCGGAGCGGGAACGGGACGCCGGACACGCGCGGCTCGCCCCTCGGGGGCGCGTGCGGCTGCGGATCGAGATCGTGGCCGGGGCGCGCTGTCGGTTCTCCTACGACGTCGGCGATGGCCCCCGTCCTTCGGGACCGGTGTTCGCCGCCACCCCCTGGCGCTGGGTCGGCGCCCTGCTCGGGCTCTTCGGCCTCGCGCCCGACGGGCCGGGACACGCCGGAGCGGCAACCTTCTCGCACTTCAGGATCGACCCCTCGTAACGCACCTGACCAGTAAGCCTGTTGAGCACTGTTGGGAGCCGCAATGACGCAGCACCTTGATAGCAAGCGCTTGCAGAGACCGAGGCCGGGGTACGGCATGGTCCTGGCCGCCGTGCTGAGCCTTGTCGCCGCGCTGAGCCTCGGGACGATCGGGGAGGCGAAGGCCGCTGGTCCGACGGCGACTTCGGCCTCCGCCGCTCGCTGGACCGACCGACCGCACGGCTTCGCCTCCCTCGCCGGGGGCACGACCGGTGGCGCGGGCGGCAAGGTCGTCACCGTCACCGACCAGACCTCCCTGGCCAAGTACGCGGCGGCGCAGGAGCCGTACGTCATCCGGGTCCGGGGCGCCATCACCGCGCGGCCCTTCGGCGCGAACATCACCGTCGCCTCGGACAAGACCATCGTCGGCGTCGGCACGAGCGGGGAGCTGGTGCAGGGCGAGTTCCATCTCGAACCCGGCACGCACAACGTGATCATCCGCAATCTGGCGATCCGCGACTCGGCGATCGAGGGCAACTGGGACTGCAAGGACACCGACTTCGACGGCATCCAGATGGACACCGTCCACCACGTGTGGGTCGACCACAACCGCTTCTCGAACATCTGCGACGGCCAGTTGGACGTGCGCAAGGACAGCGAATACGTGACCGTCTCCTACAACCGGTTCGAGAACAACAACAAGACGTTCGGGCTCGGTTGGACGACCGAAGTCAAGACGCAGATCACGATCGACCACAACTGGTTCGCCGACACCAAGCAGCGCAACCCGTCCGTGGACAACGCCGCCTACGCGCACCTGTACAACAACTACCTGACCGCGCAGACGGATCCCGGCGACCCGGTGTGGACGTACGGCAACTGGTCGCGGGGCCGGACCAAGATGGTCATCGAGAACAGCTACTACCGCGACGTCCAGCACCCCTACCAGGCCGACACCACCGCGGAGCTGGTGCAACGCGGGTCGATCCTCAGGAATACGACCGGCCGGCACGACGAGTGGGGTGCCGCCTTCGATCCGCGGGACTTCTACGACTACCGACTGGACCCGGCTGCCGCCGTGCCGGCGCTGGTGACGCGGTTCTCCGGGCCGCAGCAGGGGATCGACCACCTCACGGGTGCCGATGGCTGAGCGCCGCGCGCCCCGGCGCTGAGTCCTGCGGCGGTTCGCGCTCGCGCCTCGAAGACCCCCACACCTCCCTATCTCCGTCTGATCCAGAAGAAGAGAGCCGACCAATGAAGATCAGCATTCGCAGAAGCAGGCGCGCCGCCGTGGCCGTCGCTCTGGGCTCCGTCCTCGCCCTGACCGCCACCGCCTGCGGTGACGACGGGAGCAGTGCGGGCGGTGACAAGGGCGCCGAGGGCAGCGGCACCGGAAAGATCGTCTTCTGGGACAACAACGGCGGTGTCCGCACCGACATCTGGAAGGAGATCATCGCCGACTTCGAGAAGGCCAACCCGGACATCGAGGTCGAGTACGTCGGGATCCCGTCCACCGACTACCAGTCCAAGGTGGACACCGCACTCCAGGGCGGCGGCCTGCCGGACGTCGGCGGTGTCGGCGCGGCGATGCTCGCCGGATTCGCCGCGCAGGGCGCGCTGGACCCGCTGGACGACCGGCTAGCCAAGTCCTCGCTGAACGGGAAGCTCAATGAGGACATGGTCGCTTCGCTGAAGGCCGCGGGGGGCGGTGACGGCAAGCTGTACTCGGTGCCGACCTCCGCCAACAACGGTGTGCTGTACTACCGCACCGACCTGTTCAAGAAGGCCTCTCTGGACGAGCCGGCGACCTGGGACAAGTTCTTCGAGGCCGCGGAGAAGCTGACCGACGCCGGGAAGAACGAGTTCGGGTACACCATCCGTGGCGGCGCCGGCTCCATCGCGCAGGCGCTGGACGCCATGTACGGGCAGTCCGGGATCACGTCCTTCTGGGACGCGAGCGGTGCGAAGACGACCGTCAACGACCCCAAGAACGTGGCCGCGTTGGAGAAATACGCCGCGCTCTTCAAGAAGGTCACGCCGGCCGCCGACCTCAACAACGACTTCACCAAGATGGTCGCCCAGTGGGATTCCGGCACGATCGGGATGCTGAACCACAACCTCGGGTCGTACCAGGACCATGTGAAAGCCCTCGGCACGGACAAGTTCCGGGGGATTCCGCAGCCGGTGGGCTCCACAGGCAAGCGGGTCCAGGTGTCCAACCCTGTTGACGGGATGGGGCTGTTCAAAAGCTCCAAGAACAAGGAAGCCGCCTGGAAGTTCATCGAGTTCGCCACGTCGCACGACGAGAACTCGAAGTTCAACAAGGCGGCCGGGCAGGTGCCGTCGAACAACGACGCCGCGAAGGACGCGTGGATTTCCGAGGCCGAGCCGACGAAACTGGCTGCCGCGGCGTTGACGGACGGGTCGACGACGATTGTGCAGTTGCCGTACTACCTGCCCGACTGGAACACCATTTCGAAGGCCGACAACGAGCCCAACTTCCAGAAGGTGCTGAACGGGGACATGAGCGCCAAGGAGTTCCTGGACACGGTGGCTGGTCAGCTGAACGACGCTCAGGCCGAGTGGAACGAACGGAACGGCTGAGAGCTCGGTTGCTTCTGTGCGCGGCCGGCTGCGGGTTGTGTGTGGCTGGTCGCGCAGTTCCCCGCGCCCCTGGGTGGGACAACTCGCCCCTGCTGAAAGGCACCCCTGTGTCTCTTACGCGCAGACAGGTCGGTTCCGCGGCCGTTGCCGCTGTTCCTCTCGCCCTCGCGGGCACCGGTGGCGCCCGAGCGGCGCAGCGCCATCGCACCCTCCACATCGCCGGTGATTCCACCGCCGCCCAGAAATACGCCGACGCCGTCCCCGAGACCGGGTGGGGCATGGCGCTCCCCTTCTTCCTGCGCAGGAACCTGCTCGTTTCCAACCACGCGGTGAACGGGCGCAGTTCCAAGAGCTTCGTCGACGAAGGGCGGTTGGATGTCGTCCTCGCCGCCGTCCGGCCCGGAGACTTCCTGCTCGTCCAGTTCGCGCACAACGACGAGAAGGCCACCGACCCCACCCGGTACACCGAGCCCTGGACCACCTACCAGGACTACCTGCGCCGCTACACCGACGGTGCGCGTGCCCGTGGTGCCCGTCCGGTTCTCGCCACCCCTGTCGAGCGCCGCAGGTTCGACGGCGACGGCAACGCTTTGCCGACCCACGGCGACTATCCGGCGGCGATGCGCGCGCTGGCCCGGCAGGAGCGGGTCGCGCTGCTCGACATCCAGGCCCTGTCCCTCGCGCTGTGGCAGCGGCTCGGGGCCGAGGGGACCAAGACGTACTTCAACTGGACCGCCACCGAGCAGGACAACACGCACTTCAACCCCCCGGGCGCGATCGTCGTGGCGCGTCTCGTGGTGCGGGAGCTACTGCGTACGCGGGTGCTCGGCCCGCAGGACGTGCGCCGGCTCGGCGAGGAGATCCCGGAGTCCTGGATCACCTGGCCGGACGCCTCCGTCGCTTGACCCAACCCCAGCAGAAGAGAGAGCCATACAATGAACGCACAGATATGGCATGGGCATGTCACAAGAAGGGCAGTCGTTCTGATCGGCTGCACGGCCCTCGTCCTCGGTCTCACCGGCACCGGGGCACAAGCCGGACCCCGTGACCTCGGCCGGCAGGTCCTCGCCGCGGGTGACGGCTGGGGCTCCGCGGGGGCGGGGACGACCGGCGGGTCGGCCGCCGATGCCGAGCACGTCCACACCGTCACCACCTGGGCGGAGTTCCGCCAGGCGCTCGCCGACGGCGGTAGCGCGCCGAAGGTCATCAAGGTCAAGGGCATGATCGACGCCGTGTCGGAGGGCTGCGACGCCTTCGCGGCGGACGGGTACGACCTCCAGCGGTACCTCGCCGACTACGACCCCGCCGTGTGGGGACACGACAACCCCGTAAGCGGGGAACAGGAGGAGCTGCGCGCCGCGTCCGCCGCCCGGCAGGACCAGGCCATCAAGGCGAACGTCCCCGCCGACACCACCATCGTCGGGGTCGGCAAGGGCTCCGGGATCCTCGGCGGCAGCCTCCAGATCAAGGGCGTGGACAACGTCATCCTCCGCAACCTCACCATCGAGGCCCCCGTCGACTGCTTCCCGCAGTGGGACCCGACCGACGACAACAAGACCGGCGCCTGGAACTCCGAGTACGACGGCGTGGTGGTGTACGGCTCCACCCATGTGTGGATCGACCACAACACGCTCACCGACGGCCGCTACCCGGACAGCACCCTGCCGTCGTACTTCGGCAAGGTCTACCAGCAGCACGACGGGCTCCTCGACATCGTGCGCGGCGCCAACCATGTGACCGTGTCCTGGAATTCGTTCGCAGATCACGACAAGACCATGCTGATCGGCAACAGCGACAGCGCGGGTTCCACCGACACGGACAAGCTCAAGGTCACCCTGCACCACAACCGCTTCGAGAGGATCGTCGAGCGGGCGCCCCGGGTGCGGTTCGGGCAGGTCGACTCGTACAACAACCACTTCGTCGTCACCGGAGACCAGAACTACGCGTACGTCTTCGGCATCGGCGCCTCCTCGCAGTTGTATGCCACGCACAACGCCCTTTCGCTGGCGCCCGGCGTCAGCGTCGGCAAGGCGCTGAAGAAGTGGAACGAGGCGCCGCTCACAGCGGAGAACAACTACGTCAACGGGAAGCTGACGGACCTCATCGCCGTCCACAACGCCGAGATCCCCGGCGAGACCCTCCAGTCCGGGGCCGGATGGACGCCAACCCTACGGACGAAGGTCGACAACCCCAGGGCGGTGCCGGGCATCGTCGACCGCTGCGCGGGCGCCGGCAAGCTGCGCTGACCCCCGCGCCCCGACCCGGGCCGGGGCCCGCCACCCCGTCCCGACGGCCCCCACGCGAGGAAGTACCGCACCCGCACCCCTGAAGAGCCGCACTCCCAAGGAGCACTCGCATGCCCTCGCCCCACCTCCAACTCCCCTTGTCCAGAAGGGGATTTCTGCTCGCGAGTACCGGCGCCGCAACCGCGCTCGCCTTCGCGCCGGCCCCCGCCCGGGCCGCCGGTGACTCCAGGCCGCCCCGCCCCTTCGGCCGCTACGGTTCGCCGGCCGCCCGCCTGACCCCGCAGACCCTGTACGTCCACCCCTTTGGACAGGGCGACTTCACCTCCCTGCAGGCCGCCGTGACCGCGGCCGGGGGTACCACCCAGGCTCTCGGCACTCGGGGAGGCAGCGGCTGGACCCTGGTCATCGCGCCGGGGACGTACCGGGAGACCGCCGTCGTGGACGTGACCCGGACGGGGATGACCTGGCTGGGCGCCAGTGGCGACCCGCGTGACGTCGTCATCGTGTACGACAACGCCGCCGGCACCCCCAGGCCCGGCGGCGGCACCTACGGCACCACCGGCTCCGCCACCACCCTCGTCCAGGCCGACGGCTTCACCGCCCATGACCTCACCTTCGCCAACGACTGGCTGCGCGCCGACCACCCCGGCATCAGCGGCACCCAGGCCGTCGCCATCAAGGTGCAGGGCGACCGGTCCGCGTTCCACCACTGCCGGTTCCTCGGCCACCAGGACACCCTGTACGCCGACTCGATCGCCCTCGGCGTCTTCGCCCGACAGTACTTCTCGCACTGCTACGTCGAGGGCGACGTCGACTTCGTCTTCGGGCGGGCCACGGCCGTCTACGAGCACTGTCACTTCCGGACCCTGACCCGGACCGACCTCTCCTCGGGCCCGTACGGCTTCGTCTTCGCCCCCTCGACAGCGGGCGCCAACCCGCGTGGCTACCTGGTCACCCGGAGCCGCATCACCAGCGAGGCCCCGGACGCCTACTACAAGCTCGCCCGTCCCTGGGTGCCCAGCTCCGACACCACCGCCCGCCCCAGCCTGGTCGTCCGGGACACCCACCTCGGCCCCGGCATCGACGCGGTCGCGCCCTACAC
The DNA here is from genome assembly GCF_055639295.1 of Streptomyces sp. NPDC107528. NCBI lineage: Bacteria > Bacillati > Actinomycetota > Actinomycetes > Kitasatosporales > Streptomycetaceae > Streptomyces > Streptomyces sp. NPDC107528. Next base: position 953,985 of record NZ_JBVKAV010000002.1, read on the forward strand.
GAACATGTCGAACGGCTTCCCGTGGCAGGACCAGCGCTTCGCCGAGTACCGCAACTCCGGTCCCGGCGCGGCGATTCCGGTGTCGGAGAACCGACCTCAACTGACCGCCGGGCAAGCCGCGGGGCACACCAGGCGGACGTATCTCGGTGACTGGAGGCCGTACGCCTGAGGCGCGCCGGGCTTTGCCGCCCGGCCCGCCTCCGAACTGTGAGCGTCCCCTGCCCATCCCCGCACCGCACGACGAAAGGACCGCACTCCATGTCTCGTCGTACCGCTCTCGCCACCCTGTCGGCCCTCACCCTGGGCGCCGGACTCGCCGTCCTCCCCGCCCAGGCGCAGGCCGCCACCGTGGTCGTCAGCAACTCCACCGACCTGTCCAACGCCCTCAAGAACGCCACCGCCGGCACCGTCATCCAGGTCCGAGGCGGCACCTACTACCCGACGGCCACCCTCCAGTCCACAGCCAACGGCACCTCGTCCGCGCCGGTCACGTTCACCGCGTACGGCTCGGAGACCGTGAAGATCGACGGGTCGAACCTCCCGGACGGCGACTGGATCCTCAAGCTGACCGCGGACTACTGGAACGTCTCGGGCATCACCTTCCAGAACTCCCCGGACAGCGCCGTCGTCTGCCAGTCCTGCGCAGGTACCAGCTGGAACAACATCAAGACCATCAACGGCGGCGACTCCGGCTTCACCCTCACCGGCGACGGCACGGTCGACAACACCGTCCGCAACATCGACTCCTACGGCCACTACGACGCGGCCAACCACGGCGAGAACGCCGACGGCATCGCGGTCAAGTTCGGCTCCGGCACCGGGAACCTGATCACCGGAGCCCGCCTCTACAACAACTCCGACGACGGTCTCGACTTCTGGTCCTTCTCCTCTGCGGTCACCGTCGAGCACACCTGGGCCTTCGGCAACGGCGTCAACCGCTGGTCCGACCCGGCGTTCGCGGGCGACGGCAACGGCTACAAGCTCGGCGGGGACGGCGAGGTCGTCGCGCACGTCGTCAACAACTCGGCCGCCTGGGGCAACGCCGGCAACGGCTTCACCGAGAACAGCAACAAGGGCGCCGTCGTCATCAACCGCACCACCGCCTACGCCAACGCCAAGTGGGGCTACTACTTCGCCACCGGCGCGGCCAGGCTCGGCAAGAACCTCGCCGTGAGCAACGGCGGCGGCTCGGTCAACAAGGGTGGCCCGGTGGTCTCGTCCGGCAACAACTGGGACTCCGGAATCGCCACTCCCGCTTTCCGCTCGACGGACGCCTCCGGCGCCTACGACGCCCGCCAGTCGGGCGGCGCGCTGCCCCCGACCACGTTCCTGACCACGGGCAGCACCACCATCGGCGCGACGATGGACTGAGCTAGCGCCTGACCGGCCCGATGCCTTTAGTCGTAATTGGTCGCAGGCTTCACGGGTGGTGCTCCTGAGTCGGCCGTGCCCGATGGGCCGTAGATCAGCGTGAGGAGGAGAGCCAGCAGGCGGGTGGGGGATTGGGCCGGCGCTCGGCGCACGCGCGAACGCCCCGCCGGTCGTCACCGGCGGGGCGTTCCGCTCTGCCGGCCGAGGGGGGCTCATGCCGACAGGTCCAGGGGGCTCTCTCGCGCGTATGCGCTGTCAGATCGCGTACGTGATGACAGATGCCGAGAAACCGCGGGAGGTTGCTTCCGGATGGTGCTTCACGCATCTCCGTCGGTCGCCGCCGAGTCGCTGGCGTCGTGCGCCGCGAAGCCGCCCGCCACCGACAGCTGTTCGCCGCCCGCCGTGGCCGTCATCGCGTAGCTGTCGTCGCGCGCGTCCCGGCCGCCGCGCTCATGGTCGTACTGCCCCGCGAACACCCACGCGCCCTCGCGGACCGTACGGCCCTCCTTGAGCGCCCAGGTGTAGACGAGGAAGCCGTCCTTCTCCCCGACGGTCAGCGTGAAGTCCTCCTCCGGCAGCGAGCGCCACGCGCCGGCCGTGCTGACCCCGCCGGTCTGCTTGATCCTCAACCGGACCGTGAGCGCGGTGAGTTGCTCGCTCGTCCTGAGGGTCAGATTGCTCTGCGCCCAGAAGTCGTTGCTGTGCGGGTCCACCGAGCCGTCCGACCACAGGGGGCCGTCCTGCTCGCCCTTGGCCGCGGGGGGCTCGGCCGTGGCGGTCGGCTGTCGCGTCGGCGCCTCGGCCGTCCCGCGGGACTTGGGCGTCGGCGCCGGCGTCGGGTCGGCCGACGGGGCGGGCGGGACCGGGGCCCGGGTCGTCGCCTCCGGGGCCGGCGTCGGCGAAGTGGCCACCGACTGCTGCGGGGCGTCCTCCTGCACGGCGGACGCCACCGCGTACCCGCCGACCGCGAGCACTCCGGCGACCGCGGCCGTCGCGCTCACGACCCGGAACCAGCCGTACACCGGAGGGTTGGTCGCCCGGTGGTCGGTGCGGGGCTGCCCGGAGGGGGCCGCCATGCCGCGCTGGACGCGGGCCAGGAGCCGCTCGCGGTCGGGCTCGTGCGCCTCGGCCGCCTCGTGCAGCCGGGCGCGCAGTTCGTCGTGCACGTCCCGCCGCATCATCGGTTCCTTCCCGCGGCGCCCTCGGTGCGCATCATCGCCGCCGCGTGCACCTTGAGGGGAGCGCCCTGCGTCCCGAGCAGCCGTTGCAGTTCGGCCATCCCCTTCGAGGTCTGGCTCTTCACCGTACCGACCGATATCCCGAGGGCGAGCGCGGTGTCCTTCTCGGACAGGTCGAACGCGTGCCGCAGCACCACACAGGCGCGTTTGCGGAACGGGAGTCCACGCAATGCCTCCTGGACGTCGACGACGCCCGCGACGTCCGGGTTCTCCGTCTTCTCCTCGCGCTGCGACCAGAACAGGGCGACCCGCCGCCGCTCCCGGACCGCGCTGCGGATTCTGGTGCGGGCCAGATTGGCCACGACGCCGCGCGCGTACGCGACCGGATGGTCGGCCGCGCGGACCCGGTCCCAGCGGTGCCACAGCGCCAGCAACGCGTCGGCGGCCAGGTCGTCGGCGGCGTCCGCCTCACCTGTCAGCAGGTGGGCCAGGCGCGCGAGTTCGGCATAGTGACGCTCGAAGAAGGCATGGAACTCCACGGAGGCGGCGTCGTCGACGACCGTGCCCACGGACGGCCCTCCTTGCCTATGAGTGGCATGTGTATGACATGTGATCGTCCGGCGATCTTTCCGCGATCATGCTGCGAGGTCGGGAAGCGTAGCAGCGATCGAATGTCCTGTTCGTACGAGGTCTCGAACGACGTGTGGTGCGTCGCACGTGAGCAGGCCTGATTCCGTAACACGGAGAAAACCTGAAGCGCGTTCAACGCGGGAACAATCCAGCCAGCATCCGCACACCGATCAGTCAGGCAGCAAGGAGCATCCGCCATGTCCGATTCCCAGAAGGTGGCCGACCGGTCAACTGCCCCGCCGCCAGGCGTGAACAGCGTCGACCGGTTCTTCAAGATCTCCGAACGGGGTTCCACCTTCGCCCGTGAGATACGCGGCGGCTTCGCCACGTTCTTCACGATGGCCTACATCCTTGTCCTGAATCCCATCATCCTGGGCAGCGCGAAGGACAAGTTCGGCCATCAGTTGGATGCGGTCCAACTCACCACCGCCACCGCCCTGGTGGCCGCGGTCATGACGATCATCATGGGCGTCGGCGGCAACCTCCCGCTCGCCCTCGCCGCCGGTCTGGGCCTGAACGCCGTCGTCGCCTTCCAGATCGCTCCGCTGATGTCCTGGGACGACGCGATGGGCCTGGTCGTCCTCGAAGGCCTGCTGATCTGCGTACTGGTGGTGACCGGGCTGCGCGAGGCCGTCATGCACGCCATCCCGCAACCGCTCAAGCAGGCGATCAGCGTCGGCATCGGGCTGTTCATCGCCTTCATCGGCTTCGTCGACGCCGGGTTCGTCAGCCGTATCCCGGACATCGCGAACACCACCGTGCCGGTTCAGCTGGGCGGCACCGGCCAACTCACCGGGTGGCCGATCCTCGTGTTCTGCCTCGGAGTTCTGCTGACGATCGCCCTGCTCGCCCGGAAGGTGAAGGGCGCCATCCTGATCAGCATCGTGACCATGACGCTCCTCGCGATGGTCATCAACTCGGTCGCCGACATCAAGGCCTGGGGCCTGACCACACCCGCCTGGCCCGACAAGGTGGTCGACACTCCCGACTTCGGACGCCTCGGCGACTTCAGCCTGTTCGGCGCGTTCGGCGAGACCACCATTGTCACCGTCGTCCTGCTGATCTTCACGCTGGTGCTGTCCGACTTCTTCGACACCATGGGCACCGTCGTCGGCATCAGCGCCGAGGCCGGACTCCTCGACGAGCAGGGCAAGGTGCCGAACCTCGGCCGGGTGCTGCTGATCGACGGCGCCGCGGCGGCAGCGGGCGGCGCGGCCTCCTCGTCCTCGGCGACCTCCTACATCGAGTCGGCCGCCGGCGTCGGCGAAGGCGCGCGCACCGGCTTCTCCAACCTCGTCACCGGAGGCCTGTTCGCCCTGGCCCTCTTCCTGACCCCGCTGCTCACCATCGTCCCGCTCCAGGCCGCCGCGCCCGCGCTCGTCGCCGTCGGCTTCCTGATGATGACCCAGGTCAAGCACATCGACTGGGACAAGTACGAGATCGCGATCCCGGCCTTCCTGACCATCGCCGTCATGCCTTTCACCTACTCGATAACCAACGGCATCGGGGCGGGCTTCCTCGCCTACGTGGTGATCAAGACGGTGCTGGGCAAGGCGAAGGAGATCCACTGGCTGCTGTGGGGAACGTCGGTGCTGTTCCTCGTGTACTTCGCCATCAACCCGATCGAGCAGCTTCTGGGCGTCAAGTGACCGGCTAGCTCTTGAGCGCCGCCTCCATCACCTTCTTGGCCACGGGGGCGGCCAGCCCGTTGCCGCTGACCTCGGAGCGGGACGCGTTCGACTGCTCCACGATCACCGCCACGGCGACCTCCTTGCCTTCGGCCTTCCCGTACGACGTGAACCAGGCGTACGGCGTCTTGCTGTTCTTCTCGCCGTGCTGGGCCGTGCCCGTCTTGCCGCCCACCGTCGCGCCCGGGATACGCGCGTTCGTGCCCGTGCCCTCCTCGACGACCGTCTGCATCGCCGACTGGAGCTGCTCGGCGGTGTCGGAGCTGACGATCTCCTTGGTCTCCGCGCTGTCGTCGTAGTTCTCCAGGACATCGCCGCCGCCATCGGTGATCTGCGACACCATGTGCGGCGAGACCAGCTTGCCGCCGTTGGCGATGGCCGCCGACACCATGGCGATCTGCAGCGGGGTCGCGGTGACGTCGAACTGGCCGATACCGGACAGCGCGGTCTGCGGCCGGTCCATGTCGGACGGGTACACGCTGGGGTACGCCCGCACCGGGACGTCCTGCTCCTCGTCGTTGAAGCCGAACTTCTCGGCCGTCTCGCGGACCTTGTCCTGGCCCAGGTCCACGGCCATCTTGCCGAAGACGTTGTTGCAGGAGTACTGGAGCGCGACCCTGATCGAGGCGTTCTCGCAGGGCGCGTTGGGGTTCTCGTTGCCCAGGTCGCGGCTCGAGTCCGGCAGGTCGTACGGGTCCGGGCTGTCCGTCTTCTCGTCCACCGACGAATAGAGCCCGTCCTCCAGCGCGGCGGCCGCCACGACCAGCTTGAACGTCGAGCCCGGCGGCAGCGGCTGCCGCAGCGCGCGGTTCGTCATCGGCTTCTCGGGGTCCTTGGTCAGCTGCTTCCAGGCCTCCGAGTCGCCCGTGGTGATGCGCGACGGGTCGTACGACGGAGTGGAGACGACCGCGAGGATCTTCCCGGTGGCGGGGTCGATCGCGACGGCGGCGCCCTTCTTGTCGCCGAGCGCGTCGTACGCCGCCTTCTGCACATCCGGGTCGATCGTCGTGATCACATTGCCCGGGTCGGCCCGCTTGTCGGTGATCGTGTCCATCACGCTCTTCACGCGGGTGTCGCTGCCGTCGAGCAGGTCCTGGTAGATCCCCTCCAGCTGGGTCGCTCCGAACGCCTGCGAGCTGTAGCCGGTCACGGCCGAGTACAGCGAGCCGTCCGTGTAGGTCCGCTTGTACGCGAGGTCGCCGCTCTTCGTCGGCGCCGAGCCGGTGACCGCCTCGCCGCCCACGATGATGTTGCCGAGCGGCTGGCTGTACAGCGCCATCGTGTTTCGTCGGTTGTTCTTGTCGTCCGCAAGGGCCTGGCCGTCGTAGAACTGCACCCAGGTCGCCCTGACCAGCAGAGCGAACACCAGGAGCAGCGTGAAGACGGACGCCCGCCTGATCGTCTTGTTCATCCCACTCGAGAGGACGATCAGGATGGGGGCAATCGTTCCCTTGCGCCCCCCTTTCTCATCGAGCGTTCATGAAGCCCGCCTCGTACGCGGCGATCACGGCCTGCGTGCGGTCCCGCGTGCCGGTCTTCGCCAGCACCGCCGCCACATGTGACTTCACGGTGGCCGGGCCGACCTCCATCCGCCGTGCGATCTCCGCGTTGGTCAGGCCCTGCGCCATCAGCCGCAGCACCTCGCTCTCGCGGCCTGTGAGCCTTGCCACCCAGGCCGGCGGTGCGGGGTACGCGCGCGCGTGCTCGGCCGCGAGGGTGCGTACGGCCGACGGGAACAGCAGGGTGTCGGAGTGCGACACCAGCCGTACGGCCTGCACGAGGGCGTCGGCGTCCGCCCGCTTCAGCAGGAACCCGGCGGCTCCCGCGCGCAGGGCGTCGTACACGTAGGAGTCGTTCTCGAAGGTGGTGACGACGACGATACGGGGCGGTTCGTCGAGGGTGGCGAGGATCTGCTCGGTGGCCCGGATGCCGTCGATCTCGGGCATGCGTACGTCCATGAGCACGACGTCGGGTCTCCGGTCCCGTACGACGCTCACGGCCTCGGCACCGGTCGCCGCCTCGCCGACCACCTCCAGGTCCGGCTCGGCGGAGAGGATGGCGCGCAGGGCGCTGCGGACCATGCGCTCGTCGTCGGCGAGGACGACGCGGATCGTGGGGCGGGGCGTCATGGGCGTTCCCTCGGGGTCGGTGGGCAGGTCATCGGCAGCCGTACGCGCAGTCTCCAGATGCCCCGCGCCGCGACCGTTTCCGCCGGCCCCGCCTCCATCGTCCCGCCCAGCAGCCTGGCCCGGTCGGCGATGCCGCGCAGGCCGTGGCCGCCGCCGGGGCGGCAGGTGGGGGCGTGGGTCAGCGGGTTCTCCACGCTGATCTCCAGATCCCCTTCGGTGATCACGATCCGCAGGGTCGCGCTCACCCGCTCCCCGGCATGCTTCAGGGCGTTGCTCAGCCCCTCCTGCACGATGCGGTAGGCCTCACGGGACAGTACGGGCGGCAGTGCCCCGGCATCGGCGTCGACCCTGGCGGTCACACGCAGCCCGCCCGCGCGCGTGCGGTGCAGCAGGCCGTCCAGGTCGGCGCCGAGGGTGGGCGCCGGGGCCGTACCGGGAGTGCCGCCGTCCCTCAACACGCCCAGGACGGCGTCGAGTTCGCCGACCGTACGCCGGGTCGTGTCCTCGATCGCGGCGAGGGCCTCGCGGGCGAACTCCGGGTCGGTGTCGAGGATTCGGATGGCCGCGCTCGCCTGCAGGGTGACGGCGCTCAGGGCGTGGCCGACGGAGTCGTGCAGTTCGCGCGCGAGCCGGTTGCGCACGGCGAGGTCGGCGGCGCGTGCCTCGACCGCCGCGAGCCGGTCCTCCGGCGTGGGGCCGAGCAACGCGGGCGCCCAGCGGGCGAGAAGCGAGCCGCAGACGGCCGCGCAGCCGGCGAGTGCGACGAGCGTCGCCACGCCCGCGACCGGCGCGAGCGCGAGCACCCAGGTCCGGTCGAGGGCCTCGGGCAGGTCCACGAGCCGCGTGCCGCCCAGCCACACGAGCAGCGGCAGCGCGGTGAGGAAGCCGGCGAACGGCGGAACCGCCAGCGACATCCCCGAGATGATCCCGCCGAACCCGAGATGCAGCGTGAACCAGGCAGCCGCCCGCCCCTTCGCCGCCCGCGACCGGGCGGGCCCGTGAGCGAGCAGGCCCGCGTCGACACCGCACAACGACCGCACCGCCCCCGCCTCCAGGGGCCGGGTCAGCGGGAACAGGGCCGCGGTGAGGGCGGCGAGGGGCAACCCGACGGTGAAGGAGAGCAGTTGCAGGGGGAGGTCGTTGAAGACGTACCGGGAGTTGGTCGCGGGGCCGACGACGAGCTGGCCGACGAAGACGTACGGCATGGCGAGCGCGCCGCCGAGGATCAGATGGATCCAGCGCCGACGCGCCCGCCGCCCGAACAGCAACCCGAGGAACCGGCTCACGCCGTACGACGTTTCCTCCTCGCGGAGCGCTCCGCGAGGAAGTGGACGCCGAGGCAGGCGACAAGGATGCCGACGATCATCTCGCCAGCGTAGGCGTAGTTCTCCAGCGGCGTCGGGCCGTCGGCCATGTCGGTGAGCGTGGCCACCGCCAGCCAGCCCGCCCAGCACACCAAGGCCGCGGAGCCGACCCAGGCGAGGGCGAGCGGCAGCTTGACGGGCAGCGCCCGGCCGCGCCGGAAGGCGAGGAGGAAGCCACCGGTGACGGCCATGACGAGGAAGCCGGCGGACAGGACCTCCATGACGTAGAAGTCGCTGGTCCGGTCGGTGACGCGAGTCCCGTTGAGCCCGGCGGTGCTGCCGCACGCCCACAGCACGTGGGCGGTCAGGGGCAGCAGCGAGAGGACGGCGGCGGCCACGGCGATCGCCCGCTGGGCCGACCCGATGACGCCGACCGGCAGCTCCCAGACCCGGCCCTCCCACAGTCCGCCCCAGCGGTCGCGGGCGTACAGCACGAACAGGGCGCCGAGGGAGAGGCCCTGCACGATGAACCCCGTGTAGACGACGCCGTACACCCACGTGTGGAGGAACGGCTCCCCGCCGTCGTCGGTGGTGTCCAGGGTGCCGCCGAGGGCGCCCACGAGAAGCTGGATCGGGAACCCGGCCATGAGGGGTGCGAGCAGCCCGGTGGCCACCCACGCGGGGAAGGCCAGGAGCCACGCGGGCACCCGCAGCCCCCGCGGCCGGGTCAGCACCAGCGCGAGCACGATCACGGCCGTGTCCATGAGGACGGTCACGCTGTTGGCGACGGCCATGCTCGCCCGGTGCTCCAGCAGCGCGCTGCCCGCCGGGATCCCGATGTGACTCCCGGCGATCCAGGCGACCTTGAGCGAGAGATAGGGCACGCAGGAGACGATGGCGACGGCCCGCAGGGCGCGACGGGACCTGCCGGGACCGACAGCGGCGTCGGCCTCCGGGGCGGGAGCGAGTGTCTGCGTCATACCGCCACGCTCCCGCGAGAGCACCGGCCGGCGCCTCCTGCACGGCGACGATCCGTCTCCGCCTGACGGGGGAGAGGACCTCAGCCCTCCAGGTGCAGCACTACCTCGTCGATCTCCTCGCCCCGCGCGTTCGCGAAGCCCCTCGCGTGCGCGCTCACCCGGAACCCGCACTTGGACAGCACCCGCAGCGAGCCCTCGTTGTCGGCCGCCGCCCGTGCGTACAGCGGGCGTTCGGGAACTTCGGCCAGCAGCCTCAGCAGGGCGGCCGTGGCAACACCCCGGCCCCAGTACGCGCGGTCGACCCAGTAGGTGACCTCCCGCTCGCCGGGGTCCCCGTACACGGCCGCGCTGCCCACCACGTCACCGTCGGCCAGAATCGTGCGCAGGACGTCGCCCGAGGACCGGATCCGCCTCCAACGCGCGTCGAAGGCGTCCCAGTCGTCCGGATCCTTGGGGGTGAAGGCCGCCATCCGCAGGGCCTCCGGGTCGTTCAACTGCCGGTAGAAGACTGGAAGATCGCTGTCGTGCACCTCACGGAGTTCCACATCCATGGAGTCAGAGCCTACGAGTGGCCAGCGTCAGCCGGTCGCGCGCGTCGAACAGCGCGTCCTTCACCATCTGCTCGTGCGCGGGCGTCAGCCGTGCCACCGGCACCGAGCAGCTGATCGCGTCGCGGGCCGGCGTGCGGTACGGGATCGCCACGCCGAAACAGCGCAGGCCGAGGGTGTTCTCCTCGCGGTCGACGGCGAAGCCCTGGTCGCGGACCTGATGCAGCTCCTCGATGAGCTTCTCGCGGTCGGTGATCGTGTTCTCGGTCAGCGCGGGGAGCGTCTCCGGGAGCATCTTGCGGACCTGTTCGTCCGTGTAGGTGCTCAGCAGCGCCTTGCCGAGGGAGGTCGAGTGGGCCGGGAGCCGGCGGCCGACCCGGGTGAAGGGGCGCAGGTAGTGCTGGGACTGGCGGGTGGCCAGGTAGACGACGTTCGTGCCGTCCAGCCGGGCCAGGTGGATCGTCTCCGTCGTGTCGTCCGAGAGACGGTCCAGCGTCGGACGCGCCGCCGCGACCACCTCGTCGCCGTCGATGTACGAGGTGCCGACCAGCAGCGCCCGTACGCCGATGCCGTACCGCGTGCCCGTCGCGTCGGTCTCCACCCAGCCCAGCTCCACGAGCGTGCGCAGCAGCATGTACAGACTCGACTTGGGGTAACCGACGGCCTCCTGGACCGCGGCGAGGGAGTGCATACCGGGGCGTCCGGCGAAGTATTCGAGCAGTTCAACCGTCCGTACCGCGGACTTGACCTGCGCTCCGCCCCCCGTCTCGACAGCCGACATCGCCCTTGACCCCTTCGTTCGACGGGAAATAGTCTCCGAAGCATATTCATCATCAGAGACAGCGTTCAGTATATCGAACGACCCTGGTGGATGACCCAGTACTGCGGCATTACATGTGGAGGGACCCGCGGTGGCAGCAGCACCAGTCTGGAGTGTCGACCCCCGAACCGGGAAGCAGCGTGAACAGGTTGCGGTGGAGGCCACAGCCCAGGAGGTGGACGCCGCCGTCCGCGCCGCGCACGAGGCGCGCGGCTCCCTCGCCGACCGCACGGTCCGCGCGGCCTTCCTGCGCGGCGCCGCCGACCGGCTGCAGGCCGCCAAGGACCACCTCGTCGAGGCCGCCGACGCCGAGACCGCGCTCGGCCCGGTCCGCCTCACCGGCGAACTCGCCCGCACCTGCTACCAGCTGAGGGCCTTCGCGGACATCGTCGACGAGGGCGCCTTCCTCGACGTCGTCATCAACCACCCCGACGACACCGCGACCCCGCCCGTCCCGGACCTGCGCCGCTACAAGGTGTCCCTCGGCGTCGTCGCCGTCTACTCGGCCTCCAACTTCCCCTTCGCCTTCTCCGTCGCCGGCGGCGACACCGCGAGCGCGCTGGCCGCGGGCTGCCCCGTCGTCGTCAAGGCCCACCCGGACCACCCGGCGCTGTCCGAGCTGGTCGCCAAGGTGCTGCGTACGGCTGCCGCCGAGCACGGCATCCCGGCGGGTGTACTGGGCCTGGTGCACGGCTTCGAGGCCGGCATCGAGCTGATCAGGCACCCGCTGGTCGCCGCGGTCGGCTTCACCGGTTCGGTACGGGGCGGTCGTGCCCTCTTCGACGCCGCCGCGGCCCGTCCCGTCCCGATCCCCTTCCACGGCGAGCTGGGCTCCCTGAACCCCGTCGTGATCACCGAGGCCGCCGCCGCCGAGCGGGCCGAGGCCATCGGCACGGGGCTGGCCGGCTCGATGACGCTGGGCGTCGGCCAGTTCTGTGTGAAGCCCGGGCTCGTGCTCGCGCCGAGCGGTGCGGCCGGTGACCGTCTGCTGAAGTCGCTCACGGACGCCGTCAGTGACACCGAGGCGGGCGTCCTGCTGGACCACCGGATGCGGGACAACTTCATCTCCGGGGTCGCCGAGCGCACCGAACTGCCCGACGTGGAGTCGCCGGTGACGCCGGGGGCGGGCGGGGAGCACACGGTCAGCGCCGGGTTCCTGACGGTCGCGGCCGAGAAACTGACCGCCGAGGGGGCGCACGACCTGCTCCTGGAGGAGTGCTTCGGGCCGGTGACGGTCATCGTCCGCTACGACGACGACGCCGAGGCCCGGGCCGTGCTGTCCCGGCTGCCGGGCAACCTCACGGCGACGGTTCACCTGTCGGCCGAGGAGGCGGCGGGCGAGGGACGCGGCGCGGAGATCCTCGCGGAGCTGACGCCGCTGGCCGGTCGCGTGCTGGTCAACGGGTGGCCCACGGGTGTCGCGGTGGCGCCGGCCCAGCATCACGGCGGTCCGTACCCGGCGACGACCTCGACGTCGACTTCGGTGGGCGGCACCGCGATCGAACGGTGGCTGCGGCCGGTCGCCTATCAGGGCGCGCCCGAGGCGCTGCTTCCCGCGGAGCTGCGGGACGACAACCCGCTGGGGCTGCCCCGGCGGTTCAACGGCACGCTGGAGCGCTGAGCGCTTCGCTGGGAGCGCCGGGGGATTCGGCCGTCGTCGATCTGCGGCGCCGTCGTGGCTGGCCGCGCAGTTCCCCGCGCCCCTGAAGGCGTGGCGGCGCCGCCGGCGTTCGGGGGTCAGTTCGTGTCCGCCTCCAGGCCCGCGTCCCGGGCCAGGAGGGCCGCCTGCACCCTGTTCTCGCAGTCGAGCTTGGTCAGGATGCGGCTGACGTACGTCTTCACGGTGGCCTCGCTCATGTGCAGGCGGGCCCCCGCGTCCGCGTTGGACAGGCCCTCGCCCAGCAGGGCCAGGACCTCGCGTTCGCGTGCGGTCAGGTCGGCCAACCGCCGGCGGGCCTCCTCGCCGCGCGCTGTGGCGGCGGGGGAGGCGAGGGTGTCCACGACGTGCTTGGTGGCGGCCGGGGACAGATAGGCGTTGCCGGCCGCCGCCGCGCGCACCGCGTGGATCAGCTCCTGCGGCGCGGAGTCCTTCAGCAGGAAGCCCGCGCCGCCGTGGCCGAGGGCCCGCAGGACGTTGTCGCGCTCGCCGAACGTGGTCAGGATCAGCGCGCGTACCCCCGGCGCGGCCCGGCCGAGCTCGGCCAGCGCGGTCAGTCCGTCCATCACCGGCATCTGGATGTCCAGCAGGGCCACGTCGACCGCGGTGCTCCGGGCGGTCTCCACCGCCTCCCGGCCGTCCGCCGCCTCGGCGACGACGTCGATGTCGTCGGCAGAGGTGAGGATCATCCTGATGCCGGCCCGGATGAGCGGCTCGTCGTCGGCGACGAGGACCCGGATCACGCGGCCTCCTGCACGGTGTCGGTGTGATGAGTGGATGGCGGAGCCCCGCCATCATGCCCGATCCGGTCACCTGTGCGACCTGGTTGCCGCCGTTCAGATCTCGTCCTTGTAGGACTCCTTGGCGACCAGCTTCCCGTCGCGGAAGCAGAACCGGTAGACGATGTCGTCGTCGATGTCCAGATAGTGACGGCACGCCGCACCCTCGGGCAGCGGCGGGCCGTTCTTCTCCTGGCCCTCGGTGAGCAGGGAACTGCCCTCCGGCAGCTTGGCCTTCACGTCCTTCTCGGCGTCGCCGACCTTCGCGGACTTGTACACCTTCGCGGATATGGTGCCGCTCTCCACCTCGTCGAACAGCGCCATCAACCCCCAGGCCCCGAGGGCGAGAACGCCCACGACGAGGACGACGGAGGTGACGGCACAGCCGAGGGCGACCTTCTTCTTGCTGCTCATGATGGCGGCGAACTCCCCTTGCGGATCGGATCGGTCGATGACCGCTCCACCGTCGCCCGCCGCGCCCCCGCCGAACTGCCCCCGAAAGTCGTCGTCCGGGGCGACGGAGGTCGCGCCGTCCGGGCGGGGCCCGGTCTCGCCACCGCCGTAGGGCAGCACACCGGCGAGGCGGAAGCCGCCGTCGGGGCCGGGGCCGGTGTGCACCATGCCGCCGACCAGCCGTGCCCTCTCCCGCAGGCCCGCCAGGCCCTGGCCGCCGCTCACCGCGGGCGGGGCCGCCGGCGCCCCGGCCGGCACGGGCCCGTTGGCCACCTCGACCACCAGGCTGTCCGGTTCATAGCGCAGGGCCACCGTGATCGGGGCGCCCGGTGCATGCTTGTGCGCGTTGGTCAGGCCCTCCTGGGCGATGCGGTACGCCGCGTGGTCGGCGGCGGGCGCCAGGGGACGTACGGTGCCGGACCGGTGCAGCTCGATCGCCGCGCCCGCGGCCCGCGACGCCTCGACGAGACCGTCGACGGCGGCCGCCACGCGGGCCGTCGGAGGCTCGGCGTCGGTCTGGTCCGGCCGCTGCCCGGCCGGCGCCTCGACGCCGTCCCGCAGGATGCCGACCGCCTCGCGCAGCTCCTGCATCGCCGCCCTGGAGGCCTCCCGGAGGATGCCCACCCCTTCACGCTGCCGTTCGCCCAGTTCCGGGTCCACCTCCAGCGCCCCGGTGTGCACGGCGATGAGGGCGAGCTGGTGGCCGAGGCTGTCGTGCATGTCCTGGGCGATGCGCTGCCGTTCGAGGAGGCGGGCCTGCCGCGCCACCATCGCCTGCTCGCGCACCAGCTGGGTGTTGTGCCGCCGCAGGGCGTCGAGCAGCGCGTGACGCTGGGCGCGATAGCGGGAGGCGAGCCCCGGCACGATCACCATCGCCAGAAACGTGCCCGCTGCCAGCGCGGCCGTCATGAGCAGCGACAGCTGGAACTCCTCGCCGGCAGCGCTGTGGGCGCCCACAGCGAGGTAGAGGACGAAACCCGCGGCGTACGCGGCCACCGCCCGCCCGGGACGCATGATGCGGCTGCCCGCCGACCAGCTCGCGTACATCAGCAGCGGCGCCGCGCCGCCCACGGCCCCGGCCATGGCCGACGAGGCGAGCAGCACCGTCGCCGGCAGCGAGCGGCGGGCCAGCGACAGTACGGCGACGGCCAGGGCCACGGCGACGCCCCGCGCTCCGAATCCGGCATCGCCGTCGAAGAGGCCCGCCGTTACGGAGAGCACGACGGTGAGCACGACCTCCCCGATGATCCGCTTACGGGGCCACGGGGAGGCGGCGACGAGCCGGGCGCGGAGCGGGCGGTCGGTACGGGGTATCACTGCTACGTCCACGCGCAGACGATAGACAGCCGCCGGCGGGGCCCGCATCCGCCCTTCGGCGCACCCGCGAACGACGAAAGTGAACACCCCGCCCCCGGCGCAGCCGTCATCTTTGGTCGCTGCGGACGACGACTTACGGAGACTGCCCCGGGCCGCATCGCGCGGTGAGGCTGGATCCGCCGGACGACGGAGCCGGCGGCAGGGACCACCGGCTCGGGGAGCGGAACAGTGGACAGTGCGCGACGGCAGGCGAACGAGCGTTTCACCATCCGGCAGAAGACCACCTTGATGATCAACCGGTATGTGGTGGCCGAGACGCTGCCCGACGGCTCCGAAGGCCGGGTCCTGGCCTTCGCCGAGCAGAAGCGGATGACGCTCAAGGAGCGGATGACCTTCTACACCGACGAGTCCAAGAACCGCGTCCTGTTCACGGCCCAGGCCCGTCAGGTCCTCGACGTCGGCGCCGTCTACGACGTGCGGGACGCGGCGGACAACCCCGTCGGCACGTTCCGCAAGAAGTTCGCCGCCTCCCTGCTGCGCTCGACATGGGAACTGGACCAGCCGGGCTCGGTCGCCGCCGTCGGGCGGGAGCGCAACCGGGTCGTGGCCGTGCTGCGCCGGGTCTGGGAGCTGCTGCCGCTCGACCTGGTGCCGTTCGTGTGGCCGTACCACTTCGACTTCACCTCGGGCGACAAGCAGGTGATGAGCGTGGACAAGAAGATAGGCCTGCGCGACCGGTATCTCGTCGACGTGGCCTCGCCCGATCTCGACCTGCGCCTCGCCATCGCCCAGGCCGTGGCCCTGGACGCACTCCAGTCGCGCTGACCGGGACCCCCCTGGGGCCCCCGCGGCCGCGCCCCGCCTGGAAGAATCCCGCCATGGACCTGAAACTCCCCGAACTGCCTTTCCCGCTGCGCACCTACGGCCCCGACGGCCACTGGTCCTACGAGGACGGCATGCTCTCCGGCTGGGCCGGTGCCCGGCAGGACCGTTTCGTGCCGCCCACCGGGGAGGCCCTGGACGCCGCCTCCGACGCGCCCCGGCTGCTCGGGGCGCCCGAGGGCGACTTCCAGCTGATCGCCCGCGTCACCGTCGGATTCGCGGGCGCCTTCGACGCCGGGGTGCTCTACGTCCACGTCGGCGCGCGGGCCTGGGCCAAGCTGTGCCTGGAGTACTCCCCGGACGTGCCCACCGTCTGCACGGTCGTCACCCGGGGCCACTCCGACGACGCCAACTCCTTCACCGTGGAGGGGAGTTCGGTGTGGCTGCGGGTGAGCCGGACCGGCCGTGCCTTCGCCTTCCACGCCTCCCGCGACGGCGAGCGGTGGACCTTCGTCCGCCTCTTCACCCTCGGCGACGAGGAGGAGACCGGCGCGGCCCTGGTCGGCTTCATGACGCAGTCGCCGATGGGGGAGGGGTGCGTGGTGACCTACGACCACCTGGAGTTCAGGCCCGACTGGCCGAAGGACCTGCGAGACGGAAGCTGAGCAGACCCGTCACCGCGAGCAGGGCCGCGCTGATGCCCAGGCTCAGCCGCATCCCCGCCACGAACCCGTCCGAGATCAGCGCCCCGAAGACGGCGATGCCCAGCGCTCCGGCCATCTGCCGCGCCGCGTTGAGCACGCCGGCCGCCAGGCCCGCCCGTTCGGCGGGTACGGCGTCCATCATCGCCGCGGTGAGCGGCGGCACGGTCAGCGCGCAGCCCAGCGCCATGGGGACGAGGAGCAGGGCCACCAGCGTCGGAGGCGTGTCCGCGTCGACGTACAGCATCGCG
Source organism: Streptomyces sp. NPDC107528 (assembly GCF_055639295.1). Classification (NCBI taxonomy): domain Bacteria; kingdom Bacillati; phylum Actinomycetota; class Actinomycetes; order Kitasatosporales; family Streptomycetaceae; genus Streptomyces; species Streptomyces sp. NPDC107528. The sequence continues at coordinate 970,613 of NZ_JBVKAV010000002.1, forward strand.
AGCAGGCCCGCGACGGCCAGGCCCTGCCCCACCAGCATGGGCAGCCGGGCGCCGTGGCGTCCCGCGAGCTTGCCCGCCAGCACGTTCGTCACGGCGATCAGACCCGTCATCGGCAGGAACATCAGCCCGGCCTGGAGCGCCGAACGGCCCTGTACCTGCTGGAAGAAGAGCGAGAAGACGAACACCATGCTGTAGAAGGCCACGCTGACCGCCGCGCCCGCGGCGACCGCCACCGCGACCGTCCGGTTGCGGAACAGGCTCAGCGGGACGACCGGGTGCGGGTGACGTGCCTCGACCCGGAGGAACGCCACCACCGCCAGCACGGCCACCGCCAGCGCCGCCCAGCCGGCCGTTCCGCCCTCGATCACCGCGAACGTCAGCGCCGTGAGCGCCACCACCGCCGTCACCTGGCCGGGCAGGTCCAGCGGTGCCGGACGGCGCTGCGAGCGCGGGGCCCGCACCAGCAGCACGAGGATCAGCGCGCCGACGGGAAGGTTGACGAAGAAGATCCCGCGCCAGTCCCAGGCCGTGGTCAGCACACCGCCCGCCACCGGGCCCAGCGCCACCGCAGCCGACCCGCCCGCCGCCCACACCGCCACCGCACGGGCGCGCCGCGCCGGATCGGCGTACGCCTGCCGCACCAGCGCCAGCGAGGCCGGGAGCACGACGGCCGCCGCCATGCCCTGCACCACCCGCGCGCCGATCAGCGCCGGCAGGTTCGGCGCCAGACCGCAGGCCGCCGAGGCGAGCGTGAACACGGCGGCGCCGATCGCGTACGCCCGGCTCGCCCCGACCCGGTCCGAGAACGCGCCGGTGGACAGCATCAGCGCGGCGAACGCCAGCGTGTAGGCGTCCACGACCCACTGGAGCCCGGACATTCCGCCTCCGAGGGAGGAACCGATCGCGGGCAGGGCCACGTTCACGATGGACGCGTCGAGGCAGACCAGCGCGAAGCCGAGGAGGCCGGCGGTGAGGGTGAGCGCGGACGAGGGCCTCTTGGGCCCCGACGCGCCGGGGGACAGGGCGAGTTCATCGCCCGTGAGGGTCTGGTTCGTGGACATGCCCTCCATGCTGCGGATCCACGCCGTCGTAGAGTAGTGGCCAAAATGCCATGCTCCCGGAGGTTCTGGCCATGCACCAGTCGCGTGCCCCGCACCGCATCGCCGTCGTCGCACCGTCGCCGGTCTCGATGTTCAACCTCGCCATCCCGGAGATGCTGTTCGGCAAGGTCGAGGTGGCCGGGCGGCCGGGCTACGAGGTGGTCGTCTGTGCGGCCGAGCCGGGACCGGTGCCCACCAGCGGAGGGCTCGACCTGTACGTACGGCACGGACTCGACGCCGTGCGCGAGGCGGACACCGTGCTCGTCGCCGGGACCGGGGAACCCTTCGAGCCGGAGTCGCGGATCGTCACCGCCGTCCGCGACGCGGCCGACGCCGGCAAACGCATCGCGTCCCTGTGCACCGGCGCCTTCCAACTCGCCGAGGCGGGCCTGCTGCAGGGGCGCCGCGCCACCACGTACTGGGCACACGCCGAGGAGCTGCGCCGCCGCTACCCGCACGTCGACCTGCGGGGCGATGTGCTCTACGTGCAGGACGGGCCGTACCTCACCTCGTCCGGCTACGCCGCCGGCATCGACCTGTGCCTGCACATCATCCGCACCGACTACGGCGCCGCCGTCGCCAACGAGGTCGCCCGGCGTGCCCTCGTCGCGCCCGTGCGGCCGGGCGGCCAGACCCAGTTCACGCAGACCCCGCTGCCGCCCGAGCGCGGCAACGCCTGCGCCGACACCCGCGGCTGGGCCATGCGCAACCTCGACAAACCGCTCACCCTCACCGACCTGGCCCGTCACGCCGGCGTCAGCGTCCGCACCCTCACCCGCCGGTTCCACGCCGAGAGCGGAGTGAGCCCGCTGCAGTGGCTGCTCCATCAGCGCATCGAGCGCGCCAAGGAGCTGCTGGAGACCACCGCCCTGCCCATGGACCAGGTGGCCCGCGCCTGCGGGCTGGGCACGGCCGACTCGCTGCGGGGGCATCTGGTCCGCCGTACCGGATTGACGCCGAGCGGCTACCGGGCGCAGTTCAGCCGGCTCGCCACCGCGGGCGTGGCCGGAACCGAAGCCGCCGGGGTCACGTCCTCGGTTGCATGATCGGTGACAGAGTGACCGCGGCCCGGGTGATCCGTACCGTCGTGCCCGCCGAGGCGGAGGCCGTCGCCGCCCTGCACGCGCGCGTCCGGGCGGCGTACCACCCGGACGGCATCCCGGAGGAGGGGACCGAGTCGTCCGCCGCGTGGTCCGCCGCCATCGAGCGGCCCGAGGGTCATGTGCTGTGCGTGGTCGAGCAGGGCCGGATCGTCGCCGTCGCGTCCTTCCGCACCCCCGAGGGCACGCCCGCCGACACGGTCAAGCTGTTCCAGTTCCATGTCGACCCCGACCGCCGGGGCCGTGGCGTCGGCACCGCCCTGCACGCGGCCTGCGTGGAGGAGTGGCAGGCCGACGGCATGCGCACGGCCGTGCTGGACGTGCACGTGGACAACCGGAGTGCGCAGACCTTCTACGCCGGCCGGGGCTGGCTGCCCGACCCCGACGACCCGCCCGCCGAGGGCGACCGGCGCCTGAACCTGCGGTTCTGCGTGACCGGGGAATGAACCCCGCTGCTTGAACGTTCAGCCAGTCTGCGGAGGGTGTCTCCGTTTCCGTCCGACCTGGAGAGAGCCACAGACATGCGCGTCGAGATCTGGAGCGATATCGCCTGCCCTTGGTGCTACGTGGGCAAGGCCCGCTTCGAGAAGGCGCTTCAGGCCTTCCCGCACCGCGAGCAGGTCGAGGTGGTGCACCGCTCGTTCGAGCTGGACCCCGGGCGTGCCAAGGGCGACATCCAGCCCGTGATCACGATGCTCACCAGGAAGTACGGCATGAGCGAGGCGCAGGCCCAGGCCGGCGAGGCGAATCTCGGCGCGCAGGCCGTCGCGGAGGGGCTCGACTATCGCACCGAGGGCCGCGACCACGGCAACACCTTCGACATGCACCGGCTCCTGCACCTCGCCAAGGAGCAGGGCAAACAGGACGCACTGATCCAGATCTTCTACCGGGCGAACTTCGCCGAGGAGCGGTCCGTCTTCGCCGAGGGCGAGGAGCGGCTCGTGGAGCTGGCTGTCGCCGCCGGCCTCGACGCCGACGACGCCCGCAAGGTCCTCGCCGACCCGGACGCCTACGCCGACGAGGTCCGCGCCGACGAGCGCGAGGCCGCCCAGCTCGGCGCCACCGGGGTGCCGTTCTTCGTCCTCGACCGCAAGTTCGGCGTCTCCGGCGCCCAGCCCGCCGAGGTCTTCGAGCAGGCGCTCACGCAGGCTTGGGGCGAGCGGTCGCCGTTGACGCTGATCGACCAGGGCGACGCGGACGCATGCGGTCCGGATGGCTGCGCGGTGCCGCAGCACTGACCGAACGCGCAGGTCAGGGCCGATCCATAAGCGTCGCTTGGCGAAACCACGTAAAGAATCGCAATGGACCGAGAGGTGCCGAGGGCTCAGAGTGGAGCCATGGAGACCTTCGAGACCCTCGTCCGTGCCGAGTTCGCCCCGAAGAACGTCTATCTCAACACCGCGAGCAACGGCCTGCTGCCGGCCCGCACCGTGACGGCCGTGCAGCAGGCCGTGCGGATGCGGGCCGAGGGCACGCCGCTCGGCCCGCTGTACGAGGACGTGGAGGCCGTCCGCGCCTCCTTCGCCCGGCTGGCAGGCGTCCCCGTCGAGCGGGTCGCGACCGGGGCCTCGGTCGCCGAGTACGGCGGGCTGATCGCCGCCTCGCTACCGGCCGGAGCCGAAGTCCTCACCGCGGAGGCCGACTTCGCCTCCCTCGTGAACCCCTTCCACATGCGCGGCGACCTCAAGGTGCGCGCCGTCCCGCTGGACCGTCTCGCCGAGGCCGTCCGCCCGGACACCGCGCTCGTCGCCGTCAGCTCCGCGCAGTCCGCCGACGGCCGCGTCGCCGACCTGCCCGCGGTGTGCGCGGCGGCCCGCGCACACGGGGCGCGCACCTATGTCGACGCCTCTCAGTCGGCCGGATGGCTGCCGATGGAGGCCGGTGAGTACGACTTCCTCGCCGCCGTCGGCTTCAAGTGGCTCATGGGCCCGCACGGAGCCGCGTTCTGCGTCGTCCCCGAGGACTTCGGCGGGCTGACCCCGCTGCTCGCCGGCTGGGTCGCCGGCGAGGTCCCCTGGGACAGCTGCTACGGCCCCGTCGAGAACCTCGCCCACTCCGCACGCCGCTTCGACATCAGCCCCGGCCTCTTCACCTTCGCCGGGCTGCGCACCTCCCTGGAGCTGATCGAGGAACTCGGCGTGAGCGCCGTCCAGGCCCACGACCTCGCCCTCGCCGACCGCTTCCGCGCGGGACTCGCCACGCTCGGCCACGCACCGGTGCCGGCCCCCGGCTCGGCGATCGTGTCGGTGCCAGGACTCGGCCACCGCCAGACCGAGTTGAGCGCGGCCGGCATCCAGGTCTCCGACCGCGCGGGCAACCTGCGCGCGGCCTTCCACCTCTACAACACCCCGGAGGATGTCGACCGGTTGCTGGACGTCCTGTCTTCCTGAACCACGGGCCCCTCGGGACGGCGCAGCCGCTCAAGGGGCGCGGGGACCGCGCGATTAGCCACGGTGCACCGGCACTCGTCACGAGCCGCACCATCCGCGCTCTTGAGCACCCCGGCCGGCCTCGCGCAGCGGCGTGGCCGCCGCCGAGGTCCTGGCACGGGAGGTCCTCGCCAGGCACCGCGAGAACGCCGGGCGACGACTCGGCGCTCCAGGCCGTCGCCGACAGGCTGCGTACCGCCCTGCGTACCTCGGCCGAGCCTTGGCCGGCCCACCGGACCCGGCGCTCCAAAGAGGCGCATGATGGCGAGAGGGGACGAACCGGGCACGGGCACGGAGAGAAGGCGCGCGGTGACCGACGATCACGAGGCGGTACGTGAGCTGCTGGCCGCGTGGGCCTTCGGCGCCCTCGAACCGGCCGAGGAGAAGGCGGTCCCGGCGCACCTCGCCGAGTGCGAGAGCTGCGCGGCGGAGGCGGCGCGGCTGCGGGAGACGGTACGGCTGCTGGAAGGGCCACCGCTGCGGGCTCCCGCCGGGTGGCCGGCCGACGGAGCGCCGCCCGCGCTGTCCCTCGCCCTGAGCACGCGCCCGGCCGCCGGCCCCGGCGTCGCCGCACACGCCGCGCCCTACGCCGCCACCGTCGCCGGGCTGAAGGCGCTGCTGCCCGAGCTCGCGGGCCGCTGGGCCACGCCGGTCGTGCACGACTGGGACGCGCACGCCACCGTCGCCCACCTCCTCGCCGCCGACGAGCACCTGGCCGCCCGGCTCGGCGCGGGCTCCCGAGTGCCGCCCACGCCGGTCGAGGAAGGCCCGCAGTGGGAGGACGCCTGGAACCGCCGTACGGCGGAGGTCATCGCCCATGAGCACGGCCGTACGCCGGACGAGACCGTGGCCGACTGGGCCGCGCAGGCGGACGACCTGCTCGGCGCATCCGAGGCCCACGACGTCGAACTCGCCGCCCGGGCGGTGACGTTGATGGGGCTGCGGCTGCCCGTCGCCGAGCACTTCCTGGTGCGCGCCTTCGAGACCTGGATCCACACCGACGACATCGGCCGCGCGCTCGGCCTCACGGTCCCGCCGCCGCCCGAACAGCACCTGAGGCAGCTGATCCGCCTCGCCGTCCGCATCCTCGGCCTGTCCCTGGGACCCACCGCGCCCCCGGTGCTCTTCTCGGTCACCGGGGGCGAGGAATGGGTGCTGGGTTCCGAGGACGAGCCCGTACAGACCGAACTCACTCTCGACCCCCTCGACTTCTGCCTCCTGGTCGGCGGCCGACGATCCCCGGCCACGGTCCCAAGAGGCACCACCGGCGACGCGGCCGCCGCCCAGAACGTACTGGAGCGTGCCGCGTCGCTGGCGTGGCTGTGAGGGTCACCTCACGGGCGGGTCGTTTCACGGGCGTGAGGTCACTTCACCGGGGTGAAGTCCCGCGCCCCGATGCTGCATTGTGCGGGGGACGACCCCCGTGCCCCCGGCCGGGTTCGCAGTGCCGAGGCGTGCCACGGGCGACGCGGCCGCCGTACTGAACGTACTGGTGCGGCCGCGTCGGCAGCGTGGTTGGGAAGGGCTACTTCACCGGGGTGAAGTCCCGCGCCCCGATGAACTCCGGGCGGCGGATCGGGGCCGCGAAGGGGTCGACGGCCGTGTTCTCGACGCTGTTGAAGACGATGAACACGTTGCTGCGCGGGAACGGCGTGATGTTGTCGCCGGAGCCGTGCATGCAGTTGCAGTCGAACCAGGTCGCCGAACCGGCCTTGCCCGTGAAGAGCTTGATGCCGTACTCGGAGGCCATCTTCGTCAGCGCCTCGTCGGACGGCGTGCCCGCGTCCTGCATCTGGAGGGACTTCTTGTAGTTGTCCTTCGGCGTGGCCCCCGCGCACCCGAGGTAGGTCCGGTGGGAGCCGGGCATGATCATGAGCCCGCCGTTGGTGTCGTAGTTCTCGGTCAGCGCGATCGAGACGGACACCGTCCGCATGTTCGGCAGACCGTCCTCGGCATGCCAGGTCTCGAAGTCGGAGTGCCAGTAGAACCCACTGGCCCCGAAGCCCGGCTTGACGTTGATCCGCGACTGGTGGACGTACACGTCCGAGCCGAGGATCTGCCGAGCCCGGCCGACGACCCGCTCGTCGCGCACGAGGGAGGCGAACACCTCACTGATCTTGTGCACTTCGAAGACGGACCGGATCTCCTTGGACTGCGGCTCGATGATCGACCGCTCGTCGGCACGGATCGCCGGGTCGGTGACCAGCCGCTCCAACTCCTGTGCGTAGACGGCCACCTCGTCGTCCGTGATGAGCTGGTCGATGGCCAGGAAGCCGTCGCGCTCGAACGACTGGAGTTCGGTGGCCCCGATCGGCCCCGGCGTGTCGGGGGAGCCCCACACAACGGGGTCCTGGCGCGGGGTCGACACCTCGGTGGCGCCGCGGCTGGGGTAGAGATCGGTGACGGTGGTCATGGGTTTCTCACACCTCCTCGGGCTCGGTGAGCAACGGGTATACGCCGTTCTCGTCGTGGTCCTCCCGGCCGGTCACGGGCGGGTTGAAGACGCAGATGCAGCGGAAGTCCTTCTTGACCCGCAGCGTGTGCCTCTCGTGCCCGTCCAGGAGGTACATGGTCCCGGGCGTGATCGCGTGCGTCCGCCCGGTCTCGTGGTCGGTCAGCTCGGCCTCGCCCTCGACACAGACGACGGCCTCGATGTGGTTCGCGTACCACATCGACGTCTCCGTACCCGCGTACAGGATCGTCTCGTGCAGCGAGAAGCCGACCCTCTCCTTGGCGAGGACGATGCGTTTGCTCTCCCAGGTACCGGACGCCGATTTGACGTGGCGGTCGGTGCCTTCGATCTCCTTGAACGAACGGACGATCACGGTGCTGCGATGCCTCCTAGGTGGTGTTTCAGATGGTTTCCCGCACGGCGCGGGCGAGGATGCTCAGACCCTCGTCCAGCTCGTCCGGGGTGATCGTGAGCGCCGGAAGCAGCTTCACGACCTCGCTCTCCGGGCCCGACGTCTCGATGAGCAGGCCCAGCTCGAAGGCGCGCTTCGCCACTCGTCCGGCGCGCTCCTTGTCGTGGAACTCCAGGCCCCACACGAGCCCGCGTCCGCGGTACTCCCGCACGTCGGCGAGGTTCTCCTCGGTGATGGAGATGAACGCCTGCTCGATCTGCTCGCCGCGCTTGCGGGTCTGCTTCTCCATCGCGGACCCGTCGGTCCAGTACGTCTCCAGCGCGGCGGTGGCGGTGACGAAGGCGGGGTTGTTGCCGCGGAAGGTGCCGTTGTGCTCGCCCGGCTCCCAGATGTCCAGCTCGGGCTTGAACAGGCACAGCGACATGGGCAGTCCGTAGCCGCTGATGGACTTGGACACGGTGACGATGTCCGGGGTGATGCCCGCCTCCTCGAAGGAGAAGAAGGCACCGGTACGGCCGCAGCCCATCTGGATGTCGTCGACGATCAGCAGCATGTCCTGCCGCTCGCACAGCTCGGACAGGGCGCGCAGCCACTCCGCACGGGCGACATTGATGCCGCCCTCGCCCTGCACGGTCTCCACGATCACGGCGGCGGGCTTGTTGAGCCCAGAGCCCTGGTCCTCCAGGAGCCGCTCGAACCACAGGAAGTCCTCGACCGTGCCGTCGAAGTAGTTGTCGAACGGCATCGGCGTGCCGTGCACGAGCGGGACGCCCGCCCCGGCCCGCTTGAAGGCGTTGCCGGTCACGGCGAGGGAGCCCAGGGACATCCCGTGGAAGGCGTTGGTGAAGGACACGATGGCCTCGCGACCCTTCACCTTCCGCGCCAGCTTGAGCGCCGACTCCACGGCGTTGGTGCCCGTGGGGCCCGGGAACATGACCTTGTACGGCAGGTCACGCGGCCGCAGCACGATGTTCTGGAAGGACTCCAGGAAGGCACGCTTGGCGCTCGTGGACATGTCGAGCCCGTGCGTGACGCCGTCACGCTCCAGGTAGTCGATCAGGGCCCGTTTCAGGACCGGGTTGTTGTGCCCGTAGTTCAGCGAGCCCGCGCCGGCGAAGAAGTCCAGGTACTCGTGGCCGTCCTCGTCGTACATGCGGCTGCCGCGCGCGCGGTCGAAGACGGTGGGCCAGCCGCGGCAGTAGCTGCGCACCTCGGACTCGAGGGTCTCGAAGACGCTGAGGTCGGGCTGGGTGATGGTCACGACGAATCGCTCCTCGTTTGCGTGGGGGAAGTCAGAGGGAGAGGGGACCGATGCGGTACAGGACTTCGGCGTCGTGCGGTCCGTCCGGGAAAAGGCTTGTGGGGAACAGCACCTCCCGCTCCAGAGCGGCGCTGTGCCGCTCGGCGAAGGCGCCGAACAGACGTTCGGAGGCAGTGTTGCCGGGTGTGATGGTGGTCTCGACGTTCGTGACGCCGTACTCGCCACCGACCCGTGCGACGAGCCCGTCGAGCAGCGCGGCGGCGATGCCGCGTCCGCGGTAGGCGTCGTCCACGGCCACCTGCCAGACGAGCAGGGTGTGCGGGCGCTCCGGCCGTACGTATCCGGTGACGAAGCCGACCGGCTCCCCGCGCTCGTTGCGGGCGACGGCCGACGTGCCCGCGAAGTCGCGGCACCACAGCAGATAGCTGTACGACGAGTTGAGGTCGAGGGCCTTGGAGTCACGGGCAATCCGCCACAGCGCGGCCCCGTCGGCCACCGCCGGTCGGTCGATTTGCAGGTCTGCTTGTGCGGCAGTCATGCGAATTGAATTTACCGAGGGAAATTCAAAATTGCATTGCCGTTAGGGGTTACGTATGGGCGGCGGATGTGTTATCACGCGGGCGTGAGTGATGCGGCCGCGAGGGTGCGAAACGCCCGAGTTTGCCAGGTTAATCCATCCCAAATCGGTCGCGATGTGGAACGCGTCACAGCCATGTAACTCCCACGAGACCTGCCCGAATTACGTCGGTTGGCGTTCGCGGAATCTTTGCGTTTAGGTCCAGAGAAAGCGGGCAGAAGAGGATGGGAAGCTGCCTCTGAAAAAATTCCTGGAATTACGTTGAATTCAAGCTCCGGTAACGCCGTCGATGCACTCTCGCAGAATGTCGGCGTGACCGTTGTGCCGCGCGTACTCCTCGATCATGTGAATCAACACCCACCGCACGCTGACCTCCACCCCGGCCATCGGCCCGCCCTGGATCACCCCGGCACGCTCCAGGCCCCGCCCGGCCTTGAGGTCGTACCCGTACACCGGTGGCACGTCCAGCCCTCCGACCACCCGCTGGAACCAGTTCCGCGCACACTCCGCGAGATGCTGCACCAGCCCGAGCAACGTCAGCTCCGACGGCCCGGCGGCAGGAGGCCGCAGCTGCGAGTCCTCCAGCCCCGCACACTTCAGCTCCAGCGCGGCCCGATGGAAGTCGAGCCGGCTTACGAGCACGAGCCGCTCGTCGCCGGTCCAGGCCATTCAGCCCGTCCGGCGTTTGAGGACGAGGCCGCTGAGGCCGATGCGGGGGTCTGGGGGCGGAGCCCCCGGGTTCGGGACGGGAAGGGGCGACGGGGGCGAGCAAGGACGGGCCCCGGTCGACGGCTACCGCCAGGCGTCCTCGACGGCACGCAGTGCCCCCTCGACATCCACCTTCAGCCCGGCCTCCGCCAGCGCAGCGCCCAGCGCCGCCACACACCCCCGCACCGCACCGACCGTCGCGTCCACCCCGTAGTGATTCACCCGAATCATCTCCTTGGCCAACGCCCCACCCCCCGCAGCCAGCGGCAACGCGGCATCGATCGCCAACGCCCGACCCACCACCTCGGACGCCACCACCGCCGCAGGCACCCGAAGCGTCGTGGCGACCGGCGCCGCATCCGCGACGTCGTGCACATACGGCTCCATACCCCCGCCCAGCGCCACCGCCCCGGCCCGAGCGGACAGCGCGGCGGCCCGGTGCCGGGCCATCACGGCATCCAGCCCGTCCGCCTCGATCCGCTCCACGCACGCCTCCAGCGCCAGCATCTCCAGCTGCGCCGGCGCGTGCAGCAATGCCTTCCGGCCCCCGTCGATCCACCGCTGCTTCCAGTCCAGCAGCGACAGATACGACCGCCGCGGCGCCCGCGGATTCGCCGCCATCCGGGCCCACGCCCGCTCGCTCACCGACACCGCCGACACCCCGGCGGGACCGCCCATCGCCTTCTGCGCCCCGATCACGCACAGGTCGACGCCCCAGGCGTCCGGCAGCACCGGCTCCGCACCGATCGACGCCACGGCGTCCAGGTAGAACAGCGCCCCGTGCGCCCGCACGACCTCACCGATCTCGGCGACGGGATTTGTGTTGCCGGTGGCCGCCTCCGCGTGCACCAGGGACACGAAGTCGATCTCGGGGTGCTCGGCGAAGGCCGACCGGATCTGATCGGCCGTGACCGCCGTGCGGAACGGCACTGCCAGATCGATCACCGTCGCGCCGCAGTCCCGCAGCCAGTCCCCGAAGGTCTGCCCGTACGGCCCGGTGATCACGTTCAGTGCCGTCGTACCGGGCCCGGCGGTCCCCCGGATCGCCCCCTCCAGCGGCAGCAGCGCCTCACCCTGCATGATCACGACGTCCTGCCCGGTCCCGAGCAGCCGGGCCACCCGGTCCTCGATCGCGGCGAAGCGGGAGGCGCTCAGCGGGGCCAGGTCCAGGAAGGGGTGGTTCACGGCGGGGCTCACGTCGCTCTCTCGGCTCTCTCGGGTTCCGCAGGTGGATGTGACGAGCGTAACCGGGCGCCCAAACACCCCATCCCGCTACCGACTTCTTAGGTCAAACAGCCCCCTAACCATCAGTTGTGTTTGAGGACCTCAAACCTCTCCTTATAATCGGAAGCTACAGTTCCCTCACAGGAGGCTCCCCGTGAAGACGACCTTCGGGCGCCGGACCCGCATTCTGGCCGCCACCACCGCGACGGCCGGGCTGGTGCTCGTGGCCGGCTGCTCCTCCGACGACAGCGGCGGCAGTGGTACGAAGACGGCCGCCGGCGGTGTCGAGGTCGTCAAGGCGGGCCGGCTCACCACCTGCACCCACCTGCCGTACCCGCCCTTCCAGTCGGAGATCGACGGCAAGGTGCAGGGCTTCGACGTCGCCCTCATCGACCTGGTCGCGGACGACCTCGGCGTGAAGCAGACGATCGTCGACCAGCCCTTCGAGAACTTCAAGACCGGCGGCTCCCTCAACGCCGGCAGCTGCGACCTCGCCGCCGCCGGCATGACGATCACCGAGGAGCGCAAGAAGAACGTCGACTTCTCGGACCCGTACTTCGAGGCCACCCAGGCCGTCCTCGTCGACAAGAAGAGCGGCATCTCCTCCTTCGCGGACCTCAAGGGCAAGAAGGTCGGCGCCCAGGCGCAGACGACCGGCGAGGACTACGCCAAGAGCAAGGGCCTGGACCCGGTCTCCTTCGAGTCCTCCGACGCCGTCATCAACGGCCTGCGCACCGGCCAGGTCGAAGCGGTCGTCATCGACTACCCGGTCGTCCAGGGCTGGCTGAAGGACAAGGCCAACGCCGCCGCCTTCGAGGTCGCCGAGCAGATCAACACCGGTGAGCAGTACGGCTTCACGGTGAAGAAGGGCAACACCAAGCTTCGCGAGGCCATCAACAAGGCCATCGCGGACGCCAAGGCCGACGGCACGTACAAGAAGCTGTACGAGCAGTGGATCGGCCCGTACGACGAGTCCGCCGCCACTGCCTCGCCCGCCGCCTGACCCCATGGCCGACACAGACGTACAACTGCAGCCGAAGCAGCCCAGGAAGAAGGGCCTGACCCGGCGCCAGAAGCGCAGCCTGTCGCGCGGCATCCAGTACGTCGTCTTCGTCGCGGCCGTGATCGCCTTCGCGGTCGCGGCCGACTGGGGGCGTCTGCAGAACCAGTTCGCGCAGGGCGACATCGCCGAGCAGATGTTCCCGGACGTCATCACGCTCGCGCTGAAGAACACCGTGCTCTACACCCTGTCCGGCTTCGTCGTCGGACTGGTCCTCGGCATGGTGATCGCGCTGATGCGGCTGTCCTCCGTGGGCCCGTACCGCTGGCTCGCCGGGATCTACATCGAGATCTTCCGCGGGCTGCCCGCCCTGCTGATCTTCATCTTCATCGGTGTCGCCGTGCCGCTGGCCTTCCCGGGCACGGAGATCCCGGGCGGCACCTACGGCAAGGTCGCGCTCGCGCTCGGCCTGGTGGCGGCCGCGTACATGGCCGAGACGATCCGCGCGGGCATCCAGGCGGTGCCCAAGGGACAGATGGAGGCGGCGCGCTCGCTCGGCTTCTCGCCCGCCCGCGCCATGATCTCGATCATCATCCCGCAGGCCTTCCGGATCATCCTCCCGCCGCTGACCAACGAGCTCGTCCTGCTCTTCAAGGACTCCTCGCTGGTGCTGTTCCTCGGCGTGACGCTGGAGGAGCGGGAACTGTCCAAGTTCGGCCGTGACCTGGCCAGCCAGACCGCCAACTCCACGCCGATCCTGGTCGCGGGCCTGTGCTACCTGCTGGTCACGATCCCGCTCGGCTTCGTCGTACGCCGCATGGAGGCGAAGGCCCAGGAGGCCGTGAAATGAGCGAGAGCCTTCTCAGGACCGGCCCGGAGATCGAAGTCCGCGGCCTGCACAAGTCCTTCGGCGACAACGAGGTGCTGCGCGGCATCGACCTGCAGATCAACCAGGGCGAGGTCGTGTGCGTCATCGGCCCGTCCGGCTCGGGCAAGTCGACGCTCCTGCGCTGCGTGAACCTCCTGGAGGAGCCCTCCAAGGGTCAGGTCTTCGTCGGCGGCGCCGAGCTGACCGACGAGGACGTCGACATCGACGCCGTACGCCGCCGTATCGGCATGGTCTTCCAGCAGTTCAACCTGTTCCCGCACCTCACGGTGACCGAGAACCTCACGCTGCCGCAGCGCCGGGTGCTCAAGCGGGACAAGGCCGCGGCCGCGAAGGTCGCCGCCGAGAACCTGGAGCGGGTCGGTCTGTCGGAGAAGGCCGCGGCCTACCCGTCCTCCCTCTCCGGCGGCCAGCAGCAGCGCGTCGCGATCGCCCGCGCCCTCGCGATGGGCCCCGCGGTGATGCTGTTCGACGAGCCGACGTCGGCGCTGGACCCGGAGCTGGTGGGGGACGTCCTCGCCGTCATGCGCATGCTCGCCGACGAGGGCATGACGATGATGGTCGTCACCCACGAGATGACCTTCGCCCGCGAGGTCGCCGACCGCGTCGTCTTCATGGACGGCGGAGTGATCGTCGAGGACGGCACCCCCGACCAGGTCATCGGCAACCCGCAGCACGAACGCACCCGCCACTTCCTCTCCCGCCTCCTCGACCCGGCGATGGCCGAGGTGGAGGAGGAGACATCCGACCAGGTGGGCAGGAAGGACTAGCCGGTCACTAAGGTGCGGTGCATGAGCGATCGCGGGGTTGTGCTGCACCTGAAGGGCCGGGTCCTCGTCGGGCCCGACGACGTCCGGGACGAGCTGTGGGTCGTCGACGGCCGGATCTCCTACGACCGTCCCGCGGGCGCGCGTGACGTGCGGACCGTCGAGGGCTGGGCCCTGCCCGGCCTCGTCGACGCGCACTGCCACGTGGGCCTCGGCGCACACGGCCCGGTCGACGACGACATCGCGGAGAAGCAGGCCCTGACCGACCGCGAGACGGGCACCCTGCTGATCCGCGACGCCGGCTCGCCCTCCGACACCCGCTGGATCGACGACCGCGAGGACCTGCCGAAGATCATCCGGGCCGGCCGGCACATCGCCCGCACCCGCCGCTACATCCGCGGCTACGCCCACGAGATCGAGCCGGAGGACCTGGTCGCCTACGTCGCCCAGGAGGCCCGGCGCGGCGACGGCTGGGTCAAGCTGGTGGGCGACTGGATCGACCGCGACCTCGGGGACCTCGCGCCCACCTGGCCGCGCGAGGCGGTCGAGGCGGGCATCGCGGAGGCCCACCGGCTCGGCGCCCGCGTGACGGCGCACTGCTTCGCCGAGTCCTCGCTGCGCGACCTGGTCGAGGCGGGCATCGACTGCATCGAGCACGCCACCGGCCTCACACAGGACCTGATCCCCCTGTTCGCCGAGCGCGGGGTGGCGATCGTCCCGACCCTCGTGAACATCGCGACCTTCCCGAAGCTGGCCGACGGCGGCGAGTCGAGGTACCCCCGCTGGTCGGCCCATATGCGCCGGCTCCACGAACGCCGCTACGACACGGTCCGCTCCGCCTACGACGCCGGCATCCCCGTCTTCGTCGGCACGGACGCGGGCGGCACCCTGCCGCACGGCCTGGTGGCCGCCGAGGTCGCGGAACTCGTCACCGCCGGCATCCCCGCCGTCGAGGCCCTCGCGGCGACGACCTGGTCGGCCCGCACCTGGCTCGGCCGCCCGGGCCTGGAGGAGGGCGCGGCGGCGGACGTCGTCGTCTACGAATCCGACCCGCGGGCCGACGTACGCGTGCTGGCGGCGCCTCGTCGGGTGGTGCTGAACGGGCACGTGGTCGGCTAGCCGGTGGCCGTCTCGGCGAAGACCTCGCGGGCGACCCGGTAGCTGTCGAAGGCGCGCGCGGCACCGGCATAGGCCTCGATGTGGATGAACGCCTCGACGATCTCCTCCGGCGTGACCCCGTTGTTGAGCGCGATGCGCAGCTGCCCGCGCAGCGGTTCGAGGGTGCCCAGGGTCGCCGCGATCGTCACGGACACCAGGGCCCGGGTGCGGATGTCGAGGACCTCGGTCCGGGGCCACGCGTCGCCGAAGGTGTGGACCGTGGCGAGGCGCTTGAAGTCCGCCGCGTTGGCGGGCTCTCCCGCACCGGGTTCGAGAAAGCGCTCCAACGGCATGCCCAGCAGCCGCTCGGCCGTGCGGAGTGCGGCCGAGTAGTCCCGCTCCTGGTCGTGGTCGGCCATCTCGTGGTTCCCTTCGTTCCGGGCAGCCGGTTGACGCAGCGTAACGACGGGTAGTCCGGTGTCGACGCCCGCTCCCGCACCCGCGCCCACGTGTTCACGCGAGCGCTCGCACAGAAGGGGGTACGGGGGTGACTTCGAGGAACATCCGTGCCCAGGGAATCGAAAGCATTCACGGGAGAGTCACGTTGGAGTGAAGTCCTGGCGGATTGCTGACTCTTCACTCTCGGTACGCAATTCTTGCCGGGTCCCGAGCACGTCATCTCTGGGGGTCCCCACCTTGAACGGCAAGAACTTCCGCCTGCCCGCACGCCGTCTCGCCACCGTCGCGACGGCCACCGCCCTCACCGCAGGGCCCCTGGTCCTGGCCGCCGGCCCCGCGCACGCGACCGGCGACGAGGGCCGCGCGAGCGCCGTCGTGCTGCGTACCGGGCTCGACGTCTCCCTGCTCAACAAGACCGTGAACGTCCCGCTCGCGGTCTCGCTCAACGAGGTACAGGCGCCGCAGAGCGCCGAAAAGGCGACGCTGACGGCCGAGCTGAACGGTGTGGACGGCGGAAAGCCGTTCAGCGTGCTGAGCGCCGAGGTCGCCTCCTCGAAGGCCACGGTCGAGGGCGGCAAGGCCGAGGGGTACACCAACCTCGCCCACGCCAAGGTCCACGTCCCCGGCCTGCCGTTGCTCTCGCTCATCGAGGTAGGCCAGGTCACCTCCAAGGCGACCTGCGAGGCCGGCAAGGAGCCGACCGCCTCGTCCAACCTGCTCGGCGACGTCACCGTGCTGGGCAAGAAGGTGACACTGACCGCCGGCGGGACCACGAACGTCGAGGTGCCGGGCGTCGGCGACGTGCGGCTGGACTACTCCAAGACGGAGAACACCTCGCGTACGGCCGCCGCCACCGCCCTTGCACTCAAGGTGTCCGTCAACCCGTTGAAGCTGAACGTCGCCGAGGTCGAGGGCACCTTGACCCTGGCCGAGGCCACCTGCGAGACCCCGGCCGCGCCCGAGGAGGAGGCCGCCCCGAGCGCCGACCCGGGCACCGAGCCGGCCGGCGACGTGAAGCCCCAGGGCGAGGCCGCCGACGAGGGACTCGCCGAGACCGGCGGCAACTCCATGACGCCGTACATCGCGGGCGGCGCGGTCGCGCTCCTCGTCGCGGGCGGGGGAGCGGTGGCGCTGGCACGGCGCGGCCGGAGCTGACCGGGTACGGCACGCTGGAGCGGGTGCCGACCCGGCTCAGCCGTGTGCGAGAGCCATCGCCCGCTCCAGCGCCCGCAGGAACCGGCTGACCGTCGCCCGGTCCCGCACCGCCAGCCGCAGCCACTCCTCGCCGAGCCCGGGGAAGGTGTCCCCGCGCCGCACGGCGAACCCGAGTCCGCGCAGGTGCTGTCGAACGGCGGTGGCCCCCGGCAGCCGTACGAGGACGAAGGAACCCTCGGCGGGTTCGACGACCCGGAGTCCCACCGACGCGAACTCGCCGAGCCCGGCGACGAGATGGGCACGGTCGGAGGCGATGCGGTGAGCCGCATGGGCGGCCTCCGCCAGTGCCTGCGGTGCCACGCACGCCTCGGCGGCGGCGAGTGCGGGCGTGGAGACCGGCCACAGGGGCTGTGCGCGCTCCAGTTCGGCGATGGTCTCCGGGGCGGCCAGGACGTAGCCGATCCGCAGCCCGGCCAGCCCCCACGTCTTGGTGAGGCTGCGCAGCACCACCAGACCCGGCACGTCCGTCCGCCCGGCCAGCGCCTCCCGCTCGCCCGGCACCGCGTCCATGAAGGCCTCGTCCACCACCAACGTCCGCCCGGGACGGGCGAGTCCGGCGATGGACGCGGCCGGATGGAGGACCGACGTCGGGTTCGTCGGGTTGCCGATGACGACCAGGTCGGCGTCCTCGGGAACGAGAGCCGGGTCGAGGCGGAAGCCGTCCTCCTCGCGCAGCAGCACCCGGTCGACGCTGTGGCCCGCGTCCCGCAGCGCCGCCTCCGGCTCCGTGAACTGGGGATGCACGACGACCGGCCTGACCACCTTCAACGCCCGTGCCAGCAGCACGAACGCCTCCGCCGCCCCCGCTGTCAGCAGCACCCGCGCGGCCGGCAGCCCGTGCCGCGCCGCCACCGCCGCCCGCGCGGCCCGCCCGTCGGGGTAGGCCGCGAGGGAGCCCAGCGACTCGGCGATGCGCTCGCGCAGCCACCCGGGCGGCGTGTCCGCGCGGACGTTCACGGCGAGGTCGACGAGCGCCGCGCCGTCGTCACGGACCTCGGCGTCGCCGTGGTGCCGCAGGTCGTGTGCCGGACCGGGTGCCTCAGTGGGCATGCGAGTGGGAGCCATGGTGGTGGTGATGACCGTGGCCGTGACCGTGGTCATGGCCGTCGTCGTCCGGGTGGAAGTGCGGCTGCTGCGGCATGCCGACCTTGTCCTCGAAGCCGGGCAGCGCGATGCGGTAGACGCACGAGTCGCAGTTCATCCGCAGATCGCCCTTCAGGGCCTCCTCGTACCGCTCCATCACCAGATCGAGCAGCTCCGGCTCCGGACCGATGACGTCCGCCGAGCGCACCTCGATCTCCGGGTGCGCGGCAGCCCAGCCCTCCGTCTGGTGACGCACGCGGTCCGGCAGGATGCCGGTGAAGAGGAAGTAGGGCAGGACGACGATCTTGCGTGCCCCCAGCTGCACGCACCGGTCGAGCCCGCTCGGCACGTCCGGCGCCGCCAGCGACACGAACGCCGTCTCCACGCCCGCGTATCCGCGCCCCTCCCACAGCAGCCGGGCCGCCTTGTGCACCTCGGCGTTGGCGTCCGGGTCGGTCGAGCCGCGCCCGACCAGCAGCACGGTCACGTCGGCCCGGTCCCCGGGCGTGCGCCCCTCGGTGCCGAGCGCCTCGTCCAGCCGCCGTTCCAGGACGGACAGCAGGGACGGGTGCGGGCCCAGCGGGCGGCCGTAGGTGTACGAGATCCCGGGGTGCCGTTCCTTCTCGCGGGCCAGCGCGGCCGGGATGTCGCCCTTGGCGTGTCCGGCGGACACCAGCATCAGAGGCACGGCGGCGAAACGTTGTACGCCCCGCTCGACCAGCTCGGTGACGGCCTCGCCCAGCGGCGGCGGGGAGAGCTCGATGAAGCCGCCCGCGACGGGCAGTTCGGGGTGGCGGCGCCCCAGCTCCCGGACGAAGTCGCGGAACGCCTCGGCTCCGGCCTCGTCCCGGGTGCCGTGACCGGCGATGAGCAGGGCGGGCGGCGGGGTGGTCACGATTTCTCCTCGGAATGCGAATCAGAATGCGGATCGGAATGCGGATCGGAATGCGAATCGACGTGTGGAACTGCGTGCGAAAGGGGGTGGTACAGCAGGGCGTTGAGCGCGGCGGAGGCGACCGCCGAACCGCCCTTCTCGGACACGTTGCTCACAGCGGGCAGCCCGCTCTCGCGCAACGCGGCCTTGGACTCGACCGCGCCGACGAAGCCGACGGGCAGCCCGATGACGAGCGCCGGGGCGGCGTCCAGGGTCAGCAGCTCCTCCAGCGCGGTCGGCGCGTTGCCGATCACCCAGAGCGCGCCGGGGCCGACCTGTTCGTAGGCGAGCCGTATCGCGTGCGCCGAACGCGTCAGCCCAGGACCGGCCACCGCGTCCCTGAGCCGGCAGACGGTCTCCCGCCGGGTGATCCCGGCAGCCACCATCTCGACGTCCACGACCACGGGCGCTCCGGCGTGCAGTGCCGCGTGAGCCTTCGCCAACTCGCCCTCGTCCAGGACGAGGTCGCTCGCGTAGTCGAGGTCGGCGGCGGAGTGGATGACCCGCTCCACCACGGCCCGCGTCAGCGGCGCGAAGTGCGAGGTGTCCAGCCGGGCGCGCAGCCGCCGGTAGGACTCCTCCTCGATCGGATGGACGACGCGGTTCACTCCGCTCCCTCCTGCGATGCCTGCCAGCGGTAGCCGCGCGGCGTCACCATGCGCCCCGCGATGTCCCGGGTCGCCGTGTTGCCCACGGTCACGACCGTCATCATGTCGACCGTCGCCGGGTCGAGGGCGCCCAGTGTCGTGACCCGACTGGACTCGTCCGGCCGCGACGCGTTCCGTACGACACCGACCGGCGTCGTCGGCTTCCGGTGCTCGGCGAGGATCGCGAGGGCCTTGGGCAGCTGCCAGTCCCGGCCGCGGGAACGGGGGTTGTAGAAGGTCACCACGATGTCCGCCTCGGCCGCGGCCCGCACCCGGCGCTCGATGACCTCCCACGGCGTGTGCAGGTCGGAGAGGCTGATGGACACGTGGTCGTGGCCGAGCGGGGCGCCCAGGATCGCCGCGGCGGCGAGGGCGGCGGTCACGCCCGGCACGCCGATCACGTCGATGTCGTCGGACGCCTCGGCGAGCGCGGGGGAGGCCATGGCGTACACGCCCGCGTCCCCGCTGCCGATCAGCGCGACCGCCTGCCCCTTGCGGGCCTCCTCGACGGCCGTGCGCGCCCGCTCCTCCTCCGCGCCGAGCCCCGACTCCAGGACCCGGGTGCCGGGCCGCAGCAGGTCGCGGATCTGGTCGACGTACTGGTCGAGCCCGACGAGCACGCAGGCGCGACGGAGTTCGGCCTTCGCGCGCGGCGTCAGCAGGTCCCGGGCGCCCGGCCCGAGCCCGACGACCGCGAGCCGCCCGCGCCCCGGACGCCGTACGACGGCACAGGTCGCCATCGCGGGCCGCCCGTCGGCGCGCTCGGACTTGCGCTTCGGTACGAGGAGTTCACCGCCGCGCACGAGAGCGGCGGCCTCGGCGACCGAGGGGGTGCCGACGGCTGCGAGGGGCGCGTCGGAGGGGTTGGGGACCTCGACGCCCGCGAGCTGCTCGGCGGAGTAGGTCACGACCGGCACCCCGAGCCGCTCGGCGGCCTCCACGATGCCGGGTTCGCCCGCCTTGGCGTCGACGGTGGCGAGGGCGGCGAGGGACCTGGGGGAGAGGCCGGCCTCGCCGAGCGTGCTCTCGATCAGCCCGAGCACCTCGTCGACGGGGGCGCCCTTGGAGGCCCCGACGCCCACGACGAGGGACGGCGGGCGCAGCACGACCTCGCGCTCGGCACCCCGCTCGACGAGCCGGTCCGTCACGCGGACGACGTACGCCCCCTCGGCGCCGACCGGCAGCGGCGGCAGCGGCCAGGCCACCTCGGCCCGCAGCGCCACCGGCTCCCCGTCGAGCAGCGCCCGCGAGACCCCGGCGACATCGCCCTCCACCGGCAGCCCGAGCGTGTCCAGACCGGGCAACCCCACGGCATCGGTCGCCGTCGTCACCACGGGCTGCGCCCCCAGCAACTCCCCGACCTGCCGAGCGAGTTCATTGGCCCCGCCGCCATGCCCGCCGACCAGCGGCACGGCGAACCGCCCGCCCTCGTCGACGCACACCACACCCGGGTCGGTCGCCTTGTCACCCAGCAGGGGCGCGACGAGCCGGACGACGGCGCCCGTCGCCAGGAAACACACGAGCTGCTCGCACTCGGCGAACGCCCGCCGTACGGCGTCCCCGACGGGACCGTCGTACACGCGCACCCGCTCCGGCCACGCCGTGACCAGCCGGTCCCGCGCAGCCGCCCCCGCCGCGGTGGCGGAAATGAGGCCGATCACTGGGCAACTCCCTCTCGGTACACGGGGTTTCTGACACCCCACAGCAGAAAAACGGGATTGGTCGCCGCGAGCCGGGTCACGTCCCCCGGCAACGGGGCGAGCCGCGACGACTGCAGCAGCACTCCGTCGCAGGAGAACCCGGCGCCGGTGAGCGCCTCGCGGGCGGCCGGCACCCGGTCGAGCGCGGCCATGGCGACGACGACCGTCCGCCGCGCCCGACGCGCGCACGCGGTGACGATGGCGGGCAGCTCGCGCCCTCCGCCCCCGATGAACACCGCGTCCGGATCGTCGAGGTCGGACAGGACGGTGGGCGCCGCCCCGTGCACCACGTGCACATCGACAGCGTGCGCGGCGGCGTTGGCGCGGATCCGCTCCACCCCGTCCCGTGCCTTCTCGACGGCTACGGCCGCCGCGCCGAGCCGGGCGCACTCCACGGCCACCGAGCCGGAGCCCGCGCCGATGTCCCACACCAGATCGCCGAGCCGCGGCCCCAGCCGGGCAAGCGCCAGCGCCCGCACCTCGAACTTGGTGATCATCGAGTCGCGGTGCGCGAAGTCGGCCTCGTCCAGCGCCCATCCGGCGGGCCCCGGCGCCGGACCGGCCACCGTCCGCACCGCGCCCAGAGCCCGCTCGGGGTCCAGGCACAGCACGACGCTCACCGCCGTACCCCAGTCGCGGGCGGCGGCCTCGGCGGGCGTCACCCGCTCCACGCGCTCCAGCTCCGGATCGCCCAGCGCGCAGGCGACGACCAGGACCCGCCCGGTGTGCCGCAGTGCCGCGCCCAGTTCGGCCGGCCCGGCACCCGGCCCGGTCAGCACGGCCACCTTGGGGTGCGCCCGGCACACGTTCACCGCCGTCCGCGGATCACGACCGTGCGCGCTCACCACCACCGCGTCGTCCCACGGCAGCCCGGCCCGCGCGAACGCGGCGGCCACCGAGGACACCCCGGCACGCACATCCAGCCGCTCCGACCCGAACCGCTCGGCCAGCACCCGCACGATCCCGAGGAATCCCGGGTCGCCCGAGGCGAGCACCACCACGGGTCGCTCCTTCTCGACGTACTCCGCGATGGTGTCGAGGGCGGGCGCCAACGCCCCGAGCACGACCCGCTCCACGTCGCCTGGCAGGTGCACGGCGTCCAGATGCCGCCGCCCGCCGACGACCAGCCCGGCCCCGGCGAGGATGTCCTCGGGGACCGGCGCTCCCGTCCCCGTGCCGACGACGGTGATCACGTACTGGCTCCCCGCTCACGCAGCGCCCTGCGTGCCTCCGGGTCCGCCTTGCGGTACCCGTGGAAGTGACCGGGGTGGTAGAGGTGCGAGCGCGTGCCGTGCGCGTCGAGGGCGGGGCCGACCAGGAACAGGGTGTGCTTCCAGAGCTTGTGCTCCTTGACGGTCTCCTCCAGGGTCCCGATGGTGCACTTCACGACGAGCTCCTCGGGCCAGGTCGCCTGGTAGGCGACGACGACCGGCGTGGACGTCGGATACCCGCCCTCCAGCAACTCCCGTACGAGCTGCCCGCTGCGGGCGGCCGACAGGAAGATCGCCATGGTGGTGCCGTGCTTGGCGAACTCCCTGACCTCCTCCCCGGGTGGCATCGGCGTCTTGCCGCCGCCGAGCCGGGTGAGGACGACGGACTGCGCGACCTCGGGAATGGTCAGCTCGCGCCCGGCGAGCGCGGCGACTGCGGAGAAGGCGGAGACCCCGGGCACGACCTCGGTCTCGACGCCGATCACGGCACACCGGTCGAGCTGCTCCTGCGTACCGCCCCAAAGGGCGGGGTCACCGGAGTGGATACGGGCGACCTTGAGGCCGTCGGCGCGGGCCCGCTCGTACACGGCGACGACGTCCTCGAGGGACATGGCCGCCGAGTCGAGGATCTCGGCGTCCTCGCGGGCGTGGTCGAGGACCTCCGCCTGGACCAGGCTGGCCGCCCAGATCACGACGTCCGCCTCGGCGATGGCACGGGCGGCACGGAACGTCAGCAGATCGGCGGCGCCGGGGCCGGCACCGACGAAGGTCACCTTGCCGGTGGGGGCATCGGCCATGGGAATTCGGTCCTCTCCTACAGGGGTCGGCGGGGTTGGTGTGCGGGCGTGGGGCCGGCGTCAGAGCTTGCCGCCCCGCCCGCCGTCGCGCCGGGCGGGCGCGATGAGGGTCGAGAGGTAGGGGAGAGGGGAGCCGTCGAGGTCGGCGGCCGGCCGGATCGACTCCTCCGTCAGCCCCAGTGCCGACCCCCACACCGCGTCCTCGATCCGCCCGGTCTCCCGCAGGGCTTCGGCGACCTCACCCGCCTGCCGGCCGAACTTGTAGGCGACGACGGTCCCGGGCCCGCTGAGAGCCTCCTGCAGTACCGTCGCCCCCGCGGTCACGGGCACGAGCGTGAGCGGCTCGGTCCCCTCGGTGAGAACCGCGCCCGACCTCGCGGCGAGGTCCTGCATGGCGGTGATGCCGGGGACCGTCTGGATGACGGTGCCGGGTACCGCCTCGCCGATGGTCTGCGCGAGGTAGGTGAACGTGGAGTACACATTGGGGTCGCCGATGGTGGCGAAGGCGACGGCGCCATGCTGCCCCAGCAGCTCGGCGACCCGCTCACCCGCCGCGTCCCAGGCGGTCTCGCGCCGAGCACGGTCGGTCCGCTCGTTGAGCGCGAACACGACCCGCACCACCTTCTCCTCGGGCACGTAGTGCAGCACGGTGGCCTCGGCCCGCCCGCGCTCACCCGTGTCCATCACGGGTACGACGACCACGTCGGCCTCGCGCAGAGCGTTGACGCCCTTGACGGTCACCAGCTCCGGATCGCCGGGACCGACCCCGACTCCGATCAACCTGCTGCTGCTCATGACGTCCGGCACCTCTCCACGAACCGACGGGCGACACCGGGCTGTGCTGCCCAGTGCGTGTGCAGATAACTCGCGTGCACGCCCTGCTGTACGAAACCTTCGACCCGCCGTACGGGGGTCCTGACCCCCCACGCGGGAGCCGTCCCCGAGCCGGGCTCGACGACGGTCCGATGAAACTCGTGCGCCCGCATCCGCGTACCGGCCGGCGCCAGCACACTGTCACTCACGGCGACGGCGTCCCGATACCCCAGCGTCAGCCGCTCGCTCATCCGCGCGCTCACGTCGAGCACCCCGCACATGGGCAGCCCGTCCAGCTCCCGGCAGAGGTAGAGCAACCCCGCACACTCGGCGGCCACCGGAGCCCCGCTTCCGGCGAGCGCGGCAACGGCCTCGCGCAGCGGCTCATTGCCGGACAACTCGGCGGCGTACACCTCGGGGAACCCGCCGCCGACGACCAGGCCCCGCGTGCCGTCGGGCAGTTGCTCGTCCCGCAGCGGATCGAAGGGCACGACTTCGGCACCGGCGGCGGTGAGCAACTCGGCGTGCTCGGCGTAGGAGAAGGTGAACGCGGACCCTCCGGCAACGGCGACGACCGGCTTTTCCGGAGCCCCGGAGGCGGCAGCAGCTTTCGACACCGGCCCGGGCATCTCAGCCCGTACGGCGTTTGAGGACGAGGCTCCTTCAGGGCCGAGGCGGGGGTCTGGGGGCGCAGCCCCCAGGGTCGGGACGGGAAGGGGCGGCGGGGGCGAGGAGTCGAGGACCTCAGCCGCATCCCAAGCGGCACCCGACACCACCCCCGCACCCCGAGCCAGCCCATGCAACGCGTCCAGATCGCACCCCGCCGCGACCTGCGCCGCCATCGCCGCAACCGCCTCCACGGCCTGCCCCCGCCGCTCGGCAACCGGCACCAGCCCCAGATGCCGCGACGGCGTATCCACCTGAGCCACCCGCCGCAGCACCCCCAGCACGGGCACCCCGGCCGAGTCCAACGCCTCCCGCAGCAACTCCTCATGCCGATCCGAAGCGACCTTGTTCAGAATCACGCCCCCGACGCGCACCTGCGGATCCCAGGAAGCGAACCCGTGTACCAGCGCCGCCACGGACCGCGACTGCGACGCCGCGTCCACGACGAGCACGACCGGCGCCCGCAGCAGCTTCGCCACATGCGCCGTGGACGCCAGCTCGCCCTCCCCGGCGGCCCCGTCGTACAGCCCCATCACGCCCTCGACGACGGCGATGTCGCAGCCGCGCGCCCCGTGCAGGAACAACGGCCCGATCAGCTCCGGCCCGCACAGATACGCGTCGAGATTCCGCCCCACCCGCCCGGTCGCGAGCGCGTGATACCCGGGATCGATGTAGTCCGGCCCGACCTTGTGCGGGGACACGGCAAGCCCCCGCGCGGCGAACGCGGCCATCAGCCCCGTGGCAACGGTCGTCTTGCCGCTGCCGGAGGAAGGCGCGGCAATGACCAGCCGAGGGATGGAGGAGGACATCACGCGATCACCACTCGATGCCTCGCTGGCCCTTCTGGCCCGCGTCCATCGGGTGCTTGACCTTGGACATGTCGGTCACGAGATCGGCGAGGTCGACCAGCTTCTCGGGCGCGTTCCGCCCGGTGATGACCACATGCTGGGTCCCCGGACGGTCACGCAGCACGGAGATGACCTCATCGGTGTCCACCCATCCCCAGTGCATGGGGTAGGCGAACTCGTCGAGCACGTAGAGCTTGTACGTCTCGGCGGCCAGGTCCCGCTTGACCTGCTCCCAGCCCTCCCGGGCCTTCTCCTCGTTGTCCATCTGGGCGTCGCGCTGGACCCAGGACCACCCTTCGCCCATCTTGTGCCAGTCCACGGACCCGCCCTGTCCGGACGCCCCCAGCACCCGCAGCGCGTTCTCCTCGCCGACCTTCCACTTCGCCGACTTGACGAACTGGAACACCCCGATGGGCCACCCCTGGTTCCAGGCCCGCAGAGCAAGCCCGAAGGCGGCGGTCGACTTGCCCTTGCCGATCCCCGTATGCACGACCACCAGAGGCCGGTTACGACGCTGACGGGTCGTCAGCCCGTCGTCCGGCACGACACTCGGCTGCCCCTGAGGCATTACGCGGCCCTCCTCTGCACGTCCTTCACCAGCCCGGCGATGGACTCCGCCCGCAGCTCGTCCAACGTCACCGCCGTACCGCCGAGCTCACCCGCGAGCTGCCCCGCCAGCCCCAGCCGCACCGGCCCGGACTCGCAGTCGACGACCACGGACGCGACACCCTCGGCCGCGAACAACCGAGCGGCCCGCCCCGCGAGCGCGACCGGCTCGGGACCGCCCGTGGCCCGCCCGTCGGTCACCAGCACGACCAGCGCCCGCCGGGCCGGATCCCGCAGCCGCTCCACCCGCAGCACCTCATGGGCCTTCAGCAGCCCGGCCGCAAGCGGCGTACGCCCACCGGTCGGCAACGACTCCAGCCGGACCGCGGCGGCATCCACCGACGACGTGGGCGGCAGCGCGACATCGCCCGCGGTGCCCCGGAACGTCACCAGCCCCACCTTGTCCCGCCGCTGATACGCGTCCAGCAGCAACGACAGAACGGCACCTTTCACGGCACTCATCCGCTGCCGGGCCGCCATCGACCCGGAGGCGTCCACGACGAACAGCACGAGATTGCCCTCGCGCCCTTCCCGGACGGCCTGCCGCAGATCGTCCCGCCGCACGACGAGCCCCCGCCCGGACCGCCCCCGCGCCCGCTGATGCGGCGCCGCCGCCTGCACGGTGGCCGCCAGGTGCAGCTTGGTGAGCGCCCCGCGGGGCCGCCGCGCGCCCGTCGTGCGCCCATGCTCGGTCCGCGCCCGCGAACGCCGCCCGGCGGCACCCTCACCGATGCCCGGCACGCTCAGCACCTTCGTCCGGAAGGGCTCGGACGCCCGCGCGGGAGTCTGCTCCCCGGCCCCGGAAGCCTGCGGCTCCCCGTCCTCGCCGGCCTCGGGCCGCGCGCCGGATTCACCGCCCTGCGGTCCGTCGGACTCGGACGGCGGCTGCCCGCCGCCTCCGCCGGGCCCGTCGGGGTCGGGATCCTCGTCGCTCCCGTCGTCACCGGAGAACTCCTCCAGCGTCTCGTCGAGCTTGTCCTCGTCCAGTCCCGGCGCGTCGAAGGGGTTACGGCGCCGACGGTGCGGCAGCGCCAGCAGCGCCGCCTGCCGGACGTCCTCGGCGAGCACATCGGTCCGCCCGGCCCACGCGGCCAGCGCGGTGGCCGTACGGGCCATCACGATGTCCGCCCGCATGCCGTCCACCTCGAAGGCCGCGCAGGTCGCCGCGATCTGCCGCAGCGCCCCGTCGCCGAGCCGCACCGAGGGCAGCAACTCCCGTGCGGCGACGATGCGTTGACGCACGGCGGCCTCCTCGTCCGCCCAGCGTGCGGCGAACCCGCCCGGATCGTCGTCGTACGCGAGCCGCCGCCGCACGACCTCCACCCGCTGCTCGGGCTCCCGCGAGGCGGCGACCTCGACGGTCAGCCCGAACCGGTCGAGCAACTGCGGCCGCAGCTCGCCCTCTTCGGGGTTCATGGTCCCGACGAGCAGGAAACGCGCGGCATGCCGTACGGAGACGCCCTCGCGCTCGACATACGACGCACCCATCGCCGCCGCGTCCAGGAGCAGGTCGACGAGGTGGTCGTGGAGCAGGTTGACCTCGTCGACGTACAGGATGCCGCGGTGGGCGTCCGCGAGCAGCCCGGGCTCGAAGGCCTTCACGCCCTCGGCCAGCGCACGCTCGATGTCCAGCGCGCCGACCAGCCGGTCCTCGGAGGCGCCGACGGGGAGTTCGACCATGCGGGCGGGGCGCGGCGTGCCCGCCCCTGCCTCGTGCGGCCCGTCGGGGCACGCCGGGTCGGGGGCGCCCGGGTCGCAGGAGAAACGGCACCCGGCGACCACCGGCACCTGCGGCATCAGCGCCGAGAGCGCCCGTACCGCCGTCGACTTGGCGGTGCCCTTCTCGCCGCGCACCAGCACACCGCCGACCGCCGGGGACACGGCGTTCAGCAGCAGCGCGAGCCGCAGGTCGTCCTGGCCGACAACGGCCGTAAAGGGGAAGGGGGTTGTCACTGGTCGTCGCCCTCCAAGTCGCCTTCGAGCTCCAGGTAGGTGGCGCGCAGCCGCTCCAGCGTCTCGGCGTCCGGCTCGGCCCACAGCCCGCGGTCGGCGGCCTCCAGCAGACGCTCGGTGACGCCGCGCAGCGCCCACGGGTTGGACTTCTTCATGAAGTCCCGGTTCTCCGGGTCGAAGACGTACTCGGCGCTGAGCTTCTCGTACATCCAGTCGTCGACCACGCCCGCCGTGGCGTCGTACCCGAAGAGGTAGTCCACGGTCGCCGCCATCTCGAAGGCGCCCTTGTAGCCGTGCCGGCGCATGGCCGCCATCCAGCGCGGGTTGACGACGCGGGCGCGGAACACGCGGTGCGTCTCCTCGCCCAGCGTCCGCGTCTTCACCTGGTCGGGCACGGCACTGTCGCCCACGTACGCCTCGGGGTTCGCGCCCGTCAGGTGCCGCACCATGGCGACCATGCCGCCGTGGTACTGGAAGTAGTCGTCGGCGTCGACGAGGTCGTGCTCGCGGGTGTCGACGTTCTTCGCGGCCACGGCGATCCGCTTGAACGCGGTCTCCATGTCGCCGCGCGCCGCCCGCCCGTCGAGCCCGCGCCCGTAGGCGTAGCCGCCCCAGACGGCGTACACCTCGGCGAGGTCGGCGTCGGAGCGCCAGTTCCGGGCGTCGATCAGCGGCAGCAGGCCGGCCCCGTAGGCGCCCGGCTTCGAGCCGAAGATACGGGCAGTCGCGCGCCGCCGGTCGCCGTGTTCGGCGGTGTCCTCGTCGGCGTGTGCGCGCACGTAGTTGCGGTCGGCGGGCTCGTCCAGCTCGGCGACCTTGCGGACCGCGTCGTCGAGCAGCCCCACCACGTGCGGGAAGGCGTCCCGGAAGAAGCCGGAGATGCGCACCGTGACGTCGATGCGCGGCCGTCCGAGCTCCTCCAGGCCGATGACCTCGAAGCCGGTCACCCGGCGCGAGGCGTCGTCCCAGACAGGGCGGCAGCCCAGCAGCGCGAGGATCTCGGCGATGTCGTCGCCCTGGGTGCGCATCGCGGACGTGCCCCAGACGGTCAGGCCGACCGACTTCGGGTACTCGCCGGTGTCCTGGAGGTACCGCGCGACCAGCGAGTCGGCGAGCGACTGCCCGACCTCCCAGCTCAGCCTGGACGGAATGGCCTTGGGGTCGACGGAGTAGAAGTTCCGCCCGGTCGGCAGGACGTTGACCAGCCCGCGCGTCGGCGAACCCGACGGACCGGCCGGGACGTAACCGCCGTCCAGCGCCTTGAGGATGTGCCCGATCTCGTCCGTCGTACGGGCGAGACGCGGCACGACCTCGTTGCAGGCGAACTCCAGCACGGCGACGGCGTCGGGCAGTTCGGTGCCGAGGACGGCACGGATCAGCGCACGGCTCTCCGCAACGGCCCAGCCGCGCTCCTCCATGCCCTCCGCGATCCGCCGGCACAGCTGCTCCAGCAGGTCGATCGCGTCGGCGGCCGTGCGGGATGGGCCGTCGACCAGATCCGACAGCTCCACGGGCACCTTCAACGGTGCGCCCGGCTCGCCCAGCAGCTCCTTCTCGTCGAGCCCGAAGTGAGCGGCCAGCGAGGCCCTCAGGCCCGGCAGGGCATTGGCCTGTCCGCCCCACACCTGCGAGGCGCGCAGCACGGCGAGCACGAGGTTCACGCGCGGCTCCGCCTCCGGCCCGCCGCCGAGGATGTGCAGTCCGTCGCGGATCTGTACGTCCTTGATCTCGCACAGATAGCCGTCGATGTGCATGACGAACTCGTCGAAATCGTCGTCGTCCGGCTGGTCGTCGACGTGCAGGTCGTGATGGAGTTCGGCCGCCTTGACCAGCGTCCAGATCTGCGCGCGCACCGCCGGGGCCTTCGTCGGGTCCAGGTCGGAGACGAGCGCGTACTCGTCGAGCAGCTGCTCCAGCTTGGCCAGGTCGCCGTAGGTGTCGGCCCGTGCCATCGGCGGCACCAGGTGGTCGACGACGGTGGCGTGTCCGCGCCGCTTGGCCTGGGTGCCCTCGCCCGGGTCGTTGACGATGAACGGGTAGATCAGCGGCAGGTCCCCCAGGACGGCGTCCGGCGCGCACCCGCCGCTGAGTCCCAGCCCCTTGCCCGGCAGCCACTCCATCGTGCCGTGCTTGCCCATGTGCACGATCGCGTCGGCGCCGAAGCTCTCGTCCAGCCACCTGTACGCCGCCATGTAGTGGTGCGACGGCGGCATGTCCGGGTCGTGGTAGATCGCGATCGGGTTCTCGCCGAAGCCGCGCGGCGGCTGGATCATCACGACGACGTTCCCGAACTGGAGCGACGCGAGGACGATGTCGTCCCCGTCGACGTACAGCGACCCCGGCGGCTCGCCCCACGCCTGAAGCATGCCGTCCCTCAGTTCCGGGTCGAGCTTGTCGAACCACGCCTGATAGTCGGCGAGCGGCACGCGAGCGGGCGCAGCCGCGAGCTGGTCCTCGGTGAGCCACTCGACGTCGTGCCCGCCCGCCTCGATGAGCCGGTGGATCAGCTCGTCGCCGTTGTCCGGGTACTCGGTGAGGCCGTACCCGGCGTCCCTGAGCGCGTCCAGCACCCGCACCGCCGAGGCGGGCGTGTCCAGGCCCACCGCGTTGCCGACACGCGAGTGCTTGGTCGGGTAGGCGGTGAAGACGAGCGCGAGCTTCTTGTCGCCGTTCGCCTTGTGCTTCAACTGGGCGTGCCGTACGGCGATCCCGGCGACCCGCCCGGCCCGCTCCGGGTCGGCGACGTACACGGGCACGTCGTCCGGGCCCTGCTCCTTGAAGGAGAACGGCACGGTGACGAGCCGGCCGTCGAACTCGGGGATCGCGACCTGCATCGCCGCGTCCATGGGGGAGAGGGCGGCGTCGGACTCGTCCCACGCGGCCCGCGAAGAGGTGAGGCAAAGACCTTGCAGCACCGGCACGTTCAGCTCGGCGAGCCGGCCGATGTCCCACGCCTCCTCGTCGCCGCCCGCCGACGCCTGCGAGGCGTGCGTGCCGCCGGCCGCGAGGACGGTGGCGACCAGGGCGTCGGCCTTGCCGAGGATCTCGTACAGCTCCGGGTCCGCGCCGCGCAGCGAACCGCAGTACACGGGCAGGGCGTTGGCCCCCCGCGCCTCGACGGCGTCACACAGGGTGTCCACGAAGGCGGTGTTGCCGCTCAGCTCATGCGCCCGGTAGAAGAGCACGCCGACGGTCGGACGGCCCTCGACGAAGGGCCGCTCGCCATGGACGCCGTACTCCGGCATCTTCTGCGGCTCGACGAACCCCTCGCCCGTCAGCAGCACGGTGTCGGAGAGGAACCGCGCGAGTTCGGTGAGGTTGGCGGGCCCGCCCTCGACGAGGTACCTCAGCGCCTCGGCCACCACACCGGCCGGGACGGACGACTCGGCCATCAGCTCCGCGTCCGGGACGGCCTCGCCGCCGAGCAGCACGGTCGGGATGCCCGCGGCCTTCAGCGCGGCGAGCCCGTCCTCCCAGGCACGCTTGCCGCCCAGTAGCCGTACGACGGCGATGTCCGAGCCCTCGATGAGCGCGGGCAGCTCCTCGGCGACGTCCACGCGGGTCGGATTGCCGATCCGGTACGAGGCACCGGAGGCGGCCCTGGCCGCCAGCAGGTCCGTGTCGGCGGTCGACAACAACAACACAGTGCTCATGCGGGCGCTCCCGGTGGAATGAAAGGCAGTCCTTGCGGCGCGCCCGACTCGATGAGCCGCCAGAGCGCGTCCGTGTCAGCGTGCTGTTCGATCAGGTCGCCGAGCCGGTCGAGCTGCTCCTCGCGCAGCGCGGCGAACGACGTGTCGGGGGCCGGCACGAAGCGGCGGCCCGCGGCGGCGGCCACCTCGCGCAGGAAGGCCCGCCGGAAACCGTCCGACTCCAGCGAGCCGTGCCAGTGCGTGCCCCAGGTCTGGCCGACCCGGCAGCCGTCGAGGAAGGCTTCCCCGCCATGGATCTCGGCGACCCCGTGGTGGATCTCGTACCCCGCGACATGCTCGCCGAGGGCTTCTCCCACCGGCCGGGTGAGGGTCTTCTCGCGGGCGAACCGCACCCGCACGGGCAGGACGCCGAGCCCCTCGACATGACCCTGCCGGCTCTCGACCTCGTCCTCGATGTGCTCGCCGAGGACCTGGAAGCCGCCGCAGATGCCGAGGACGGGCCGTCCTTCGGCGACCCTGCGCTTCAGGGCCTGCGCGAGCCCCCGCTCCCGCAGCCACTCCAGCGCGCGGACCGTTCCCCGGGTCCCCGGAACGATGACGAGATCCGCGTCCGCCAGCTCCTCCGGCCGGTCCACGAACCGCACGACGACACCGGGTTCGGCGGCCAGGGCGTCGACGTCGGTGAAGTTGGACATGAGCGGGACGGCACAGACGGCGACCCGCAGCACGTCCTCGCCGACGGGCGGGGCGACGTTCGACTCCCGCACGGTCCCGCGCAGGGACACCCGCAGCCCGTCCTCCTCGTCGATGCCGAGGCCGTGCTGGAAGGGGAGGATGCCGTAGGTGTGGCGTCCGGTGAGGCCGTGCAGCATGTCGATGCCCGGCTCCAGGAGGCTGACGTCCCCGCGGAACTTGTTCACCAGGAACCCGGCGACGAGCGCCTGGTCCTCGGGCGAGAGAAGGGCGACCGTCCCGAAGAAGGAGGCGAACACGCCACCGCGGTCGATGTCACCCACCACCAGCACGGGCAGCCCGGCATTGCGGGCGATCCCCATGTTGACGATGTCGGTCCGCCGCAGATTGATCTCCGCCGGAGAGCCGGCCCCCTCACAGATCACCGCGTCATACGTGCCCCGCAACTCGGCGAGACAGTCGAGCACGGTCCCGAGCAGCTGCTGCTGCCGCCCGCCGTGCAGCCTCTCCCCGGGGGTCGGCCCCCCAGACCCCCCGAAGAAACCGCGTGCGCTCAGCTCACCCACCGGCTTGCCCAGCAGCACCACCTGACTGCTCTGCTCACCACCGGGCTTGAGCAGCACGGGATTCATCAGCGCGGTCGGCTCGACCCGGCACGCCTGTGCCTGCATGGCCTGCGCCCGCCCGATTTCGGCGCCCTCGCGCGTGACGAACGAGTTGAGGGACATGTTCTGCGCCTTGAACGGCGCGACCTTCACTCCCTGGCGCACCAGCCACCGGCAGATCCCGGCGGTGACGACGCTCTTGCCCGCGTCGGACGTGGTGCCGGCGACGAGGAGACCACCGCCCGTCATGAGGTACGTCCCTTCACGATGTGGCGCGCGGCGACACAGACGCCGAGCGCCAGCCAGCCCACGCGCTTCGACAGCCGTACGGCCCGTTCGATGTCCCGCGTGCCGACGGCCCGCCCGTCCCCGTTCAGCACGGGCCGACGCTCGACGCGTCCGCCGTAGGACAGCGTCCCGCCCAGCCGCACCCCGAGCGCCCCCGCGAACGAGGCCTCCACGGGACCGGCGTTGGGGCTCGGATGCTTGGCGGCGTCGGTACGCCAGGCCCGTACCGCTCCACGGGGGTCGGCCCCGGCGACGGCGGCGAGTACGGCGGTCAGCCGCGACCCCGGCCACCCCGCCACGTCGTCGAGCCTCGCCGAAGCCCAGCCGTACCGGCGGTACTTGGGCGACTTGTGCCCGACCATGGCATCGAGCGTGTTCACGGCCCGGAACCCGACCAGCCCGGGAACGCCGGCCACGGCGCCCCACACCAGCGCACCCACGACCGCGTCGGAGGTGTTCTCGGCGACGGACTCCACGACCGCCCGTGCGATCCCGTCCGCGTCCAGCGCCTGTGGATCCCGCCCGCACAGATGCGGCAGCCGGGCACGTGCGCCCGCGATGTCCCCCGCTTCGAGCGCCTGCCCGATGACCCGGGCCTCCCGGGCGAGCGAAGTCCCCCCGACGACCGCCCAGGTGGCGGCGCCGGTCAGCGCGACGGAGGCGGCTGGCGACGTACGTACGGCACGGGCTGCGGCGGCACCGAGCGCCAGGGCGCCACCGGCGCACACGGCGGTGTGTACCGCACCCCATGCGCGGTGGTCGCGCCACAACACCCGTTCCACGGCGGCGGCGGTCCTTCCGAACACGGCGACCGGATGCCCTCGGCGAGGATCGCCGAGCAACAGATCACCGAGAAGGCCGGCGGCGGCGCCGTACGCGAATACGCGATCGGCACGCATCGGGGTCAGCCGATCGTCGAGTCAGACGAGGGTCCGGTTCTGCATGTCGATCGGCAGGCGTGCATCGCGTTATGTCCTCACTCAGGGTGTCCGCGCCCTGGTTCGACGAGATCGGCGGTGAGAGTTCCTGGCTCCCGGGGCTATCTACCCCGGTGACAGTGGCGGGACCGCGCCGGATTCACACCGGCTTCCTCTCCTGCCGCCGCACATGGCTCCGGCAGTCCACCACGGGGTTGGAACGGCCGTCAACTTGCCGTTGACCTGCGAAGGGAGAGTGTGCGAAGGCCCACACAGCAGTGAGGTGCGAGACGGTGATCCGTCCCGCACCTCGGTGTTTCAGGTGATGCGCGCCGTGCGTCAGGCCACGATCAGATAGATGCCGTACGCCACTGCCGCCGCGCAGGCCGCGAAGCACGCGTACGCGCCGGTGACCGCGAGAGAGGCCGAGTCGCCCTGCGCCACGGCCCGTTCGCGCCGGGACAGGCCCGCGATGCCGAGGGTGAACAGGCCCACCAGGGCCACGGTGACCACGAGGCTGACGCCGAAGACGGAGCCGAGTGCCGCCCAGTCGATCTTCATGCTGCTGCTTTCTCGAGTGAGTGAGGGGGAGTGACTGGAGTGACCGGCTGCATCAGACCGTGGCCTTCGAAGGCTTCGGCTCCGAGGACTGGGCCGGGATGGTGGCCGTGAGTTCCTCGGTCGCCGTGCCCACGGGCGGCGGGGTCACGGCGGCCATGGCCGTGGTCACCACGCCGGCCGGCTCGTCGGACTCGTTGACGTTGGTGTGGTCGATGACCTCGCGACGGGAGATCTTCCAGATCGCGGCGCTGGAGGCGACCAGGAAGACCGCGACGACACCCGTGCCCCAGGCGCCGAAGCCCGTCACGTACTCCGCGATCGCGCCGACCAGCGCGGCGGCCGGGAGGGTGAGGCCCCAGGCGACGAACATGCGGGTCGCCGTCGACCAGCGGACCACGCCGCCCTTGCGGCCGAGGCCCGCGCCCATCACCGCGCCGGAGACGGAGTGCGTGGTGGACAGGGAGAAGCCGAGGTGGGAGGAGGCCAGGATGACGGTGGCCGCGCTGGTCTGGGCGGCGAAGCCCTGCTGCGGCTGAAGGTCGGTCAGGCCCTTGCCCATGGTGCGGATGATGCGCCAGCCGCCGAGGTAGGTGCCGAGCGCGATGGCCAGGCCCGCGGAGAGGATGACCCACATGGGCGGGTCGGAGTCGGGCGCGAGGGTGCCGCCGGCGACCAGGGCGAGGGTGATGATGCCCATCGTCTTCTGCGCGTCGTTGGTGCCGTGGGCCAGGGAGACCAGGCCGGCGGAGGCGATCTGGCCGGCGCGGTAGCCCTTCTTGGCGGACTCGCCGTCGGCCTTCTTGCCGAGCGAGTAGGTCAGGCGTGTGGCCAGCAGCGCCGCGATTCCCGCGACCAGCGGGGCGGCGATCGCCGGGATCAGCACCTTGGTGACGAGCGCGTCGCCGTGGACCGCGCCGACGCCGGCCGAGGCGATGGTGGCGCCGATCAGACCGCCCATCAGGGCGTGCGAGGAGCTGGAGGGCAGGCCCACCAGCCAGGTCAGCAGATTCCAGAGGATCGCGCCGACCAACGCGGCGAAGATGACCTCGGGACGGATGCCGGTCTCGTCGACGAGACCCTTGGAGATCGTGTTGGCGACCTCCACGGAGAGGAAAGCGCCTACAAGGTTCAGCGCGGCGGACATGGCCACCGCGACCTTGGGCTTGAGCGCACCGGTCGAGATGGTGGTGGCCATCGCGTTGGCGGTGTCGTGGAAACCGTTCGTGAAATCGAACGCGAGTGCGGTTACCACCACAATCGCGAGGATCAGCGAGAAGTTTTCCATTTACCCAGGCAATCGTTCGAGGTCATTGGCTGGATGAACGTAGGTAACCTGAGTGAACGGAAGGTGAACTGGGGTGAGCCGCACGGTGTCCGTAGGAGGGGGTTAATCGTCCGGTGGGCGAGGCCCCTGTCCCTCGGCCGTCGCGCGGCCCAGGCGCCGCAAGGTCAGTAGCCTCGGGCAAGCTTTTTCAGCTGGCTCATGGACCCGTTGAAGAGATTTTGGTCACCGGGCAGGCTCCCGCTGCCGTTGTCGTACTGCCAGATGGTCCAGAACTGCCATCCGGCCGGCAGCGCCCCCGCGCTGGAGGAGTCGTAGCGCGCTATCCATAGCGCGTGGTTCGAGGCGAAGGCGCGGCTGCCGCCGGTGCAGTTGTTCCACCAGTGCGTGGTCGTGTAGATCACCGGACGGCGCCCGGTCAGCCGCTTCACCTCGTTGCTGAAGGACTGGATCCAGCTGACCATCTTCGCCTTGCTCAGCCCGTAGCACTTGTGCTTGCTGTACGGGTTGTACTCGATGTCGAGGGCGGGCGGCAGAGTCCAGCCGTCGGACCGCCAACTGCCGCCGTTGCGCACGAAGTAGGCGGCCTGCGTCCTGCCCGACGACTTGTTCGGCAGCGCGAAGTGGTAGGCGCCGCGGATCAGGCCGGCGTTGCGGGAGCCGTTGTACTGCTGGCCGAAGTAGGGGTTGCGGTAGGTGTGGGACTCGGTCGCCTTGACGTAGACGAACTTGGCGCCCTTGCTCTTCGAGCTCTGCCAGTTGACGTTCTTCTGGTGGGAAGAGACGTCATGGCCCTTGGGTTTGCCGGCGGCCGCGGCCGGTGTCTCGGCGAGTGCGGTTCCGCCGAGCGTGAGCGCTGCGACGGATATCGCGAGGAGGCGGGAGCGGTGACGGGACGGTTTGCGATCACGGGCCATATTTCCCCCCGGAATGGCGGCGTGCACGACAAATCAGCCAGAGGCTACGGGAAGATCGTTGAATCCTGATCGATCCCAGGCCAAGCTGGAGAGAGGTGGGGTATGTCCCGGTATGCACTCTGCCGGACGCCGGTCTTCCCCCCTTAAAGTGCCCCGGCCCGGCGGCGACTTGATGCCGGGCCGCCGCCGTGCCTGGCAGGATCGCCGCATGGCTGAGGAGCGGCGGGACCAGCGGGGTGCGCGGGACGAGCGGAAGGGCGCACAGGAAGTGGGGGAGTCGTGGGGCCGCAGTGCGCGCCCCGAGGAGGCGGAGGCCTGGGAGGTCCTCGTGGCGACGGCCCGCCGGACCGTCGCCGACGGACTGGTCGTCGGCACGTCCGGGAACGTCTCGGTGCGGGTCGACGACACCGTGCTGGTCACACCGTCGGGAGTGCCGTACGACCGCCTGACGCCGGAGGATCTGACAGGGGTCGACCTGGACGGCAGGCAGGTGCTGGGCACGCTGGTGCCGACCAGCGAGCTCCCCATGCATCTCGCCGTCTACCGCGCCACGGACGCCGGCGCCGTCGTCCACACCCACGCGGTCCATGCGACGGCCGTCTCGACCCTGGTGCCCGAGCTCCCGCTGATCCACTACATGTCCGCCGCCCTCGGCGGCCCAGTCCGAGTTGCCCCCTATGCGACGTACGGAACCCAGGAGTTGGCCGAGAACATGCTCCAGGCCCTCACCGCCCGCACCGCCTGCCTCCTCCAGAACCACGGCACGATGGCCTACGGCACGACCCTGGACCAGGCCTACGACCGCACGGCCCAGCTGGAGTGGATGTCCCGCCTGTGGCTCACGGCGTCCTCGGTACCGGGCCTGTCCCCGACGCTGCTGTCGCAGGGGCAGCTGGCGGAGGTGGCGGAGCGGTTGCGGGGGTACGGGCAGCGGGGGTGACGTGCGGGTGTGGGCTCGGGTGCCTGTGACCGTTCTTCGATGCCGGTCCGCATCATCCAGCCCGTCGGGCGTTTGAGGACGAGGCCGTTCAGGCCGACAGCGGGGGTCTGGGGGCGGCAGCCCCCAGCAGGCCCACGCCGACGCCGCACACCCTGCAAGCACACGGCAGTGACACGCACCGAAACCCCCGCATAGCCCACGGCAGTGACGTCCCACTGGCCGCCACCCCCGTCCGCCCGGACACTGGATGGGTGCGCACTGTCAAAGCGACGGCCGCTGCCGTCACCGTGGCCCTGGCCGCCGGCGCCGCAAGCGTCGCCGCCGGGCGGTTCGCCAGTGGCGTCGCCCTGACGGCGCCCCCCGGCAGGCCCCTGCCCACCGAACCCCGCCTCACCGTGCACGCCACGGCCGCCGGCCAGATCGCGCTCACCCGCGACTTCGCCTCCCTGCGCCCCGGCACCTACGGGCTCTCCGGCGACGGCTCGCACGCGGTCGTCGGCCCCGTCCTCACCGCGGCGAAACACTCGGCCGACACCGTCGTACGCCGTCTGGAGCGCGTCACCCACGGCAGCCTCCAGCCCGGCGACAGTGTCTGGCTCACCCCGAACGTGTACGTCGGCAACCCGAGCGCCGCCCTCGGCCTCGAACACGCCGACGTCGACATCCCCGGCGAACTCGGCGCCCTGCCCGCCTGGTTCGTCCCCGGCGCACGGGACACCTGGGTCATCGCGGTGCACGGCCTCGGCACCACCCGCGAACAGGCCATGAACGTCATGAAGTTCCTCAGCGGCCGCCACTTCCCGGTCCTCGCCCTCGCCTACCGGGGCGACCTCGGCGCGCCCCGCCCGCCGGACGGCCTGAACCACCTCGGCGAGACCGAGTGGCGGGACCTGGACGCGGCCATGCGCTACGCCGTGCGGTACGGCGCCAAACAACTCGTCCTGCTCGGCTGGTCCACCGGCGCCACGATGGCCCTGCGCGCCGCCGCCCACTCGGGGCTCCGCAACCGTGTCTCGGGCCTCGTCCTGGACTCCCCGGTCCTGAGCTGGGAGGCCACCCTGCGCGCCCTCGCGTCGGCCCGCCACACGCCCAGCGCGCTGCTGCCGCTCGCGGTCCGTGCCGCACAGGGCCGCACCGGCCTGACCGCCGACCGCGCAGGCGGCAACGGCACCCGCGACGGCCTCAGCGTGCCGACCCTGATCTTCCACGGGCCCGACGACCGGGTGGCCCCCTGGAGCCTCTCCCGCCGGCTGGCCGACGCCCGCCCCAACCTGGTGGCCCTCCAGACCGTCGAGTGCGCACCCCACGCGGCCATGTGGAACGCCGACCCCGAGTTCTACGAGGAGACTCTGCGCCGCTTCCTGACACCGCTCATGTGATACCGGGCAACGCCCCTCGGGCCGCTCCTCCCACACCGGTCCCACAGATTCCGTTTAACCCCGTACCACTGGCCAGTATTCGGCCCCTTGCCGCTCGCAGGACCCCGTGCGTTGGCCATCCCCGTCGCCCCTCGTGACATTCCGTTTGGGTTTTCGGACCGTCAACCGGAAGACTGCACCCGTGACGTCCCGTATCCCGCGCGACTCCAGGCTTCGACTCGTCCGCCCGCGACCCCTGGCCGCCGCCCCACGAGCTGTGAACCAGCGGCGCCCCCGCCGCCCCGCACCGCGCCCCCCGGAGGGCACACCGGCCCAGTCGGAGCTGGCCAGAATGGCTCGCTCCGGTCTGGCCGCCGCGGCCCGCGTCGCCCACTGGGCCGACACCGCGCTGGGCCCCGGCCGCGACAGCGCCGGCTCCGACGGCAAAGGCACCCTTTCCGAGGCGACCGCCGAACGCGCGGCCCGCGACCTCGGCCTGACCGTGAATCAGGTCCGCGCCGACTGGGACACCGCCCGCCTGGCCGGACTCGTCGAGGTGCACGGCGACAGCGCCCGGCCCGGCTGGCGCCTGCGCGCCTGGGACCGCGACGACAGCGCCGTGCTGCGCGGCTGGGTCGCCCTCTTCGACGCCTGGTCGCTCGCCCACCCGGAACCCGAGCAGCACGAGCACGGTGCCGTGGCCGACGTCGTCTCGGCGCTGCCCCAGGTGCTCTCCTTCCTTCAGCTGTCCGCCGGGCCCGTCCCCGTGGAGCAGCTCCTGGACCTGCTGGAGCAGCGCGTCACCGAGCTGCGCACCGAGAGGTGCGAGATCCCCTACGGCCCCCAGCCCGCGCCGGCCGCCGAAGCCCTGGCCGCCGAAGCCAAGGCCGCCGAGGACACGCCCCTCGCACCGCTCCTCGACTGGGCCCTGCACGCCCTCGCCTCCGTGGGCGCCCTCACCTGCGGCGGCGGCCAGGCCACCCTCACCCCGCTCGGCAGCTGGGCGGTCTGGGTCAAGCTGGAGCAGATCTGCGTCGCCGCGCAGAGCCCCGCCGGGAACATCGAGCAGTCCGCCGAAGCGATGCTCCGCGGCTGCGCCCAGCTCCGCCCGAACGCCGCCCGCGACGAATACCGCGCCTGGCTCGCCGCCCGCCCCGTGGGCAGCGCCGTCAGCGAACTGCTCGGCGCCGCCCGCGGCGACGACGCCCTCCTGCGCGGCCTCGCCTTCGAGGCGCTGCGTGTCGTCGGCGCCCCCGCCGAACCCGACGTGCGTGCCGTCCTCGACCAGCCGACCCTGCGCCCGTACGCCCTGCTGTGGCTGGCCGAACACGACGGCATCGACCCCGAGGACGCCCACGAGGTGCTCACCCGGGACGAGGCCACCTGGCTGTGGGTCGACACCGCCGCCGCCGTCGCCGACCACGGCGAGGCCCCCATGCTCGTACGGCACCTGGAGTCCTCGGTGCAGCCGACCGTGCCCGCGCTCCTCGACGAGGTGCGCGCCGTCGGCCACCCCCGCACCGTGCAGGTCCTGGTCGCGCTGGCCGCCGCACACCCCGACCCCGCCCTCGCCAAGGCCGTACGCCGCGCCGCCTTCCAGGTGCACACCGGGGGGAGCTGAGCCGGCCAGGTGCTCAGCCCTTGATCTCGGGGGCGTAGGTGCCGAAGCTCCACACATTGCCCTCGATGTCCCGGGCCATGTAGTCCCGCGAGCCGTAGTCCTGGTCCGTCGGGGGCATCAGGATCTCCGCGCCCTGTTCCACGGCCCGCCGGTGGTGTGCGTCGACGTCGTCCACGACGACGTACACCCCGGTCGTGCCCGCGCCCGTCATCACCTTGTCGAAGGCGCTGCCGGTGCCCTTGGAACCGAGCATCACAGCGCCGTTGCCCTGCGCCAGCTCGGCGTGCGCCACCGAGCCGTCCTCGCCCTCGTACACGGCCGGCGCCGTGAACCCGAAGGCCTCCGTGAGCTGCTTGATCGCCGCCTTCGCGTCCGCGTACAGCAGCGTGGGGTAGATGCTCGGACGCCCACCGGTCGTGCCTGCCATACCGATCACTCCTTCGTGATCCATCGCAGTGATCCATCTCCGTGATCCATCTCCGTGGTCCAGCGCTGTCGACCGCCGGAGAACCGACCCGCTGCCCAGTCTTGCAGCGACCACCGACAACGGCCCGTGAACCGAAGCCGCCAAGCGGGGGACGGGCCCGAGCGCCCTTGCCGTGTCCCGACGGCTAGCACCGGCCACCGGCGTCGCGCGTGGCTACGCTCTGCGCTGATCCGCGGGAAGCGGACCGGGCCTTTGAGACGAGGGGGCGTGGTGGGTGCTCAGCCGGTCGGTGCGACCGAATGCCGTGACAGCGGTGAAGGCGGCGAAGCGCCCCCGGCTCGCTGCGTCGCCGCCCCCAAGTCCGCCGCAGCCACCCGCTCCCGCCTGCTGCCGGCGCTTCTCGCGCTCCTCCTCGCGCCCCCGCTCCTCGCGATCGCCCACCACGCCCGCCCCGCCCCCTACGGCGACCACCTCACCGTCCACGCGGCCGCCCACGCGCGCGTGGGCCACGCGACCGCCCCAGAGCAGCCGCAGCCGCCGCCGACGCCCCTGCGCAGGCGCGGAGCGGCCATCGAGGCCCACCACCCCGTCACCGGCGCCCCCCTGTGGCGCTACACCCGCGAAGGCCGCCGGCCGCTCACGTCGCTCCACGCGCGCGGGGAGGCGATCACGCTCTGGGACGACGGCATGGTCACCGCCACCGACGGCCGCTCGGTGCGCTGGCACCGCACCCTGCCCGCGGCCGGCGAGTGGTTGCCGGCCCACGGCGGCACCGGCGTCCTGCGTTACCTCGGCCGCGGCATGCTCGCCGTCGTCACGCCGCACCGCGTCGCCGCGTACCGCATCGCCGACGGCGACCTGCGCTGGGTGCTGCCCGCCCGCGAAGGCTGTGCCTTCGAGCCCGCACGTGCCGTACGTCACGGCAAGTCGCTCCTCCTCGCCCAGCCCTGCACCCACGCGGCCTGGACCGCGCAGGTCATCGCCGTGGACGACCTGGGGCGGATCACCCCGCACCGGCGACCGCTCGGCAACGAAGTCGGCGAAGAGGGCGGCGAGCCGCGGCCCGAACACGTGAACCCAGAAAAAGTGGTTGCACGGCCCCGTTAGACTGGCCTCATGGCCATTCTCCTCGCGCATTAGACGGCGGGAACGTCCTCAGCCGCCCATCCCGCCACCAACCCCGCCCTGGAGTCTGTCCGTGATCTCCGCCTCCGGTATCGAGCTGCGCGCCGGTGCGCGCGTCCTCATCGAGTCCGCGACCTTCCGCGTCGCCAAGGGCGACCGCATCGGTCTCGTCGGCCGCAACGGCGCCGGCAAGACCACCCTCACCAAGTGCCTCGCAGGCGAGGGCATCCCCGCCGGCGGCACCATCACGCGCTCCGGCGAGGTCGGCTACCTCCCGCAGGATCCCCGCACCGGCGACCTCGACGTCCTCGCCCGGGACCGCATCCTCTCCGCACGCGGCCTGGACGTACTGATCCGCAAGATGCGCGACAACGAACAGCGCATCGCCAACGGCCAGGGCGCCACCCGCGAGAAGGCCCTCCGGCAGTACGAGCGCCAGGAGACGGAGTTCCTCACCAAGGGCGGGTACTCCGCCGAGGCCGAGGCCGCCACCATCGCCGCCGCGCTGAACCTGCCCGACCGGGTGCTCGGCCAGCCGCTGCACACCCTCTCCGGCGGTCAGCGCCGCCGTATCGAGCTGTCCCGCATCCTGTTCTCGGACGCGGACACCCTGCTGCTCGACGAGCCGACGAACCACCTCGACGCCGACTCGATCGTCTGGCTGCGCGACTACCTGAAGACGTATCGCGGCGGCTTCATCGTGATCTCCCACGACGTCGACCTGGTCGACACGGTCGTCAACAAGGTGTTCTACCTGGACGCCAACCGCGCCCAGATCGACATCTACAACATGGGCTGGAAGCTCTACCAGCAGCAGCGCGAGGCCGACGAGAAGCGCCGCAAGCGCGAGCGCCAGAACGCCGAGAAGAAGGCCGCCGCGCTGCACTCGCAGGCCGACAAGATG
Organism: Streptomyces sp. NPDC107528; assembly: GCF_055639295.1. Taxonomy (NCBI): domain Bacteria; kingdom Bacillati; phylum Actinomycetota; class Actinomycetes; order Kitasatosporales; family Streptomycetaceae; genus Streptomyces; species Streptomyces sp. NPDC107528. The sequence continues at coordinate 1,013,850 of NZ_JBVKAV010000002.1, forward strand.
CGCGCCAAGGCGACCAAGACGGTCGCCGCTCAGAACATGGCCAAGCGGGCCGACAAGCTCCTCGCCGGCCTCGAAGCGGTGCGCATGCAGGACAAGGTCGCCAAGCTCCGCTTCCCCGAGCCCGCGCCCTGCGGCAAGACCCCCCTGACCGCGGAGGGCCTGTCGAAGTCGTACGGCTCCCTGGAGATCTTCACCGACGTCGACCTGGCCATCGACAAGGGGTCGAGGGTCGTCATCCTCGGCCTCAACGGCGCCGGAAAGACGACCCTGTTGAGGCTTCTCGCCGGCGTCGAGCAGCCGGACACCGGCGCCGTCATCCCCGGCCACGGCCTCAAGGTCGGCTACTACGCCCAGGAGCACGAGACCCTGGACGCCGACCGCACCGTCCTGGAGAACATGCGCTCCGCCGCCCCCGACATGGACCTCGTCGAGGTCCGCAAGGTGCTCGGCTCGTTCCTGTTCTCCGGCGACGACGTCGACAAGCCCGCCAGTGTCCTCTCCGGCGGTGAGAAGACCCGCCTCGCCCTCGCCACCCTCGTGGTGTCGTCGGCGAACGTCCTGCTCCTCGACGAGCCGACCAACAACCTCGACCCGGCCAGCCGCGAGGAGATCCTCGGCGCACTGCGCACCTACAAGGGCGCGGTCGTGCTCGTCACCCACGACGAGGGTGCCGTCGAGGCGCTCCAGCCGGAGCGGATCATTCTGCTGCCGGACGGTGTCGAGGACCTGTGGGGCGCCGACTACGCGGATCTCGTCGCCCTCGCTTGATCGAATGCGTGATCAACGGCGTATGGATCATTCGGCCCATCGGTGATCCATCATCTGTGTGAGATCTCCTCGTACCGAGGTGTGTACTACATCGATTTCGCGGCCGAGTCCTTTATCGACAAGGGCTCGGCCGTTTCACGACGCTGACCTGGGAGTTCGTAAAAGAACCCGTTCGGCCGTACGGACAACATTCTCCGGAATCGCAGATTCCGTATGTGGGGATGCGCTCCTGTCGTCACAACCATGTCTCACGGACCTTGCCGAATGGGTGGCCATGAAGCCCCGGAGGGGTGATCATGAGGAGACCAGAGCGCACTTCCCATGAGGAGGCACGGGTGGCCGAGACTCTGAAGAAGGGCAGCCGGGTAACCGGCGCCGCGCGCGACAAGCTCGCGGCAGACCTGAAGAAGAAGTACGACTCCGGTGCGAGCATTCGGGCACTGGCCGAGGAAACCGGCCGCTCGTATGGCTTCGTACACCGGATGCTCAGCGAGTCGGGCGTCACGCTTCGTGGGCGTGGCGGCGCGACGCGAGGCAAGAAGGCGACCGGCTGACACCGGGCGGCCCATCGGCTTCGATGGTGACCACCCGGTCGGTCGACTGATCGGCCGGGTGGTTACTGTGCAGTCACTTAGGGGGTGCCCTTCCGGGCATCCCATGATGACCGCACTCATCGGAGGCGCCCCATGGCTTCGCCCGACCAGGAACTCGCTCCCCTGCTCGACAAGAACGGCGTACGGCTCACCGTTGACGGCGCGATCGCCACGGTGACGCTGTCGAACCCGGCCAAGCGCAATGCGCAGAGCCCCGCCATGTGGCGGACGCTCGCCGAGGCCGGGCGGGCCGTGCCGGGCAGCGTACGGGTCGTTGTGCTGCGCGGTGAGGGCAAGTCCTTCTCCGCCGGGCTCGACCGGCAGATGTTCACGCCGGACGGGATCGAGGGCGAGCCCTCGTTCATCGACCTCGCGCGCAGCAGCGACGGTGAACTCGACGCTGCCATCGCCGAGTTCCAGGAGGGCTTCACCTGGTGGCGGCGTAACGACGTCGTGTCCATCGCCGCCGTACAGGGGCATGCCATCGGGGCGGGCTTCCAGCTCGCGCTCGCCTGTGACGTGCGCGTCGTCGCTGACGACGTGCAGTTCGCCATGCGTGAGACCAGCCTCGGGCTGGTGCCGGACCTGACGGGTACGCACCCGCTGGTCGGGCTCGTCGGCTACGGCCGTGCGCTGGAGATCTGCGTGACGGGCCGCTTCGTGTCGGCCGAGGAGGCCGTCAGCAGTGGGCTGGCCAACCTCGCCGTGCCCGCGGACCAACTCGACGACGCCGTACACGATCTGGCGGCGGCGATCGTCGCCGCGCCTCGGGACGCCGTGATCGAGACCAAGGCGCTGCTTCGTGGTGCCGTGGACCGCACCTACGACGAGCAGCGCGGTGCCGAGCGGGCCGCGCAGGCGCGACGGCTGCGGGATCTGGCCGGCCTCGGCGAATAGACCCATGCGCTGATCAGTCATGTGCTGATCAACTGACGGCTGTGATCAGCACCGCCACCGTCGGGCGATCCGCCAGCGCCTCTCCCACCCACTCGCGGACCTCCCGGGCCACCTCCACCGTCCGGCGGTCCGCGCGCACGGCAATCTCCACGCGTACGTGCCGGCGCGGCAGGGCGGCCTCGTCCTGCCGCTCCTCGATGTGCACTGCACGGTTCAACCCGCCCAGGGCGCCCGTCAGTTGGATCACCCCCGGGACCGCCAGGGCCGCGGCGGCGACGCGCTCCTCGTCGGGGCCCCCGAGCTTCGCGGCCTGCGCCGGCTCGGGCTGGGGCACGGGAGCGGGTTCGGTGTCCTCGTCGAGCAGGGCCGTCACGCGCAGATCCACCTCGGTCACCGTCAGGCCGAGCCGTTCAGCGGCTGCGCCGGCCAGCAGGTCGCGCAGCCGTTCCGCCGTCGTGGGCAGCGCCTCGGCCGCCGTCGCCGCGAAGTCCACCGTCACCCGCAGGGGGCCCGGTGGCAGCGCGCTCGGCGGCGGCGGTACGGCGGCCTCCTGCGTGTCCTCCGGGTCGGTGAGCCCGATCCGGAGCGCGACCAGCCGTACCCCGCGCATGTCCTCGGCCGCGCTCCGCAGCACCGCCTCGGCCGCCCTCTCGGAGATCCACGCGCCGTCGCGTGCGCCGCCCAGGGGCAGCAGCCTGCCGAGCCCCAGCTGCTGCCGGACCGCCTGCGTCCACCTGTCCGTCTTCGTCATTCCTCCAGCCTGCCGCATCCCTGGGGCGCAATCGCGTAACCGTGCTTACGGTGGTCAAGGGACGACGACCGAAAAGGACGAACGGCCATGACTGAGACCACGGAGCAGGACCGGCGGACTGAGGGCGACGCCCTCAGCACACGCAAGAGCCAGGTGACAAAGCGTGGCGGGGGAGAACCCGGTGCCCGCGGCCGGACCTCCATCGCCGACGGCGTCGTGGAGAAGATCGCCGGGATGGCCGCACGCGATGTGGACGGTGTGCACGCCATGGGCAGCGGTATCTCGCGGACTTTCGGGGCCGTGCGCGACCGGGTGCCCGGCGGCACGACGAAATCGGTGTCGCGTGGGGTGAAGGTCGAGGTTGGCGAGGTGCAGGCCGCGCTCGACCTGGAGATCGTCGTCGAGTACGGCGTGTCGATCGCCGACGTGGCGCGTGACGTCCGCGAGAACGTGATCAACGCCGTCGAGCGGATGACCGGTCTCGAAGTCGTCGAGGTCAACATCGCGGTGAGCGATGTGAAGCTTCCGGAGGAAGAGGAAGAGGAAGAGGAGCGTCGGATCCAGTGAGGCGCCGGCGACCCGACAACGCAGTGGCCGGGCATCGGCTGAGGAGCTGAGGAGCGCAGCATGAGCATGGCCGTGGTCGGCATGATCGCCGGCATGGCACTGGGCTTCGCCGGGTACTTCGGCGGATTCGGCGCCTTCCTGCTGGTGGCGGCGCTGGGCGCCGTCGGCTTCGTCGTCGGGCGGTTCTCCGAGGGGGAGTACGAGCTCGGTGACTTCTTCCGGCGTCGTGACGAACGGCGGCGGTGACGACCGTGAGTGCGGGGGCCGGTGAACTCGGCACACCCCTCACCGCCGTCCCTGCGGGCGAGCGCGGGGCGACCCGGATCGCGGACCGGGTCGTGGCGAAGGTCGCCTCACAGGCTGCGCGCGAGGCGGTGGGGGAGCTCGCCAAGGACGCCGCCCGGCCGCATGCCAACGTCGTCGTGCACCACGAGACGGCGCGGGTCCTCGTCCACCTGGAACTCGACTACCCCACGGACATCGGCTCCCGGTGCGCGACCGTGCGTCGGCACGTCGTCGAGCGGGTAGGCGCGTTGGTGGGCATGGAGGTGCCGGAGGTCGCCGTGCATGTGGAGCGGCTGCACCCGGCGCCCCGACCGGGCGCGGCACAGGGGAGGACGCGATGAGCGAGTCCCAGGGTTCCGAGGGCACCACACAGAGACTGCCGGTCATCGAGAAGGAGGCCCAAGCCGCCACCCTCGACCAGTCGGCGTCGGCGGCGGCCTACGACGCCCCGCCCCCGGTCGACGAGAAGGGCCGCGGTGAACGCCGCTTCTGGTCGGCGCGTCGGATCCCGGCCGCGATCACGGCGCTTGTGCTGCTGTTCGTCGCGGGCATGTTCCTCTACGACATCGTGTCCGTGCGCGCCGACCGGCCCGCCATGCGCTGGCGCAGGGGACTGGCTGAGCAACTCGCCGAGCGCCCCCTCGACGACATCTGGGTGCTCGTCGGCGCGGGCGTCGCCGCAGTGCTCGGCCTGTGGCTGTTCGTCCTGGCCGTCACGCCGGGACTGCGGTCCGTACTGCCGATGCGGCGCACCCACCCCGACGTCCGCGCCGGACTCCACCGTGACCTCGCCGCCCTGGTCCTGCGCGACCGGGCCATGGAGGTCTCCGGGGTCCAGTCGGTACGGGTACGGGTGCGCAGGTCCCGGGCCGACGTCCGCGCCATGTCGCACTTCCGTGAACTGGACGACGTACGCGCCGACCTGGACGCCACGCTCGCCGACGCGATCAGGGGCCTCGGACTGGCCCGCCCGTTGTCGCTGTCGGTGCATGTGCGGCGGCCCGGACGGAAGGGGTGAGGGCCGTGCTCAGGGTGGTCAACCGGGTACTGATCGGGCTCGTCGGGCTCGTGCTGCTCGTGATCGGCGGGTCCGTACTCGCCGTCGGGCTCGGGCTGGATCCCCCGTCCTGGTGGATCCACGACAGCCGGCACGACGTCCTGCTCAGCGACGCCGAACGCACGCGCTGGCGGGACGACGGCTGGTGGTGGCCTGTAGTGATCGCCGTGCTGGCCGTCCTGGTGCTGCTCGCCCTGTGGTGGCTGACCTCGGTCCTGCGCCGGCACCGCCTCGCCGAGGTCCTGGTCGACACCGGCGACGGCGAGGGCGCACTGTTGCGGGGCCGGGCCCTGGAGAGCGTCCTCGCGAGCGAGGCGACAGGTCTGGAGGGCGTCCAGCGGGCCCGCGTCCACCTGACGGGCAGCCGCCGCACCCCCGAAACCCGGGTGCGCCTCCGGCTGGAACCGCACGTGGATCCCGGGACCGCCCTGAACGAGCTCACCACGCAGGCGCTGGGCCACGCCCGTAATTCGGCCGGCCTCGCGTCACTGCCGACGGAGGTCCGCCTGCGGGGCGTCAAGCACGGTGCGGAAAGGGTGAGTTAGAACCCGTGCCGCATTCCGCCGTCCACCGGCAGCATGATTCCCGTCAGGTAGGACGCGGCCGGAGACAGCAGAAAGGCCGCCGCACGCCCGAACTCGTCCGGGGTGCCGTACCGCCGCAACGGAATCCGCGATTCGTTGGCGGCCCGCGTTGCCTCCGGGTCGGCCGACAGGCCGTCCAGCTCGCGTACGCGGTCCGTGTCGATCCGTGACGGCAGCAATCCCACGACCCGGATTCCCCGCGGCCCCAATTCGTCCGCGAGCGACTTGGCGAAACCGGCGAGCCCCGGCCGCAGCCCGTTCGAAATGGTCAGCCCCGGCAGCGGCTCGTGCACCGACGCGGACAGCACGAACCCGATGACGCCGCCCTCGCGAAGTTCCTCCGCCGCCGTCCTGGCCAGCCGCACAGCCCCGAGGAACACCGACTCGAAGGCGGCCTGCCACTGCTCGTCCGTGTTGTCCGCGACGAACCCGGCCGGCGGCCCGCCCACGCTGATGAGGACGCCGTCGAACCCGCCGAAGGCATCCCGCGCGGCAGCGATCAGACGTGCCGCGGCATCCGCTTCGGCGTTGTCGACGGCGACCCCGACGGCGTTCGGCCCCAGCTCGGCCGCCGCGGTGGCGACCCGCTCCTTGTCCCTGCCGGTCACGACGACCTTCGCTCCGTCGGCCACCAGCTCACGCGCCGCCGCGTTGCCCAGCCCGCGCGTGGCCCCCGTGACGACGTACACCCGGTCCTTCAGTCCAAGATCCATGGTTCCTATCCTGCCCCGTCGCCCCCGAACAGGGCGAGGGCGGTGTTCACCAGGCCGATGTGGCTGAAGGCCTGCGGGAAGTTGCCGAGCTGGTGGCCGGCCACGGGGTCGTACTCCTCGGCCAGCAGACCCACGTCGTTGGCGAGCCCGACGAGCCGGTCGAACAGCTCGCGTGCCTCCCGCGTACGACCCGTCATGTGCAGCGCCTCCGCAAGCCAGAAGGAGCAGGCCAGGAAGGTGCCCTCGCCGCCGGGCAGCCCGTCGACGGCGGTCCCGTCGGTGCTGTAGCGGCGCAGGAAGCCCTGATGGCTGAGCTCGGCGCGGATCGCGTCGATGGTGCCGACGACGCGCGGGTCGTCGGGCGGCAGGAAGCCCACGCGCGGGATCAGCAGCAGCGCGGCGTCGAGTTCGGAGGAGCCGTAGGACTGCGTGAAGGTGTTCCGCTCGGCGTCGTAGCCCTTCTCGCACACCTCGCGGTGCACCTCGTCGCGCAACTCGCGCCAGCCGTCGAGGTCGCCGTCCAGCTTCGGGTTCTTCTCCAGGCTGCGCACCGCCCGGTCCGCGGCCACCCACACCATCACCTTCGAGTGCACGAAGTGCCGGCGGCCGCCGCGCACCTCCCACAGCCCCTCGTCGGGCTGGCGCCACGCCGTGCGCAGCCAGTCGACGAGGGCGGCCTGAATCGCCCAGATGTGCGGCTTGGTCGGCAGTCCCGCCTCCCGGGCCAGCGCCAGCGTGTCCATCACCTCTCCGTACACGTCCAACTGGAGCTGGTTCACGGCCTGGTTGCCGACGCGTACGGGGGTGGAGCCGGCGAACCCGGACAGCCATGGCACCTCGAACTCGGGCAGCCGCCGCTCGCCCGCCAGGCCGTACATGATCTGCAGGTCGGCCGGGTCGCCGGCGACCGCGCGCAGCAGCCAGTCGCGCCAGGCCTCCGCCTCCTCCCGGTAGCCCGCCGACAGGCCGACGTTCAGGGTGAGGGTGGAGTCGCGCAGCCAGCAGTGGCGGTAGTCCCAGTTGCGGACGCCGCCGATCTCCTCGGGGAGCGAGGTGGTGGGGGCGGCTACGATGCCGCCGGTCGGCCGGTAGGTGAGGGCCTTGAGGGTGATCAGGGAGCGCACGACCTCGTCGCGGTACGGCCCGTCATAACGGCAGTGCCCCACCCACTTCCGCCAGTCCCGGACGCTGGTGCGCAAGGCCTCGTACGGGTCGACGAGCGGTGGGCGCGGCTCGTGCGAGGGGTGCCAGGTCAGGACGAACGCGACCTTCTCGCCCTTCTCGACCGTGAACTCCGAGTGCGTACCGAAGTTCCTGCCCCAGGTGCGCACCTCGGGTTCGCTGCGCAGCCACGCCGAGTCCGGGCCGGCGACGGCCACCCGGTGCCCGTCGGACTCGCGCACCCAGGGGACGACCGAGCCGTAGTCGAAGCGCAGCCGCAGGGTGCTGCGCACGGTGACGCGGCCGCTGAGGCCCTCCACGATGCGCACGACGTCGGGCGCGCGGTCGCGTTGGGGCATCAGGTCCGTGACGCGGATCGCGCCCTGGTCGGTCTCCCACTCGGTGTCCAGCACCAGGGTGTCCCGGCGGTAGGCGCGCCGGGTGCAGGGGCCCTTGGCGTGCTTGGGGGCGATGCGCCAGTGGCCGTTGTCCTTGTCGCCGAGGAGCTTGGCGAAACAGGCCCCCGAGTCGAAGCGGGGCAGGCACAGCCAGTCGACGGAACCGTCTCTGCCGACCAGGGCGGCCGTCTGCTCGTCGCCGATGAGGGCGTAGTCCTCGATTCGCTGGGGCACGCAAGTGCGGGTTCCCCAAGGGCCGATGGGCCAATCAGGGGTGGGGCCGCGGGAGTGATCCGGCTGCCGGGGAGCCGGTGCCGGAGAAGATCACGCCCGGATCGGCCGGGGCCCGGTTGAGCGCCCACAGCCTGATCAGGATGGCCCGGGCGAACACGACCGCGATCAGTACGGCGAGGACGAGCCGCCGCCTGCGTTCCCGGCGCAGCCACTCGCCGCACGCGGTGCGATAGGCGTCGGGCGCTGCCTGCACTCCGCCGGCGAGGGCGGACAGCGGCTCGTGCAGCTCCTGCTCCGTACGGTCCGGACCGGTGCCGTGCGGCGGAGTCGCATCTCGATGCGTCATCGCCGGGCCTGCCCGCCTGGCGGGCATCCCCCTCGCCCGGGTCGTCGCGATCACCTTCACCGATATGAAGGCCCCCCCGCCGCGCCGGGCACTACACGACCGCCGGCTCCGTCTCCGACGACGACTTCTCCGACTCCGCGGCCCGCCGCTCACGGGCCTCCCGACGAGCCAGGACCACCCATCCGACCGGCACCCCCGCAGCGAACAGCCACCACTGCAGGGCATACGCGTAGTTCAGCGGAGCGTTCTCGTTGCCCGGCTTGCCGATCAGCTCCGGAGTGTCCCCCGCAGGCTCGGGAGCCGTCTGTACGACGTACCCCCCGAGCACCGACGCGTCGAGACGCCGGGCCTCCTGGCCGCTGTTGATCAGCATGACCTGCCGGTCGGGAAGCCCCTTGAGGTTCTTGATCCCGCTCGCCTCGGTCGTCTCGTCGGGCATCAGCCGCCCGGTCACCGTGACACGGCCGCTCGGCGGCGCAGGCACCTTGGGGAAGGCCGTCTGGCTGGGCCCGTCCGCGGGGATCCAGCCGCGGTTGACCAGCAGCACCTTGCCGTCCGCCAGGACGAAGGGGGTGAGGACGTGGAAGCCGACCTCTTCGTCGGAGTTGACGCGCCGCCTGACCACGACTTCCCGGTCGGTGTCGAAGTGGCCCTGTGCGGTCACCGTGCGGTACCGCTCCTTGGTGGTGACCGTGTGCCCCGGCGAGGTCAGCTTCTCCACGGGCAGCGGCTTCGAGCCCAGGGCGTCGGAGACCAGCTGATTCCGGGCGCTGCGCTCCTCGTAGCGGTGCATCTGCCAGATGCCCAGCCTGATCATCGTGGGGATGAGCAGCAGGGCGACCAGCGTGAGGATCACCCACTGCCGGGACAACAGGAAGCGGTACACCCCACGACCGTACAACTCGGTCGTGGGGTGCGTTCAGGCGGGTACCGGGTCACACCTTGTCGACGATCCCCGCCTTTCCCTCCGCGCGGGCGCAGTGGGCGCCGCAGAACCATTGACCGTCGACCTCGACGCCCTGCCCGATGATCTGGACACGGCAGTGCTCGCAGATGGGTGCCATGCGGTGGATCGCACAGGAAAAGCAGTCGAAGACGTGCACCGCGCCTTGCGCGTGCACCTCGAAGGTCATGCCGTAGTCGTTTCCGCACACTTCACATGTCGCCATGCGCCACAGGGTGAGCCGTCCCCGCCGCCCGGGCGAGACGGCTCCGGGCGAGTCGCGCGGCAATCACCCGTCCGCACGGTCACCGCTCCGCCGCCGGTTCCACGTCCCGCAGGAGTTGGCCGAACGCCGCCTCGTCGATCACCGGCGTCCCGTACTGGCGGGCCTTGACGATCTTGGACGTGCCCGCGTCCGGGTCGTTCGTGACGAGGAGGCTGGTCAGCCGGGACAGGCTCGTCGACACATGCAGCCCGGCCTCGATCGCACGGTCCTCCAGCAGGTCGCGCTCGATGGACGTGTCTCCGGAGAAGGCGACCCGCATGCCCTGCTTGAGCCGTTTGCCGTCTTCGTAGCGACCTGGATTGGGATAGGGGCAGGCGGGCCTCTTGCGGGACGGCCGCCAACTGGTCGGCTGATAACTGCTGTAGCCGGTGTACCCGCCGTTGCCACCGTCGCTGCCGTGAGAGCCCGCCTGCCGGCCGATCCGGGGGGCCGCAGCCGCGGTGTCCCGCCACTCGGTCAGCGGCAGGCACTCCTGCAGCGGCAGCCGCACACTGCCGGCCGCGGCGGCCCGCAGGCTCGGCCGGAACGCCTCCGCCAGTACGCGCGCGTCGTCCAGCGCATGGTGCGCGCGCTGCTGCACTACGCCGAAGTGCGCGGCCAGCGACTGCAGCTTGTGGTTGGGCAGCGGCAGGCCCAGTTCCTTCGACAGCGCGATGGTGCACAGCCGCTGCCGCACCGGTGCCCGGCGCTCCGCGCGCGCGTACTCCCGCGCGATCATCTGCCAGTCGAAGACGGCGTTGTGCGCGACGAGGACCCGGCCGTCCAGCCGGGCCGAGAACTCCTCGGCGATGTCCGTGAAGAGGGGAGCGCCCTCCAGCGCCTCGCTCGTCAGACCGTGGATCCAGACCGGGCCGGGGTCGCGCTCCGGGTTGACCAGCGTGTACCAGTGGTCCTCGACCTCGCCGCGCGCGTCCAGCCGGTACACGGCCGCGGAGATTATCCGGTCGTCCCGGGCCAGGCCGGTGGTCTCCACGTCAACGACCGCGTATCCCTGGGGGTACGCGGTCGGCCATGCTGTGGGGGAGGGCGCTGCGGTCGCAGGGTCTTCGAGCATGGTCACTGAGGATACGGGCCGGGACTGACACTCCTGCCCGTCAGGTGCCTTGCCCCGCCTGCCCGTTCGAGCGTCGCGAACGTCAGCGCGTCAACCGGTCGGCGTGCCCGCGGTGTTGCGGACCCCGGGCAGCGGCGCCCGCTGCCCGTGCCGCGCCAGGGGCCGGTCCGGGAGCGTCGGTACGTTCCCGATGTCCGCCACGGTGCGATCCTCCGCATATGACCGAACCCACGCATGACGAGGCCCACGGTGGCGCGCTGGGCACGCGGCTGAACTGGTTGCGGGCGGCGGTTCTCGGAGCGAACGACGGCATCGTCTCGACCGCGGGGCTCGTCGTCGGCGTGGCCGGCGCCACCGACGAGCGGGCGGCCCTGCTCACGGCCGGGCTCTCCGGGCTGCTCGCCGGGTCGATGTCGATGGCGGCGGGGGAATACGTCTCGGTCTCCACCCAGCGCGACTCGGAGAAGGCGGCGCTGGCCCTGGAGAAGAGGGAGTTGCGGGAACAGCCGGAGGCGGAACTGGCGGAACTGGCGCAACTGCTGGAACGGCGCGGGCTGTCCCGGGAGGTGGCCGCGGAGGCGGCGGTCCAGCTGACGGAACGGGACGCGCTGAAGGCACACGCGCGCGTGGAGCTCGGCATCGACCCGGACCGGCTGACCAACCCGTGGCACGCGGCGTGGGCGAGCTTTGTGGCGTTCACGGCCGGGGCGCTGCTGCCGCTGCTGGCGATGGTGCTGCCGCCGGCGGACTGGCGCCTCGCGGTCACCGTCGCCTCCGTCCTGGCCGCCCTCGCCCTGACCGGCTGGAGCAGCGCACGCCTGGGCGCCGCCGCCCCGCCCCGCGCGGTACTGCGCAACATGGCGGGCGGGGCGCTGGCCATGGGGGTCACCTACCTGGCCGGGACGCTGCTGGATGTGGCGGGGGTGTAGTGCCTCACCAGCGGATCGGCACCGGCAGCGCCGTCAGCAGCCCCGACACGGTGACCACCGCCCCGAGGGCGACGACCTCCGCCCGCGCGGGCGAGCAGGCGGCCAGCGGGTCGGCCGCGTGGCGCAGCCGGATCCGCGCCCACAGGGCGAGCGCGACCACGGCCACCATCAGGATCACCTTGGCCAGCAGGACACGCCCGTACGCCGTCTCGGTCAGCTGCTGCAGGACCGTGTCCGGCGGCATCCGACGCAGCGAACTCCACACCCCCGTGGCCGTGATGGCGGCGAGCAGGACGGCCGCCACGCGCGCGTAGAGGCCCAGCAGGGCGGCCCCCGCCTCCCTGACGCTCCATGCGCGCAGGGTCCGCAGGGCGTACAGCAGCCCGCCGACCCAGAGCGTCGCGCACGTCAGGTGCACCAGCGTCAGCCCCGAGCCCAGCAAAGGGCCGTGCTCGGTGGTGGGGTGCGCGCGCAGCGCCTCGGCGACCACGACCGCGGCCAGTGGCCAGAGCTGGGTGGCCGGCCGGCGTGAGAGGGCGCACAGCCCGGCGAGGGCGAAGGCGTTGACCTCCAGCAGCGCGAGCTTGCCGTCGCGCGTCGCGTAGAGGCCGCCGACGTCGAGGTCGGCCGGACTGCTCGGCACGAGGTTGCCGGTGGACACGACCGACGCGAGGGCGAGTGCGGCGACGAAACCGGCCGCCGCCGCGTAGGGCGCCCAACTGCGGGGCATGGTCGGCGGAGCGCCGGGCACGGACCGGGCCAGCCGGTTCACGAACAGCTCGCCCACCGGGACGCACAGCGCAGCGAACAGCACCGTGCGGAGCAGTCCGATCCCACCGGTGCCGGGCGCGGCGGCCTCCCCGGTGCCGTGCAGCGCGGCCGACGGCCCGAGCAGGGGGATCAGCGCCGCCAGCGCGACCAGGACGAGAACGGCCACGGCCCGGCTGACGCCGGGGCGGGGTCTTGGAGTGCTCCCGTCGATCATGCCGGGGGAAGGTCTTGTCAACGTCACCTCAAGATCTTCACAAAAATCACATAGTCGGGCAAGCACCAGAAAACAAGTGGTGGTGCGGCATTCCGTACGGGGGTACGGCGCCGGTGCCCTCCGGCGCTCAGGGCCACCGCGCCAAATCCGCGCCCCAAGCCCCCGGCGGCCGCGCCCAGTCGACGGGACCGCCCGCGAACGACACCGGCGTCCGGGCGTACCGCAGCCGCCCGAGCGTGCTGTCCCGCTCGGTGAGCCAGGCGTCGGGAGCGTCGTACGCCTCCGACTCCTCCGATGCCGAGGCCTCCTCCGGGCCCGGCCGGATCCCGGTCGTCAGCCACTTCGCCGTACGCGCCAACGACAGCCGTACGCAACGGCCGTACCCCTGGTCCAACTGCTCGGTCAGAGCCCGCAGCACGGCAGCCGCCAGCAGGTATCCCGTCCCGTGGTCGAGGGCCTGCGCCGGCAGCGCACCGGGCCGCCCGGCCGATCCGTCGGCCATGCCTCCCTCGGTCGCGGCGATACCGGTGGCGACCTGTACGAGGCTGTCGAACCCGCGCCGCCCGCCCCACGGCCCGTACGCGCCCCAGGCCGACACCTCCGCGACGATCAGCCCGGGCCACCGCTCGGCCAGCGCCCGCGCGGACAGTCCGAACCGGTCCAGGGCGCCCGGCCGGTAGCCGGTGACGACGACGTCCGCCGACGCGAGCAGTTCCTCGAACGCGCGCCGGTCCGTCGTCAGGTCCAGCGTCGCCGAGCGCTTTCCGAAGCCCGTGTCGGCGTGCTGGTCGGGCAGTTCGGGCAGCCGGGGCGGGTCCACGCGCAGGACGTCGGCGCCGAGCAGCGCGAGCGTGCGGGTGGCGACCGGTCCTGCGATGACCCGCGTCAGGTCCAGTACGCGCACTCCGGTGGCGGGCAGCAGCGCAGAGCCGTCGAGCGGCGAGAGCGCACGCGCGCGTGCCGTGTCCGACCGCTCGTGCTCGACCAGTGGCCGCCGCGCCACCGCGACCGCCTGCTCGTGCGCCGCCCACTCCTCGGGCGTGCGCAGCGCCACGGCCAGCCCGCCGGCCGCGTACACGGCTTCCTCCACCTCGCGCGCAAAACGCTCGGCGAGCACCGCCCCGACGGCGTCCGGATCCTCCTCCGGCACGCCCAGCGCGGTCAGCAGCCGGGCCCGGTGATGCGGAAAGTTCGCATGCGTGCGCACCCAGCCGTCCGACGTGCGCCAGAACCGCGACAGCGGGGCGAAGTTGACCGGCGCGCGCCCGTCCACCAGCAGATGCCGTTCGCTCACGAACGCGGTGGCGATCGCCCCGTCGTCCAGCCGCACCCCGGGCACCTCGGCGAGCCCGGCCCGCCGCGCCCCCAACTCGGCGGCGGCCAGCGCGCACGCTCCCACGCACGCGCGCGCCAGTTCCTGTACGGGAAGGCGCGCACGCAACGCGCCTTCCCGCACCACGGTCGACACCCGCGCAAGAAGAGCGGGATCGCCGCCCACCGCGGACCAGGCAGAACTGATCGGAGTGCTGATCGGAGTCATGACTGCACTATGCAGTATTTGACTCAGTCAACGGAGTCGGTTTCGACTAGTCGACGGCGTCCAGCGCGTTGACGATGCCGAACCCGTAGAAGCCGTTGAACCGCTTGCCGCCCTCGCACACCGCGTCCTGCTTGCCGTCGCCGTCCTGGTCGTACGACTCCGGGCAGCCCGGGTTGTCCGCCTGGGCCTTGAGGAGCGCGTGCAACTGGGCGCCGTTCGCGTGCGGGTACCGGGACTTCAGCAGCGCGGCGACGCCCGCGGCGTGCGGGGAGGCCATCGACGTGCCCTGCAGGAAGCCGTATTTGCCGTCCGGGAGGGTGGCCAGGATGCGGCCGTTCTTCGACGGGGTGTCCGGGATCTGGTAGAGCCGGTCGCCGCCCGGCGCCGCGATGTCGATGACGCCGTAACCGTAGGTGGAGTAGTACGACTTGACGTTCTGCACGCCCGTCGCGCTGACCGTGACGATGCCCGGCAGCTGCGTCGGTACGTCGAAGCACTCGGACGGGTCGACGGTGCGCTCGGCCGGGGTCGAGTCGTCGGGGCTGCTGTCGTCGACGATCGCGTCGGAGGCGAGGTCGTGGTTGGAGTTGCCGGCCGACGCCAGGTTGAGCGTGCCCTTCCTCTGGGCGTACTGCTGGGCCCTGTTGACCGCGTCGACGATGGCCCGCTGGTCGGGATCGTCCATGCAGTTGTAGAGCCACGGGTCGACGTAGTAACTGTTGTTGGTGATCTCGACGCCGTGATCGGCAGCGAACACGAAGGCGCAGACGACGCTTTCGGGGTAGTAGAGGCCGTTGACCGGGTCGCTCACCTGGATGGCGGAGACCTTGACCCCGGGGGCGACACCGGCGATGCCGATGCCGTTGCGGGGCGCGGCGATCTCGCCCGCCACATGGGTGCCGTGCGCGTCGGTGGTGGTGTACGGCCGCCACGCGCCGGGGCTGGTGTCCGCCTTGCCGCCCGCGCAGTTCGCGGACTGGCTCGCGGAGAAGTTCGGCGCGAGGTCGGGGTGGGTGTCGTCGACGCCGTTGTCGATCACGGCGACGGTCACCCTGCGGCTGCCGGGGTTGATCTTCGCCGCCCGGTCGGCGCCGATGGCGCGCAGGTTCCACTGGTCGGCCTCGAGGGGCTCCTCGGCGCCCGCCGCGGCGCTCTGCGTCCGCGCCGCCTGCTGCTCCGTCATGAGCTGGGCGGGGCCCTCGTCCGTGGTCCCGGCGGCGGTCAGGGGGGCCGTGCGCGAGGCACCTGCCGACTGGACGCCCCGGACCTTGCGCATCGCCTTGGCGAAGTCGGGGTTCGCCGAGTGGACGACGATCACGCCGATCTTCTCGTACGCGATCACGACCGTTCCGCCGGCCGTGGCGATCGCCTTCTTCACCGACTCGATCGTGCGGCGGTCCTGGCGGGTGTTGACGACGTAGGCCAGAGCGGGCGCGTCCGTGACCTGCGCGACGGGCTGCGCGGGAGGTGCGGCTGCCGATGCCGCCGTCGGCAGGAAGCCGAGCGAGGCCGTCAGCGACAGGGCGAGCGGGACGGCGAGGCCGAGTCGGCGTCTGGACCGCAGATGAGCCATGGGTTCTCCACATCATCCGGAACGAGACCGCCCGAGACACCGGTTGGCGCTCAGGCAGGTACATGACGAGTGGTGCAGAGGCGAAGCTATCCCCGAACCCGCTGGCCAGCAATCCGACCGATCGACTTCGGAAAGAAGTGCGGGGAGTTGAACCGGTCCTTGCGTGGCGCCGTGACCTTGGACAGGAGGCGCGAGCACGATCGAGCCCCCTGTTGGATCACGCGCCGGGGCCCTAACATCGCCAGCCGGTTCAAGTGATCCGCGTCACTGCGAGGAACAGAGCCGTCATGCCCGTACCCGATCCGTCCCCCACCCCTGATCCGTCCCCCATCCCCGAACCGTCCCCGTCCACCGTCGCAACAGCGCCCGCAACGCGAGGAGACTCCGTGGCCACCGACGCACCGCCCCCCTCGAAAGAGCAACACAAACTCCCTTCCACCGAGGAGTTCGTCGAGGTGCACGAGAGCGCGGAGTTCGTTGAACTGCGCCGCTCCTACCGCTCCTTCGCCTTTCCGCTGACCGTCGCCTTCATCGCCTGGTACCTGCTGTACGTCCTGCTCTCCAACTACGCGGGCGACTTCATGGGCACCAAGCTGTTCGGCAACATCAACGTCGCGTTCGTCTTCGGTATCGCCCAGTTCGTGACCACGTTCCTCATTGCCTGGTGGTACTCGCGCCACGCCGGCGCCAAGCTCGACCCCAAGGCCGAGGCCATCAAGACCCGTATGGAGGGCGGCGCATGAGCCCCGCTATGACCCTTGCCGCGAACGAGGCCAGCGAGCACCGGTCGCTGATCATCACCCTCTTCGCCTGCTTCGTGGTGGCGACCCTGTTCATCACCGTCTGGGCCGGCCGCCAGACCAAGGACGCCGCCGACTTCTACGCCGGCGGACGGTCGTTCAGCGCCTTCCAGAACGGCCTCGCCGTCTCCGGCGACTACATGTCCGCCGCGTCCTTCCTCGGCATCGCCGGCGCCATCGCCCTCTTCGGCTACGACGGCTTCCTGTACTCCATCGGCTTCCTGGTCGCCTGGCTGGTCGCCCTGCTCCTGGTGGCCGAGCCGCTCAGGAACTCCGGCCGCTACACGATGGGTGACGTCCTCGCGTACCGCATGCGCCAGCGCCCGGTGCGCACGGCGGCCGGCACCTCCACGATCGTCGTGTCGATCTTCTACCTCCTGGCCCAGATGGCGGGCGCCGGTGTCCTGGTCTCGCTGCTGCTCGGCATCACCTCCGACGCGGGCAAGATCCTCATCGTCGGCCTCGTCGGCGTCCTGATGATCGTGTACGTCTCCATCGGCGGCATGAAGGGCACCACCTGGGTCCAGATGGTCAAGGCCGTGCTGCTCATCGGCGGCACGATCCTCATTACGTTCCTGGTGCTGCTGAAGTTCAACTTCAACATCTCCGACCTGCTCGGCAAGGCAGCCGAGAACAGCGGCAAGGGCGCCGCCTTCCTGGAGCCCGGCCTGCAGTACGGCGCCACCGGCACCTCGAAGCTGGACTTCATCTCCCTCGGCATCGCCCTGGTCCTCGGCACCGCCGGTCTGCCGCACATCCTGATCCGCTTCTACACGGTTCCCAACGCCAAGGCCGCCCGGAAGTCCGTGAACTGGGCGATCGGCATCATCGGCGGCTTCTACCTGATGACCATCGCCCTCGGCTTCGGCGCCGCGGCGCTGATCTCCCAGGAAGAGATCATCGCGTCCAACCCGGCAGGGAACACGGCGGCACCGCTGCTCGCCCTGCATCTGGGCGGCGTGGACTCGGCGTGGGGCGCGATCCTGCTCGCCACCATCTCGGCGGTGGCCTTCGCGACGATCCTCGCGGTCGTCGCCGGCCTGACGCTGGCCTCGTCCTCGTCGTTCGCCCACGACATCTACGCGAACGTCATCAGGAAGGGCCAGGCCACCGAGAAGGAGGAGGTCCGGGCGGCCCGCCTCGCGACCATCGGCATCGGCGCCGTCTCCATCCTCCTCGGCGCCCTCGCCCGCGATCTCAACGTCGCCGGCCTGGTCGCCCTGGCCTTCGCGGTCGCGGCCTCCGCAAACCTGCCGACGATCCTCTACAGCCTGTTCTGGAAGAAGTTCACCACCCAGGGCGCGCTGTGGTCGATCTACGGCGGTCTGATCGTCGCCGTCGGCCTGGTGCTGTTCTCGCCGGTCGTCTCCGGCGACCCGAAGGCGATGTTCCCGGACGTCGACTTCGCCTGGTTCCCGCTGAAGAACCCGGGCATCATCTCCATCCCGTTCGGCTTCCTCATGGGCTGGCTCGGCACGGTCCTGTCGAAGGAGGAGCCCGACGCCGGCAAGTACGCGGAGCTGGAGGTCCGGTCCCTGACCGGCACCGGCGCCCACTAGCAACCCCCTGAGAGCACCTTCGGAGCGGTCGCGTCGTAGATCCCTACGACGCGACCGCGTCGTACGTCGTGGGATCGGGCCGGTGTCGCTGTCGGTGCGGTCACGTAGGCTCGCAGGTGTAGGAAGTTGAATCTGGTCGTGACGAGGGAGGGGGCCCACGTGCTCATCGACACCTACGGCCGAGTGGCCACCGACCTGAGGGTTTCGCTGACGGACCGCTGCAACCTGCGGTGCACCTACTGCATGCCCGAGGAGGGCCTGCAGTGGCTGGCCAAGCCCGACCTGCTCACGGACGACGAGATCGTCCGCCTGATCGACATCGCCGTCACCTCCCTCGGCATCGAGGAAGTCCGCTTCACCGGCGGCGAGCCCCTGCTGCGCCCCGGACTGGTCGGCATAGTCGAGCGCGTCGCGGCCCTGGAGCCCCGCCCCCAGATGTCGCTGACCACCAACGGCATCGGCCTCAAGCGCACCGCCGCCGCCCTGAAGACCGCAGGCCTGGACCGGGTCAACGTCTCGCTGGACACGCTCCGCCCGGACGTCTTCAAGACCCTGACCCGCCGCGACCGCCACAAGGACGTCATCGAGGGCCTGTACGCCGCCCGCGAGGAGGGCCTGACCCCGGTCAAGGTCAACTCGGTGCTGATGCCGGGCCTGAACGGCGACGAGGCCCCCGACCTGCTGGCCTGGGCCGTGGAGCACGACTACGAACTGCGCTTCATCGAGCAGATGCCCCTGGACGCCCAGCACGGCTGGAAGCGCGACGGCATGATCACCGCCGGGGACATCCTGACGTCACTGCGCACCCGCTTCGAGCTGACCCCCGAGGGCGAGGCGAAGCGCGGCTCGGCCCCGGCGGAGCGGTGGCTCGTCGACGGTGGCCCGCATGTGGTGGGCGTCATCGCTTCCGTCACCCGCCCGTTCTGCTCGGCCTGCGACCGCACCCGCCTGACGGCCGACGGTCAGGTCCGCACATGCCTGTTCGCCACGGAGGAGACGGACCTGCGAGCAGCGCTGCGCTCCGACGCCCCCGATGAGGAGATAGCGCGCATCTGGCGGCTGGCGATGTGGGGCAAGAAGGCAGGAGCGGGCCTGGACGACCCGTCGTTCGTGCAGCCGGACCGTCCGATGTCAGCCATCGGTGGCTGAGGGGACCTCTTCCCACTCCGCGAGCAGGACCACGTCCTTCAAGAACCCCCGCACCCCGAGGAACTGCGACAGATGCTCGCGGTGCTCCTCACAGGCGAGCCACGTCTTGCGCCGCTCCGGCGTGTGGATCTTCGGGTTGTTCCACGCCAGCACCCACACGGCGTCGGCACGGCACCCCTTGGCGGAGCAGATCGGCGTCTCGTCACTCACAGATTCGTCCCACAGATTCGCGCACAAAAGGCGACGCCGAGCAGCCACGGGGGGAGCTGCCCGGCGTCGGTCTGTCGCTCCGACGGGGGATGCGGAGCGCCTACGAAGTATGTCACGGGTAACCCGTCGCCCGGCACCGGAACAACACTATTGATCTGAGCTTTTCCTGAGCTTGGCTTGGAGTCGGCTTCCGGAGGGAAGGGGTCCGCGGGATCACGCCCCGTCGCGCGGTTTGCTCTGTGCGCCCGGCGCGGAGTCGCCCACCACATCTTCCGGGACCGATTCCGCGAAACCGTCATCCGTCCGCGGCGGCGTGATCATCGGCCGCATCGGTGCGGCCACGAACGTGGACGGCAGACCTGGCGCATTCTCCCGCCCCGCGTTGGCGATCACCACCGCGATGTACGGCAGAACCGCCCCGAGCACCAACGCCACGATCGCGACGTGCCGTTCGACGTTCCACAGTGAGGCCGCGAGGATCACCGACACCGTGCGGACCGACATCGAGATGATGTACCGGCGCTGCCGGGCGCGCACATCGTCCTGGAGACCCGCCCGGGCCCCGGTGATCCGGAACACCTCGGTGTGGCCGCTCGCGCGCAGCTTCCGCATCACATTCCACCATCCGCCCGCATCGGACTCTCCCCGCGCCCGTACCCGTCCGCCCCCGGTCGGGGACCCCGGGCCGGGACATCTCCCACGTTACGCCTCGCCTCCGCCGCCTACGAGACCGGGGCACCTGTCACCTGGAGGAACGCCGCCAGCCGTAACGCGTACGGCGGTACCCGGCATGCGGCGTACCAGGGCCGGACCCAAGACTGGGCGTACTGCTCACCCCGAGCCGTACGAGGAGGCAGCCATGGGCTGGTTGTGGGCGATCATCGTGGGATTCGTGCTGGGTCTGATCGCGAAGCTGCTGATCCCGGGCAAACAGCACAGCCCGCTCTGGCTGACCACGATCTTCGGCATCCTCGGGGCCATCGTCGGCAACTCCGTCGCCCGGGCGTTCGGCGTCGAGTCGACCCGCGGCATCGACTGGAGCCGGCACGTCTTCCAGATCGTCGCCGCGGTGATCATCGTGTACCTGGGCGACATGCTGTACATGGCGACGCTGGGCAAGCGGAAGCAGCAGGACCGAGCGTGATCATGACGATGCGGGCGTGATCATGGCGATGGGGCGACCTCCCTTCCAGGAGGCCGCCCCATCGCTTTGGGGACGTCCGCTCAGACCCCGGTGACCTCGACCGCCGCCAGGTTCTTCTTCCCGCGCCGCAGCACCAGCCACCGCCCGTGCAGCAGGTCCTCCTTCGCGGGCACCGCGTCCTCGCCGGCGACCTTGACGTTGTTCACGTAGGCCCCGCCCTCCTTCACGGTGCGCCGCGCGGCGGACTTGCTGGCCACCAGGCCGACCTCGGCGAAGAGGTCGACGACCGGGCCGAGCTGTTCGACCTGGATGTGCGGCACCTCGGAGAGGGCCGCGGCCAGCGTCCGGTCGTCCAGCTCCGCCAGCTCGCCCTGGCCGAAGAGGGCCTTGGACGCGGCGATCACGGCGGCCGTCTGGTCGGCGCCGTGTACCAGCGTCGTCAGCTCCTCGGCCAGCGCACGCTGCGCGGCACGGGCCTGCGGACGCTCCTCGGTCTGCTTCTCCAGCTCCTCCAGCTCCGCACGGGACTTGAAGGACAGGATGCGCATGTAGGTGGAGATGTCCCGGTCATCCGCGTTCAGCCAGAACTGGTAGAAGGCGTACGGAGTCGTCATCTCCGGGTCGAGCCAGATGGCGCCGCCCTCGGTCTTGCCGAACTTGGTGCCGTCCGCCTTGGTCATCAGCGGCGTCGCCAGAGCGTGCACATTCGCGTGCGGCTCCAGCCTGTGGATCAGGTCCAGGCCGGCCGTGAGGTTGCCCCACTGGTCGCTGCCGCCCTGCTGGAGCGTGCAGCCGTGCCGCCGGTACAGCTCCAGGAAGTCCATGCCCTGGAGCAGCTGGTAGCTGAACTCCGTGTAGCTGATGCCCTCCTCGGACTGCAGCCGACGGGCCACCGAGTCCTTGGTCAGCATCTTGTTGACGCGGAAGTGCTTGCCGATGTCCCGCAGGAACTCGATGGCGGACAGCCCGGCCGTCCAGTCCAGGTTGTTGACCATCACCGCGGCGTTGTCGCCCTCGAAGGACAGGAACGGCTCGATCTGGCCGCGCAGGCGGTTCACCCAGTTCGCGACCGTCTCCGGGTCGTTCAGCGTGCGCTCGGCCGTCGGGCGCGGGTCGCCGATCTGGCCCGTGGCGCCGCCGACCAGCGCCAGCGGGCGCAGGCCTGCCTGCTGGAGGCGGCGCATGGTGAGCACCTGGACCAGGTGGCCGACGTGCAGGCTGGCCGCGGTCGGGTCGAAACCGCAATAGAACGTGACGGGACCGTCCGCGAGCGCCTTGCGCAATGCGTCCTCGTCAGTGGACAGGGCGATCACGCCACGCCACTTCAGCTCGTCGACGATGTCCGTCACGGTTCTCGTGTCTCCTCGATGATCTCGGGCAGTCGGGTGACAGCCGACTACGAGGTTATACGCCCTGACTGACAGAGCTCATGTTGAAATCGGGGACGCGCAGTGCCGGCATCGCCGCCCTGGTGAACCAGTCACTCCACTCCCGGGGCAGGGTCTTCTCCGTACGCCCCGCCTCCGTCACCCGCCCCAGCAGACCCACCGGGGACTCGTTGAACCGGAAGTTGTTCACCTCGCCGGTCACCTCACCGTTCTCGACGAGGTACACCCCGTCCCGGGTCAGGCCGGTGAGCAGCAGCGTCGCCGGGTCGACCTCGCGGATGTACCAGAGGCAGGTCAGCAGCAGCCCGCGCTCGGTGTTCGCGACCATCTCCTCGAGCGAGCGGTCCTCGCCGCCGTCCAGGATCAGGTTCTCGATGCCCGGCGCCACCGGCAGACCGGTCAGCCCCGCGCTGTGCCGGCTGGTGGTGAGGTGCTTCAGCCTGCCCTCGCTCATCCACTCGGTGGCGGCGAGCGGCAGCCCGTTGTCGAAGACCGACTGGTCGCCCCCGGAGGAGTGCGCGATCAGGAAGGGCGCGGACTCCAGGCCCGGCTCGTTCGGGTCGCTGCGCAGCGTCAGCGGCAGCTCGCTCAGCTGCTCGCCGACACGCGTCTTGCCGCCGGGCTTGGAGAACACCGTCCGGCCCTCGACCGCGTCCCGCCCCGAAGCCGACCACATCTGGTAGATCAGCAGGTCGGCCACGGCGGTCGGCGGCAGCAGCGTCTCGTACCGGCCCGCCGGCAGCTCCAGGCGCCGCTCGGCCCAGCCGAGGCGTACGGCCAGCTCGGCGTCCAGTGCGGTGGGGTCCACGTCCTTGAAGTCCCGCGTGGAGCGCCCCGCCCACGCCGAGCGGGTACGGTCCGGGGACTTGGCGTTCACCTCCAGCGTGCCGTTGGGCTGATCGTGCCGCAGCCGCAGCCCGGTGGACGTGCCCACGTACGTCGACACCAACTCGTGGTTGGCGAAGCCGTATAGCTCCCGGCCGCCCGCACGCGCGCGTGCGAACGCCTCACCCAGCGCCGGGGCGAAGTCGGCGAACACCGTCGACGACGTCTCGGCCGGGGCGTCCGTGAAGTCCGGCGCCGCCGGTACGTCGCTCACCAGCGGCTGCGCGTCCTCGGAGGGCCCGGCCCCGCGCGCGGCGGCCTCGGCGGCCCGCACCAGCGGCTCCAGCTCGTCCACGGTCACGGCCGACCGGGACACGACACCGGAGGCCGTGCCCTCCTTGCCGTCCACGGTCGCGACGACGGTGAGCGTCCGCCCGCGCGTGACGCCGTTCGTCGTCAGCGCATTGCCGGCCCAGCGCAGGTTGGCGGTCGACTGCTCGTCGGCGATGACGACGCACCCGTCGGCCCGGGACAGCTCCAGGGCCCGCTCGACGATCTCGTGCGGCTTGTTGGTACGGGCGCTCATCGACCGGCCTCCTGCGTGGTGTTCAGAATGTTGACGCCCTTGAAGAGGGCCGAGGGGCAGCCGTGCGAGACCGCCGCGACCTGACCCGGCTGTGCCTTGCCGCAGTTGAAGGCGCCGCCCAGGACGTACGTCTGCGGGCCGCCCACCGCGGCCATCGAGCCCCAGAAGTCCGTGGTCGTCGCCTGGTAGGCCACGTCCCGCAGCTGGCCGGTGATCCGCCCGTTCTCGATCCTGAAGAACCGCTGCCCGGTGAACTGGAAGTTGTAGCGCTGCATGTCGATCGACCAGGACCGGTCGCCGACCACGTAGATGCCCCGGTCGACGCCGCCGATGAGATCCTCCGTCGACATCCCGGCCGGATCCGGTTGCAGCGACACATTGGCCATGCGCTGCACCGGCACATGGCCGGGGGAGTCGGCGAACGCGCACCCGTTGGACCGCTCGAACCCGGTCAGCTTCGCGATCCGCCGGTCCAGCTGGTAGCCGACGAGCGTGCCGTTCCGCACCAGGTCCCAGGACTGGCCCTCGACGCCCTCGTCGTCGTATCCGATGGTCGCGAGGCCGTGCTCGGCGGTGCGGTCACCGGTGACGTTCATCAGGTCGGAGCCGTACCGGAGCTTGCCGAGCTGGTCGAAGGTGGCGAAGGAGGTGCCGGCGTAGGCGGCCTCGTAGCCGAGGGCGCGGTCCAGTTCGGTGGCGTGGCCGATGGACTCGTGGATGGTCAGCCACAGGTTGGAGGGGTCGACGACGAGGTCGTACGGCCCCGGCTCGACGCTCGGCGCCCGCATCTTCTCGGCGAGCAGCTCGGGGATCCGCGCGAGCTCGTCGTCCCAGTCCCAGCCGGTGCCCGTCAGGTACTCCCAGCCGCGTCCCACGGGTGGCGCGATGGTGCGCATGGAGTCGAACTCGCCGGTCGACTCGTCCACCGACACGGCCGTCAGCTGCGGGTGCAGCCGGACCCGCTGCTGGGTGGTCACGGTCCCGGCGGTGTCCGCGTAGAACTTGTTCTCGTGGACGGTCAGCAGCGAGGCGTCGACGTGATTGACCCCGTCCGCCGCCAGCAGCCGCGCGCTCCAGTCCGCGAGCAGCCCCGACTTCTCCTCGTCGGGCACCGTGAACGGATCGATCTCGTACGACGAGACCCACGTCCGGTCGGTGTGCACGGGCTCGTCGGCGAGCTCCACACGCTCGTCCGACCCGGCGGCCTTGATCACCTGGGCGGACAGCTTCGCCATCGCCACCGCCTGCGAGGCCACCTTGGCGGCGGCGTCCAGCGTCAGATCCACCCCGGACGCGAACCCCCAGGTGCCGCCGTGCACGACCCGCACCGCGTACCCGAGGTCGGTGGTGTCCGACGACCCGGCGAGCTTGGCGTCCCGCAGCCGCCAGGACGCGCTGCGCACCCGCTCGAACCGGAAGTCCGCGTGCTCGGCGCCCAGCGCACGCGCGCGTGCCAGCGCGGCGTCGGCCAGGGCGCGTAGCGGAAGCGCCGTGAAGGCTTCATCGATCGTATGGGGCACGGAGGTCTCCCTGCTGTCGTGGCCTGTCGGCACCGATCATGTCGCGCGGCCGGGGCCACGGACCACACGTTTCCGGCTGGACTGCGCAAGTTTCTGTAGGGACCCGACAGTGACACCCGTAAGCCACTGTCGGTGCCCGAATGTCGCCCGGCGCGACCGGCCCGATAGGTTTTCGGGGAAGCCGCCTGCCATCCAGTGTTCGGGCGGGTGTGTTCAGACCCCAATCGAAAGGGTGATCCGTTGAGCCGCTCGGTTCTCGTCACCGGAGGCAACCGGGGCATCGGCCTCGCCATCGCCCGCGCTTTCGCCGATGCCGGCGACAAGGTCGCGATCACGTACCGCTCGGGAGAGCCGCCGGCCGGCTTCCTGGCCGTCAAGTGCGACATCACCGACACCGAGCAGGTGGAGCAGGCCTACAAGGAGATCGAGGCCGAGCACGGCCCGGTCGAGGTTCTGATCGCCAACGCCGGCATCACCAAGGACCAGCTCCTGATGCGGATGTCCGAGGAGGACTTCACCTCGGTCGTCGACACCAACCTCACGGGTACCTTCCGCGTGGTCAGGCGTGCCAACCGCGGCATGCTGCGCGCCAAGAAGGGCCGCGTGGTGCTCATCTCGTCGGTCGTCGGGCTGTACGGCGGTCCCGGTCAGGCCAACTACGCCGCCTCCAAGGCCGGCCTGGTCGGCTTCGCGCGCTCCCTCGCCCGTGAGCTGGGCTCGCGCAACATCACCTTCAACGTCGTCGCGCCCGGTTTCGTCGACACCGACATGACCAAGGTCCTCACCGAGGAGCAGCGTGCGAACATCGTGACGCAGGTCCCGCTCGGCCGGTACGCGCAGCCGGACGAGATCGCCGCCGCGGTGCGGTTCCTCGCGTCGGACGACGCCTCGTACATCACTGGAGCCGTCATTCCCGTTGACGGCGGACTGGGAATGGGTCACTGATCACCATGGCTGGAATCCTTGAGGGCAAGAAGATCCTCATCACCGGTGTGCTGATGGAGTCCTCCATCGCCTTCCACACCGCGAAGCTGGCCCAGGAGCAGGGCGCGGAGATCATCCTCACCGCGTGGCCGCGGCCGACGCTCACCGAGCGCATCGCCAAGAAGCTCCCCCAGCCGGAGAAGGTCAAGGTCCTGGAGCTCGACGTCTCCAACGACGAGCACCTCGCCCGTCTGGAGAGCCAGGTGCGTGAGCACCTGGGCGACAAGCTCGACGGCGTCGTGCACTCCATCGGCTTCGCGCCCCAGGACGCGCTCGGCGGCAACTTCCTGAACACGCCGTTCGAGTCCGTGGCCACGGCCATGCACGTCTCCGCCTTCTCCCTGAAGTCGCTGACCATGGCGCTGCTGCCGCTGATGACCGAGGGCGGATCCGTCGTCGGCCTCACCTTCGACGCGCAGTTCGCCTGGCCGCAGTACGACTGGATGGGCCCGGCCAAGGCCGCCCTGGAGGCCACGAACCGCTACATGGCGCGTGACCTCGGCAAGCACGCCATCCGCTGCAACCTGATCTCGGCCGGTCCGATCGGCTCCATGGCCGCGAAGTCCATCCCCGGCTTCGCAGAGCTGGCGTCCGTCTGGGACAGCCGCTCCCCGCTGGAGTGGAAGCTGGAGGACCCGGAGCCGGCCGGCAAGGGCGTCGTCGCCCTGCTGAGCGACTGGTTCCCGAAGACCACCGGCGAGATCGTCCACGTGGACGGCGGTCTGCACGCCATCGGCGCCTGATCTCCCGTACGCCGTCGACGCCCCGTTCTCCCGCCGCGCGCGGGGGAGCGGGGCGTCACCCGTTCGGCTCATCCGGCGAGGCGGGGGAGGCCTGCGACAGCGCAGTCTGGAGTACGCGTTCATCACGCGAGCCCCTCCCCCGTACGGCCGAGGAGGTCCCGTTGTGCGCTTGTCCCGCCGCCTGGCCTCGACGACCGTTGCCGTCGCCCTCGTAGTGCCTCTTTCGTACGAGGCGATGGCCCACGCGCACGCACGCGTGCACGCCGCGAGAGCGGAAGCGGAGCCCTGGGAGCCGTTCGGCTCCGCGTGCCGGATCAACGTCACCGGCTCCCATGTGACCGCGTACTGCCACAACCCCTATCCGGAAACCGACCGCGTGAGCCTGCACGTGGAGTGCGACCGCTGGTGGGACATCGACAGCGACGGCTCTCCGGTGGACGCCGAACCCGCGCAGACCGTGCGGCTGACCGGACGCTGCTGGAAAGAGGTCGGCTCGGCGTGGGTCAGCCACCGGCAGGAGCGCTGAAGCGCCCCGGACGGCAGTGGAACGGATAGCCCGCCGCCTCCGACGCGGCCGCCGACGCGTCGCCCGCGCGGATCGCGTCCACCAGCCGCGCGTGGTCCAGGTACGACTCCGGCGTCAGCTCCGCGCCGACGTCGTCGCGCAGCCAGTCCCGCAGGACCTCGCCCAGGTCCGCGTACATCGCGATCATCGCGACGTTGTGGGACGCCGCGACGACGGCCAGGTGGAAGGTCGCGTCGGCCGCCACGAACGCCTCCGTGTCGCCCGACTCCCAGGCCTCCTCACGGCGCAGCAGGAGCGCGTCCAACTGCTTGAGGTCCTTCTCGGTGCGCCGCTCGGCGGCCAGTTGCGCGGCGCCCGACTCCAGCGTGGAGCGCAGCTCGGCGATGTGCCGGGGGTCGGCGTCGGCGAAGCGGCGGTGCATCACGCCTGCCAGCTCGCTGGTCGCCACCACGTAGGTGCCGGAGCCCTGGCGGATGTCCAGCAGGCCGTTGTGCGCGAGCGCGCGGACCGCCTCACGGACCGTGTTGCGGGCCACACCGAGCTGTTCGACCAGCTCGGGCTCGGTCGGGATGCGGGTGCCGACCGGCCATTCGCCCGAGGTGATCTGGTTCCGCAGCGCGGCGATGACCTGCTCGGACAGCGCCGAACGACGGGGGTTGCTCAGGGGCATGGCACACCTTCGCACGGTAGGGCCGGGGCCGGGCGGCCCAGGGGTGGACAACCAATCATCCCATGATTCTATGATGGGCCGCATGGCACGTGAGGAAAACCGGACGGCGACGTCCACGCGAATACGCACCCCGCAGGCACCCACCACGACGGAGCCCGCCACGCGCGCGTGGACCGGCACGTGGACGGTGCGGCTCGTCGTGCTCGGCATCGTGCTGACCGCGCTGAACCTGCGCCCCGCCATCACCAGCCTCGGCGCCCTCCTCGAAGAGGTCCGCGACGGGCTCGGCATGAGCGGCAGCGTGGCCGGACTGCTCACCTCCGTGCCCCCGCTCTGCTTCGCCGTCTTCGGCGTCATGGCACCCCGGCTCGCCCGCCGCTTCGGCCCCGGCGCGGTGGTGTGCGCGGGCATGGTCGCCATCACCGCCGGACTGCTCCTGCGCCCGTACGTGGGCAGCACGGGCGGCTTCCTGGCCGCCAGCGCCGTCGCCCTCATGGGCATCGCCGTCAGCAACGTCCTGATGCCGGTCATCGTCAAGCGCTGGTTCCCGGACCGAGTCGGCTCCATGACCGGCCTGTACTCGATGGCCCTCGCCCTCGGCACCGCCTCCGCCGCGGCGGTGACGGTGCCCATGACCGAGGCGCTGGGCGGAAGTTGGCAGACCGGGCTCGCGGTGTGGGCGATTCTCCCGGCCGTGGCCGTCCTGCCGTGGATTCCCTTCGTACGGGACCGGAAAGCAACGTCCGCCGCGCCGGAGAACCACGCGCGTGTGGCCGCACCCCAGCTGCGGATCACCCGGAGCCGCACCGCCTGGGCCCTCGCCGTCTACTTCGGGCTCCAGGCCACCGGCGCCTACATCACGATGGGCTGGATGGCGCAGATCTTCCGGGACGCCGGCGTGCCCGCCGGCACGGCGGGGCTGCTGCTCGCCCTCACGATGGTGATGGGCGTGCCGCTCGCCTTCGTCATCCCGCGCCTCGCCACCAGGCTGCCCCACCAGGGGCCGATCGTGCTGGCGCTGGGCGCCTGCGGCCTCGTCGGGTACGCCGGCCTGTACCTCGCGCCGGTCGCCGGCGCCTGGGTCTGGGCGCTGCTGCTCGGCGTCTCCAACTGCTCGTTCCCGCTGGCCCTCACCATGGTCGGCATGCGGGCCAGGAGCAGTGCGGGAGTGGCCCAGCTGTCGGGCTTCGCGCAGAGCACCGGCTATCTGATCTCGATCCCCGGCCCGCTCCTGGTCGGCGTGCTCTACCAGCACAGCGGCGGCTGGGGGCTCCCGATCGCGCTCATGGCCGGCCTCATGATCCCGCAGATGGCGGTCGGGATCCTGGCGGGACGCAACCGCACGGTCGAGGACGAGGCGGCCCGCTGAGCGTCACCCCGGCGGACCCGCCGCGGCCCGGGGGTGCGAAACTTGCCCTATGCCAGTGCTCGACCCGAACCCCCGCAACGGCCAGAAGAAGCTGCTGCTCGTCTTCGGCACGTTCTTCGCCATCTTCGCCGTCATCGCCGTCATCGCGACGATCGCCTCGCCCTGACGCACGCCCCGTCACGGTGGTCCCTCGATGCACAGTGGGCCGGCGACGGTGGGGCTAGCACCCCCATCCCCTAGGGGGTGAGTGTCAGGGTCAACTGGGTGGATCACCGGATGGGTTGAGAGTCGCGGAGTCCGTAACTTCGAAGTGTGACCGCGAGAGCCGGTCACGGACCACTCGAAGACTCACGGAGGCGACATGTCGGCCCGCACGCACACCCCGCCCCACCCGGTGTCCACGGGTCGTGCCGACATCCGGCTGCCCTGGTGGGCCCTCGCCCTGCCGACGCTCGCCTTCATCACGCTGCTGATGCTGATCCTCGACCCGTCCGACGCGCACGCCGCGACCGCCGAGCCCGCGATCAGCCAGCTCTTCGAGCGCATAGCGCAGCTGATCACGCGCTGAGCACCGCCGAAGCCGCCCGTCAACTCCCTGCGCCCCGTGGCCTGTTTCATGCGAAGCTGGATCTCATGAGCGTCGCAGAATCCCGCAGGATTGTCCTCTTCCGGCATGCGAAAGCCGACTGGCCACAGGTGAACGACCACGATCGGCCGCTCGCCGACCGGGGCCGAATGGACGCGGCAGAGGCCGGCCGCAGGCTGGCCGACACCGACATCCCCTTCGACCTGGCCCTGTGCTCCACCGCGACCCGGACCCGGGAGACCTGGAAGCTCGCCGTCCATGAGTTCCCGCACCGGCCGAAAACCGTCTACGAAGAGCGGGTGTACGAGGCTTCGCCCGGCGAACTGATTGCTGTGCTCAACGAAACACCCGACGACGCGCAGAACGTCCTGCTGATCGGCCACAACCCGGGCGTGCAGGGCCTCGCCGAGATCCTCTCCGGTTCGGCCGAGGCCGATCCGCGCGACCGGATGAGCCGCCGCGGCTTCCCGACCGCCGCCTTCGCCGTCCTGTCCTTCAGCGGCAGCTGGAAGACGCTGGAGCCCGGCGTGGCCACGCTGCTCGACTACTGGGCACCCTCCGAGTGACGGACCCACGCACAGGGGCCCGGCACCGTCGTGGCGCCGGGCCCGTGCGCACCCAGGGCATCGGATGCGGGGTGCCGGTCGTCAGACCTCGTCGTCGTGCATGTCCGCGGCCTCGACCTCTTCGCGGGTGACGCCCAGCAGATACAGGACCGTGTCCAGGAAGGGCACGTTCACCGCGGTGTGCGCCGCCTCCCGCACCACCGGCTTGGCATTGAAGGCGACGCCCAGGCCGGCCGCGTTCAGCATGTCCAGGTCGTTGGCACCGTCTCCGATCGCCACCGTCTGGGACAGCGGCACCCCGGCCTCGGCGGCGAACCGGCGCAGCAGCCGCGCCTTGCCCGCCCGGTCCACGATCTCGCCGGTGACCCGGCCGGTCAGCTGCCCGTCGACGATCTCCAGCGTGTTCGCCTGGGCGAAGTCGAGCCCGAGCCGTTCCTTCAAGTCGTCGGTGACCTGCGTGAACCCACCCGAGACGACCCCCACTTGATAGCCGAGCCGCTTCAGCGTACGGATCAGCGTGCGCGCGCCCGGCGTCAGCCGCACCTCGGTGCGCACCTTCTCCACCACCGAGGCGTCCAGCCCCTTCAGCAGGGCCACGCGCGCGTGCAGCGACTGCTCGAAGTCCAGCTCCCCGCGCATCGCGGCCGCCGTCACCTCGGCCACCTTGTCCTCGCAGCCGGCGTGCGCCGCGAAGAGCTCGATCACCTCGTCCTGGATGAGGGTCGAGTCCACGTCCATGACGACGAGACGCTGCGCGCGCCGGTGCAGACCCGCCGCGACGACCGCGATGTCGACACCCAGTGCCGCCGCGTGGGTCACCAGGGCGGTGCGCAGCGGCTCGGTCTCCACGCCGGACACCGCGAACTCCACCGCCGTCACGGGGTACTTGGCCAGCCGGAAGATACGGTCGATGTTGCCGCCCGACCTGGTGATCCGGGAGGCGATCGAGGCCGCCGCCTCCGCGGTCAGCGGGTGCCCGAGCACGGTCACCAAGGAGCGCCCGAGGCCACGCGGCCGGTTGTCGCCCAGGCCGGAGATGATCTCCGCCTGCATCTTCATCGAATCGGCCCAGCTGTGGACCGTCGCCCTCAGATCCCCCTCCAACCCGGCCGGAGGCTGCGTCACGAGCGCGCACAGCGTGATCCGGCCACGGGTGACGACCTGCTCGATGTCGACCACGTCGACGGAGTAGGCGGCCAGCGTGTCGAAGAGTCCGGCCGTGATTCCCGGCCTGTCCTTCCCGAAGATCTTGACGAGAAGGGTGGGGATGTCAGAGGTCTGCGAAGCGCTCATGGTGCTTCCACCGTATCCGGCACCCAGTGCCTGCCGCCCCTGAGGTCCGTCTAGCGGACACGGAACACTGGGTGTCGACCGGGTGGCGCGAGCCTTACGTTACGGCCACGGACGCGCCGCCGGCTGTGCATCACAACGGCGGCACCTGTGGGTGGGTCCGCGACTCAGGGGCGCGGAGAGCTGCGCGACCGGCCGCAGCGGCCCCGCAGTCACCGACAGGCAGCCGTCCCCGAGCTCTCTCGGATCAGCCCGAGACATGCCCCAGCGCGCGGCTCACGGGCGTCCCTTCGGCTTCCGCGGTGGCAGGGCAGGAGGCGGCGGTGGCGGAGGTGGCGGCCCGTCGGCCCCTCCGGACGACGACCCGTCCCCACGCCGCCGCGGAGGCCGGGGCGACCTCGGCGGCGGCGCAATCGGCCGTACGACCGTGGGCGCCCCGTACACATCGTCGTCACCGGCGGACGGCGACTCACCCATTGGCGGTTCGCCGACCGGCGGGTCACCAGGGCGCCGCACACCACCGCGCTCCCACCGCGCATCACGCCCCGGCGCGTCGTCGGCCGCCCGCGCGCCCCCGGGCGGTGGCTCCGCGCCGGGCGGCCGGGCGTCCTCCGGTTCGCGCAGCCGGTCCGGCACCCGCAGATACGGGTTCGTCCCCGGGTTGGGCGGCCGGTACGGCGTGCCGGGGGCGTACGGCCCGGACGGGCTTGCATCCGACGAAACCCCGGAGCCCTCGGCCGCCGAGCTCGCCGTACTCCACGGCGCGGCCACTCCGGTCCCGCCCGGCACCGCACCCACCACCGCCCCCCGAGCAAGCGGGGCCGCCCGCTGCCCCGCAGCCCCGGTCGCACGGGCCATGAGGGCCCCCATGGCGCCCGCCCCCGCCCCCCAAACCGCCCCCAGCAGCAGCGCCACACCGAGGTTCCCCTGCAACCGCACCCCGGCGCCGAACGCATCGAAGCCCAGCACCGACAGCGAGGCGTCCACGGACAGCTCCGTCAGCCATGCGAGCAACGGCAGCGTCAACGCCGTGGCGACACCGAGCCGCAGCGCACACCGCCCGGCGAAGCGGAGGGCACCCGGATCCCGTACGTCCCCGGAACCCGGACTCTCCAGGGCCCCCGCCACGACCGGCGTCCGCACGGCCGTCAGCACCCCCGCGAGCAGCATCATCACCGCCGCCGCGACTCCCAGCAGCCACACCCGGCCGTCCAGCTCCGCCAGCCCGCTCAGCGTGACGGACTGGTCGGCGCCGCTGTTCAGAAGGTCGTCCAGAGGGTCCGGGAGCAGGCCCACCAACGGCCCCGTCGCCCGGCCGTCGAACGGCACGAGCAGGCCGATCGGAATGCCGAGCCACACACCGTTCGGGGCGCCCAGCAGGGCCGCGCCCGCGATCCGCTTGGGGTGGTCGTCGCCGATCGCCGCGTACGCCGCCGCCGCGAGCCCGGCCGCCACCGCCACCAGCAGCACCGTGACGAGAGCGGACACGGCGGGTCGTACGACGCGGTGCACGGCCTCCCAGCCGCGCGGCAGCGGGGTACGGCGCGAGGCGAGCAGGGCGATCAGCAGGATGCCGGCGGACCAGGCCATGCCGCCGAGCAGCGTCGGCGCCGTGTCCACCGTGAAGCCGACCGCCGCCTTCGCGTCGACGAGGTCACCGATCTGGTCGGGCAGCAGCCCGCCGATGTCCCCGATGTCCCCCACTCCGGGGATCCCGAGACGGCCCCCGCCACCGCCACCGCCCGGCAGGTCGTCGAGCCCCAGTGAGCTCCCGTCGATGGTGATGACGTCGTGCCCGGCCCAGGCCAGCCCGCCCAGCGTCGCCACGAACAGCGCGACCACCGCGCCCGCGCGCGCGAGGAGTTCGGACGGTGCGATCACAACTCCCGCGCCGCGCAAGGAGCGCAGGAAGAACCACGACAGCAGCACCGCGCCGACCAGGCTCACCCCGAGTGGCGCGATCTCGATGGCGGTCGACGCCTCCGCGCCCGTCAGCCCGAAAGCGGACACATCGCCGGACGGGGTGACAGAACCACCCGCCCCAAGGGCCACCACCGCCGCGGTCATGGGCCCCAGGGAGCCCGCGGCGTCGGCCTCCAGCAGATGCAGTCCGAGTGCCGCCGTGCCCGCCATCCCGATCAATGCCCAGCTCACGCAGGCGATCGCGGACAACAGGATGTCTCCCCACGGCAGCCGTGTGCCGTGCCTCGCGCTCTCGACGTTCGTGGACGCGCTCATGGCAGACCCCCCGATCCGCAGTGCGGCGACTGTTCGCCGCGCATGTCCCCCTCGCGTGGATTACCACTCTCCGGACTGATTTCAACCCCGTCAACGGAACCATTCGAAGCGCGGGGGCGTGGTCCTCACAAGGCCCGACTTTCGGTCAGGGGGCGGAGCCTGAAATAGTTCCCGACGATGTTCGACATCCCTAGACTCCCTGTGTTGGGGGTAACTCGGGGGACTACTCAGTGGGGCTGGAGTGCCGGAACTCGTACTGGAATTGAATGGAAGGACCTGGACGCTCGACCCGTCCAGGCCCTATACCCTCGGACGTGATCCGCAGGGTGACATCGTGCTCGACGACGCCAGAGTGTCCTGGCGGCACGCCACGATCAGCTGGAGCGGCCGCAGTTGGGTCATCGAGGACCACGGCAGCACCAACGGCACGTTCGTGCAGGGCCAGCGGATCCATCACCTGGAGATCGGCGGCGGCTCGGCCGTGTTCCTGGGCAACGCGACCGACGGACCATGCCTGAACCTCTCCGGCACCGCGGCCTCCGTCGCCTCGCCGCAGGCTCAGCCACAGCAGCAGCCGTACGCGGCGCAGGGCGCGAACCCCGGCTGGGCCCAGCCGGTCCCGCAGCAGCAGGCGCCGCAGCAGGTCCCCCAGCAGCAGGGGTCCCCGCAGGCCGGCTGGCAGCAGCCGCAGCAGGCCGCGGCGCATATCCCGCAGCAGCAGGGCCCCGGTGGTGGCGCGGGGGCGCCGCCGGTCTACGGCGACCGCAGCCCCACCACGTTCCATCAGTTCTCCATCGGCCGCGTCATGCGCATCGGCCGTGCCCTGGAGAACGAGCTGGTCGTCTCCGACCTCCAGGTCTCCCGGCACCACGCCGAGTTCCACTCGACGCCCGACGGCCGCATGGAGATCCGCGACCTCGGCTCCCACAACGGCACGTACGTCAACGGCCAGCCGATCGCCAAGGGCGGCTCGCAGCTGCTGGGCCCGGCGGACATCGTCGGTGTCGGTCACTCGACGTTCCGGATCGTCGGCGACCGCCTCGAGGAGTTCGTCGACACCGGTGAGGTCTCCTTCTCCGCCCGCCACCTGACCGTCACGGTCGACGGCGGCAAGCAGATCCTCAAGGACGTCTCCTTCGGCGTCCCGGAGAAGTCGCTCATCGCGGTCATCGGCCCGTCCGGCTCGGGCAAGTCGACCCTGCTCAAGGCGCTGACCGGCTACCGGCCCGCCAACCAGGGCGACGTCCTCTACGACAACCGGAACCTCTACAAGCAGTTCGCCGAGCTGCGTCAGCGCATCGGTCTGGTCCCGCAGGACGACATCCTGCACAAGGAGCTGACCGTCAAGAAGGCCCTCAAGTACGCGGCCAAGCTCCGTTTCCCGGCCGACACCACGGCGGCCGAGCGCAACGCCCGTATCGACGAGGTATTGCGCGAACTGAAGCTCGACATCCACAAGGACAAGAAGGTCACCTCTCTGTCCGGTGGCCAGCGCAAGCGCGTCTCGGTGGCCCTGGAACTGCTCACCAAGCCGTCACTGATCTTCCTGGACGAGCCCACGTCGGGCCTCGACCCGGGCATGGACCGCGACGTCATGCAGCTGCTGCGCGGCCTCGCCGACGACGGCCGTACGGTGCTCGTCGTCACGCACTCGGTGGCCGAGCTGGCACTGTGCGACAAGCTCCTGGTGATGGCGCCGGGCGGTGCGGTCGCCTACTTCGGTCCGCCGGAAGAGGCGCTGAACTTCTTCGGCTACGACACCTGGGCCGACGTCTTCTCCGCCTTCGAGAACTACCGCGACTACGACTGGGCGGGCCGCTGGAAGGGCTCGCAGCACTACCAGATGTACGCTGCGGACATCGACGCGATTGCTCCGCAGTCCGTACAGATGCCCCCCATGCAGGCGATGAGGCCGCCGAAGCCGCAGGGCTGGCTGTCGCAGTTCCTGACCCTGGTGCGCCGCTATGTCTCGGTCATCGCCTCCGACAAGGGCTTCCTGGCCCTGTCGATCATCCTGCCGCTCGTCCTCGGCTCGGTGAGCCTGCTCATCGACTCCGGCAAGGACCTCCTGGTCAACACGGAGATCAATCCGAACACCGGAAAGCCCGTCGCCAACGGCACGGCCCTCACCGTCCTGCTGATCCTCGCGGTGGGCGCCTGCTTCGCCGGCGCCGCCAACTCCGTCCGTGAGCTGATCAAGGAACGGGTCATCTACGAGCGGGAGCGCGCGACCGGCCTGTCGCGGTCCGCGTACCTGATGTCCAAGGTGTTCGTGCTCGGCCTGATCACCGTGCTGCAGGGCTTGATGGTCGGTGTCATCGGCTTCTCGAGCCGCACCATCCCGGACGAGGGCCTGATTCTCGGCAGCCAGATTCTGCTGGAGCTGTGTATTCCGATCATGGCACTGGGCTTCACCGCGATGATGTTCGGCCTGATCATCTCGGCCCTGGTGAAGACCGCCGAGAAGACCATGCCGCTGCTGGTCATGTTCGCGATCGTCCAGGTCGTCTTCACCGGCTGCCTGTTCCCGCTGGCCAACTCCATCGGTGTCAACGAGCTCTCGTACCTGATGCCGTCGCGCTGGGCGGTCGCCGCCGCCGGTGCCACGCTCGACTTCAACCAGATCAGCCCGCCCGCCAAGGGCGACAGCAACGACCCCCTGTGGGAGCACACGGTCGGCGCCTGGACCATGGACATGCTCGCCCTGATCGTCCTCGGCGTGATCTGCGGCATCTTCGTGGCCCGCTTCCTGCGCCGCCACGAGCCCGAGGTCATGCGTAAGTAGCCTTCCCGTACCACGCCCGAAGGGCGGCACCCCATCAGGAGGGTGCCGCCCTTCGGCGTACGGATCAGAGGCCCGCGCCTACCTCGCTCAGTACGCGCTGTTGACGTTGTCGATCGAGCCGTACCGGTCGGCCGCGTAGTTGGCGGCGGCGGTGAGGTTGGCGACCGGGTCGTACTGGCTCTTGGCCGTGCCCGGGACGTGGTACGCGTCGAAGGTCGGCTTGATGACCTGGAGCAGACCGATCGACGGGACGCCGTTCTGGGCGTTGATGTCCCAGTTGTTGATCGCGTTCGGGTTACCCGAGGACTCCCGCATGATGTTCTTGTGCAGGCCGTTGTAGGAGCCCGGGATGTCGTGCTTCTTCATGATGTCGAGGGCCTCGCGGATCCAACCGTCGAGGTTGTTCGCGTAGGTCTTGGCAGCGACCGGCTTGACCTGGATGCGCTTGGCGTCACGGCTCGCGGCCTCCTTCGCCTTGCGCGAGGCCTCGGCCTTCTTCGCGGCGGCGGCCTTCTTCGCGGCGGCGGCCTTGGCGGCCACGTGCTTGTCGTGGGCCACGGCGGCGCGGTGCTTGGCGGCGGCCACGGCGGCCTCGTGCTTGGCCGACATCTCCTCGGCCTTCACGCCGGCAGCGGCGAGCTGGTTGGTGACGCTCGGCTTGACGTCCTTGATCTGCTCGTTGCTGTACGCCACCTTGCCCGTGGGGGCGTCGGCCGTGGTCGTCTGGGCGTTGCCCGGGACGGCGGACAGGGCGAGAGCGGCGGCGCCGAGCGTACCGACGCCGGCTATCGCGATCTTGTGGCGCTTGGTGAGCGTGCGATCAAGACGGTTCTTGGTGTTCTTGAGCATGGCAGTGGGACCTCTTCGAATAGCGCGGAGGTCGCTCGCTGTCCGTCAGGGGACACGGGTGCTTCCTGCACAAACGCCGCGGGCTGAACCCACGGCGCTGAGCGACGAGAGCAATTCTTAGCGGCCGCAAAATGGCGTGGCAAAGGTGTGACGTACGATCCTCGGTAGTGGACCCAGGAAGGGCAAAACGGGACAGACGGGACCGTCTGTCCCGCTCAAAAGGGACGTCGCTACCTACTACGGACTTTCGTACGTGACCTGCGCCCTATGTGCGGGCTCACATCGGCCGGGTAACAGTCTCACCGGCAGTTGCTGGCGCAACGCTCTGTGTGAGGACCCTCCTCCGGCAGGATGAGATGCACGTCGCCGAACTCGTGCCACAGGTAGAGCCCTTGCAGCGCCGCCTCGTAGCTGCGGTCGATCGCGGCCCGCCCGGCGACCGCCTCCAGCATCAGCAGATGCGAGGCCTCCGGCTCGTGCAGCCCGGTCAGCAGCCCGTCCACCACCCGTACCCCGCGCTCCGGCGTGACTACGAGGTCCGTCCATCCCTCACGCGCGCGTACGACCCCGTCGGCGCCCGCAGCCGACTCCACCGCCCGCACAGCCGTCGTCCCCACGGCGACGACCCTGCCGTCCCCTGCCTTCGCCGCGTTGATCAGCCGAGCCGAGGCCTCCGGCACCGCGAACCGCTCCGAGTACGGCGGCTCATGCGCCTCCGTCGAGGCGACCCCGGTGTGCAGGGTGATCGGCGCGAACTGCACACCCCGGCTGACCAGCTCCGTCACCATCCGCAGCGTGAAGGGCCGCGCCGCACTCGGCATCTCCGCGCTGCCCGTCCCGTCGGCGGACGGCAGCGCGAACACCGTCTGGTACACGGAGAGCGGCTGGTCGCGCTCCGTATAGGAGTAACGAATCGGCCGCCCGTGCTCACGCATGAGTCCGAGGATCCCTGCCCCGCGGGAGCTCTCCCGGGACCCGGCGACCCGCGCCCACCACAGCCGCTCACTCCCCGCCCCGAGCGGCTCCTCCAGCACCAGCCGCACCCCGCCCGGCAGCCCCACCTCAGTTCCCGCGGGCCCTCCCGCCCGCCGCCCGCCACCGCCCTTCCAACGAGCACTTCGCGCGCTGCCCCATTCATGCGCGCGCGTGGCACCGCGCGAGTCGGGATCCCGCAGCTCGACCGCCCACCGCCCGTCGTCCCCGCGCGTGGAGAAGTGCACCACCACGCGCGTGTGCCCGATCCGCCCGTCCACGGCGGCGGCCAGTGTCTCCGACGTGTTCACGACCAGCAGATCCCCGGCCCGCAACAGCCGCGGCAGATCGCCGAACGCGTGATGCGTCACCTCGGTGCCCCGCGACACCAGCAGCCGTACGGCATCCCGGTCCAGCCCCGGCCCCCGCTGCTCGGCCGGCACCCGGGCCGACAGCTCCGCGGGCACCCTCCCCCACGCTCGAACAGGCTCACGCGGGGGGACTCCCATCGCCCGCGTCATCGCCGTCCCTCCAGCAGAGCCGGCGCCCCGTAGCGGCCGCTCGCCGGACGCTCGTCCAGCAGCCGCAGGAAGGCCGGCACCACGCCGGCCGGCATCGGCCGTGGATCGTCGTCGTCCGGTACGGCCGCCGCATACAGGTCCGTGGCCATGTCCCCGGGGTCGACCGCCCAGATCCGCAGCCCCGACTCCTCCTCGCCGAGCACCGCCGCGAGATGGTCCAGCGCCGCCTTCGACGCGCCGTACCCGCCCCAGGTCTCGTACGCCTCGGCGGCAGCGTCCGAGCTGACCGTGATCACCGCGCCCGTCCCGGACGCCCGCAGCAGCGGCAGCGCCTCCTGGACCAGGCCCAGCGCGGCGACCACGTTCACCTCCAGCGCCCGCCGCAGTCCATCCAGCGGCAGCTCGTCCAGCCGTACCAGCGGCTCGGCACCCAGCGCGCTGGCGTTGCTCACCAGCAGATCGACGCCGCCCAGCTGCCAGGCAGCGGCCACCAGCTCGGCCCGGTGCCCGGCGTCCGTGACATCCCCGGGTAGGGCCTTCACGCGCGTGCCGTACGACCGGAGCCCGGCCGCGGTCTCCTGGAGGACCTCCGGCGTCCTGGCGTCGAGCACCAGATCCCAGCCGCGCGAGGCCAGCGCCTCGGCGAGCGCACGCCCCAGACCCTTCGAGGCTCCCGTGATGATTGCTACCGACATGACAACCGTCCCCTCGTACCAGGCCGCTCCGATCGGCGGTGCCCCCAACGTAGGAACGGGGCCGCCCGCACCGCCTCGGACGCGGGCCGCAAAGCCGCGGGGCCCTTCGTCCTAAGCCGCACCGGGGGCCGTTCGCCCTACGCCGCTGATCGGGGGACCAGAGGACTAGGACCGGCGCCCTAGCCGGCCGCCGCCACAGGTCCGATCCGACTGTCACCCCCCGCCGGTACCGTGAGGGCATGAGTCAAGGCCCCAGGTCCGGCCTAGCCGCGGTGAGCTCCGCGCTGCTGGCCATGAGCAGGCACCTCGAGGTGCGGGACGTCCTCAAGACGATCGTCGCCTCGGCCCGCGAGCTGCTCGACGCGCAGTATGCGGCGCTCGGTGTCCCGGACGACCACGGCGGCTTCGCCCAGTTCGTGGTCGACGGAGTCAGCGACGAACAGTGGAAGGCCATCGGCCCGCTCCCACGCCAGCACGGCATCCTCGCCGCAATGCTCCGGGAGGCGGAGATCGAGCGCCTCGCCGACGTCCGCAAGGACCCCCGCTTCGAGGGCTGGCCGTCGGCGCACCCCGACATGTCCGACTTCCTGGGCCTGCCGATCCGGGACGGCGACGAGGTCATCGGCGCGCTCTTCCTGGCCAACAAGAACTGCCCGAAGCCGGAAGGCAGTTGCGGATTCACCGAGGAGGACGAGGACCTCCTCGGCATCCTCGCCCAGCACGCCGCGATCGCCCTGACCAACGCCCGTCTGTACGAGCGCAGCCGCGAGCTGACGATCGCCGAGGAACGCTCGCGCCTCGCGCACGAACTGCACGACGCGGTCAGCCAGAAGCTCTTCTCCCTGCGCCTGACGGCCCAAGCGGCGGCCGCGCTGATCGACCGTGACCCGTCCCGCGCCAAGGGCGAGTTGCACCAGGTGGCCGCACTCGCCGCCGAGGCCGCCGACGAACTGCGCGCCGCGGTCGTCGAGTTGCGCCCCGCGGCTCTTGACGAGGACGGCCTCGTCGCCACCCTGCGCACCCAGATCCAGGTCCTCGACCGCGCCCACTCCGCGCGCGTGACCTTCGCCGGCCACGGCGTGAAGGCCCTGCCCGCCGCCCAGGAGGAGGCCGTACTGCGCGTCACCCAGGAGGCTCTGCACAACGCCCTGCGGCACTCCGGCGGCGAGCACGTCGACGTGACGCTGGACCGGCGCGGCAGCGGAGCCGTCCTGCGCATCACGGACGACGGCGGCGGCTTCGACCCGAAGGCGATACGCCGCGCCGGGCGCCACTTGGGCCTGGTCTCCATGCGGGACCGGGCGAGCGGGGTCGGCGGCACGCTGACCGTGGAATCGGCGCCCGGCAAGGGCACCGTGATCGAGATGGAGGTCCCCGGTGGCTGACGCAATCAAGGTGCTGCTCGTCGACGACCACCAGGTCGTCCGCCGGGGCCTGCGCACGTTCCTCGAAGTGCAGGACGACATCGAGGTCGTGGGCGAGGCCGCCGACGGCGCCGAGGGAGTGGCCCGCGCCGAGGAACTCAAGCCCGACGTCGTGCTGATGGACGTCAAGATGCCGGGCATGGACGGCGTGGACGCCCTGCGCAAGCTCCGCGAACTCGGCAACCCCGTGCGCGTACTGATCGTCACCAGCTTCACCGAACAGCGCACGGTGATCCCCGCCCTGCGCGCGGGCGCCGCCGGCTACGTCTACAAGGACGTGGATCCGGACGCCCTCGCCGGCGCCATCCGCTCCGTGCACGCCGGACACATCCTGCTCCAACCCGAGGTCGCGGGTGCCCTCCTGTCCCAGGAGGAGGCCAACTCAGGGCAGGGAAGAGCCGGTTCGCTGACGGACCGCGAACGCGAGGTGCTCGGCCTGATCGCCGACGGCCGCTCCAACCGCGAGATCGCGCGGGCCCTGGTCCTCTCCGAGAAGACCGTCAAGACACACGTCTCAAACATCTTGATGAAGCTCGACCTGGCGGACCGCACCCAGGCAGCCCTGTGGGCCGTACGCCATGGCGTGACCGGCTGAAACGCTCTCCGCAGGACGTGACGGACGGCAATACGGAGGGTTCCGCTCCGGACTGAGATTCATACCGTCGTGGGAATGTCCCCCGGATGGCGCATCCTTCGTGGATCTCCACCGTTTTCCAGTGCGTGCTGCGGCGACTGCCGCGGCAATCGCAAGGAGGGCTCGAAAGTGAAGAACCTGAAGAAGGCAGCGGCCGTGACGATGGTGGCGGGTGGCCTGCTGGCCGCCGGTGCCGGTATGGCCTCCGCCACCGACGGCGCGCACGCCGACGGCAAGGCCGTGGGTTCCCCGGGCGTCGCCTCGGGCAACCTCGTCCAGGCCCCGGTTCACATCCCGGTCAACGTCGCGGGCAACAGCGTGAACGTCGTCGGCATCCTGAACCCCGCCTTCGGCAACCTGGCCGTCAACAAGTGACGCCCACCCGAAGCGAGCAGTGACCTCCGGCCTCCCGGCCCCACCCCGGGAGGCCGGTCTGTTTGTCGGCGAGGGGGCTCTTTAACGCAGGCCGGCACATTCCAGCCCGTCCGGCGCTTGAGGACGAGGCCGTCCAGGCCGAAACGCGGGCCTGAGGGCGGAGCCCCCAGGGGACGGTCACACCAAAGCCGGCCACAAACAGCGGACGCTCACCGCACGCCTCGCTCCCGCTCCTCCACATAGGCGTTGTACGAAGCAACCTGCGCCCGCCGAGCCACCCGCTCCACCGGACGCAACGCCTCAGCCCGAGCCCTCATCTCAGCGGAGCTCACCGCACCCCCGTGCCCGTTCGTACAGGCCAGCGAAATCAACAACCCCACCCGCTGCGCCAGCTCCAGCACCCGCACCGCCCGCGGCGGATACCCCGGCGCCAAAACCTCCCGCCCCCGCTCGGCCCGAGCCCGGTACGCATCGATCGCCGCCTCGGCCACCGGCCCCGACCCGGCCACGTCCAGCCGGGACAACACCTCGGTCGCATCCCGCAGGGCCTCCGCCAGCTCCCGCTCGGCCTCGCCCAGAGACGGCACATCCGCAGGAGGCGCCTCCCGCACCGGCAGCACATGCCAGACGACCTCGACATGCACATCACCCTCGGGCCCGGCCTCGTACACCTCCGGCACCAGACCGATCGCGGCGCCGTGACAGATCACCGCTTCCTCGGCATCCATCGCCCGCGCATTGAAATCCGGCGGACCGCTCAGCCCCAGCGGGTGCCCCGGCGCGGGCAGCGCGACCCGCAGCCCGCTCACCCCGAGCGCCCGCAGCCGGCCCAGCGCCAGCGTGAGCCCGACGGGCGCCGACTCACCCGGCAGCCCCTCCACCCGGTGCACGGCATCGTCCCCGACGATCTCCAGCACAGCATCATCCGGCGAGACAAGTCCGGCCAAAAGGGCATTTCCCCAAGCCGCAAGGCGTCCTGAACGCGGTTCCGAGAGCATGCCCCCACCCTAAGGACCGGACCGATGGAATGAAGCGCCCGACCGGTGGCGTAGATTTCGTTGAGGGCTGCGCCCACAGGCGCACGCGACCACCGAGACGCCGAGACGCCGAGACCGGTCACACTGCAAGGGGAGACAACGCGCTCATGAGCGATGTTCTGGAGCTTCAGGACGTATCCGTGGTCCGCGAGGGCCGGGCTCTGGTGGACCAGGTCTCCTGGTCGGTCAAGGAGGGCGAGCGCTGGGTCATCCTCGGCCCGAACGGCGCCGGCAAGACCACCCTCCTGAACCTCGCCTCCAGCTACCTCTTCCCCAGCAAGGGCACCGTCTCCATCCTCGACGAGACCCTCGGCAAGCCCGGCACCGATGTCTTCGAACTGCGTCCGCGCATCGGAACGGCCGGCGTCGCCATGATCGACAAGCTGCCCAAGAAGCAGACGGTCCTGCAGACCGTGCTGACCGCCGCGTACGGCATGACCGCCGGCTGGCACGAGGACTACGACGAGATCGACGAGCAGCGTGCCCGCGCCTTCCTCGACCGTCTCGGCATGAGCGACTACGTGGACCGCAAGTTCGGCACCCTCTCCGAGGGCGAGCGCAAGCGCACCCTCATCGCCCGTGCCCTGATGACCGACCCCGAGCTGCTTCTCCTCGACGAGCCCGCCGCCGGCCTCGACCTCGGCGGCCGCGAGGACCTCGTACGCCGCCTCGGCCGCCTCGCCCGCGATCCGATCGCCCCCTCCATGATCATGGTCACGCACCACGTCGAGGAGATCGCCCCCGGCTTCACCCACGTCCTGATGATCCGTCAGGGCAAGGTCCTCGCCGCGGGCCCGCTGGAGCTCGAACTCACCTCCCGCAACCTCTCCCTCTGCTTCGGCCTCCCGCTCGTCGTCGAACAGGTTGGCGAGCGCTGGACGGCACAGGGCCTCCCGCTCTCCTGACCCGCTCCTTCACCCCGCAAAACCCCGGTAAGAAGGGCTTTTCAAACGATCGGCGCCCTGTCGGCGACCGGGCCCGCGGTCCTACCATGACCATGTGGAAATCGACGCGTGGGTATGGTGGTTGATCGGCGCGGCAGCGCTCGGCATCGGGCTCGTGATCACCGCGATGCCCGAACTCGCCATGCTGGCGGTGGGCGCCGTGGCGGCCGCGGTCGTCGCCGGCATCTTCGGCGGTGACGCCGTCGTCCAGGTCGTGTCCTTCGTCGTCGTCTCGACCGCACTCATCGCCGTCGTACGGCCCATCGCGAACAGACATCGCGCACAGCGACCCCAACTCGCCACCGGCATCGAGGCCTTGAAGGGCAGACAGGCCGTCGTTCTGGAGCGCGTCGACGCCTCCGGCGGCCGGATCAAGCTCGCCGGGGAGGTCTGGTCGGCACGCGCCCTCGACACCGACCGCGCCTACGAAGTAGGCCAGGAAGTGGACGTCGTGGACATCGAGGGGGCCACGGCGATCGTCATGTGACCTCGCACGACGTAACTGGCGCGAACCCGCCGCGAGTTCCGCGACGGTCTGTCAGACTCGACCAGCAAGATCTTCAACAAC
Source organism: Streptomyces sp. NPDC107528 (assembly GCF_055639295.1). NCBI lineage: Bacteria > Bacillati > Actinomycetota > Actinomycetes > Kitasatosporales > Streptomycetaceae > Streptomyces > Streptomyces sp. NPDC107528. The sequence goes on from NZ_JBVKAV010000002.1 coordinate 1,058,471, forward strand.
CATAAGATCTGCGGAAGAAGCCGCGGCGGAGAAGGGGTACGGGGAAAGACCATGGAACCGGTCATCATCGTCTTGATCATTCTGGTGGTGTTGGTCTTCATCGCCCTGATCAAGACGATCCAGGTCATCCCGCAGGCCAGCGCGGCCATCGTCGAGCGCTTCGGCCGCTACACGCGGACACTCAACGCGGGCCTCAACATCGTGGTCCCGTTCATCGACACCATCCGCAACCGCATCGACCTGCGCGAACAGGTCGTGCCGTTCCCGCCCCAGCCGGTGATCACCCAGGACAACCTGGTCGTGAACATCGACACCGTCATCTACTACCAGGTCACCGACGCCCGCGCCGCGACCTACGAGGTCGCCAGCTACATCCAGGCGATCGAGCAGCTCACCGTCACCACGCTCCGCAACATCATCGGCGGCATGGACCTGGAGCGCACCCTGACCTCCCGCGAGGAGATCAACGCGGCCCTGCGCGGCGTCCTCGACGAGGCGACGGGCAAGTGGGGCATCCGCGTAAACCGCGTCGAACTCAAGGCAATTGAGCCACCCACCTCCATCCAGGACTCGATGGAGAAGCAGATGCGCGCCGACCGTGACAAGCGCGCCGCCATCCTCACCGCGGAAGGTACGCGCCAGGCCGCGATCCTCACCGCCGAGGGCGAGAAGCAGTCCCAGATCCTGCGCGCCGAAGGTGAGGCCAAGGCCGCCGCCCTGCGCGCCGAGGGCGAGGCCCAGGCCGTCCGCACGGTCTTCGAGGCCATCCACGCCGGCGACCCCGACCAGAAGCTCCTCAGCTACCAGTACCTCCAGATGCTCCCCAAGATCGCCGAAGGCGACGCCAACAAGCTCTGGATCGTCCCCAGCGAAATCGGCGACGCCCTCAAGGGCCTGTCGGGCGCGATGGGCAACCTCGGCGGCCTGGGCGGAGGTTCAGGCAACGGCGGCTCCGGCACAGGAACGGAACGCCGAGAGAAGCCGTCGATCGACTGAGACGCACACGGCCAATACGGCAACGGGGCCCGCCTTCCAAGGAAGACGGGCCCCACAGGCTTCAGGGGCGCGGGGGAACTGCGCGACAAGCCACAACAACGAAGCGGCAGCCTACGAACCACCAACGGGTCTACGGCGAGTGGTCAGGCCGCGTCCATCGCCAACCAGTCCGGCAGCGCAGCGAACTCGTCGGCCCCCAGCGTCAGCAGCATCGCATCGGCAGGCGTCGGCTCGAACGGCTCCCGAAGCAACGGCATCCCCGCCTGCTCAGGCGTCCGGTCGGCCTTCCGATGATTGTCCTCGGCGCACGAGGCGACCGTATTCAGCCACGAGTCCTGCCCACCGTGCGACCGCGGCACCACGTGGTCCACGGTCGTGGCCCTCCGCCCGCAGTACGCGCACCGGTGCCGGTCCCGCACCAGAACACCCCGCCTCGACCACGGCGCTTGTCTTCGGAACGGCACCCGTACGTACCTGCAGAGCCTGATCACCCGGGGCGCGGGTATGTCGACCGCGGCTCCGCGCATGCGCAGTTCGGGGTGGGCCTGCTCAACGACGGCCTTGTCCTGAAGCACCAGAACGACGGCTCGGTTCAACGTCACCGTCGACAGCGGCTCGAAGCTCGCGTTCAGTACCAGCGTGTCCCGCATGACCAGCCCACCTCCCGTATGCAGCCGCCCACCCCGTGGCGGGCTGGGATCAACTCTGGCCGGGCACGCCGAGATGGACAACGAAATAAAAAATGCCCGCCCCCGATCACTTCCATGACCAGGGGCGGGCAAACGTTCCGTGAACGTCAGGCTTCGGCGGGTACCTCGTACTCACCGATCACATGGGCGCGCGCGATCGCGTGGAACCGCAGGTTGAATCCGACGACGGCCGGACTGGCGTCCGAGTCCGGACCGAGCTTCTCCTGGTCCACGGCGTACACCGTGAACACATAGCGATGCGACCCGTCCCCGGGCGGCGGCGCGGCACCGCCGAACTCCTTCGACCCATAGTCGTTCCGCGCCTGTACGGCACCCTCCGGCAGCCCCTCGAACTTGCCGCTGCCCGCACCGGCCGGCAGCTCCGTCACCGAGGCCGGGATGTCGAAGACGACCCAGTGCCAGAACCCGCTGCCCGTAGGGGCGTCGGGGTCGTAGCAGGTCACGGCGAAGCTCTTGGTCTCGGCCGGGAAGCCTTCCCAGCGCAGCTGCGGCGAGGTGTTGCCCGCCGCGTGGACCTGAGCGTCCTTGAGGGTCCCGCCCTGCTCGACGTCCTCGCTCGTGACCGTGAAGGACGGCACGGGCGGATGGAAGTCGTGGGGCAGCGGCCGCCGCTTGAGCTCGGTCACTTCGATACCTCCTGATGAACCGGTGGAATCAGCAGTTCCGAGCCTAGAACCAGTTGCGCTTGCTGCCGACCTCGGACAGCCACTGGTTGAGGTACGCCGCCCAGTCGGTCCCATGGAAGTCGTTCAGGCCCACCTGGAACGACCGGAAGGTGTCGCTGCCCTCGCTGAACAGCCCCGGCTTCTTGTCCATTTCGAGGACGACGTCCATCGTGTGCTCGTCCGCGACGAAGCTCAGCTCGACCTGGTTGATCCCGCGGTACTGCTGCGGCGGGAAGAACTCGATCTCCTGGTAGAACGGCAGCTTCTGCCGCGTACCGCGGATGTGGCCGCGCTCCATGTCCGCGTTCTTGAAGCGGAAGCCCAGCTGGATGAAGGCGTCGAGGATCGCCTTCTGCGCGGGCAGCGGGTGCACGTTGATCGGGTCCAGGTCGGTGGAGTCCACGGCCCGCGCGATCGCCAGCTCCGTCGTCACACCGATGTTCATGCCGCGCAGCGTCTGACCGTCGATCGTCGTGACCGGCGTCTCCCACGGGATCTCCAGCCCGAAGGGCACCGCGTGCACGCCCCCGGCCTGCAGCTCGAAGGCACCACCGAGCTGCATCTTCGTGAACTCGATGTCCTGCTTGTACTCCGAGTCCTGGCCCTCGACCTCGACACGCGCCTGAAGGCCCACGGACAGGCCCTCGATGTTCTGGTTCACGGACCCGCCCTGAATCCGCACCTCACCCTGGACGACACCGCCCGGGACGACGTTGACCTCCGTCAGCACCGTCTCGACCGAAGCCCCGCCGGCCCCCAGGCTCGCGAGCAGCTTCTTGAACGCCATGACTCTCCTCTTTTCAGAGTGGATCCCTTGATCCCTACAAACGCGATCCGGCCGTGGCCGGTTCCGCGCTCCCACCCTGGCAAGTCGCAGGCCCCCTGACCACCCCGTCGCAACCATCCGTCTGCACTACCCTCGGACGGCATGATCGCGACCCCCGACCGTACGCCCCTGCCCCGGGCCTTCTTCGACCGGCCCGTCCTTGAAGTCGCCCCTGACCTCCTGGGCCGCATCCTCGTACGCAGCACCCCGGACGGTCCGATCACCCTCCGCCTCACAGAGGTCGAGGCCTACGACGGCCCGAACGACCCCGGCTCCCACGCCTATCGCGGCCGCACGCCCCGCAATGACGTGATGTTCGGTCCGGCCGGCCACGTATACGTCTACTTCACCTACGGCATGTGGCACTGCATGAACCTGGTGTGCGGCCCCGACGGAGAGGCGAGCGCGGTCCTGCTGCGCGCCGGCGAGATCGTCGAGGGCGCCGAGCTCGCCCGCACACGTCGACTCTCGGCCCGCAACGACAAGGAACTGGCCAAAGGCCCGGCCCGCCTGGCAACCGCCCTGGACGTGGACCGAGCACTGGACGGCACGGACGCCTGCGCCTCCGGCGAGACCCCGCTGAGGATCCTTGCCGGCACCCCGACCCCGTCCGACCAGGTACGCAACGGCCCGCGCACCGGCGTGGCGGGCGACGGTGGAAACGGGGACGTCCACCCCTGGCGCTACTGGATCGCCAACGACCCCACGGTGAGCCCTTATCGGGCCCACGTCCCGAGGCGTCGCCGAAGTTGACGCGCCCTGACGAGGCGCGTAACGTAGCCCGAGCCGCTGAACCGGGTACTGCGAAGTCAGCAGCCGGAGCGGCCAACCCACTACCTAGGAGAACCCCTAAGCGGGGTCGATTCCGGCGTGCCCGCATGCCCGAATTCGATTGCGCAGAGCCCGATTATGAATCGGGCGGCGGAATCGGCTAACGTAGTGAATGTCGAAAGGCCGACGGGCGAAAGCCCAAAGCCTCAAGACAACCCGCCGACAGGGAATCGGATCGAGAAAAGGTCTGATAGAGTCGGAAACGCAAGACCGAAGGGAAGCGCCCGGAGGAAAGCCCGAGAGGGTGAGTACAAAGGAAGCGT